>NVUN01000006.1 GCA_002401925.1 Candidatus Kaiserbacteria bacterium
TACTTTAAATACTCGGCCAATGCGACCTCCTGAGTTATCTACGATTTTTACTATTGTTTGTGGTTGTATCATACGCGTTATTTAGCAGTAGTCTCGTTAGTTTCGATAACAAAGTTTTTGTTCTTTGAAATTGGCCGTGATTCACGGATAACTACCTTATCACCAACCGTTGCTGAGTTTTCAGGATCATGTACCAAAAACTTTTTCACCTGCTTGATGAACTTCTTGTATTTAGGGTGCTTTACGTAGCGTGACACAGCTACCTTGGCGGTCTTCTCCATATCAGTACCTACTACAGTACCTCGGAGTGTCTTACCAGCTTTTTGTGTGTTGTTATCTTCCATAATTATTTTGCTACCTTAGTACGTGCGTTAAGTTCAGTCAAGATTTGCGCAACTTCGCGACGAACATTTCGTCCCTCACGAACGTTACGTGTACGTGAACCAGCACTCTTAAAACGAAACTCTCGTAGTTCCTCACGCTTATCAATGATAAGCTTTTCTAAATCTTTAACACTTTTTTTCTTGAAATCTGTCATAAGCAATTATCGTGCAACGATCTTAGTCTTAATAGGCATTTTCATACCAGCCTTACGAAGTGCAGCACGTGCAACATCTTCAGGCACACCATCTACTTCGAACAAGATACGCCCTGCTCGTACATCTGCAACATACCCTTGTGGGTCACCCTTTCCTTTACCCATACCTACTTCTGCAGCTTTTTGAGTAAACGGACGGTCAGGGAAGATACGAATCCACATCTTTCCAATCTTACCAATAGTACGAGTGATCACCTTACGTGAAGCTTCGATTTGATTTGAAGTAATACGAGCTYGACCGAGTGCCTTTAGTCCGTATGAACCAAAAGATATCTCAACACCACGTGTTGCATGACGCGCAAGCTTCTTGGGGTTTTTGCGGCCAGTCTGCCACTTACGGTATTTTGCTTTCTTTGGAAATAACATAGTTTATTTCTTATCATCGAATATATCACCACGATATACCCATACTTTAATACCCACTACTCCATAAGGTAGGTATGCTGACTCCTTTACGTAGTCAATATCTGCACGGAATGTCTGAAGTGGAATACGTCCTCTCTTGATCTGTTCCCTACGTGCCATTTCAGCTCCTCCGAGTCGTCCAGCAAGAGCAATACGCACTCCCTTTACGTCACGGTTTGCCATAACCTTCTCTACTGTCTGCTTAAGGATACGACGGTGAGGCATACGCTTCTCAAGCCCTTCTAGCACCATAGCAGCAACAATAGCTGCGTGTGATTCAGGTGAACGTACTTCTTCTACATCGATCTTTACCTTAGGCATATCTTCACCAAGACGCATTTTACGTAGTTGTTTAGTGACATCAGCAAGAAGCTTCTGTGCTCCTTCTCCTGATCGTCCGATAACCATACCGGGACGTGAAGTTTTGATTGTAAGACGAAGTTCTTTTTCACCACGCTCAATCTCGACTGCTGTTACATACAAACCACGAAGACGTTTCTTTAGGTATACACGAACCATTGTATCGATTCGTAAGTTCACGCGGTATTGCCTTGGGCTTGTACCAAACCAACGTGACTTCCAGTCACGAATAATTCCGAGGCGATGTGCGTATGGATGTACTGTGTGTGTCATAAAATTATTCTTTTTCTCCTAACTGGAGAGTTACTTTACTTGAATGTCGGCGAAACGGTGCTGCGCGTCCGAAAGCACGTGGTCGAAAACGACGAAGTGCTCCTCCAGCTGAATCAACACGAATTTCCTTAACTATCAAATTTTCAGTACTTTTCTTAGCATACTCTGCGTTTGCAAGTGCTGATTCCAGAAGCTTCTTGAGTGCTGGTGCTGCCTTCTTGTCCATAAAGGAAAGAACGGCTCGTGCGTGCTGTGCATCCTTACCACGAATAAGATCAGCTACTAGACGTACCTTACGTGGTGATTGTGTGTAATTTTTTAAAAATGCTTTCATACAAAATATTATGCTGACTTAGCTGCCTTAGCTGCTGCAATTTCAGTCTCTTTCTTCTTAGTCTCCATCTCCTTCTGCATCTTACCTCCGTGTCGGTGGAATGTCTTAGTTGGTGAAAACTCACCAAGCTTGTGCCCTACCATGTCGTCGGTTACGAGTACTTCAGTATGTGTACGTCCATTGTGCACACCAAATGTGAACCCCACCATCTCTGGTGCGATATCACTACGACGTGCCCACGTCTTAATAACATCAGTATTCTCTGGTGTCTTCCCATCAATCTTCTTCATTAGTTTTAGGTCAACGTAAGGACCTTTTTTTAGTGATCGTGTCATGTTTGTTTGAATATATTGCCTGTGCAAAGAGTGGATAAAATCGCTCTTACTTCGCAATAAAAAGCCGCCTCAATGGCGTGCGCAATATACTATGCGATATAGAGGGATAAGTCAATGGCATCACACTCTTGCGCTCTCAGCGAAGGAGCATATCATACCATAAGGCACCTTAAACAAGAGGAGAAAGAAGATGGAGCCTCTCTATACTATCTCACGAGACGGCATGTCTATTGAGGAATTCACCCCTCAAGAGCCTGAGTGCAATGCTCGCGAAGCATTCATTCTCAAGTTTGCGATTCATATCGTGATAGGGCGTATTGAGGAAAATATGAAAAGCTTTTCTTCTAGCCAATCAAGTAAACTAAGCGATCAACTTAAAAAGTATCGCGATCAACTTAAAAAAATTCGTGATGTGAAATAAAAAATGCCTGTAGCTCAAACCTGCAGGTATTTTTCTTACCAACAAAAAAAACCGACAGTTTTCACTGTCGGTTTTTTCTGCTATTTCCTCTTTCCTACTTTTCGTCGTTTGATGATAAGTTTGTTTGAGTACTTCTTTACGTTACGTGTCTTCTGACCCTTTCCAGTAGGCTTACCCCACTTAGATCGAGCACGTCGGTGACCACGTCCCGCTTTACCTTCACCACCACCATGAGGGTGATCTACGGCGTTCATGGCTGCTCCACGAACAGTTGGACGACGTCCCATGTGACGTGCGCGTCCAGCCTTACCAATAGTCATCAATTTATGTTCATCGTTTGAAACTTCTCCAATACATGCCCATGAAGTACTTAATACTTTACGTATCTCGCTTGATGGCATTTTAAGCTGCGTGAATCCTGCGTCATGCGCAATGATCTCAATGTAGTTTCCTGCTGAACGCGCAAGCTTTGAGCCACTTCCTGGCTTAATTTCAACATTGTAGATAACGGTTCCAATAGGAATGTTTCCAAGTGGTAAACGGCTAGCTGGTGTTACCGGAGCGTCTTCTGCAACGATAAATGTATCATTTACTTCTACTGACTTTGGAATAACAACATAACGTCGTTCTCCATCAGCATAAAGTGCAACACCGATGTATGCAGTACGGTTTGGATCGTATTCGATCGTTTCAATCTTAGCTGGAATACCAATCTTGTCGTACTTGAAGTCGATCTCTCGCCACCTTCGCTTGTGCCCACCACCCTTGTGTCGTGTAGTAATGCGTCCATGTGAGTTACGTCCTACACCACGCTTCATTCCCTTGGTAAGAGACTTCAATGGTTTACTCACTGTTACTTTAGCTTTGTATGAAACTCGAGTCATCCCACGACGACCTGGTGTTGTTGGTTTATACTTTTTCATACTTACATTATTGAAATGGTGTCACCCTTTTTAAGGTATACGTAGGCTTTCTTGCCTCCTGACTTTACTCCGCGAATTCCAGTACGTGGATTACGTACAGTCTTTCGTCGAATAGTAGTCACGTTCACCTTCAATGGTGTCACATTGTATATTCGTTTAATTGCTTCTTTAATCTGCTTTTTGTTGCTGTTTACAGCTACATCAAAGACATACACACCGTTTTCAATACCGTTTGTTGCCTTTTCAGTGATTCGAGGCTGTGAAAGCACTCGCGCGACATTCTCACGTCCGTTCACGACTGTTGCCTTTGTAGCTGCTTTCTTTGCTACAACAACGTCCTTCTTTTCTTCAGTTTTTTTTGAAAATAATGCCATACGCTATTTTGATTCTTTAACACGACTTACTGTCGCTCGTTCTTCAAGTGCACTTACACTTACTTCAGGTGCAACGATAACCAAGTGCTTGTACTTCAAAACATCAACTGGGTTGAGGTTTACTGCAGTACTTACCTTTACGTTACCGAAGTTACTAAAGCTCTTTTGTACATTAATATCCTTCTCTGAAAGAGCAAAGTACACTGTGTTGTGCTTCTTGGTAGTAAGTTTCTCAAAACCTTTCACACCAGCCAAGTTAGTTAATACTGCCTGTGCTGCTGCTGTCTTTGGTGCTTCAAAGGTAAGTGCATCAAGAAAGAGAATTTCTCCATCCTTGAACTTCTTTGAAAGTACACTGTAAAGTGCTTGTGTACGCATCTTGCGGTTGATCTTTTTTGCAAAAATCTTGTCGTTACGTGGACCAAAAGTCACACCACCACCTCGCCAGATTGGACTACGTG
This sequence comes from Candidatus Kaiserbacteria bacterium, assembly GCA_002401925.1. Classification (GTDB taxonomy): domain Bacteria; phylum Patescibacteriota; class Minisyncoccia; order Phycocordibacterales; family UBA2100; genus UBA2100. Next base: position 4,485 of record NVUN01000006.1, read on the forward strand.
ATGAACCGTGACGTGCTTTACCAAGACCTTTTTGCTGCCATGGCTTCTTACCACCACCACGTACTTCTCCACGCTGCTTTGTGTGGGCAATGGCTGAACGAGCATTTGCTTGCATTCCAACTACTACTTGATGTACGAGGTCACGCTTCCAGGTAGCCTCAAAAACCATTGCTGGTAATTCCAGGCTTCCTCCTTTCTTTCCTTCTTGTGTGTAAATATCTGCTTTCATAGGCTTTATCCGCGAATTTCTATCAAAGTTCCAGGGCGACCGGGTAATGCCCCTGAAATTACCAATGTATTGGTTTCTTTGTCGATTTGTAGAACCTTCAAGTTCTTTACGGTAATACGATCACTTCCCATGCGTCCCATCATTCTCAGTCCCTTAAGCACGCGCTGTGGTCCAGTTGATCCAATAGAACCAGGACGTCGCTCTGAGTGCTTGTTACCGTGAGTACGGGGCCCACCAGCGAAGTTGTAACGCTTCACAACACCCTGGTTTCCCTTTCCTTTACTAATCGCACTTACGGTAATGTTATCACCAACTTCGAATGCAGTAACATCGATAACATCTCCTCTCTTTGATTCACCTTCTTGAGTACGAAACTCACGAGTGATCTTAAATGCACCTGTATCACCAAAGTGACCTTTTTGTGCCTTCTTCAAGTTCTTTTCTTTTTGAACACCGAAACCAACCTGTACAGCTTCGTACCCATCAACGTCTGAGTTCTTTACTTGAGTCACAGTGATAGGACCAGCAGTTACAACCGTTGCAGGAAATACGCGACCGGCTTCGTCGAATATCTGTGTCATCTTCTGTTTTGTAGCTAGAATGAATTTCATTTTGTATATAAAAACACGGCTCGGTAGCCGTGTATATAAATACGTGGATACCATTGGTTCCTCATGAGACTTTTCTCAAGGGGACGTAGCCGTCGTTTAAGACCCACAGAGTATACACGAGAGTTTTACGTATGCAAGTAAAACACCCACATTCTTATCACTAAGAATGTGGGTGCTGTCACTGAAAAAGAACTCATCCCATACTTACTGCCTTATTCTTCCTGTTCATCCTCATCCGTGTACCCCAGCATTCTCCGCCGGATGGCCAAGATAATTTTTTGTGAGTACACGTCAGAAACGAAGACAGACAAACCGAGCAATAAAATTGCGGACAGTAACCGGAGTCCTGGACTCAACACATCGAACCTGAAACCGAGCATCTTCAGTAAAAAGGCGCTAGCGAACAAGATTGCCACCCACATTGGAAAGCCTAGTAAGTGGTAAGCTCTGCCGGAAAAGTACCCCCGCTCGAAAGAATCACGATCAGGATCAACAGATTTACGCAGATCGCGATAGATGGAGACTCCCCACACAGCAAGCATAAAAGCGACTATAATTAAGGTCATGATTGTTCCTCCTTAAGTCATGAGCTTGAATAGGAAAATACCTCATAATTTTATTATGTCAATACCCACAATAAAAAAGCTGCCCTTAGGGGCGGCTTTTTCTTGATACTAACCAGAACGGTTAAACCATTTTCACGTCAATTGAGACTCCTGCTGGCAAACTAATGTTTGTAAGCGCCTCAATAACTTTTGGTGTCGGGTGTAGAATATCGATCAAACGCTTATGTACGCGCATCTCGAACTGTTCTCGCGCATCTTTATGCACGAAGGTTGATCGGTTAACAGTATACTTCTTAATTTCTGTAGGAAGTGGTACTGGTCCGCGAACCTCCGCTTCAAAACGAAATGCAGTATCGATAATTTGCTTCACTGACATATCTAGCAACTTGTGCTCATAGGCTCGGACGCGGATACGGAGACGTTCCGCACCACCCTTTGCCTTAGTAGCTGCTGCTTTTTTTGTTGTTTTTTCTGTTGCTGTCATAGAACGTGTATGGGTTATACCACATTTATATAGCTATACGCAAAGGTATCGCTGTGGTGTAGTTACCCAAGCAAGCTGTTAGGCTACAATCTTAGTAACAACACCGGCACCTACAGTACGTCCACCTTCACGAACTGTAAACTTCATTTGGTCATCAATAGCAATTGGGCCAACAAGCTTTACCTTAAAGGTTGCTGTATCTCCAGGCATTACCATTTCTGTTCCATCTGGAAGTGTTACTTCACCAGTAACATCAGTTGTTCGGATGTAGAACTGAGGCTTGTAACCTGAGAAGAAAGGTGTGTGACGACCTCCCTCTTCCTTTGAAAGGATGTATACCTCTGCTTCAAACTCTGTGTGTGGAGTAATTGAACCAGTTGCGGCAAGAACTTGTCCGCGAGTAACATCTTCTTTCTTAGTACCGCGCAAGAGAATACCTGCGTTATCTCCAGCAAGACCTTCTTCAAGGTTCTTGTTGAACATTTCGATACCAGTAATAGTTGTCTTTGTTGTTTCTTTAATACCAACGATTTCAACTTCCTCTCCGAGCTTTACTTTACCTTGCTCGATACGTCCGGTAACAACTGTACCACGACCTTCAATTGAGAAGATGTCTTCGATAGGCATAAGGAAAGGCTTGTCGAGATCACGTGCTGGAACTTCGAACCAGTCATCCATAGCCTTAGTAAGTACAAGAATCTTCTGTGTCCACTCGTCGTTAACATCAGTTGACTCAACACCCTTAAGAGCTGAACCACGTACGAATGGTGTGTTTTCACCATCGAAACCGTACTTGCTCAAACTTTCACGGATTTCCTCTTCAACGAGCTCGATCATTTCCTCATCAACATCAGGCATGTCTGTCTTGTTCAAGAAGACAATAATCTTAGGAACACCAACTTGCTTAGCAAGAAGGATGTGCTCACGTGTTTGTGGCATAAGACCATCAGTTGCGGCAACTACAAGAATAGCACCATCCATCTGGGCTGCACCGGTAATCATGTTCTTGATGTAATCGGCGTGACCAGGTGCATCGATGTGCGCGTAGTGACGTTTTTCTGTCTCGTACTCGTTATGAGAGAGAGCAATAGTAATACCTCGCTCCTTTTCTTCTGGAGCATTATCGATTTCATCGATACCCTTCATACTTACAGTTTGACCTGAAAGGTTAAGGGAGTTCAAAAGAGCGGCAGTAAGCGTTGTCTTCCCGTGGTCAACGTGACCAATGGTTCCAACGTTCATGTGCGGCTTTGAACGATCAAAATTTTCTGCCATGTTACGTTTTAATTAGTGGGAATAATTTCCCTGTAATTACCCAATGTAGAGGCGCGAGAATGCTTCCCTGCATTGTGCAATTACGTTAGTAAAGCGATACTGTGTGCAATATAAAAAAGCGCGCAGTACGCGTGGGCACATGTTAACAAAACAGAGACCTGAGTCAAGCGCATTATCTACTTTGGCTCCTATTTAAGTCATCTTATGGTATATAAAAACACCTCAAATTTAATTTGAGGTGTTTTTATATACTCTATCTAATTCAACTTTATGAACGTGCTGCCTTAATTTCTTCAGCAACGTTTCCTGGTACAACTGCATAGTGCGAGAACTCCATAGTAGCACTAGCACGACCCTCGGTCATAGAACGAAGTGTTGTTGTGTAACCAAACATTTCTGAAAGAGGTACCTTAGCGGTAACCACCTTAACGTTTCCACGATCTGCCATTCCTTCAACYTGTCCACGCATTGAGCTYAAGTTTCCRCTSACATCTCCCATAAACTTYTCAGGWGTAGTCACTTCAACCTTCATGATAGGCTCAAGMAGTACTGGCTGTGCACCACGWGCTGCTTCTTGGAAGGCCTGTGAGGCTGCGATCTTAAAGGCGATTTCTGAAGAGTCGACATCATGGAATGATCCATCGAATAGGTCTACTGCAACATCCACCATTGGATATCCGGCAACAATACCGCGTTCCATAGCCTCCTTAATACCCTTACGGATTGCAGGGATGTATTCAGACGGGATAACACCACCTTTAATACTGTTAGTAAATTGGTAGTGATCTTCACGATCAACGTTCTTAGGAATCTTTGCTCCTTCTTCAATTTCTTGAAGAGGTTGAATAGTTAGTTTTACGTGTCCATATTGTCCACGTCCACCTGTTTGCTTGATGTACTTCACTTCCGCCTCTTTCAAGCCTTGAATAGTTTCGCGGTATGCCACTTGTGGCTTACCAAGTTCTGCTTCAACGTTGAATTCTCGCTTCATACGATCAACAAGAATTTCGAGGTGAAGCTCACCCATTCCTGAAATAATAGTTTCCATTGTCTCAGGATCAGATGACACCTTGAAAGTAGGGTCCTCGTCAGACAGTTTGTTAAGCGCAATTCCCATCTTCTCTTGGTCTTGCTTAGTCTTTGGTTCAATTCGTGCTGCAACCACTGGCTCAGGGAAAGTCATCTCTTCAAGAACGATTGGGTTCGCCTCGTCACAAAGTGTATGACTTGTCTTAGTGTCTTTTAATCCAACAGCTGCGGCAATTTCTCCTGTGTATACTTCTTCTACTTCTTCACGCTTATCAGCTTGTAAACGTACGATTCGTCCAATGCGTTCTTTTTTTCCTGTAGTTGCATTGTATACATACGAACCTGACTTCATTACTCCTGAATACACACGGAAGAAAGTAAGTTGCCCTACGAATGGGTCAGTCTGTAATTTAAAGGCAAGGGCTGCAAGTGGCTCTTCGTCACTAGGTGCACGAGTTACCTCTTCGTTAGTCTTTGGATTTATTCCCTGTACTGGAGGAAGATCAAGTGGTGAAGGTAGGTAATCAACAACAGCATCTAGTATAAGTTGTACTCCCTTGTTCTTCAAAGCTGATCCACAGTACACAAGGAATACATCGTTGGCGATAACAGCCTTACGAAGAAGTATTTGTAGCTCATCGTAACTAGGCTCGTTCCCTTCTAGGTACGCGTCCATAGCTGCTTCATCTTGCTCTACAATTTTTTCAACAAGAATGCTTCGGTATTTTTCAACATCCTCTTTCATGTTCTCAGGAACATCAACTTCAATAACATCAACACCCATCTCTCCTTCAAAGTTATATGCCTTACGAGAAAGAAGGTTCACCATTCCTACGTGATTTTCTTCTTCTCCTATAGGAAGCTGTGCTCGGATAGCCTTGTCTGAAAGACGTTCGATAATACTTGCAAATGATCGCTCAAATGAAGCTCCTGTTCGGTCAAGCTTGTTAATGAAACAAATACGAGCAACGTTAGCCTCTTCAGCATAACGCCAGTTAGTTTCTGATTGTGGTTCTACTCCGGCAACAGCATCAAATACGACGATTGCTCCATCGAGCACGCGCATAGATCGCTTTACCTCTGCAGTAAAGTCGATGTGACCTGGTGTATCGATAATGTTAAAAGTGTACTTGTTACTTTCGTCATCTTTAGAGTAGGTAGGTAGCCAGTCACAAGTAATCGCAGCTGCAGTAATTGTAATACCACGTTCACGTTCTTGTTCCATCCAGTCAGTAACAGTCTCACCATCGTGTACCTCACCAATCTTATGACTCATTCCGGTATAAAATAGAACGCGCTCACTGGTAGTTGTTTTACCTGCGTCAACGTGGGCGACGATTCCGAAGTTTCGGAGCTTATCTAGTGGAAATTTACGAGCCATAATAATTATTGTTTAATTGTAAAAATATAATAAAACGCCGAGTTCGGCGTGGCCATACAATACATCAGAATACATAAAAAGTGAAGAGGCGGCACCGAAGTGTCGCCTCTTTTAGAGTACCTAAGTAGCCGTTACGATGATTCACTAGCAATGTATTTCATCGTTTCATGCTGAGAAGCCACATCTTGACCTGTCGGAAAATAGACCTCAACCCACCGCACAATCTTATGACCACTTGACAATGTCTCTTGATCGTCCCTTTTTGACTTCATAAAAGCAGGAACAGGCAACTTACGTTCTTCAGCCCATGTTCGCACTAAGTCGAGATCTATTATGGACCGAAATCCACGACTCTCGTCACTCACCATAGTGTGTATTCGAGAGTATCCTGAGGGGGTCGAGTGTTCTGCCCCCGAAGGCAGGCTGCGGATTACTGACCTTTCTTCAATTGATATCACAATATTCTCCTCTTCTTACAAATCCATCAAGAATATACTACACAGCAAGGTTTCAGGCAATAAAAAACCCCTACCGAGGGTAGGGGTTTTCGTAAATATAAAATTGTTACCACGCAAAGTGAGCAAAAGCCTTGTTGGCCTCAGCCATCTTGTGTGTGTTTTCTCTCTTCTTAACTGCATCACCTTCTTCTGCAGCAGCTCGAGTGATTTCTTCAGCAAGACGTCGGTGCATTTGGTGACTGCTACCAGACTTTGCTGCTTCAACGATCCAACGAAGTGCTAGTGCAAGTCGTCGTTCAGGACGTACTTCACGAGGTACTTGGTAGTTTGCTCCACCAACACGACGTGAACGTACTTCCATAAGTGGTGCAACGTTCTTAATAGCAGTCTCAAAGAGTGCCATAGGGTCTTCTTTACCTTCCTTTCCTTTTAGTTCCTCAAAGGCTGCATACACGATCTTGCGTGCTGTATCCTTCTTTCCTCGCTGCATAATGTAGTTGATAAGCTTAGTTACCTTAACTGACCCGTATACTGAGTCTTCTGCAATGATGTGTTTTTTCTTTAGTGGTCGTCGCATATATATTATTCGTCATCCTTAGGCTTTGGAGCACCGTACTTAGATCGTCCTGAGCGTCGCTTAGAAACACCTTCAGCATCGAGTCGTCCACGGACAACTGTGTAACGGACACCAATGTCCTTCACACGTCCACCACGGATCATTACTACGGAGTGCTCTTGTAAGTTGTGTCCCTCACCTGGAATGTAGGCAGTAACCTCCATACCGTTAGTAAGGCGTACACGTGCAATTTTACGAATAGCTGAGTTCGGCTTACGTGGAGTCTTAGTGGTAACCTTTGTACACACACCTCGCTTGAATGGTGATGAGTATATTGACGGCCTGTTTTTCAAACTATTGAACCCACGCTGAAGTGCCACCGTCTTACTTTTTTTGACGAGACTCTTACGTTTCTTTCTTACGAGTTGATTGATTGTGGACATATAACAAACCGCCCTTACCGGACAGTGCGCAAAATATACTATGGTAGCCACAGAAAAGCAACCATGCGAGTAAAGTTAATTACGCAGCTCTTTTTATTTTAGGCATCTCACGCACTCCATTCACTGCTTCGCGCAATATAGCACGACGTGATTCGCTAGCTACTGCAGCATTAAGTGTAGTCCCTAAAGCCATACCACTCTTAGTCTTTAAGTGACTTACTAGGTTTTCAAGAGCTACACGGTTAGTAACTGTAGAGCTAAGAACTTCCATAATGTCATCCTCATTAACTCCTTCACCTATGACACCATCAAGTAACTCTCGGACCTCGTCCTCAAACACAGTAGAAAATACAAATTGTTCCTTCTCATCTATTTCTTCTTTTACAGGAACATYTTCCACTACATTATCGAGTGATACCGGTTCTGATTGGACCGTTTCAGGTTTCGGAAAATTCACTACGTTATCAAGCGCAGCTGGCTCTGACCGATCTACTTCGGCTGGAGTACTAGCTTCTTGCTTGGGGAAATTCACCACATTGTCACTCACTGGTAACTCTTCTGGCTTTGTATCAATAACAGGAACCTCTATTGGAGCTGGCTCTATTGCCGGTTCTATACTCGGTACTGCCTCCGCAGGTTCTTCCGCTGGGGTATCTTGAGGGGCTGTCGTCACTCCAATAGCGCTGAGTGTAGCCTCAATATCAGTAACAGCGGTTTTGTCTGTTTCATCGGCACCTCCATTTTTTATATTAGCTATACGCTCAGCAATAGTAGGTGTTCCCTCCAAAGATCGATCCGCACTATCATTAAAGTCTTTCATGTGTGCTTGTTCATCAACCATATTCTTGTCACTCTCCATACCTGCCAATCTTTCTTCGGCAGATGGTTTTGTTTTTAATTGAATAGCTGGTGATACTTCGGAAAGATTATTATCATTATCTGCCTCTGAAGAAGGTCCTGTCGGCATAACATTACTCGCAAAAGGACTTCTCTTAGGTGGCAGTGWTGAATCTTCCGGTGCACGAGATACTTGTGTAAAAGGATTTCCTGTCTTTGTTGGCATCTGTGTCTTACTAGGTGCCAAACTTCCTTCTACAGTTATCGAAGCAGCTGCTGCATCTACTGCAGCTGAGTTATTCTCAGCTGTTGGCGCACCGTTAGGTACTTTCTCTTCACCGGGCACCTCTTCGAGTGAAGGCTCGCTCCCAAAAAACTTTTCAAGAATTGACATATGTTAGGCTCCGATTATAAGACGAGTAATGGACGATACGATGTTTGCAAAAATAGATCCGAAGATAAGTATAAATACTATTATAGCACCGAACCCTATGAACATATTTCGTTCAAGCACACCACGCAACTGATCATATTTAAACGCGAGTGATCGTGGCAAAAGTTGTGCAAATACTTTTGATCCATCAAGTGGTGGAATAGGGATAAGGTTAAATACTGCCAAGAGTATATTGAGGAAAACTATAGATACAGCAAGATTTGTTATATCAGCTGGCAATATACTGAAACGAATGAGTAGCCCGAAGACAAGTGCGATGACTAGGTTTGCCGCAGGTCCAGCCGCAGCAACAATAGCCTCTGCCCATCTCCCCCCTCGCCTCAGGTTGTATGGATTGTACGGTACTGGCTTAGCCCAACCAAATAAAAATGGTGAACCAGAAAGCACGAGTATAGTAGGAAGTATCACTGACCCCATAGGATCAATATGACTTATTGGATTAAGAGTTAGTCTCCCTTGTAGCTTTGCAGTGGGATCCCCCAACCAATTAGCAGCAAACCCATGAGAAACCTCATGAATAACTACTGAAATAACAAGAATTGCGATTAGAAAAATGATGTCTGCTCCCATAGAATTATATAAGAAATATTAAAACCGTTGCCCTTTTTACTTCATCATGTTAGCATACTCGACAATATGGCAAAGGAATGCATGGTGACAGGAAAGAAATCCCAAATGGGCGGACGCTACAGTAACCGTACGCGTGCGACGCAGTTTAACCCTGGAGGAAAGAAACGCCGACATGTTAATTTGCAAAAGAAAACTCTTTTCATCCCTGAAATAGCTAAGAAGATCACCGTACGTATCTCAGCCAAAGCTATCAAAACTATCAATAAGAACGGCGCATACAAGACTCTCAAAAAAGCTGGACTTATCTAATCTAAATAAAARTAAAAACCGGAACGTAAAAGTTCCGGTTTTTTTGCACTTTATTTAGTTAGACGTCATCCACTCAGGACGTAGATTTTTAGCCATATTTGGCAAACCACATGCTTGGTAGAAAAGATCGTAATCTTGTTTACCTCCACAGCGGATGTGTCCAGGGACCGCATCTTCAACGGAAGTACATGAAAGATACTCCCCCGTTGTTGTAGCCCGTATAATCAACATTTCCTGATCCTCTGGGTATGCAAACTCCCAAAATCGATCATCAACGTCGTGAGCAACAATACAGTCACCCTTCTCCCAAAATGTATTGGGGTCCGATTCAGACCATTCAATAGCCTGAACGCCACTCACTAAACTCAACAAAAAGAGCACACTAAAAAGAACTTTTCTCATTTGCCGCATCCTTTAAAAATGTTGAAAAAATGATTGCAAGACAATTGAACAATATATAGACAATTATGTCAAGACCTCCATTATTTCACCTTTAAAACAGTACCGTCTGTCACAAACTCAACTCGCCCATCAAGACAAGTGTCACGTACTAAAACTTCGAACGAGGCGAAGACATCAATAACATCCTGATGCGGGTGCCCATAGCCATTATCACAGCCGCGAGAAAACACTACGTACTGCGGATCTACAAAGCCCACAAACGCTGCAGCGCTTGAAGTACGAGAGCCATGATGCCCCGCCTTGAGTACATCGCTTGCGAGTAAACTACCATCAAGAGAGACAAGGTACTCTTCTATCTTGCTTGGTGAATCTCCAGTAAGTAAAAACGAATGCTCACCGAAAACAACCTGCAGTACCACCGAAGCATCATTAGCCTGCAAACCAGCCACATCACGATCAGGAAACAGGACGCGTACCTGTACACCATCACCAAAATCAAAGACCTGTCCACGCCGCGCAAGAAGCTCTGTCACGTCATTATCCACACGAGCCTGCTCTAGAGCCCTCGTTATCTCCGTTTCGTGTGCTGAGCCTGAACGAACAAGCACACCAACGTCGTACCGACGGAGTATTGGCACGAGGCCTCCAATATGATCTGCATCAGGATGCGTCGCCACAACCATGTCTATAGAAAAATCCCCTAATGGCATCACTCTTCGCAATTCAAGTAGCACCTGCGAACTCTTCCCACCATCAATAAGTATCTGTCGCCCTGATGGTGTCGTTAAAAATATGGCATCACCCTGACCAACATCAAGAAACGTCACGGTAAGTGTCTTACCGACCTCCTGAGTCAGAACTGTGTGCCATATAACAGTGGTTATAAACAACAGTACTGCTAGAACAAGTATCGGATAGCGTCGATGTAACATGAACTACAGCATAGCAAAAGAAAGCACTCATCTCATGGTATGATATTCACACTTATTACTTAAAAGACTCCTTATGCATACATACGAAGCACAACAATTTACCTTCCCTGAACTTGAAGGCATATCAGAAAAACAATTAGAAGTTCACATTGGTCTTTACAAAGGATACGTAAAGCACATAAACATATTACGAGAACAAATTGCTGACTTAAGCAAACAAGATGCGGAAAAATACGCATTCGCTATCGAATCAGCTCGTAGACGTCTTGGTTTTGAATTTAACGGCATGCGCATGCACGAACTATACTTCGAACAATGGGAAGGTGGCGCTACTGATACTCCACAAGAGAATGCTCTTGCTACCGCTGTAGCTGAAAAATACGGCAGCTGGGATGCTTTTATCGCCCACTTCACAAGCACTGCAATGAGTCGCGGTTCTGGATGGACTACTCTTGGATGGGATAAGAAGGCACAACAACCACATGTTTGGTGGACTGCCGATCATGAACTTGGCATGCTTGCTGATGTTGATATTATTCTCACAGCTGACATGTGGGAACATGCATACATGGTTGATTACGTACCAGCTGAAAAAGCACAACACGTTGCTGCATTCTTAAAAAATCTCAATTGGGATGTTGTGACAAAACGCTTTGCTGATTCAAACTAAATATTGACACATACGCAGTGCATGGTATCTTTTCTCGGTTCTGCATTTCGTAGAACACCGCTCTTTTCTGAGCGGTTTGTTCATTAAAAAAAGGAAGACGATAGATGAAAACGAATACACTTGGAGTGGTCCATCAAATTGGACCGGCGATGAGAATGTTTCTTAAGTCTATCAATGCGACTTGGGATCGTCCTGACATTGCTCTGATGACAGCGTGCAACATCATGGAAAAAACATTTTTTGATGATGACATTGACGACTTGCGGCGACACCTCAGCGAGGCGGCGAAGCGTATAGACATGCAGAATTCTAGACCATGCGTGCACGCAGCTTCAAAGCTGCTCGATCAAGAAAGTATGTCGAATGCGAAAGATATGCACTCACCGGCGGAAGAAGTTGTTGCTGAGTTCTTGCGATCTGGACTATCGGATCGTGATGACGAGGCACCGTTTCAAATTCATGCGTTGATATCCATCTCATCAAATCTTTATCTAGAAAACACGGACGAGATGATCACACTGTTTAGCTATGTAGCAAAACAGCGTGGTGTCAGCAATAAATCTTGGTTTGCACCTCTGTTGTACTCGATGGAAAAACGTCAACAACATGTCATCGTTCAAGTAGTATGACGTTGGTATTTTTTGTCACAGCGACTCAACACTTTATGTGTTGAGTCGCTTTTTCTTTCCATAAATACCAAGCACCCAAAAACAGATACACCCCCACAACCACCCAAAACGGAAACGCGGAAATATTCATTGTTGCAAAAGGAAGTGACGCAAACATCTCCACAAGTTCAACGACATATACCAAAACCCCATGTGCAAGAAAAATAATTGGTAGTGCAAACGTAGTACTAACCATCCCAACTACACCAACAATAAAAACAAGTAACATCGCAAGTGGAAGTACCGGCAACACTAAAATATTTACCGGAAGTGCCACGAGAGAAACGTTCCCCATCATGTAGACCAATAAAGGTAGCACTGCAATTTGTGTTGCAATGGTAGCCGCAACAAGTTCTCGTAACCCACCCTTCTCTGACAAAAAAGAAAGATGTGCCGAGAGGAGAGGTGTGCCAAGTAGTAATCCTAAAGTAGCAACAAAACTTAATTGAAACGAAGGGTCATACAATAATAAATATGGATTCCATAACAACATCGCAAAGCCTGCAATAATAAGTGCATGGAGTGCATCATAATTGCGATGTGCCATTACCCCGATTGCAGCGATACCTCCCATCAGTGCTGCTCGCACAGTGGTAGCTGATGCTCCGACCAACACGGTAAAAAGTACTATGAAAATAATGGCAATACTGTAGCGAAGTCTTTGTGGCAGAAATATTAATATAGAAAGTACTGCTATTACGATTATGGAAACGTTGTAACCTGAGAGCACGACAATATGGATCAGRCCGGTATCACGGAAATCCTGTGTAAGTTCCACTCCTAGTGAGCGACGTTCTCCCACAGTAATACCACCAGCAAGCGCAGCTGATGGTTCGGGCAATGTGCGTTTAAGTGCGTCCAAATATTTCTGTTTCACCACAAGCAAAATTCCCGTCGRGGTTGTTCGCTCTGCMYGCACMACAACCTTTGTTGGTGTCAGTAAATAATATATATCGTCTTTCGCTAGATAACCTCGGTAATTAAATATACGTCCTTCTGTTCCTTCAAAATTTTCTGGCTCTTCAAGTATCCCTCTAATCTCCAAAGTATCGGCATATTTAAATGTTTCATACGCAGACGCACGTACTAAAATCTTGTGATCAAAGTCATTGCTAGTAACAATAAGGTTAGTATAGCGATCACGTACGTCAGGTTCGCTCACAACCACTCCTGTAAACGAAACCTCACTACCTACCTGTGGTGACACCAGAAACGTAGAAACAGAAACATGCATACGTGCCACGCCGAGAGTGAAACTCAACAAGACTACTATAAGTAAGATCATCCATGCGCTCGTCACAACCTTWCGTAGCCGGAATAGGTAAAGAATGCCTGCTAGAAGAGCTACGGACAAAATAAATGCCCATCCAAAATCATACAAGGATCGCCAAGCAACTCCTCCTATGAAACCTGTAAACGCCAAAGGAACCAAACTGTACATAGGTACAGAATACCAAATTTTCTAACTGAGACGATTATCAATAGCTTCGTTAGCAAGTCTATCCGCGTATTTATTTTTTTCACGTCGAACATGTATGAATGAAACATTCGTGACACCACTCTCTTTTAAGAGATTTTGTATTTTAGTGTGTTGCGCTCGTAGTGTATCTTTATTGATCTTCCACTTTCCCGAAAGCTGCTCGACAACCAGAAGGCTGTCCATGCGCATTTCTATCTCTCTTTCAGCAAACCCGAGTTCAACTACTTTTTCGAGAGCTTGTACAACTGCTTCGTACTCAGCCCAGTTGTTTGTTTTTGTTCCTAAAAATGATCGTATCTCAGCAACCACATCCTCTCCCTCAAAAACCACAGCACCGGCAGACGCAAGTCCKGGATTACCTCGTGAGGCACCATCAGTATAGGTAATAATCTTTTTCATGCGGGCAGTATACCCAGTCCGAGTAATACTGTCGAATCCTTCTTAGAATCCTAAGTGTCCTTCAAGGAATTTTAATTCCTCTGATGTCGATTCTCTTCCCATTGCTTTATTTCTGTGCGGATATCTTCCGAAGCGATCAATGATTTCTTTGTGTTCAATTTCATACTGCAATCCGTTCTCATCTGATTTTTCATTAAATAATTCTAAGGCCTCTTGATGTACCTCCGATGATTCACTATGCATAAATGGTAGATAGAGAAAGAGACGCTGTGMRGATGAGAGAGCCTCATCTGCACTCACACTCAAAGCTTCCCGTGCGAGGCGAAGAGCTATTACATCTCCTGCAAAAGCCTGAGCTGTATCCCGAAATATATTTCGAGCAAATTGATCCAGCACAATTATTTCTGCCAAACGCCCTTCTGGAGTCTCTCGCCAAGAAGCAGTAGATCCATCAAGAACCTCCCAATACAATTCCTCAAACATATTTTTTACACGAGTATCAAACTCATCATCTTTACCGAACCGTTCTTGAGGAGTAGATTCCTCAAACCAAAAGGTTAAAATTTTATTGATTATTTGATCATCGATTGAACTCATATGTATATAAAGTATTTCCCTTACTACAATCCCAACTCAACACCAAACAGACAATACAGTTCTCCTTWTTTTCGAGACGCTTCTAAAATAGTACAAATTTCAAAATTGTTACCTCCTTCATACAAAAGATAACTATATGCTTTATCAGTGCGTGGATCGACAGGAATATTTGAAACATACAGAGGCACCAACTCTTCTACAGTCTCAGGAAATACTTCACTAGTATTAAAATAGAATTGCGCGGCAAGTTGTATTTGTGCTAAATCAGAAAGACGAAGATTGTCGCGCACTTGTGCATCACTACTSGTACCRCGAAGAACAAAAGCAGATAATGCTATAACACCGATGACAACGAGAACTAAAAATCCACTAAGCATTTTTGCGACAGGAGAAACAATAATACCGGTTTCGTGAACTGGGTTCAGCAACCATCGATATACATGCACTGTTGCAAGTGCTGAGACCGGGATGGTAACAAGAAGTCCTACACCAAAGAAAAGTGCCCCAAGAACATTAAAGAGTGCTAGCGTAAGAAGAAACAATAAAAGATTCCACCGGTGCCCGTGAGTTATCTCCATACTTTTTTTCATTGCTTCAACCGGCTTGAGGTCGCGATCGATAATAAGATACGAAGCAAAGGCAAGTGCAATACTCGCAATAATTCCTGGGATAACAAACAAAAGAAATCCGACAGATACAACAACAAGAGAAAGAACGGTCATACTGAGATACTTCCAAAACAGATACAGTGGCTCCACTAAATCTGAATAATCAGTTTCCACTCTATCGTAGACACGCAATAAAATGAGCGTCAATCCCATACCAATAACTATTTGTATAACAAAGTCTAAAACATTAAGAGCTGAAGAAGCAGTGGTGCTTTGTACCGCCAACGCAAGATTTTCTGTAATGGTTGAGATAAAAGTTGTGATGAGAAAAAGTCCAACCAAAAATAATGGCCTCTCTTTGAATCTATCCCAACCGGCACGAAGTGCTTCTGTTTTTGAAAAGCTTTGCATAATGTATAAACATAATACCGTACATACATTGCCACTTATCTAATATCCACAACTCGCAATTCCAGCCGCACTCTTCCAGCAAAACGAGATAGTTCAAGTGTACATAATACATCTACACTCTCTCCTAACTTTGGAATACAGGTGAAAGATTCTGGTGTTTTAAAAAACCCGATAGTGCGTTGTGTTGCTGCAGATTCATCTTTTGCAATATGCATTTCAAAGTGATTTTTTTCTTTCCCGAACTGATTAAGAGATCTCACCACAACACGATTACATACAAAAATAGGTTTAGGATTTTCAATACCAAAAGGTGCAAACTTCATGAGTGTTGTATGCATTCTCCTTAAGTCAGACAACGGTAATTCTGCATCGATRTATTCAGGCTCTTCAGTCACATCTTTAGTAAGTTCCAGATACGCTTCACTAAAGGTCTTGCCAAGTGTGTGCACACTTTCATTTTTAACTGCAAATCCACCTGCGTGCTTAYGTCCACCGAACTGTTCAAGTGAATCACTCGAAGAGTGGAACATCTCAACAACGTTCACATACCCATCCCCACGGCATGATCCTTTCAAAGACCCTGTACCTTCCCGTCCCCATAAACAAGTTGTCTTACCATAAGTATCAACAAACGAATTGGCAGCGAGTCCTAAGAGRGCTGGATTCCACTTTGGGTTTCCTGCAACAAGTACTGCATCACTTGAGTCTTCTTCAAAGCGCGCATGTAACTCTCTCACGATGCTAGCTACACTTCCCTTTCGTTTGTTATTGAGTGACTCAAGCTCGCGTGCGACGTCAGTTGCTTCTCCAACATCAGTAGTGGTAAGTAATCGAAATCCCAACTCTGGGTTACCCATTCGTGATGCTGCATTAATACGTGGTCCGATAGAAAATCCAATCTCATCTTCAGTCAGGTACGCCTGCTGTGCACCTACTTTTTTACACAGAGCAGCGATACCTGGTCGACGTGACTTCCGCAACACGGTAAGTCCGAAGTGAACGAGAGCCCTGTTTTCTCCTGTTAAAGAAACCATGTCAGCAACAGTCGCGATGGCAACAAGATCAAGCAGCCATTTCTCCCACCCAAGTGGTATATCTTCTACCCACTCTTTCTTTGTTTCACGAGCACGCATTAGCAGAGCTTGTGCCAACTTATACGCAACTCCTGTTCCACAAAGATACTTAAATGGATATGTTTCATCGGTACGCTGCGGATTAACAACCGCAAGTGCTTTTGGTAATTCTTCACCGGGAATATGATGGTCGGTGATAATGACATCAACTCCAATCTCAGTAGCGTGATCTACTGCGGCATTCCCCATAATACCTACATCCACCGTGATTATGAGCGTAACGTTTTCCTTTGCGAGCTTATCAACTGCACTGACATGAAATCCGTATCCTTCTTCGTCACGATGTGGAATATAGTTAGTGAAACGTTCATATCCAATCTTCTTAAATAGGTCGTGTAACAGAGAACCACCTGGAATACCATCACAATCAAAGTCACTGTAGATAGCGATGTACTCATTATCTTCGATAGCCTTGAGTATTCGATCGATGGCTTTATCCATATCACGAAGTTCAAAAGGATCGTGTACATCACGTTCGTAGTCTGGTGTAAAAAAATCTTCAGCGGCTTGCTTAGTTACAATATTTCGCACACCAAGCAGCTCTTGTACCAACTCAGGATACTCTTTTAGTTCCTCACGGACTGCATCCGTAGGTTTCTCCCGTACTATGTATTTTTTTGTTTTGGCTTTCGACATCAGATTGGATTATACTGCATGATAATGAAAGATTGTATTTTTTGTAAAATCATCCTCAAAGAAATTCCTTCTCATAAAATATATGAGGATGAAAACGTATATGCGTTTCTAGATATTAACCCAGTACACATCGGTCACACGCTAGTGGTCCCAAAAGTACATGCGGAAGATATTTTTGATATTTCATCTGAGAGCTGGGCGCACGTTATGAACGTAGTCCATACGCTCTCACCGATAGTACATGCTGCAACGAATGCAGATGGAGTGAACATCATAATGAACAACAAGCGTTCTGCGGGACAACTTATTGATCACGCACATGTTCACATCGTACCTCGCTTTGCAGATGATGGTTTAAAAGGGCTCCCTCAACATAGTGAAAATTCTGAAGCTCTCACCACTATGCAAGAAAAAATAAAGAACACACTTTAGTTACTCAGTGCTTCCAAGCCAGGCAAGGTACCTTTGAGTAAGAACTCAAGCATTGCCCCTCCCCCAGTTGAAACAAAATCAAATTCATTTTCAAGTCCCTCTTGTTGTACAATGGCAACAGTATCACCACCTCCAATAATGATATGTGCATCGGTGCGTGCAAGTGCTTGTGCAAGTGCAACGGTCGCTTTATCGTAACCGCCTTCATACCATCCGAATGGTCCATTCCATACAATTGATTTGTACTGTGGAAGTGTCGAGATAAGTTCTTTCATAGTATCGGGTCCAATGTCTACAATTTTTTCATCCAGTGCAACTTCATGAATACTTTTTGTAATCCCCCCACCTTCACTTGCTACCACTACATCAGTCACTGGTGCTATTTTTGTATTCTCTAAAATATCTGCAGGCACTTTACCGTCTTCAATAACTGAGACTCCTACAGCAACACCTTGAGCTGCAAGAAATTCATTGGCTAATGCCCCACCGACAAACACTGAATCATATGCTTCAAGATACTTTCGTATTAGAGGTTCTTTGGTCGCAAACTTTGCACCTCCTAAAATAAATAGAGCGGGGTGTTTCGGAGATTGAGCATGAGTCAGTGCATTAATTTCTTCACGTAATAATAAACCTCCATAACTGGGAAGATACTTTGGTACTCCGATAATACTTGCGTGCTCACGATGCAATACGGCAAATGCATCTTGTACAAACAGATCAGCAATCTCTGCAATCTCTTTCGCAAAAACATCATCATTTTCAATTTCACGTACATCAGTACGCATGTTTTCTACAAGTACCACCTCCCCTGCTACCAGCGCAGAAGCATCAAGTGTCTCTCGTTGAACAAAAGTAGTAGGAATATATTCATTCAGTGCACGTGCAACAGGTTCGAGTGTCTCATTTCTTTCGCGTCCAATATGAGCAATGACTACTATCTTTGCACCTCGTTCGCGTAAAAACTCAAGTGTCGGAAGTGCTTTGCGAATACGAAAATCATTCTGCACTATTCCATCCTGAATGGGCACATTTAAACCGGCGCGTACAAGTACCACCTTCCCTGCAACATCTACGGTGTCATCTAGCCATGAAATGTTCATACAGATGTTTCTGCTGCGGCGCGTGCGATAGTCGCAAATTTAATCGGGTCAAGGCTTGCCCGTCCGATAAGAACCCCGTCGAGCTCGGGTACAGAAAATATGTCTCGTGCATTCTCTTCATTTACTGAACCTCCGTACACAATACGAGTTGCCTTCATAGCTTTTTCTCCATAGAAATCACGGAGTGTTTTACGAACGAGCAGTACCATCTGATGTACAGCATGTGCGTCAGGTGCATGTTCTGCTCCTATCGCCCAGATAGGCTCATAAGCGATAGTGATGTTTTTAAATCGTGCAGCTGGTATTCCGTCTAGTGCAGTAGTAATTTGTCTGCGGACAGTCTTTATATAATCTCCATGAGCATCACGCTCAGACTCACCTATCGCGATAATTGGATTGAGTTTTGCCTCAAGTGCCATTAGTACTTTTGCATGTATATCTTCTTCATTCTCACCGAGAGCACGACGTTCAGCGTGTCCGATGATAACGTGAGTGGAACCGGTGTCATGTACCTGAGTAGCAGACGTCTCCCCAGTGTGCGAACCTTCTTGGTCTCGTGAAATATCTTGTGCAGCAAATTCGATACGTGTGCCACGATACCCCTTAGATAGTTCTCGTAAAAACATGTGTGGTGGAGCGATAATAAGCTCCACTTTTTTTGAATTAGTAGGTATCTTTTTAGTTGCTTCAAAAAGACGTTTCGCCTCAATGAACGTTCCTGGATTCATCTTCCAATTACCTATGATGGTTTTCATCAAAATAGTATACCACTACTGCGTCTACAGCTCCTGCCACAGAACATACTGAGGTATAGGTGTATGTGAAGGAGTAAATGGTGGCGGATTAGTTACCTGCAATCTATCGTACGAGTTATCGCGATTTGTATATCCTGACACTGTCGTACCATTACTTATCCATGCAGTACCAACACGCTGACGTGAAATGATGGCTCCTTGCATAGTTAATTGAGTTTTAATATTCCCCTGGTAATACGGACGTCCAAACCTATCACCCTGTGCCACAAAAATACCTTTGAGAGACATATTGTCTGATGAGTTAGGTGGAATATATATACCGAACTCACTAATAACAGTGATCCCATCAGTACCACCACCTACTGCGTAGTTAATATCACCACTGAGAATTACACTGGGGTCATACCCTGCATTCACTAAGTCAGCTGCGACTACGGTAACTTTACCTTTAACGGTCCCTTCAACCCATAGTTTATCTTCCACAAAAATCATAGGGCAATCTGTAGGAATAGTGCGACGCTCAATAAAAGTCTCTGCGGTAATGGTATGAAAGTCCAGTGTGTACCCAATACCGGACAAATACCCTTGGGTCCAGCTTGTTTCAGTAACTTGATATATATCCACTGTGCCGTCTGCATTAAAAATGAGGTGGTACCCGTTTGGGGCAGTAACATATCCATAGTACGTTATTTCCGTAGTGCTATATGGTGCTAAGTAAATTCCATTAGATTGCGCTTGTGTTTTCATGCTCGACAAATTTGTTGCCATGTCGTCGAAACTGATCTCTGAGACTGGGTACTGCCACAGCGCAGAACCTGAACCATCTCCACACACACCCGGAGAAGAACCACTCGCCTCACAATCAAAACTATCGTCCCATGTACTTACTGCGCTTGTCACTATTGAATTATTTGTTCCATCCATACGAATACCACCATTGGAATGGTACGGGCCAGTAATCTCACGCCCAGAACCAGCCCAGACACTTGCACCAATAATGTATGCATACTCAGATACACTAGGTGCTCCGTGTCGAGCCTCGATAGTACGTGCAAAGCGTGTGTCTTTAGTAACAGTTCCTGTAGAGGTAACATCGACGGACTGTAATTGGCCACATGCCATATTTCCTGAAACCTCTAAGCTAAACGTTCCTATTTTTTCACCAGTCTCGGGATCATTGTAGTCATGTACATAGGGCCCGTCTTCACCAGTACCGTCTTGTAGATCTGTAGGATTATGTGCAAGAAACCAATGATAATAATTAAGTCCTGCATCAGCTATAGAGAGCGCTTGCTCTCGCACTTCTTTACTCGCACCCAGCTTTGCCTGACTAAAAATAAAACTCGTGAGTGCCATCACCGACAATCCAAATACTCCAGCAAACACCAGTACGAGTAAGACAGTAAGTCCGCGTTCATTATTATATGTACTATTCGATTTCATCTGCATACATTATATATTGCGTAGCGTTGCACTACTACGTAATTCAAAATCATTAGGTGCACGTTCAGGATGAATATTCACCAATACCCGAACGACGATAAACGTCACGGTGTCTATTGCTGCATAGTTCGATATAACTACTCCATCTTGGTCATAGTATGTAAACACAGGAACATCAACTACATTATTACGAACATTGTCTGAGAGTATCTTGATGACTTCGTCATCGAGTGAATACACGAGTGGTGTCCCGGAAGATTCTGTGACCCCCCTCTTGTAATCAGCACCATCAAGAAAATATCGGATACGCTCGATCCTACCGTCATTATCGTAGTCACTATAAAAAGCTACGCTACTTGTTGCCATGCTTATCACCGGGTATGCACCATCATCGGCCGTCGACATCTCTCGTAAGGCACGTATGGTACTTTCCATACCGATACGTGCACTGCGAGTTGCCTCTGCTTGTTCAAGCGCAAATCGCTGACCACGATAGGCAAAAATCAAAGAGCTCACGATTGCACCGAGAATAATTACAAACACAAAAAGAAGTACGAGCGTCTCGATAAGGGTGAATCCTCGCTGTGATTGGATGTGCTTCATATTATTCTTCAATACCTATTGGCGCAGCGTTACTTACCAACACTACTTTTCTCTCTCCATTTGGATTACTCCAATACACACTTACCTGCATTACTTTATAATCATTCTTTTTATTATTTTCATCCTGTCCTCCCGTACCGTCTGCAGGGTCATCATAGTAAGCAACCATCGTTCGCCTCGTGTAGTTCACATTGTTTAACGTAATATCTTCAAAGTAGGTTGAGAAGAGTGTAAACCCATCGCTATTAACCCCTGCCCCACCACCTGGGTTACTAGGGTCATCTCCTGGATCATTTCCATGTCCGTTATTTCCATCTCCATCACTGAGTGTACCAATATCATCGTAGTCCAGACTTCGTAAAAATTCCATACGTTCAGAGGCAAGTGCGAGTGCACCGGTGCGTGATTTATTATCAGTAGCAAGACGTGTACCTAGCTGGAGTACACCAAAGAATCCTACAAATATTGTGACGAGTAGTGCGGCACCAACTACCACCTCAATGAGTCCGGTACCACGTGTAGAAAGAGCTCGAAACTTCATCTGTATATTGTAACGTATTCGTATACTATTTGTTGTGTTCATAACACCACAAAATCTCTTGGTGTTTACTGGTATTAAAATGGCTTATCTACGTCAGAAGTAAGGAAATACAACACTTACCTAGAACGCATCTGAAAGAGAGTAAATAGGTCCGATCATGGCCACTGCGAAGAATCCGACAGTTGCTCCAATGATCAACATTAAGAATGGTTCTATAATAGTCGACATGTTTTTTGTTTTTTGTGACACTTCATCTTCGTAGAAATCGGCAACACGCAGTAACATATCCGCAAGCGCACCCGTCTCTTCTCCCACAGCAATCATCTCACTCATAAGTGGYGGATAGAGATCTTCGCGAGCCATAAAAGCTTCTGAAAGAGGTTCACCTTTTTGAACCTTTTCCTCTGCCTCCTTGAGGACATCCTTGTGATAGTGATTTTGTACCACCTCTCCAGTAATCTTTAGCGCCGTTACCACATCCACACCAGCAGCCAAAAGCGATGCAAAAGTACGTGCAGTTCTTGCCGCATTTATCTCACGAACTAGCTCACCTATCATAGGTGTTAGTAGGAGCATTTTGTCGCGTCCTCTCTGACCTGCTGATGTGCGTAATATGGTGTAGACACCTCCTACAACCATTAATATTCCCAACACTACAATCGCTGTGTAGTTCACTAAAAAATCACTAAAGGCAATAATTGCCTGCGTCGATCCTGGTAGCTCAGCACCTAACTCATCAAATGTCTTAGAGAGTGTCGGTACCACCTCAGTCATCAAAAGAAATCCAATACCAACAATAGCTATTACGATAATACTTGGGTAGATAAGTGCCCCTTTTATCTCCTTCTTTAATTGATACGAACGCTCAAGTTGCTTACCTACAGTTGTCAGTGCCTCATCAAGTGTTCCTGATTCTTCTCCTGCAC
The DNA here is from genome assembly GCA_002401925.1 of Candidatus Kaiserbacteria bacterium. Classification (GTDB taxonomy): domain Bacteria; phylum Patescibacteriota; class Minisyncoccia; order Phycocordibacterales; family UBA2100; genus UBA2100. The sequence continues at coordinate 27,426 of NVUN01000006.1, forward strand.
GTATCATGGCTACAAATAATTTTGAAAACACACGAGGAAACCGACCCATGGCTTCATGTAATGTACCTCCTTTTTGAATATCTCCACGTACAAAAAGTACGACACTCTTAAGTTTCGGACTTTTTGTTTGTCGCTCCACTACTGAAAGTGCACGAGTAATTGGAAGTCCTGCGGCAAGCATTGCTGCAAGGTTAGAAGCTAAAATTATCTTGTCGTGTTCCTTAACTGTAGAAAATTGAGAGTTCCAATATGCAAAACTCCACTTTTTTTTATTATCCGAAGTAACCGAAACGATAGTACCGCCTTCAGCACGCACGTGTCGATACACTTCAAATCTATCTCGTGCTTCGAGTGTACCTGTATATGTTTCGCTTTTGCGTTCTGCTATGTAACTAAATTTCATATTATTCGCTTACCACACGTAACACTTCATCAAGACTCGTCTCTCCTACAACAGTTTTGTAGATACCGTCCTCAAGCATAGTGAGCATCCCCTCCTCTCGCGCTTGTTTTTCGATTGCATCAGTCGGTGCACCTTCAAGTATTAATGAACGAATGCTTTCAGTTACCGTGAGTACTTCTTGAATACCTTTACGTCCTGAAAAACCAGACTCACAWTCYTTTGAAGGAGTTTCTCGCGAMAGYTTYAYACCTTTCCATGTTGTTTTTTCTGCAACGATTTTGTCTTCCTTTAGYGATTTAAGYACCATACCAAGRTCAGCAATACGYTCTAGTCCGTGYTGATCAGCAGCTGAAAGCTTGTACTCTTCAGGGCTTCCACATAATGTACGCACMAGTCGCTGCCCGACTACAACCTTTAGAGTTGAGGCCAGCAAAAATGGTTCGATTCCCATATCCATCAAACGAGGTACAGCACCGGCAGCTGAGTTAGTGTGAAGTGTTGAAAGTACTAAGTGTCCGGTAAGYGCYGCATTAATCGCTAGAGCAGCAGTTTCGCGGTCGCGAATTTCTCCTACCATAAGTATATCCGGGTCTTGTCGCACTAAAGAACGTAGTCCTGTCGAGAAAGTAAAACCTATATCAGGACGTACCTGAGTTTGGTTAATACGCTTCATTTGATACTCGATAGGATCCTCAACTGTTGAGATGTTTACGTCAGGCGTATTTAAAATATCTAGCATTGTATAAAGCGTCGTCGACTTTCCTGAACCAGTCGGACCAGTTACCAAGATAAGTCCCGTCTTTTTTCGTGTCGCTTCGTGTGTGCGCTCAAGTCCTACACCGTGAAAACCAAGTGATTCCAAAGTGAAACCTGAAACATCTTCTCGAAGTAATCGCATAACTGTCTTTTCACCGTGGTATGTAGGGAGTATCGATACACGAAAAGAAACTCGATCACCGTCAGTCTCCATACGGAAACGACCATCTTGTGGCATTCGCTTTTCATCAAGACGTAAGTTTGCGAGCACTTTTACTCTCGCTGTTAGTGAGGCTGCTGCAGTTTTCGGTAACGACATAGCATCATGCAAAATACCATCAATACGATACCGTACGATGAGACTATTATCTTGTGGTTCTATATGAATATCAGATGCATTTTGTACGATAGCGTGACGCAAAAGCGAGTCGAGTACACGCACAGCAGGAACACCTTCTGCAAGCTCTCGTAAATCTTTTTCATTTTCCGGTTGTAACTTACCAAACTTCTCGAGAGTCTTTGATTCACGTGCGATCACATCCCCCAGTTCATCACGTAACGATTTTTGATATCGTCGAAGCATGTTTTTTATCGAAGCCGCGTCAGTAAGGCGTGGGAGTATCTTTAGCTGTGTCTTCTTTTTAACAAAGTCGATAGCGGCAAGGTCGTCGGTATCAAGCATGGCAACCTGTAGATCAGATCCATCTTGTTGAAAGGCCACAATATTATTACGTCTCGCAATAGGTTCAGGAATAAGTGCCAATGTAGCAAGRTCAGGTTTKGTATCACTTAGATTYACAAAAGGAATCCCTAGTACATATGCATGAGAGCGACGTAGATCGTCTTCAGAAATTTCCCCTTCAGAAACAAGTACTTCACTTACCGTAAGGCTTTTGCTTTTTGCTGTTTTAGATGCCCCATCGAACTTTTTTTGAGAAACGAGACCTGAGTCACTTAAAAATTCTCCTAGCTGTTCATCATTAATGTACATATATTGGGAACACAGGTGTGTAATACACCATTAGTACCCCTAGTATACCAAGTATATATTGTGTTGCAGCAGCGCTACGGGATAGTAATCGACGGGATTAAACTTTGTTCACTTGACACCGCTCGATTATGTTATATTGTTTTCCTTGCCGAGAAATTACAGAACGGAGGAAGCGTTACAATGAATGCTAATTTCTTAATTGAGGCACTTGGATGGAGTGGTAACATTTGTTTTGCTGCTTCATATATTCTATGTGCTCGTGGCAAAATCACAGGTACTGGCTTTATGTTCAGTGCTCTGAATGTCGCCGGTGCTACTTTGTACAGTATCTACGCCATTGTCTTAGGTATGTTGCCAATACTGGCATTAGAGCTCTTTATGGGATCAATTGGGTTATACTTTATATTTAAAATATATCTAAAGCGATCTTAATAACACCCGCATCAGAACACTTCTTCTGATGTGGGTGTATTCATTATTATAGAAAAGGCCCTCAAACCAAAAATGGAAAGAGGGCCTTAATTGAACGAAAGCTCGTTCAATGTAAGTCGATTCATCGAAAGATAGACCATGCACCTATATTCGGGYGCGCCRTAATGGTATCAAYAGTGCTAATAATACCATCTTGTGACACCGCCGAACCCATGTATACAAGGAGCTCGGGTTGCAAATGAGTCGACGTTCGACCCGGACCCCCTGTGGCCAAAGATCCCTTATTGACCTTCTGATAAGTGAGCACCGCATAGGTAACCTCCGTTATATTCGGTACTTCCTGAGGATAGAGGATCGTTTGTTGCTGTTCTTCCCACGACTTCCCCCATGTACCAGACACAGCACCCTTACTAATGGCAAACCATTTGCCTACAGCAATTTTGTCAGTATTGCGCGACAACTCCTCCAAAAAAGGTCTCTTTTCTGCAGAAACTGAAAGTTTTTTGCCAAAATCAAGCAGGTCTAACACACTGAACTCTCTTGGTGGACCTGCCATCAAGACAAATCCGTTTTGACTAAACCAATCGATGGTCGAGCGATCGGGAAAAGTATGGTTAAAATATCTCATTTGCTCGGCAGTATACTCCCACCACCAACCGTTAGTTCTAGACCCCACCTGATTAGGTGAGATGTAATCAGGGCCCAAAACCTCCCCTGCATATGCCTGGTCAGTCAATTCACTTAAATTAGTATCGGCGTTTTTCATCGAACACCCTCCTTTGTACCAAGTGCGCCTTGGTTGCTGCGGTCTATCTCAATAGAGATGAACATTTTGCATACCAAATTATCTGATAGTCAAAATGTTCACCTCTATATGAATCATATATATTACAAAGAACTCTTCTTRTTGTGTATATAACCATCTGCACCGTAGACATGTCAACAAAAAGACCGCACCCCTTGACTCACCCTTACAACGTTAGTATACTGCGCAGCACATACTGTTTATGAGTAGTCCGGCTTTTGCCGGTCTTTCTTTTTATCAAAATTAAAAATAACAAAATATTATGAGTCTATTTGACCTAAAAGTAATAAATTCAGTRCTCRGYGARCTTGARGAAGATCGYGGTATTCCACGCGAGAAAGTTATCAGCGCTATTGAAATGGCTTTTGCCGCAGCATACAAGAAAGAATACGGAAAACGCGGGCAGATCATTCGTGCGTCCTTTAACATGGAAATCGGCGACGTTGAATTTAAGCAAATCAAAATAGTCGTTGACGAAACATTAGTACGTCCCGAAGAAGAAGAGGGTGCAGAACCAACTCCAGTAGATCCTGAAGACGACCGAACACGATTCANCGCCGAACACCACATTATGATTGAAGAYGCACGCCGTATTAAAAAGGAGGTTGAACTTGATGMCGAAATTGACTTCCCTCTTGAAGCTCAAGAAGACTTTGGGCGTATTGCTGCACAGACTGCCAAGCAAGTTATCATGCAAAAAATTCGCGAAGCTGAGAAAGTATCAATCATGGAAGAGTTTGGTGAACATGAAGGAGAGATCGTATCTGGCCACGTACAGCGCTTTGAACGAGGTAACCTCTACATCGACCTAGGACGTGCAACTGGTATCCTTCCATACGAAGAACAAATTCCAGGAGAACGATACCGCCAAGGAGAGCGCGTTCGTGCACTTTTGTACAAAGTGGACGAAAGTCCTCGTGGAACATTCCTAAAACTGTCCCGAGCACATCCACAGTTCCTGGTGAAACTATTTGAATTAGAGTCTCCTGAACTTGCTAACGGTACTATCGAAATTAAAGAAGTAGCACGAGAAGCCGGATCACGTTCAAAGCTTGCCGTTGTTACTCACGATGATCACATTGATCCTGTTGGATCACTCGTAGGACAACGTGGAGTACGTGTTTCAACTGTAACTAGTGAACTCGGTGGAGAAAAAATTGATATTATTGAATGGTCAGATGACACCCGTGAGTTTATCGAACGAGCACTCTCACCTGCAGAAGTACTTGAAGTAGAAATTAATGAAACTGAAGAAGGAGAAAAGCGTGCACTCGTAGAAGTTACTGAAGACCAACAATCACTCGCAATTGGACGCGGCGGACAAAATGTACGACTTGCTGCAAAACTAACTGGTTGGGGTATTGATATTAAATCAGACGAAAGTGAAGTATCTGAAGAGGAGTCAGTAGAAGAAACTCCAGTAACGGAAGAAGTTAAAGAAGAATCAACGGAAGAAACTCCAGCAACAGAGGAAGTAGCTACAGAAGAAACAAAAGAAGAAGTAGTAGAAACTGAAGAGACTCCTAAAGAAGACGAGGACAAGGAAGAAGAAAAAGAAGCATAAGTGCGGTATTCTATAGAATAATTAACAATCGTAACAAAATATCACTATGAACCTTTGGCACGACATTCCAGTAGGAGACAACACTCCCGACGAAGCAAACGTAATTGTTGAAATTAGTCGCGGATCAAAAAATAAGTACGAAATAGACAAGGAAACAGGTATTATTGCCCTCGACCGTGTTATGCACACAGCGCAAGACTATCCTTTTGACTATGGATTCTTCCCTCAGACATACTGGCATGATGATGATGCACTTGATGTTATTATTCTGACCACATACCCACTTCCAATAGGAATTATGGCKCATGTACGTCCAGTTGCTCTCCTAAAGATGGTGGATGACGGTGATAATGACGATAAAGTCATCGCAGTACCGACTCAAGACCCTCGATGGAGTGCAGTGCACGATAAGTCTGACATAAATGTTCACACATTAAAGGAAATCGAGCACTTCTTCAGCACCTACAAACAACTACAAAACAAATCTGTAGAAATTAACGGTATTGAAGATGCTGCTGCTGCAAAGGCTGCTTTACAAGAAGGTATCAAGCTTTATAAGGATTCTTACCCACAAAAGTAATTCTCATTTGCCAACTAACACCCCCTACTCGCTATGCGAGTAGGGGGTGTTATTATTTGGATAAGAACCGGTGACACTATCATCTGTTTCTATAGATTATTAATTTATACATTATCTATGATTAACACCTCTCACATAACAACAGTGTTTGTTATGACAATTTTATTCGTAGCATCTTTGACTCYTGGAGTTCAAGTTGCTGCTGCGCAGGAACTCTTTGCAGCTCCTCGCGACGTAGAATCTAAACGTATACTACAAGAAAAGATAGAATTTAAGTCGTTTGAACGTGCGGAAATCGAAAAAAAGCGCGAAGATTTTCGTACTACCGCAAACGATACACGCGAAGTCTTTCGCACTGAAGTAACAAAGGAACGTGCCGTTATACAGGAAAAAGCTGAAGAATATCGCACGATACTAAAAGAAGAACTCCAGGACGTCGCACCAGAGGAGCGCAAAGGTATTCTTGAAGAAGCCCGTCAAAAGCGTGACATCTTGCGAGCTGGAGCGCTCGAAAAGCGTGAAGAATTTAAAATGCGTGCAAAAACCTTACGTACTGACTTAAAAGCTGGTCGTAATGAACTTATCGCAGAAATTAAAACGGAATCAGGTAACCGTATAAAAGCGCAACTAGAAGGTATCCTCAACCGCATTGGTGGCGCACTCGAGAATTTCACCAATCTTCTTGATCGTGTACACAACAAGATTGCTGAGCTTGAAGCAAACGATATCGACACCACAGATGCAAGTTCTGCAGCAGACATCGCAGAACAAACAATCCAAGCAGCAGTCGTGACACTTAATGAAGCCCGAGAGGCATTCACTCGTGCGCTCGAGTCAGACAACCCTCGTGATTACATAGATGAGCTCAAAACAGTTGTACGCACAGCAGCCGAGGGCGTAAAGGATGCTCATCGTGCACTAAAAGAAGCAACAAAGGAACTGAAGGAACTTAGTAGCAACCCTGAAGAAGACTCTACTGACCAAGAGTAATACTTCACTAATAATAAATAATATATGGAAGAACAAGACAACAACATGACGCCGTCCACACCTAACGACGACCAGCAACCTGCTGCACCTGAAGAAAAGACAGGTGCCATGGGTCCAGTAACTGGCATTATTATAGTCGTAGCTATAATAATTCTAGGAGGACTCTATTTCTGGGGAGGACAGGGTACTGAGCAAGAATCTCTCATTGACCCTAACTTCAACAGCGACATTACAGAGCCAAGTGACGAACCACTACAAATCGAGAGTGATCTCGACGCATTCGACACTACTGCTTTCGATGCTGAACTTGAAGCAGACCTTAAAGCCATAGAATCAGCGCTTTAAGAAAGTTTCGTTAGCTAAAAACCCCGCGGTTGTACCGCGGGGTTTTTAGTATCCACGTTGCCTCATTCTCCCCTAGCTGGTACACTCACGCGCATGTCAAATACACAATATACAAATGTAACTACAAAAAAACTCGATAACTCCGAGTACTCTATTACAGCAACTATTCCTGCTGAAATTATCACAGAATACCGCACAAAAGCTATTAAGAAACTAGGTGAAAACGTTGAAGTACCTGGGTTTCGCAAGGGTCATGTACCTGAAGATATGCTTATCGGCCACCTTGGCGAAAGTCGCGTTATGGACAAGGCAGCAAACTTGGCTTTATCTGAAATTTATCCGAAAATAATTATTGAAGAAAAGATTGATGCTATCGGTTCCCCACAGATTCAGATCAACAAACTTGCTGCAGGAAACCCCATGGAATTCACCGCAACAACTGCAGTAATGCCTGACATAAAGCTTGCTGACTACAAAAAGATTGCCAAAGACATCTTCAGCAAAAAAGAGGAGAAATTTGAAGTTTCAGACAAAGACCTTGAGGAAACAYTAACTCACGTACGTCGCCAGCGTGCACAGATTGATTCATTTGAGAAGCAAAAAGAAGACGGTGTTGAACAACCAAAGCTTCCTGAAGTAAAAGATGCAGATCTACCTGAACTGACCGATGAATTTGTTAAAACACTGGGTGATTTCAAGAGTGTTGATCAATTTAAGGATAAGGTTCGTGAAAACATCCTTGCAGAAAAAGGACTTCGCAGTGTAGAAAAACGYCGCATAGAAACTGTTGAGAAAATAATTGCTGATTCTACAATTGAATTACCCCAAATAATGGTAGATCAAGAGGTGCACCGTATCCAATCACAAATGGAGGCAGARATTGCACAAAGAGGTACAAAACTTGAGGATTACCTAAAGAATATAGATAAAACAATTGAAGATTTACAAAAAGAGTGGCAACCAGAAGCTATAAAGCGAGGGAAACTACAACTGATACTCAATACCATCGCTCAGGAGCAAAAAATCACTCCGGATGCTGAAGAGGTACAACGTGAGGTTGAGCGAGTAAAGGAAAGCTACCCGCAAGCAGAAGTAGAAAACGTTCGTGTTTATACAGAAACCACCAAACGAAACGAGATGGTCTTTAAATATCTCGAAAAGGCTGGAAAATAGAGACCAAAACACCGCACACTCGTGCGGTGTTTTATTTTTGCGTTGCAGCCAAGTCATGGTATATTTCGCTCATATGAACAAYGAAATCAACACACCGACTGCACAACTCGTGCCTATGGTAGTAGAAAAAGGACCTTTAGGTGAACGTGCCTACGATATTTACTCGCGCCTCCTTAAGGAACGTATTATCTTCCTGGGAGGYCCGATCGATGATTACGTAGCAAACCTAATCATTGCTCAGCTTCTTTTCCTACAATCAGAAGACCCTAAAGCTGATATATCTATCTATATTAACTCCCCTGGCGGACAAGTAAGTGCAGGTCTCGCTATTTTGGACACTATGAACCATATCAAGCCTGACGTATCAACTATTTGTGTTGGTATGGCAGCATCAATGGGGTCAGTATTACTCAGCGCAGGTAAAAAAGGTAAGCGTTTTGCTCTCCAGAACTCAGAAGTAATGATCCATCAACCAATGGGTGGTGCACAGGGACAAGCAACTGATATAGAAATCAGTGCAAAGCATATTTTACGACTACGGGAATCATTGAATAAAATCCTTGCAAAGAACACCGGACAAAAACTCTCAAAGATTGACTCTGATGTTGAACGTGACTTCTTTATGACAGCAGATGAAGCGCTGAAATACGGAATTATCGACAAAGTGCTCTCATAATCTCTCCAACTTGAGAACATATAGCTTCTCTCCACTTTAAAAGGAACTGGCAAGAATTTCACTTCTTGCCAGTTTTATATTTACAGATATACTTTTCTTTTTGCGTATTGTCAAATTTCTGGTACTCTGTGAGTATTGGTAGTAATTATTTCAGTAACCTTCCCGCTTTTCTGACACCAACTCTTTTGTAACTGTTTAGCACATATCTCACACACTCTACCGCAACGGAAAGCTACGAAAAAGCACATTTGTAAGAAAGACGGGCATTAAATATTATGTCATTAAAAGTAATACTTATGCTCCTGTTTTTAACAGCAGCATTCGGTGTTGGTTTCGGATATTTCCTTCGTTGGATCGTATCTTTAGGTAAACGTGGCTCAATGGAGCTACAAATCAAGCAAATGATGCTTGAAGCTAAAGAAGATGCAAAGCGCATCACGACTGATGCAGAGAAGAAAGCCGAAAAGATCATCACCGAGCGAACAATAGATTTAAAAGAAAAAGAAGGCGGCCTTAGAAAGACCGAAGACCGTCTCGTACGTAAAGAAGACCTACTCGATAAACGACAGGTTGATATTGACGACGAAAACGACGAAATCAAAGGGAAAGCAGAGCGTATTAAAGAACTACGCGAACAAGCTGATACAAAACTAGTAGAGCGAGAAGCTGAACTTCAAAAGGTTGCTCAGCTCTCTATAGAAGAAGCTAAAACCGAACTTCTTAAGCAAATCGAAAAAACACACGAAGAAGACTTGAGTATACGATTACGTAAACTGGAGAATGCTGGTGTTGAGCAATATGAACGCAAAGCACAAGACATTCTGACCACAGCTATTCACCGTATTGGTAATAATCTACAGGCAGATGTGCTCTCAACAACAGTAGCACTCCCTAATGATGAGATAAAAGGTAAGATTATCGGTAAAGAAGGGCGTAATATTCGTGCATTCGAACGTGCGACAGGAGTTGACGTCATTGTTGACGATACCCCTGGAGCAATTACATTGTCATCATTTGACCCCATTCGTCGCCATGTTGCTCGTGTAGCACTTGAAAACCTAATTATCGATGGGCGTATTCAACCTGCAAAGATTGAAGAAGTGGTAGAAAAAGCACGTCAAGAAATTAATGTAACGATTAAAAAGCGAGGAGAAGAAGCGGCATACGAAGTTGGAGTACATAACCTTGATCCAAAACTACTTATTGTACTTGGACGCCTTCACTTCCGTACTAGTTATGGACAAAATGTCTTGTTGCACTCAACAGAAATGGCTCATGTTGCAGCTATTATTGCCGAAGAACTTGGTGCTAATGTACAGGTTGCTCGTGCAGGTGCTCTCTTRCATGATATTGGTAAGGCAGTTGACCATGAAGTAAGTGGTACYCACGTTGAGATTGGACGTCGTATTCTCCARAAATTTGGAGTTGATATTGAAGTTATWAAGGCAATGGAGGCACATCACGAAGAATATCCGTACTCAAACCCTGAAAGCTACATCGTGCAGGTTGCAGATGCTATTTCAGCAGGACGCCCAGGTGCTCGTCGCGACAGTGTAGCTAACTACATAAAGCGACTTGAAGACCTCGAACAAGTTGCTAACAGCTTCCCTGGAATCGAAAAGAGTTACGCCATTTCCGCAGGACGCGAAGTACGAATCTTTGTACGCCCCGGAGAGGTCAGTGACGCAGCAGCAAAAAAGCTTGCTCGTGATATAGCCCTACAAATAGAAAAGGAACTTAAGTACCCAGGAGAAGTTAAAATTAATGTTATTCGCGAAAGTCGTTCTATTGAATTCGCGCGATAATTCTTTATGAAGATAGCGTATCAAGGCATCGAAGGTTCGTACTCGAGCCTTGCTGCACATAAATATGCACCTGAGGCAGAACGTTCTGGCTACCCTACTTTTGCCGCTGTCATTGATGCTGTACAAAAAAATGAAGTGACTCATGCCCTACTTCCAATCGAAAACTCGACTGCAGGAAGGGTTGCCGACCTGCACCATTTGTTGTCCAGTAGTGATTTGACTATAATCGATGAATATTTTTTACCCGTGCAACATGCCCTTATCGGTTTAAAAACAGCATCTCTYAGTGACATTTTACAAGCCTACAGCCATCGAGAAGCACTCGCACAGTGTACTCAATCCCTGAATAAACTCGATATAGAATCGGTGTCATACGGCGATACTGCAAAAGCTGTCTTATTTGTTTCAGAAACTGAAAACAAAAACTTTGCCGCGATTGCTTCTACCTACTCAGCCACACTCTACGATAATGTACATGTACTCAAAAAGGGTATGCAGGATGTACCTGATAATGTTACTCGCTTCTTAATACTAACAAAAAAGCCTGTATATAAGCCGTTAAATAGCGATTGCATTACCAGCATAGTGTACGACGTACTTGATGCCCCTTCCGCGCTGTATGATTCCCTAGGTGCTTTTGCTGAGAACCAGATAAACATTATCAAGCTTGAGAGTTTTGTTCCTATGCAACGACATAAGAAAGCTCATTTCTATTTAGAGTGTATCGGAAGCCCACAGACAAACCCTTTAAAAGAGGCACTGGCTCAGCTAGAAAAAAATACAAAGCGTATGCGTATTCTTGGCACGTACAAAAAAAGTCCGTATCGAAGCACATTTGAGCAATAAACAGCATTTCAAATTAGCTATTGCACAAAATAGAGTGCTCTATATAATGTTTTCAGACAGGAGAGCATATACGTAAGCCTATGATATTGAGGTTTACCTATGTGCTCACAGTCTTTAATCACGTAAAATAATATTATATGAACAAAGCAGCACTTGCAGACAAAGTACACGACGTACTTGGAGGAACAAAAGCAGACGCAGAACGCGCTGTGGAAGCAGTAATCGATGGTATCGTTACTGGTCTTACTAAGGGAGAAGAAGTATCAATCGCAGGATTGGGTATCTTCGAAGCTAAGATGCGAGCAGCACGAACAGGACGTAACCCACGAACTGGTGAGTCAATCCAAATCAAAGCTATGCGCGTACCAAAGTTCCGAGCAGCTAAGGCTCTTAAGGACGCAGTGAAGGGAGCGTAATCTTTCTTTAATGTTTTATATAAAAACCCGCCTTCCAGCGGGTTTTTATATTACTTAAATAAAAAGAGAGGGTGTACTTTTCTCATTAGAATAGTCCTCCGTTTAGTACTGACTACTCTTTCTTAGCCTACGTCGTTCAAGTCCCAAAATCACGTTTTGTCTCAAAATGCAGCAGAAGAAAAAATGGCAGAAATGCAATGAATATCAAATAGGAGTGGAAGAAAATTGTCTGAGGGACATAGACGAACCACGGCACGAATTCACCAAGTTCATTTATATACATATTGGAAAAGAACATTCGTCCGAAAACAATTGCTCCTAATGCAGCAATCCAAGGGATTGACCAAACGAGTGCCAGGAAATACCTGATATTTCGTCTGTTTGTGTCAATTTTTTTCTTCATATATATTCAGTATACCTCCTTTTTCAGGGACAGTAGGTATGATCATTGCACTCATCGCAGGAGCAGCTTCTGATGTCTTTGACATCGATAAGGTTTYGTCCAACGCTCTTGTTGCTCTACTCCCAATGTTTGGATATTTACTCTAGGTGTTTACTGCGCTGGCATTTTATGCCATCAGGTCCGCGTCTCAGAATGCTGGGATACCTAGCAGGAACAAGAGCTGATGGCGATATTGGCGGGGCGGCATAAAATATTCGCTAATGAGGTTCGGCGCCGGATTAGCGATAATTGCTGCCGCGACAATATGGTCTATACTATCTAGTATCACCGTTACAGGCTTAGCTATGTTAGGCGTATGGTTAGCATTTCTTGCTTTGTACTGATTGGCAACAGGGAGGTGCCGAGCTCATGATGATGGCACTCCGATATTTCACAATGCAGACTTTCGACACGGGTGGATAATGATAACAACCATCGACCTCCTTTCTTTGAGAGTTGTGCACGTTTAGTCATATGAAAAAAATAGATGCAATGACAAGTATATTTGCGGAGCACTCTCCGAGCTCTCAGAGTTTTTCTGCAATCTGCGATCGTTTAAGGAATCTGGTTAGATTGCCGGATGGCTTCCTCTTTCAGCAAGACAGCGGCTCCCACGTTGTCTTGGTTAAAAAGGAAGGTCAACAAATTTGCTTGTATTTTGCAGAAAACCATGAGGAGACCGGGGAACTAACTCTCACGGGAATAATGTCTCGCGTTGATGTGTATAATCYSYWRTYRKWKYTYKKMKTATAMACWMRAKTCRYRRTRYTKRCRYYKYKCWKSAWRMYYWWRCYRWMWWKSTTGTATGTCGCGGGTTTTGGTGGTGGCCGAATGCCTCTGGTATTCCATCATTACTTTCCAAAATTAGTCATTGATTCGACAGAAACTGATCCTGTTGTAGTCACCTTATCTGAGCAATTTTTTGGCGTTCGCTTGGATGATCGTATGCGAGTGTTTGTACAAGACGCGTTTGATTTCCTGGAAGATCCGAGTCTCAGGGAGCAGTACGACATCATTCTTGTAGATTGTTACACCAGCGATGCAGCTCAACCCAATAAGTTTGCGACTGCGGAGTTTTACCAGTTGTGTATGACGCGACTTGCCGCGGAAGGTGTTGTCGTTACCAACATAGAGCTATCCGACAAGCTCTTGGACGAGAAAATTGAAGTATTTGCACGCGCTTTTCCATACACAATGCAATTCAGAAATGATGCTACCAATGTATTGTTTGGAAGTGCAGTCAAGATTTCAAGGGAGCAGATGGGAACTGGTATTGCTAGGTTGGAGCCAGTAGTCGGAGATTCCTTTCCGCTTAAAACTTTAGCTGCCCAACTGCAACCGATAAATGTTCTCCGACCTGATCACCATTAAGAAAAATATTGGTCGAGAGTGACGTACTCCCCAATTTTATCCCTGTATATAAGTTGGTTCTGTTCATATTTTGGTCCTCATGTGACCGGTTTGTGTATTCCCATGATATCAGCCCAGCAAGGCTGGTGTGGGTTTTTTGGTGCTGTAGTCAATACGCCATGCCGCGATCAAGCGGCACAAGATTGATCCACTTCTTGAAGACCGCAGCAGACGGTAGATCTAATTTTTGAGGAATTAGTGGCTACGGCTACTTCGCCGGAGGCTATTGATGTTATCGAGTATCTTAGGTGCACCCACTAAGCAGAAAATAAAATAATCCCCTATCTGGTCTCGTCATGCACCCAACTTAAATAGTCCGGTAGACCACCTATGACTGGTATACAGATTATTTCAGGAAGATCATACGGATGCACCTCGTGAATAGCAGCAATGACATCTTCGACACGGTCTGATGCAGTTTTTATGAGCAACATAAACTCSGGGTMCGKRWYRMCCYYTCCCTTCCATCGATAACGGCTATTAATACTTATTTCTTGAACACACGCTGCAAGTCGACGGTTGATAAGTAACACGCTAATTTTTTCAGCGGCATCAGTACTTCCTACCGTCGTCATCACCATTTTCATCTCTGTGGTCATAATTTAGCTTTATTACTTGTACAGTATTTTAATGTGCACACATGAATGGCTTCATGTCGCGTAAATTGCACCTAAGTGCGTCTTTTTGTGCGGGTAGGGAGAATCGAACTCCCGTATTCTGCTTGGAAGGCAGATATTCTACCACTAAACTATACCCGCATATCTCTCTAGAGACTCGCCTATCTTACCAGACTAGCTCTCAAGCTCAAGCACCTGTATTATCTTCCTATGTTTGAAAACATTTTATTCACTCTCCAAGGAATTCTTGCTAGTGTATTCACTTTAGTATCGATCGCTATTCCTACTCAAGTAGAGTATACCAGGTCTATACAAGCAACCACTACTATTGTACAAGAATACACACTATCAACCACCACAGACCCTCTAGGGCCTGAAAAACCACTGCCTACAGTAGAACCTGATCCGATCGCCACCAAACCAACGCCACCTGAACCAGAAGTTATAGAAACTATAGTTATTCCCGTAGCAACTCCAACCGTATCACTTGAGACAATAAACACGACGACACTCCCCGCCYTGGTAAATATCTTTTGTGGCAGCACTCAAGGATCCACCATCACTGGTGCAACAGGYACTGGAGTTATTATCGATCCCCGAGGTGTTATTTTAACCAATGCACATGTAGMWYWRTAYWKWKTWMTWYAAWMTCWYWYYAYRRMRCCYRTWWYYTKKRTTATTMKRMYASKAKYRYYTSCYMAACYARWKTWYWMKGCARMKATAYTYGSMWYTMYTWRYGMWTKGYYWKWARAYMAMGCAAAGGATATAAGAGTTGAGTTTCCTACAGGAACTGGCGAGCATGATTGGGCTCTCGTATACATAACGAAGACGCTTGATGGTTCCCCGTTACCGGAGACATATTCTTTTGTACCTTACGACGTACAACAAGGAGTTGCTCAGACCAATGACTCTGTATTACTAACTGGATACCCAGCAGGATTTCTATCTGGCAGTACATTACAACGAAACTTATGGACAGCCTCCACAATAGTAAACATTAAGCGAGTATACACTTTCAAGGAACGCAGCATCGACCTACTTTCTCTTGGCGGCAGCATTGTGGCACAAGGTGGCGTTTCCGGTGGTGCAGTCATTAACGTATGGGGAAACTTAGTGGGAATTATGGTCACGAGCACCACTGGTGAAACCACTGACGATCGAGACCTCCGTGCGCTAACTCTCTCTCATATAAACACGAGCATCCTCGAGCATACTGGGTATGAGTTATTTGATTTGTTAGAACTCGGTAATTTTAAGGAACGTACTGATACATTCAAAGCCAACAGCATTCCGACATTGTTAGAGCTGTACACTATCTAAAGTAGATGGAAATTATGTGTTCATATGCTACACTGGCGCCCACAACACTAAACGGGGCGTAGCATAGTGGTAGTGTACTCGCTTTGGGAGCGAGCGGCCCGAGTTCGATTCTCGGCGCCCCGACCAAGTATTAGACAGCCCGCATATTGCGGGTTTTGTCATACCTATAATGTCCTTGAGAATGTCCGTTACTTAACATACCAAGATCTATGTCCTTTAGAACCATTAAGGACATTGCTTCCCATTTTAGCCATATAATTGGTTATTTCCTCATATAACTGTGCTTTAAGTGTTCCACATGAAACACATATTTATGTTTCATGTGGAACACTTACGTTATACTCCCCTGTTTATTGACTCTTTACGAGTTTGAACGGTAAAATATGCTAGCATATGGTTATGAAACAACACTCTTCAAGCAAGTTTAAGAAACAACTAACCTCTCTTTTTCATAAAAGAACGCGTAAAAGCATTATTTTTAACCGTTTCTTGATAATTCTTAATGTAAGTGTCTTTGGTATCTTTGTACTTGAAGCTCTCTATTCAGGTTCACAAGCCATTCGCATAGCTGAGGTTATGTTTGGTCTCCTCTTCTTGCTGGAGTATATGGCACGACTATGGATTGCCCCCAAGAGACTTTCTTTTGCTTTTAATGTCTTTAGTATTATAGATGTACTAGTGATTATCTCCCTATTTAGCCCACTTTTTATAGGAAACCTTGCTCTATTGCGCGTACTTCGATCACTTAAGATCCTTAGGACCTACTATCTACTCCACTTAGCAAAGAAGGAGAGTAAATTCCTCTTTCATTACAGTAATACGATTGAGAGTCTTCTGAACTTCCTCGTGTTTCTCGCAATAATGACAATCATAGTCTTTGTTGCTGAGGCTCAGTTTAACCCTCACATAAATTCATATCTTGATGCCCTATACTTTACCGTTTCTACTCTTACAACCACTGGCTATGGTGATGTGACTGCAATTGGTCCTTGGGGTAAACTTCTCTCTGTTGTGGCTATGCTTATAGGGATTACGTTGTTTTTGCAACTCACCAGAACCGTCTTCCGTGGTGCCAAAATACAATATTCATGCAAGAACTGCGGTTTAAGCGCTCATGATCTTGATTCAATACACTGTAAACACTGTGGAGCACCGATAAAAAAGAAGCACTACTCCCACTCTATTTAGTTTCATGTGAAAACAAAGGTGTACCGTAAATGTTTTCACATGAAACCATTTACACGGTAAAACACTTAATTGCGGTAAAACATGRCTGAAAGCGATGCATCGTTTCACATCATCAGATTAAAAACACACTCTTGGTTTCATGTGAAAACAAGAGTGTGTTTTTAAGGGCTTATATTATATATCAGTTAGAAAGTGTTTCTTATGAAACATATTTCCACTAACTGTAGATAACTCTGTGGATAACGGACATTTCTGGGGATAACGGACATAATTWATGTCCTTAAGAATGTCCGTTATCCACATATCCACAGAGTTATCAACAMTTTTTGTCCTTTAGAGASATTCTTARCTCAGTAGATGGAGATCTTTTCAYTGTTTTTCYTGCTTTAGGATGACATGCRTGYTCAAATCTACAAGGATCACWTAACAAGRGAGAAGCGTRATGGGAYCGATAACTGTAAAGTTARTAGAACTYACCTRCCTCKGCSTTGSGATRMTGGCGTTRGCRWTCATGGTTTACTCCTTGATTGTAGACTCAGCAGTTCTTGTTGCTTTTTCGGCACTTCCTGCCGGCATCCTCATTTCTCAGTATTTCCATACTCGGAGATACCGACTAGGGAATATCAGTTAGTTGTGATATCTGTACATAATGCGGCTCTCAGCAAAATTTTTGCTGAGAGCTTTTTTTATAATTGCGCCGAACCTATTTTCCGCTATAATCATCAAACCATATGCGGCTATAGTTTAGTGGTATGACACGTCCTTGCCAAGGATGAGACGGGAGTTCGATTCTCCCTAGCCGCACCTTTTTATACAAAAGACCTAGCATATTCTGCTAGGTCTTTTGTATATATGTGCACCCGGAGGGACTCGAACCCCCAACAACGGTTCCGAAGACCGGCATGATATCCATTTCACTACGGGTGCGTGTCGTGCATGATACGATACATTCGCGTGATATCAAAGGATATATTACAATTAGACTATGCAAAACTCTATACCTCAAGAAGTTCTGAAAATAGTAACCGATCTACAGGCAAAAAAATTCGAAGTATACCTTGTAGGAGGATGTACCCGTGACCTCCTTCGAGGTAACACTCCTAAGGATTGGGACCTTACTACCAACGCAACTCCTGAACAAATACAACAAGTATTTCCTGAATCATTTTACGAAAATGATTTTGGTACCGTTGGTGTAAAAACAGAATCAGAGGATGATACTCTCAAGGTTATCGAGGTAACACCATACCGTATTGAATCAACATACAGTGACTCCCGTCACCCTGATGAAATAACTTTCAGCACAAGCCTTACTGATGACCTAAAGCGACGTGACTTCACCATGAACGCGATTGCTTACGATCCTATCAAGGATGAACTTATCGACCCCTATGATGGGGAAGAGGCTATACGTCACAAACGCATCATCGCAGTAGGTGTAGCGAACGATCGATTCGAAGAAGACGCTCTGCGTATGATGCGTGCTATTCGACTTGCAGCTGAACTTAACTTTGTCATTGAATCTGATACAGCAGCTGCTATAGCCACACACGCACAGTTACTTACCAAAGTATCGAGAGAGCGTGTACGCGACGAACTCAGTCGCATTCTACGCTCTGACGAGCCAATGCAGGCACTCTTCTTCGCCCAGCGACTGGGACTTCTTAAGTACATAATTCCTGAACTCGAAGAGGGTATAGGGTGTGATCAAAACCAAGCGCATTCATTTGATGTATTCGAGCACCTCTTACGTAGCCTGCAGCACGCCGCTGACAAAAACTATTCATTTGATGTGCGTCTTGCAGCGCTATTACATGATGTCRGCAAACCTAAAAGTCGTCGTCGTGACACCCAGAAGAATGACTACACCTTTTATGGACACGAAGTAGTCGGAGCGCGCATGGCAAAAAAGATTGTAAACGACTTAAAATTTTCTAAGGATACTCAGCACAATGTAGAAAAGTTAGTGCGCTGGCACATGTTCTTTTCAGATCCCGAAAAAATTACTCTCAGTGCAGTACGTCGCATGATACGAAACGTTGGTGAAGATCACATCGACGAGCTACTCGAGTTACGTACTTGTGATCGCATCGGCACAGGAAGACCTAAGGAGCAGCCATTTCGCTTTCGTAAGTACAAGTCGATGGTGGATGAGGCACGTCGTGACCCCATCTCTGTGGCCATGCTTAAAATTAACGGCGAGGGCATCATACAAATTTTGGGTGATGGCCCCGGTCCAAAAGTAGGATGGATACTCCATGCACTTCTTGAAGAGGTGCTGGACGACCCGACACTCAACACTCAGGACTACCTGCAAACCAAAGCACAAGAGCTAAAGAATTTACCACTAGAGCAACTGAAAGAAAAAGGGGAACAAGGAAAGGGACGTCGAGAAGAAGAAGATACAAAAGAAGTGGACGCCCTAAGGAAAAAGCACCACGTAAATTAAAAGCCACCCATTGGGTGGTTTTTATATTCCAGCTGACACGCAAAAACCGCCTAAAGGCGGTCTCGATTTTTGGGTGATACGCTATATTTTATTGATTCGCCTCTTTTTTTTGACGAATCTCAAGAATCCCAATGACAGTTTTTGCATTTTGTGTCTCGCATAATTGTGTTAGAAATAGTGCTTCCTAACTATAAATGTAATCGTTTACATCGCGTTTACATTTAACCTGAGGCGAAGCCTCATTTCGGAGTTTGTGTGTGTATTTANTTTTTGTTGCACACGAGAACACGAACGAACTAAAAAGAACTTTATAAGAACAGGTCTAAAGGACATTATATATCCTTAAGGACATTTTATAAAGGACATTAATGTGGATAAAGGACACTTGTAGTGTCCTTTAGAAAATGTCCGTAAGAAATGTCCTTTATAACTACAAATCAAAGTCTGCAGAGACAGGACAATGGTCTGAACCCATGATATCTGGGTGAATTGCTGCACCTTGTATCTTTTCTTCCAGTTGTTCACCAGCAAATACATAGTCAATACGCCAACCAACGTTACGTTCACGAGCACCACCCCAAGGACTCCACCATGTATATTGACCTTCTCCCTTCTCAAACAGTCGTAAGGTATCTAAAAAGCCTTCTTCTAGCATATTATCTACACCTCTTCGCTCTTCTGTAGTATATCCTTTGTTTCCTTCATTTGGCTTCGGTCGCGCTAGGTCAATAGGGTTATGTGCCACGTTCAAATCACCACAAAAGATAACGGGCTTCTTATTTTGCAATGTTACACAGTATTCGAGAAACGCTGGATCCCAACAATCATGACGTAAGGGTAGACGTGAAAGATCCTCTTTTGAGTTAGGAGTGTATACAGTTACTACGAATACCTCTGGAAACTCAGCAGCAATAACACGTCCTTCTCTATTTGGCTCTCCATAGGCATCGCTACATAAGTTATGTTTCTCAGTTATATCCTGTGGTATGTCGTATGAAACACTTAATGGTTTCCGCTTTGAATACAGAGCTGTGCCGCTATATCCTTTCTTTGTCTGTGAGGAATTAAAGTATGCATAGAACCCGTCAACATTCTGAACATCTTCAGGAAGCTGTTCCTTTTGAGCCTTTATCTCCTGTAAACAAAGCACATCTGGCTTAAGGGTAAATATATCTCTCCAATTACCCTTACGATGCACCGCTCGTAACCCATTTACGTTCCATGAAACTATCTTCATTTATGTATGCTACCACATTGATAGTCTCTATGAACGAGGTACACCTTTTCCTTAAAAATAGGGTAAAGTCACGTTAAAGACCCTAGTCTTGCCAGTGGATATAAACTGTGCTATATTAACGCCACGTCCGGATTTGTTGTCCAATGCAGCATTTCGCGGGCATATTTTGTATATACTATGCTTACAAAACGAAAAAAAGAAAACGCACTAAAAAAGACACAACGTCACGATGGAGACACTGGTTCACCTGAAGCACAGGTAGCTGTTTTGAGTAAGCGAATTGATGAACTTGCTCTTCACCTTAAGAAAAACCACAAGGACAACCACTCTCGTCGCGGACTTTTGCAAATGGTTGCTAACCGTCGCAAGCATCTCAAGTATCTTGAGGCTAAAGACACTAAGTCATACGCGAAACTCATTAAGGCACTTGGTCTTAAGAAATAGTCTCTCGTAACATATTTTGTATCTTGATTGCCGTAGCATTTGCTACGGTTTAATTATTTGTATAACCACTTTGGTATTTTCTCAAGTGAGCGTATTATATATAGAAGGAAGGTCGATTTTTTTATTAAAGAATTTATAGAACATATTTTTATGTCAGTTATTAAACACAAGAAYCAGCGYGTGGGTGTCTTTATCGACACACAGAATCTCTACCACAGCGCTAAAAATCTCTACAAAGCTAAAGTTAACTTTGGTAGTGTATTAAATGAAAGTCTTGATGGTCGCCAACTCGTACGTGCGCGTGCGTATGTGGTTACCACTGAATCAGGTGAAGAACAAAGCTTTTTTGAAGCAATGAACAAACTTGGTATTGAAATCAAGACAAAAGACTTACAGATATTCTTCGGTGGAGCAAAAAAAGCCGATTGGGACGTAGGTATGGCAATTGATGCTGTAACCATGGCCCCAAAGCTTGATGCTATCATCCTTGCAACAGGAGACGGTGACTTTATTCCACTTGTGGAATATCTTCAACGTAGTATTGGTTGCCAGGTAGAAGTAATCAGTTTCGGTAAATCATCTTCTTCACGACTTCGTGAAGTATGTGATGACTTTATCGACATGGACGACGATCCAAAGAAATATCTCATCGCACATCAAGGTTGGAAGCTCCCTCGAGCGACGGCGAAGAAAAAGAAATAACAAAAGAGCGGCCAYAWRRMCRSTNSKWTTAYYYYANYGKANTCGATCAACTCAGGTATATCGTCTTGGAAAAAGTGTCCCCGCTCAGTAAATGAGACAAATTCTGCACGAGGCATAGCCTCCATATATTTTGCAGCATGTGAATAGGGAACAATTTCATCATCTTCTGAATGAAAGAGATACACCTGTGTACACCGGTCAGTAAGTGCGTGTACCTTACTTGGTTCTGGTAGAAAGTCCCCTCCATCTTCTCCAGTAAGTCCATCAGCACCTATCGCTGGAGCCACAAGAAAAATTTTCTCTATCCGTATCGATAACGTATGTTCACTCAAGTACTTCGCAAGAAACATTGCACCAAGTGAGTGACCAATAAGTATCACATCGTCGCGAAGGAAGGGAAGTAGGCGCTCAAACCATATCTTCCACTCTTCGAACTTAGCATTCTCATAACTAGGCATCTTTGGTTTTGCTACCTCAAAGCCATCCCCAAGTCTGGTTTGGATTAGATCTTTCCAGCGAGGCTCACGTTCCGTAAAAAAGAGATCCCTATCGATCTCTCTGGTTTTTAAGTCTTGGACGTAATCGTCATTTGATCGATATGCACATCCACCGTGAATTAGTACAACCTGTTTTTTCATATTCTTAGTCTATCACACGCTTGAGTTCACCTCTCCATTTGTTACAGTAAGTGTAGAGTTACTAGATAGCTATGGTGTTTGGATACCCAGTGATACACCACGATTGGTGTAATACTGAAATCTGAACATCATATATTAACGTATCGAGGCACTCTCGCAGTGATTCGATACAGTAAAACTATATGCAGAAAAAAGAATACACTATTGAAATTGGCGGCAAATCTTTAGTCGCTCAATTTACTGACCTAGCCGACCAGGCAAGCGGGTCAGTTATTTTACGCTACGGAAACACGACTGTTATGGCAACGTCTGTTATGGGAGGTGCCAAAGCAGGACAGAGCTGGTTTCCACTTTCAGTTGAATTCGAAGAAAAATTCTATGCAGCTGGCGCAATCCTAGGAAGTCGCTTTATGCGACGCGAAGGACGTCCATCAGAAGAGGCAGTCCTCTCTGCTCGCGTTATTGACCGTACTATACGACCACTCTTTGACCAATCACTTCGCCGTGATAKTCAGATCATTGTTACCGTACTAGCAATTGATGAAGAAGACCCAGATGTACTTGGTGTTATCGCAGCGTCGCTTGCACTCGCTACTTCAGACATCCCATGGGATGGTCCTGTAAGCGCTGTGCGCATTGGTCAAGTTATCGGGAGCGACGAATTTATCATCAATCCAACATACGCACAACGGACTGAGGAAGTTGAAATGCTCGACCTCCTCGCCTGTGGTAAAGATGGAAACATCAACATGATCGAGATCGGAGCTAAGGAAGTACCTGAAGAACAACTCACCAAGGCACTCGAGGCAGCAGTTGCAACCCACAACGAAATTCAGGCTTGGCAACAAACAATTATTTCTGAGATTGGACGTGAAAAAAAGATTATCCCAACAAATACAGCAAGTGACGAGGTTATCGCACTCTTTGAGAGCGATATTACTCCAAAAATGACTGAGTACGTATTTGGCGAGAAAGGTGCCTATGCACTGAAAGACGAATGGATGACACTCGTAAAAGAACAACTACCTGAAGACACTGCAAATGCAGGAGATTACTTTGAATCACAGGTAGATGCAGTCGTACATACTGAAGCACTCGAAAATGACCGTCGACAAGATGGACGAAAGATGGACGAAATTCGTGACCTGTATGCTCAGGCTGGTGGAGTATCCGACATTATTCACGGTACCGGTATTTTCTACCGTGGTGGTACACACGTACTTTCAGCCCTTACCTTAGGTGGTCCTGATGATGCACAACTCATCGATACTATTGAGTCACAGAATACTAAAAAACGTTACATGCATCACTACAACTTTGCTCCGTTTTCAGTAGGGGAAACAGGACGAGTAGGGGGCTTTAACCGACGCAYGATTGGTCACGGTGCACTTGCTGAAAAAGCACTTCTTCCTGTACTTCCTAGTAAGGAAGAGTTCCCTTACACTATCCGTATAGTTTCTGAAACAATGGCGAGTAATGGATCAAGTTCACAGGCAAGTGTTTGTGGATCAACCCTAGCCCTTATGGATGCTGGTGTACCTATAAAACGCCCCGTTGCAGGTATTGCTATGGGTATGATGAGTGATTCCAAAGGAAACTATAAAATACTTACCGATATTCAAGGTCCTGAAGACCACTTTGGTGATATGGACTTTAAAGTAGCTGGTACAACAGAAGGGGTCACTGCAGTACAGATGGATGTAAAAGTAGGAGGTGTTCCTGTCGCTGTACTCAGTGAAGCATTCGCTCAAGCTAAGACAGCACGTCTTGAAATTATGAAGGTGATGCTCGCAGAGATTGCAGAGCCACGATCTGACATTAACGCACGTGCACCGAAGATAATCAGTCTCTCAATCAATGAAAGTCAGATTGGTCTTGTTATCGGCCCCGGAGGAAAGACCATTAATGGCATTAAGGATACAACTGGTTGTACTGAAATTTCTATCGAAGATGATGGGTCAGTATTTATCTCAGGACAAAACGGAACAGCAGAAGAAGCAGCGCGTATGATTAAAGAACTTACACACGAATATGTAGCAGGTGAGAAGTTCGATGGGGAAGTAACCCGTATCATGGACTTTGGTGCATTCGTACGAATTGGAACAAATACAGAAGGACTCGTCCATATTTCGGAACTTGCACCGTTTCGTATAAGCAACGTAAGCGACGTTGTCTCTGAAGGTGAGCGTGTTCCTGTTATAATTAAAGAAATTGATGAAAAGAAACGAATTAACCTCTCGATAAAAGATGTTGATCCAGAATTTGCATCAAAAAAAGGAATAAAGCCAGAAGAGGCGGCTCCTAGTAAAAACAATGATACAGGAAACCAACCAAAACGAGACGCCTAAGGAACCAAAGGTAGTACCTGGCTCTCTCAGCAATGCTCTTATGCGTACCTTTCGTGGCGACGCTAATATAGCGCCTGAAGCAACACCGCCRCCGCAGTCAGATATTCCTACGTCACCAGAACCAAGGAAAAACCCTAAGGCAGTGGTGCGTACCTTTAAAGACGACATACAAAACCTCGTGCGCGACAAAAAAATGTCGATGACACGGGTGGCAGCACTTGAAAGCGACAGGAAGAGGGAAGAGCCTACAAATACTGGTTCCAAAAAGAATCTGGTATTTACAATACTTGGAATCCTTCTTTTTGTTATCGCCGGCGTATTTAGTCTTGGTACATATTACGCCTACCAACTTAACACCTCTCAAAGTGCGCCTGCCGAAATCATTCAAGGAATGATATTTATCGAAGCACTTGAGCGAGTTGATATCACTCAGAAAAATCCACGTACTATAGTAGAACTTTTGGCGACTATACGCCGCAATACGTTTTTCTCCCTCGGGTCAGTTGTAGAGCTTTATCTCACCACAGAAGAGGTAAGTACCGACGGTACAGTAGTCGTTTCACATACAACTGCTAAGGACTTCATTCGAAGTATTAACGCAGCAGTACCTGATACATTCGTTCAAACACTTGGATCAGAATATATTCTTGGTATTCATGTTATCGATGAGAATGTACCTTTCATCATTCTTTCGACACAGTCATATGGATATGCTTTTGCGGGCATGTTGGCATGGGAACATAGCTTAGAGTCAGACCTGCTGCCTTTCTTTAGCCCAAACGCTGAATTCGTGAAGCCAGCAAGTGCGGAGGGCCAAAACACCTTTATTGATACTGTTCTTCAAAACACTGATGTTCGCATCTTAAAGGACGACACTGGTGATATACGTATGCTTTATGCTTTTATTGACCGCAATACTGTAGTAATAACAACAGATGTACGTACACTCAACGAGCTCAGTAATCGTCTTCGCACACAGTAGCAAAAACCCTAGTTTTGTTACCTATCGTGGTGTATAGTGTTCARCACTATGGTAGACACACGAACATTAATGAAGTTAGAAGAACGTTTAAAGCAAGAAGAAGCAACGCTTGAACTAGAGTTAACTGATATCGGTAAAGTTGATCCCCGTAACCCAAATGATTGGCACGGCACTAACGGAGACCTTGAAACAGGTACCGCTGATGCAACAATTCTTGCTGATCGCTTTGAAGCAAAGACAACGAACGAAGGTATTGTTAGCGAACTTGAAGAGCGCTTTAGCAATGTAAAAGAAGCGCTCCGTCGCATTAAAAAAGGTACATACGGAGTATGTACTGAAGGAGGAGAGAAAATCCCCTTGGCTCGTCTCGAGGCCAATCCTGCAGCAGTAACCTGCATTGAACACGCAGACTAACGAAAAAGGCGCCTCCGGGCGCTTTTTTATTTGCATTTCCTGTTACTCATGCGTACAATCAAAATCAGAGAAGCACCTTAGAGAAAGGAGTACTCCATGTTGCCTGGTCAAACTGAAGACTTTAACGCAGCAGTTATTTCTGTTGAACAAAGTGGCTCAATTGTTGATCGAAAGTTAGCGGGTAAAGTAATCGACATCATGTACCAGCTTGCTGGTGGTAAAAAAATGGGTAACCAGTTTCGTACGTTCCGTGACAATGCAATGAACGAAGTTGGGATTGATAACCTGTTTGAATGGGATATGTGTAAACTTGTTGTGGGGCGCTATTTTAACCCCCGTGCAGTTGCTGCAAAAAGAAAAAGGCACAAACCATTTAAAATGAAGATTACTGAAGCCTCTGCTGACAAAGTGGAGGTGCAAGTGTATCCGGAACTCTTTCTCGTTTTCAAGGCACGACGAGCACAGGGCTTCTTGCAATGGGGTGACGTTACTGTTTCAGGCAGAATCGTTCTCAGTGGATCATATTTTGTGAACGATCGCCACTTCCATAAAGCAAAGAACCTAGCGCGCGAAGCCATGAACGGCCGCCGGAGGCGTAAATGAAAATACCAAGTAGCATACGTGCTACTTGGTATTATTTTTTGTATACTCTTATTATGCTTAAAGACACTCAAAAAGAAGTAGACGATCTCTTACAAACATTTGAAACTCCGTACTGGTCACCTCTTTCACAATTTGCACGACTAAGTGAAGAAGTGGGGGAGGTTGCACGACTTCTAAATCATATGTATGGAGACAAACCTAAAAAGAAGGAAGAAGCTGAACAAGAACTAGGAGGAGAGCTCGCTGACGTACTCTTTACTGTTATAAGTATCGCAAACGCTCATAACATTGATCTTGATGCTGATTTTGAAAAAACACTCGATAAGTTACGAGTGCGTGATAAAGATAGATTTAAAAAGAAAGCCTAGAAAGGGTTCTTAGCACCACGTATCTCAAAGTGAACATGAGGTCCTGTTGAGCGACCAGTTGATCCTACATAACCTATCACTTGTCCTTGTACCACATTTTGTCCACCGAACACTAAGTTACGTGAATTATGTGAATAGAGTGTTTGAGTACCGTTTGTGTGTTCAATAACTAAATATTTACCATATCCACCGTTCCAGCCACTGCCTTTTGCGATAATAACCTTACCACTTGCAGCAGCTAAGATTGGCGTACCTACTGATGCCGCAATATCCACTGCGTTATATCCATGAATACCTTGGGTACGAGTACCACCTACGATAGGGCGTATGTAATAACCACTATAGGTAGGTACATTCGTTCCGCGCGGTGCTGAAGTAGTTCGTGTATAACGGCTCTGTGCCACTTTTACCTCCTGCTTAGGCGCAGCGAGTTCTCCATCAGGAATAATAACCTCAGTACCTGCGGCGAGATATTCTTTTGCACTGTAGCCGTTGTATTCTACTGCCTCCTGTATGTCGCCACCGTGCTTGTCGATAATGTCTTGTAGTGTACCGCCGTTTTTGACCGTGTACTTAATACCAGTTACAGGAAGAATGATTAATTCCTGTCCTGGCTGTATAGCTTCAGTACGAGCTATGTCGTTACCCCATCGGATAGTATTCACTGAAACATCAAACATTCCAGCAATATCACCAAGAGTATCTCCTGGACGAACAATATAGATACTAATTTGCCCACTGCTCTTGTATGAACTTTCTTCAGAGACGTCAGCTAAAGATCCAGAAGGACCAGAAGAGGGAAGCAGGGCTGAGCCCTCCACGATAGTAATATCTCCACCTCCCTTTGAAGGGTTCGGGTCAAAGTTTTGTGCAGCGCGAGCAAGAGGGATTGTCTGTGAGTTATATGCAGTGTGTGTGTTGTAAGTGAGTATTTCTGTAAAAATAGCAAAGAATGATTCAAGAACCCCGGCATGGACTCCGGTAGGAAAACTCATTGTTACCAACACAAGAACGATAGTGGCATTACGCCAAACGTTAGTTGATATATGTTTCATCTGACTATTTATACGACTGTATAAATCAGGATCAGAATCTGAATCGTTAGATATGATAAGCCTAAATAAATAGGGTTCAGCAGTGACTAGAMKCYSMWWTRKAYAAMKYTWYMYMYTKYYYCYRWRSGTGCAATAGCCTGTAAATACTACTGGGGATAGGGTCTATGTCAAGCATTTTTCGGATACCCACACGAACGTGCTATAGTGCCGTTCTATGGCACATTTTGAACTCAATAAAGCRCAGRCTGAAGCCGTAAATCACGACTCAGGACCACTCATGATTCTTGCCGGTGCTGGCGCTGGGAAAACAAGAGTCATCACCCAAAGAATTCTTACTTTAATCAAAAAGGGTATCGCTCCTGAAAAAATATTAGCGGTTACTTTTACCAACAAAGCAGCAAAAGAAATGCGTGAGCGTGTTTTGAAACTTATCGATTCTGACGCAGACATCAATCGACCTGTTTCAGCGCGTGCGACTGGTATGCCTACACCGTACATAGCAACGTTTCACTCTCTAGGCGTTGCTCTTTTACGTGAGAATGCACGTGAACTTGGATTGAAGCGTCACTTCACCATCTTTGACCGATCAGATAGTATTCGTGCGGTTAAGCAAGCGCTAAAACATCTTGGGCTCGACCCAAARCAATTTGAACCGCGTACTGTACTTAGTGTTATCTCTCGCCAAAAAGCAGAGGGTGTAAGYGCGGATGACTATCGTGCTGACATAAGTGATACATGGAAACATAGTCTGGGACGTATTTGGACTGAATATGAAAATCGTCTTGCTAAAGAGTCGGCACTCGATTTCGATGATCTTCTACTACGCACCTACTTACTACTGCGTGACAACAAAGAAGTACGTGAGCGTTATCGTAAACGTTGGTCACATATTCATGTTGATGAGTACCAAGATACAAACCGTGTGCAATTTGATATTACCCAACTCCTTACMGGAGAAGARGGGAACATTTGTGTRGTTGGTGACATTGATCAAAATATCTATTCATGGCGAGGGGCAAACCTCGCAAACCTGCTCTCTTTTGAAGAAGAGTTTCCTGGAACAACAATGGTTCTTCTTGAGGAAAACTATCGTTCAACAAAAACTATCCTTGCTGCAGCAAACAAGATTATTGAAAAAAACGTACGCCGGAAAGACAAGACTCTCTTTACCAACAATGATAAAGGAGAACTTATTCATCTTTATAGTGCCTACAGTGAAGATGACGAGGCTCGTCACATAGTTGGACAAGCACAAAAACTTATAGACTCAGGTACTGCTCCACGAGAAATAGCCATACTCTATCGTGCTAACTTTCAATCTCGAGCCCTCGAACAAGCCTTTATGTACGCCAGTGTGCCCTATCAAGTACTTGGTACACGTTTCTTTGATCGTCGAGAGGTAAAAGACGTATTGAGTTACATTCGTGCTGCGCTTAACCCAGAGTCACAAGGAGACATAGCCAGGATTGTCAGTACACCACCACGTGGTATCGGTAAAATGACTCTCTCTAAAATGTTCACAGGTAAAGAACATGAGCTTGCTCCTGGTGCTCAAAAGAAAGTAGCTGAATTTAAGGGTGTTCTACGTAGTATCTCTGATACAGCAAAGCGTGAAAGGCCTTCAGAGACTATTCGTTTCACCGTACAAAAGAGTGGTCTTGAAATGAAATTACGTGGTGGTACAGAAGAAGAACGTGAGCGACTCGAGAACATCAAAGAACTTGCGACACTTGCATCAAAATATGATGAGCTACCACCAGAAGAGGGGATCGAACGACTCTTAGAAGATGCTGCACTTGCTACAGACCAAGATTCACTTGAAAAAAATCACAATGCGGTAAAACTTATGACGGTTCATGCATCCAAAGGTCTTGAGTTTGATAATGTCTTTATCACRGGACTTGAGGAAGGTCTCTTTCCTCATGAAAAACTCGGTGAAAACACCGACGACGAGGAAGAACGTCGCCTCTTTTATGTGGCCCTTACTCGAGCACGAAAGAAAGTGTTTTTAACACACGCCATAGTTCGTACTATTTTTGGTTCGCAATCACTACAGACAGTATCATCATTTGTAAATGATATAGGGGAAGAATATATTGACGTCGATACAGGACACACTCCTCCACATGAACGTAAGGTAGACCTTATAGATTTTTAAAAAACAGTTGCCTCTTTGTGCAATTAGTGGTTAATTATGGGCTGCTCTTTAAGTCTAAAAAGGGTTTTGTGCCCATAAAGGAAAGGTACTATCATGAAGTACGTACTTGTTTTGTTGTTTCTCGTTTTTGGTTTTGGGCCCCCAGCATATGCGGATGATGAAGTCCTCAGTGTACGCGGGTTCAGAATGGACATGACTCTTGAAGAACATCGCGCTCTTGCACGCAAGGTGTGTACTCAAGCAAGCAATCCAAGTCTATGGGGTAAAGCACCTACTTCTGCTCATCCTGGGATTTTTAAAGATTGCTATGATGGCTCTTTTCATGCTATCAGAGTTCACATTTCTGATCAGACTGGTAAAACAGACGCTATAATGGTGCTTTTCGCTTCTGAAATTACTCCGGTGTTCGATCTCATGATGCAAAAATACGGTACGGATTATGTGCATCTGAAACATCTCGTGATGCCAGAAACTTGGTTTAATGATTTTACAGTGAGGCTTGATATGCCACTGATCTTTCAAAAAGGTGGCTATCTAAAACCTCGTGTTACGWTCTACAGGGAAGGGTTTGCATATTCTTTAAGCGTTCGTCGTAAATATAGAACAAGGCGATGAACTCAAAACGCCCAGCAACACATGTTGCTGGGCGTTTTTATATCTATGCTACTATGCGTTCAATGAGAGCAAAGAAACATTTAGGACAACACTTTCTGACATCCAAGGCTGTACTACGCGATATGATCGCTGCAGCGAACGTAGGGAAGAGTGATACAGTTCTTGAAATTGGTCCCGGAAAAGGAGTGTTAACTAATGCTCTTTTAGAAACTGGAGCAACTGTTATTGCTATTGAAACCGATCAAGATATGATCGATGTCTTAAATGAAAAATTCGTTGATGCAATTACAAAAAAACAATTAATTCTCATCAAGGGTGACGTTCTTGATACACCCCTTTCTATAGAGACGGAGTATAAACTTATCGCCAATATTCCATACTATATAACAGGGGAAATTATTCGTCGTTTTCTAAGCTCAGAGAACCACCCGATAAGTATGACTCTTCTTGTGCAAAAAGAAGTAGGGGAGCGTATTGCCCGTAGTACTAAAGAAACAATTCTTAGTCTTTCAGTTAAAGTCTACGGTGGCGTGCGCTACGTTACCACTGTGCCATCACGATACTTTAACCCTGCCCCAAAAGTTGATTCAGCTGTGGTGCATATTAGCGACATCTCCAAAAAGTCATTTGAGTTCATTACCGAGGAACACTTTTTTAAAGTAGTGAAAGCTGGTTTTGCGAGCAAGCGCAAGCAATTGGTAAACAACCTTTCGGCATTTGGATCAAAGGAAAAAATTGTCAAAACGCTGAGTGAACTTGGATTACACGAAAATGTCCGAGCGGAAGATGTTGGTCTCACTGATTGGATCAAACTTACAAAAGTACTTTAAAAACCTGTCGTTACCGACAGGTTTTTAAATTAGCTTGTTCCAAGCATCGTCATTATGATCCCTGGAAAGACAACTAGTGGGTAGGGGAAGACGATGCAAAAATATGGAGGTCCTGCGAGACCAATACCATATTGACCCGCACCAGATGGGGGACCATTAGCATATGTTGCTGTTGCAGGTGTCCAGATGTAATTACCACCGCGAGGTGCTCCAGTTTGTGCCCAAATAACGGCATTAAAACAAGGTATTACGGTATTAAAACGTCCACCCCATTCAAATGCCTGAGCTTTCTGTGGTGTAAGCAATAAAGATGAAGCACCAATAAAAAGAAGTGCTGCTCCCACTAAAACTGCGAGTGTCTTTTTAGAAATAGAAGAAACCATTATGATGTGCACTATACCATGATGTCTTTGTTGGGTGCGGTATACTATGCACATGCAGCGAACTCATCTTATTATTTTCAGCAGTATTGTACTCCTACTTTTCACAATCATTGTTGTTCTTAATATTTCTCAAAAACCATCAGAAAATACAACCTCATCCACGGGGAGCACGAGAGGTTTTTCTGTTCCAAGTATTCTYAGTGAYGATGGWACYCTAMAAGAYGTACTCATAACTAACCAAGAGAAGACACGCATTGCGGTACAAAATATAATTCGTTCCTGGGAGAGTCGCGGCGATCAGCGCGTTATACAAAGCACAGAAAAAGCAGCGCCTGCAATTACTGTTCTACCAGAACTAGGTGAAATACAAGAAGAGGACATCGCTACATTATTTAAAAACCTTTTGGGCGCTCGGTTAAGCGATAGATTGGCACAACCAGAAATAGAAGTTCCTGATACCGAAGTCTTTTGGAATGGTGAGTACACAAGTACACAGCAACCATTACCGGAAAAATCAGAGACACAAACACAAATAGAATTACGCGCATACGGAAACGCACTCGCTACTCTTATAACAACTTTTAATMAATCACAGGGCGAYCAATCACAAATACTCGATACATTTATTAATAACCGAACACAGACCACTCCCTTAAAACAACTTACTGACAACTACAAAGACCTTGGCAAAGACATCGAAGAGCTCGTGGCACCTGGTCAGCTCAGCCGTGCTCACCTCGGTCTTATCGACGCATATATATCAGTAGGGGAGCTTCTCTGGGAACTTACACTTGCAGGTACTGATGATGTTCAGTTRATGGAGCGYATGCTCACCTACAAYAAATCTTCAGAAGAAGTAGCAAARCAYCACATCTCTTTGATTACTCTTTTTAAAGCGAACGGAGTTATCTTTTCAGACAATGAACCAGGACGAGTATTTTCCTTTACTCCAGGATTCTAAATAGTCCCCAAAATATGGACTCAACCCGCAAAGCGGTTAGCTACGCTGGTATACTATTAGTGTGTTTAATAATATTCACATGAGCCGCAAAATTATCGCTGCAGCGCTTTTTGGCGTTAGTGTTATTGGGATTGGTATCTGGCAAGYATCGAAAARCCAAGTGGYCCCAACGATMGTGARTTCTCAGACACCTRCTGATGTACTTACGTCAGATACTTATACACTCGATAGTGATAATGATGGTGTATATGACTGGGAAGAAGTTCTACTAGGAACAGATCCTGAAAATCCAGATACTGACGGCGATGGAATATCTGATGGAGAAGAAGTTGCTGCAGCGCGAGCAGACTACGAAGAGAATCGTACTGCAAGCACCACACTTACCGATAACCTTATCCAAGAAATATTCGGCTCATACATTCAAACAAAGAATAGTGATACTTATGATGCTGATGCATTTGATTTTATAATCGCTCAAGCTACAAACTCATCATTTGAGTCACAACTTAGCGCTCAATATACTTACGACGACATCTCTACCGACACAGACATTAGTGACGCACGTACCTATGAATATGAAAAAGCTTTTCAAAAGGCCATCGTATTCGTCGCTCAAATAGGGGAGTATGAACTCACTACATATGGGCGCGCTCTTGAAACAAAGAGCCCTGAAGAATTTTCAAAACTTATCTCAGCAGCAAACGTCTACCAGTCCATTACTGAAGACCTTCTTTCCATTACGGTACCAGTTGATGCTGCACAATCGCATCTCGATCTTATTAATGCTTTCTCAACATTCTCTAAAGTCCTTACAACCATGGGTAATAGCTCTGATGATACTATGCTTGCCTTCGTAATAATGCGTGACTTTATCGATGCTGAAGATGCAATAAAGACAGCATACAGCCAAATAAATATATACTTTAYRCTTAAAGAAACWGCCCTATGAAATCTTTAAGTACATTAACGTTTCTTTTGCTATCAGTAGTAATGTTTGCAGCACCTGTTGTGTATGCCGTCCATGAGCCAGGCCACACAGAAGCTGGGGCTAACTTACTCGATAGCGTATTAGAGGATCTTCAAGATACCTCTGGAGCTGCAACAACTACAGATGCTACAGGATTTTCACGTAACGGTATCTATGGYTGTACAGGAGCTGAATACGGTGCAGTCGGCATGCAAGGYCCTGGTGGATCACATGTACCAGTCTTTGATGATGCTGTTTTCGATCAAATTAGATTACTTACCTACAAGGAATGTCTCCTTGATGGTATTGCAGGGGACATGCGCGAAACACTTATCTCTGACATTATCCGCAGGACTGTTAGTTGGACAAACACTGGTTTCGATGGAAACCCAGCCTATATAACCAACCTACCACTACACATGCTTGAAAATGTTTCTGATCCAGTTGCTGAAAGGTTTATCACTGGGCCAGCTACCGACTCGATTGCAGAACCTTATCGACAAARTATACGAGTRAGTCTYGCAAGGTCATATTCAAAYRCAACRAGRAAACARRACGARCAACTTAAATGTRATGTAGCTCCYGARAARCTTRTYGCACTTCARAAYAATGATTTCTTYGGAAGTGGSGGGTGGAGYACTATTCAAGMTGTTCTYTYTAATTCCAATTGYAACTCTGTGTTTGYAWMTTTAAATGCYRAAAATRAATTRKCARAAAGAATAGCTGCYGARCAAMAAWCAGARCAAACTCAACTTGATTGGGGTAGTGGATTCCGTTCAGTAACTACAGATGARCAAMTCGATCTTGGAGATGGKCAATCRACTACTATTCGTAGAGTAGTGACACCTGGATTTATGGTAGCTGAAAACCTACGACAGACTATAGGTACCGGCCTTCGTCAGACAGAGAATGCCGATGAAATAGATGAAATCGTCTCCTCTCTTATGTCATACATAGGAGTACAACTAACTTCAGGTACTGAAGGTTTCTCAGGATTATCACAAATACTCAGCGGGCAAGACTCATACATTAATCGYCTCGTGAGTGAGACTGCGGCGAACACMCGAAAYAAYATGACAGGTGCCGCAGCATCGATTGTAAATAATGTTATTAGAATTGAACAAGAATATATARAAGCACGTCGTAATTCGATGATAACTCTCTTGAGAGCACGTGCTCAATTAGAGTCATGGGAATCTATCTGTTGGTCAGGAATTATTGAAGAGGCTGAGACAGATATTACTGCAAATGTTTGCGCCCGCAGTAGCCACAGAATCAACAATACTTGYTCAGGGGTGGTTACCTTCACAAAGAGTCTCGCCATTACTTCTATTGGTGTATACGTACCGGAGGTAGGRCACGTYGGKGTATAYGGACAAGCTTCTCGTAGCGGATCAATTATTGATGTTACTGCACAAGGCACTGCAACCACAGTGGGGCCATTACGTACAACACCGTTGTCTAGTGGATTATGGAGTACCACRCAAATAGATCTTACTGATATACCTGATGGAATAATCACAATATCTGCAACTGAAACACTCYCYAGYGGRGGAGGAACACTCGCACCTATTACCGCCGAAGTATTAAAAGAGACAACTATCACTGGAGTAGAATTAACCACACCGATGTATTTCCCAGCAGTGACACTTACAGCGAAAATAAATAGTATTAGTGAATCAGCAACTATTGCTACTAGTACTGAACGTTCACGWYTGGTGATAGATCAAAATATAAAACCKATTATAAAACTTATCCAAGAGAACATCGAACTATCAGTAAAAGCACTCGAGGTACTCGATCAGATTCGTGTTTCATTAGAATCAACTGTTTCTGCAAGTGGTCAACGTTTCATCTTAGAACGTCTTGATCAACTTGTTGCAGCACGAGTACTTCACACCGAAGCACAATTACGTGAAGCGATATCTCAGGTAGGTGAAATTGACGCAGCTATGAATCA
Source organism: Candidatus Kaiserbacteria bacterium (assembly GCA_002401925.1). GTDB lineage: Bacteria > Patescibacteriota > Minisyncoccia > Phycocordibacterales > UBA2100 > UBA2100. The sequence goes on from NVUN01000006.1 coordinate 63,299, forward strand.
ACTCCTTGAAGATGTTAAGGAAGGTTGGGAAGAAGGGTGGTGTATACCAGAAAACTGGGAGCAACATAAACAATAATTATGACATCTCTTTCAATTAAAAATCCACTTTCTTACACRCTTCTTCTTTTRAGTGCGTCGTTAACAATACTTTTGCTTACTTTTTTTAGTGTTCAGGATGGGGGTGTAAGTTTAAACATGGCGTTTGCACAGGCGTCACTACTGACTAATCCTTTTGGATTTTTACTTAATGGATTTATAGGTATTGCCCTTTCGATTCCAATATTTATTGCTGGAATGTTTTTGCTAATTACAGCAACTTTTTTTGATTATCTTGTTGATGAAACTGTCGTAGGRTTTTCAGCTYTATATACCRMATACTTTAACGAWGGAGTAACGATTGCRTGGGCTGTKTTCCGTGAYCTAGGAAACATAATAATGATYGGRATGTTTGTGTTTGTYGCTTTCTCCGTTATTTTGAATAGTTCAAAATAYGGCCTCAARCAATTYGGYGCTCGTATTCTYATAGTTGCCGTRCTTATCAACTTYAGTTTGTTCTTCACAAAGGTAGTTATAGATATTTCAAATATMACYGCAGCACAATTTAGAAATGAAATTRTWCAGACAGTKAATCTASCRSCWGRYTCTGGAMTCKCTGRAGTMTTTATGTCCCGYGCYGGRYTATCAAGTAGYRTAGSCGGKCTARCARMWGAYGCTWTTARKAAYASTGTARRRGCTKCRTWCTCATCGARYGGGGGASTATGGACTTACRYAMTAATAACYACTCTCTTYTTGGCGATGGCAGGTTCTATTTTCCTATTTGCCGGYATTATGTTRTTRAGTAGAGCANWYKSCTTTNATATTACTYATGGTAGTTTCGCCRCTTGCYTTCRTTGCACTYATGACACCAGGAATGGACCAGTGGTGGACYAGGTGGTGGACMACTCTCCTAAAGAACGCTATTTTCGCACCAATATTTTTTATTCTTCTTTGGGCATCTATATTAATAACRGGTGGYTTYSATGGKAARARTRATCTATATRAGKTRGCAACGAGAGAAGGTTCRTCCTTTRTCGAYGTRCAAGCCATTTTCTTTANAAGBATWGTKHTHDDKSTABWCTMCGCGYMVAMCNAAGCTHGCTAGTTCTCTCTCAATTGCTGGTGCCGAAAAGGCACGTACTGCAAGTCTATCTTTTGGATTACAAGCATCAGGCATAGGTGCAGCCCTCGGGCTAGGACTTAAGGTACGCAATGCTGCACTTGCCGGTACTGCGAACAGACTCGGAAAATCTGAGTTCCCTGGAGCACAGCGGTTTGCAAGTAGAATGGAACTGATGTCAAAAAATACTCACATGAGTGGTACTGCACTTGGTAAGGCTTCAAAATCTCAGGGTATCAGTTTCGGTAAAGACATTTCCGCAGAATTAGGTAAATACATACAGCAAAAGGAACTCGAAAAGAACAGTGGTGGTACTGATCGCATCGATTCTGATATTTCCGCACAGAATGACAAGAAGAATGCTGCTCTTTCACAAAATGATGCCATTCGCCAAGAACGAGATAACCAACTTGCTGCTGCAGAGTCTGATAAAAATGCTAGTGGCGCCAAACTATCTGACAGTGGACAACAAATGGAAGCTGACTTAGCCGGTGCTCAAGCACTTGTTACCAAGGCCAACGCTGATAAGGCACGCGCTGAAGCCCTTATCAACGATGAGAGTGCTGACCCGGCTGCACGATCACAAGCTCAAAAGAATGTGATAAGGGCGCAAGAAGAAATTTCTGGTCAAGATAGTAAAATCGCAGAACTTGAGAAAAGCATCCGAGAAAACAAGTCTCAGCGTGACTCACTTGATTCATCCTTTACCGCAAATAAGAGCGCTATTTCCGAAAAAGCAGATAAAGAAATCGGAGACTCAGCATCTGCGATTAGTTCAATTGATAGAAATATTGCAGCGCTTAACAAAGAACGAGCTTCCAGTGAAGGAGCTGCAAAATCTGCTGCTATAGCCGCAATAGAGGGAAGGACATTCTTAAGCAAGGCTACTAAAACGGCTGCCGTTGATGCCATGAATCAAACTGAATCTTCTCGAATTCTTGATGCACTTAAAAGTCAAATGAAAAAAGACATGAAAGTTGCATTAAAGAACGACATGAGGTCTGCCCGGGGAGAAGCAGAACGCGGCGCAAAACAATTGAAAGCAACTGAACACAATAACAATAATAACGAATAACATATGAAAGAAGACAAGAACGACGCTATAAAAAAACGCTTTGCGGAACTACCTGCAATCGTACAGCAGGCGATAACGGACGCGAGTATCGAGACAAAGTTACGTGCACTTGCAGAGACGCATAAGCTTCATCTTGATCAATGGGTCCTTCTGGAGAACCAAATTATGCTCACACTGATTGGGTTAGAAGACCCTAAGAACATGGCTAAAAATATCGCTGCAAAAGTAGGGGTCAGCGACGAGATAGCAAAAAAACTGGTTGCTGATATTGCTGCACAGGTATTCCAACCTATTCGTAAGATGATGCAACACGCTGATGTACCTGATCCTACAAAAAAAGAAGAACCTACGGAAGTAGCTCCGACAGAAAAAATGACTCCATCAGATACATCGGCTTACAAAACAGGGGAGAGCAGTACAGAGCGTAGAGATGTTCAGGAAGATCCCTATCGAGAAAGTATTGAATAGTAAGCGTGTTATTATTTCATTATTACGTATGCAATTCCAAGTACCACAATTTACTGACGTCGAAGACAAGATCTTCGGATCCCTTACTTTAAAGCAGTTTGTGTATGTTGCTGGTGGAGGAGGGCTCGCTTTTCTTATCTGGCGTTTGCTTCCTCCTTTTATCGCCTTCCCACTTGCTCTGGCTGTTCTTGGCTTTGCTGCTTCATTAGCTTTTATAAAGATAAATAAAAAACCTCTTATCGTCGTTATAGAAGCTGGTTTTATGTACTTCATAAATAGTAAGCTCTACTTATGGGATACTAATTATAGAAAGAAAAATATCACAGCAAAAAAACTACAGCTACCGTCATCGTCTGCACAAGAAGTGCCTTCACTATCGGAAAATAAACTTACCAATCTTGCATGGAGTCTTGATATCAATGAACGCATCCGTCTCGA
>NVUN01000007.1 GCA_002401925.1 Candidatus Kaiserbacteria bacterium
TGTGTGTACCGAGTGTGATGAGGTTGTTGAGTGATGTTGCTCCTGTACCTCCGTTAGCGATGGGTAGTGTGCCGGTGACTTCACTGGTGAGGTCAACACTGTACCCAGTGTTGTTTGTAGTGATCCACCTGATAGTGAGAGTCCTGTTCCAGTGAAGTCAGTGATGGTCTCTGAGTTAACGTTGATACCAAGGTCGAAGGTGGCGAGGCCTGTTGCGCGGAGTGTACCGGCGATGTCGAGTTTGTATGCAGGTGAAGTGGTGCCGATTCCGACGTTTCCTGCGGAGTTGATATGCATTGCAACAGTTCCTGCATCGAAGGTACCTCCATTAACTTGCAAACTAATACCTTTACCTATACCTCCTTGTAAAACCGCGCTAGATTGGTTATACCCCAGGAATGCTCCACTAGTAGATTCACGAATTTGAATGTATTTATCAGAGTTAGCGGTACCTCCAAATATTGCCACCTGCCCATCGGCTGTAACGTGGAGGGGTACTGTCGGACTCGCCGTCCCAATTCCCACGTTCCCTGTACTCACATCGGCAAACAATGTAGGTGTACTTGAGATCCCTACACGTAAGTCACCCCAGACATCGAGTTTTGATGCTGGGCTAGAGGTTCCAATTCCGACGTTCCCTGAACCTTGAGCAATTACAATACTATCAGTAAGATTAGGACCACTTATAGAAAGTCGTGGAACGCCACTACTGTCAGAGCGAATATAGATACTTGAGTTCCAAGTCTCATTTGAAGTGTTACCGAGCAAAATACCACCTGCCTGATTACTAGAATAACTCACAGAACGTACATCCAATTTTGCTACTGGACTCGCCGTCCCCACACCAACCCGATCAGTACTCGAATCAATCACCAAAGTGTTTGAGTCAAAGTTTAAGTCAGCTGAGTTAGTATCGAGATCGAAGGTTGTTGTTGCATCAACGACGAGTGTGTCTGAGAGTTGAGCGAAGTTCAGTGAGTCGTTCACGATGTCGATGGTCACTGCTGCACTTTCACTTCCTGAGTTGGTGACGGTGAAGAATGAGTTTCCTGCGTCAGCTAACGTTGCGAGGTAGTTACCAGTAGTGTGTGTACCGAGTGTGATGAGGTTGTTGAGTGATGTTGCTCCTGTACCTCCGTTAGCGATAGGTAGTGTGCCGGTGACTTCACTGGTGAGGTCAACACTGGTACCCAGTGTTGTTTGTAGTGATCCACCTGATAGTGAGAGTCCTGTTCCAGTGAAGTCAGTGATGGTCTCTGAGTTAACGTTGATACCGAGGTCGAAGGTGGCGAGGCCTGTTGCGCGGAGTGTGCCGGCGATGTCGAGTTTGTATGATGGAGTTGTGTCGCCGATTCCAACGTTTCCTGCAGATTCAATTGTAATTTTTGGTCCATTATTAGCCCAGATCTGTACTGGCTGGTTGGCTGAACCAAATGGTACGTAAGTCGCTTGCGGGTTAATGAAGAAGTTAGCGCCAGATTGTTCTAAATCAAATTTCCTAACTGGTGTGGTACCGATTCCGACATTACCTGAGCCATCAACGTAAATACCCTCGTCATCACCATCCCCACTCAAGTAGTTTGATCCTAGTGCTATATTGGCGCTTGAGCCAGTCATAGTGAGTAGCCCATCAAACCCTGCGGTTCCTGCAACATCCAAGAGGTAGTCCGGTGAAGTGTCTCCGATACCAACGTTTCCTGAAGAAGTTATCCTTACCCTCTCTGTGTTACTTGTACCGAATAGTAAGTATCCTGCACTCAACTCAAACAACTCTGCACCTGAACCTGTCTCTCTAAGTTCCGTCGCAAAGGATCCTGCTTTTTGTAATCTTAGAGTCGGAGTGCCACTGTTCTCAATTTCTAATCCAGCACCTCCTGTAAACGCAGGAGAAGCTGTACCGATTCCTACGTTTCCAGTTTCAGTTATAGTGAAGGCCTGAGTTCCCGGCACTGCAGTTGATGAAGCATAGAGCCCTGATGAAGTTGCAGTATCTCCTCTGTTGGCGACGTAAATATTAAAATCACGTGGTACGGTTAAATTTGTATCACCACCAACACCTGAACTGTTGATTTGACCTAACTCCAACCAAGTACGAATACGTTGAGAATTTTCATGATCGGCAACATCAAGATCAACACCTGCGGCAGGAGCTCCTGCTGATGGGTTAGCWMWWRTGWWWWWMWYMTYWRARWWAKCMMWMWGAWYYGMKKKTMMKYCMAWSYWKAAASKTSWYKRYWMKSYARMTRWAYWWRWAAMRSWKGRWRMWAMWAYARWWMRTKTKGAAATTGGYGAYGATGTTCCGATACCAACGTTTCCTGACTGTAAGGTCAATATATTAGAGCCACCGGCGTATAGGTCTAACTTATCATTTGAATGATCATATTGAATTCTTCCYGTACTTTCTGAAGCTGTATCTCCAAGCCAAATGTATGAATATCCAGAAGCACCGGCGATTAGGGATAGTCCTGCCTGATCACCAGCAGCACTTGTCTCAGRGATGATTACGTCAGTATCAGCATCTATAGTAGGTAGTGGACCTGTATCAGAAGCTACGTGCAACTTACTTGCCGGGCTAGAGGTTCCAATTCCGACGTTTCCGGAAGATTCAATTGTCATAAGACCTCCAGCGTTTCCAAATTTGATATCACTGGCTTGGTAATGTGCGATTAATATATCAGAGCCTGCAGCAGCATCTATATGTAGATTCGATTCTGGAGATTTTAAGTATCGGAAATATAGGATGTCTGTACTTGGTGTTCCGGCTAGTATATTTCCATCTACAACCAGTTTTTCAGTTGGAGTCGATGTACCTATCCCGACGTTGCCGTTAGTTGCGTCCACTCTCATCGCTTCAGTACTATTTGTTGTAAATACTATGTCATCAGTACTTCTCTCAGTTCGGAGTTCTAAAGAATTACTCTGAGCCAAAGCATAAGAAGTATTAGAAGTATCATAAAATTTCCATCCACTATTCAGACCAATTTCAACATCTCCTGAAACGTCTAGCTTGGCTCCAGGTGCAGTCGTTCCTATTCCAACGTCACCAGCTCCAGTAATACGAATGGCAGACGAGGTACCAATATCTACAATATTATTATCATACAAAATCAGTAAATCTGATGAATTTCTAGAAAGTACAAGTGTATTATTAGAAGACTCAAGTCGCAGTCCTCCTGAAATAATTTGCCCGTCAGTGTAAAACGTTAGTCTTGCATCCTCTTCTCCAGCGTCGTTAGTCTCATCAGCTTCAATTATAAGTTCTGAAGCTCCAGTACCACCACTAACATGCAATTGCCCCCCTGGTGCACTTACCCCAATACCAACCCGATTAGTACTCGAATCAATCACCAAAGTGTTTGAGTCAAAGTTAAGGTCAGCTGAGTTAGTATCGAGATCGAAGGTTGTGGTCGCATCAACGACGAGTGTGTCTGAGAGTTGAGCAAAGTTCAGTGAGTCGTTCACGATGTCGAGGGTCACTGCGGCACTTTCACTTCCTGAGTTAGTGACGGTGAAGAATGAGTTTCCTGCGTCAGCTAACGTTGCGAGGTAGTTACCAGTAGTGTGTGTACCGAGTGTGATGAGGTTGTTGAGTGATGTTGCTCCTGTACCTCCGTTAGCGATRGGWAGTGTGCCGGTGAYGTCTGYAGTRAGGTCAATAAGTGCAGTTGCGACGACGCCAGCTGTAGCTTTCAAGAAACCAGTGAGAGAACCTATAGAGAGTGAAGTTACCGTGGTAGTAGCAAGGGTTGAAGTTGCAGTGACCCCAAGAGTACCTGAGACTGTGAGTGTTTGTGATGGTGTTGTAGTACCTATCCCAACGTTACCGTCTGCACCTACTGTAAGTACTCGATTGCCGCTAAAATCATCAGCAGCAAAAATAGGTGCTGTTTGTGAGTTAGATCCTACAAGATGTAGAGTTGGGACCGTAGTAGTACTTGAGTCATTTTGAATAAAGAATGGCTGGTTTATATCAAATCGATCGTTCACCGAATCCCATTTAAATACACCATTGGGTACAACCGTTCCTCGGAAAAATATTAGGTTTATGTCTTCTGTATCAGCAGTTGCATTATCAGTATTGATAGTGAAAGAATTATTCGCAGTTCCTCCAATAGTTGTTGAAGCTGCAGAAATACTGTTCACGTTTATATTATCTGCATAAATTTCGTCCCAGTAATATGAAGGTGAACCGAGGTCACGAACAGCGTTGATATCAGGTATCAAGTCAGATTTAATTGCAGCGTTAATTGTTAGTGTGTCAGAGAAAGTATCTCCAATAATATTTGCATCTCCAGTAACAGTTAGGCTGCCATTTACTGTAGTAGTAGCAAGTGTCGCACTATTGGTAGCAACCAGGTTTGTTGTAGTTGCATTAATTACTACCAAGTTCGTAAACATCCCGGTAAGAGCGGTAAAGATCGAAGTATAAAAATTAGTTGAAGTTGCGTTTGTAGCAAAGAAGTTTGTAGCAGTTGCATTGGTAAAGACGCCCGTACTTGGTGTTGCTGAACCAATAGGAGTGTTCTCAATGGTGCCTGCAACAATAGTGAGGTCATCGGCTACATTTGCATCAGGAAGGATACCAGTAACTTCACTGGTGAGGTCGACTGACGTACCAAGTGTTGTTTGTAGTGAACCAGATGAAAGTAACAGTCCTGTTCCAGTGAAGTCAGTGATGGTCTCTGAGTTAACGTCGATACCTGAACCAAAGGTGGCGAGGCCTGTTGCGCGGAGTGTGCCGGCGATGTCGAGTTTGTATGATGGAGTATTATCGTTAATACCAATATTTCCACTTGTATCAATACTGAAGTAAGGAGAGCTTGATAGATCAGAATTCGCCCCAATCGCAAATGCACCTGTGGGACTCACACCAAAGTAGCGTGTAGCAACAGTATTTTTAAATTCGAAGCTTGCGTTGTTTCCGTTAGTTCTCTCAAAACTTGCGAGTGGAAATGAGTTACTTGAGACCACAAGCTGACCTGCAATTGTTAGTGCGGCGCTTGGTGTAGAAGTACCAATACCTACTCGATTGTTTACTGAGTCAATCACGAAGGTATTTGTGTCAAAAGTATAATCACCAGTCGCAGTATCGCCAGTGTTTTTTAGATAAGCATCTTCAATGTAACTTGATGAAAGTGTAGTAGTCGCAGTGAATGGTGAAGTACCGTTCCCCAGAAGCACTCCTGTGAGTGTCGTGGTTCCCGTACCTCCGTTAAGGACAGGGAGAACGCCAGTGATGTCTGTAGTGAGGTCAACAAGTGCAGTTGCGACGACGCCAGCTGTAGCTTTCAAGAAGCCGGTGAGAGAACCTAAAGAGAGTGAAGTTACCGTGGTAGTTGCCAGGGTTGAAGTGCCTGTAGCAACAAGGTTTGTCGTAGTCGCGTTCGTTGCAGTGAAGTTAGTGATGGYACCAGTGACTGCATTAAGTGCAGTGGTGAAGAAGTTGGTTGAAGTAGCACTGACTAGAACAGTACTTGTTGCGAAGAGGTTTGTTGTCGTTGAGTTGACTGCGGTTACGTTTGTAAATTTGGCAGTGAGGGCGGTTAGGAGTGTGCTAAAAAAGTTTGTTGARGTTGCGTTGACCAGAACAGCATCAGTTGCAGACAAGATGGTTGTAGTTGCGTTGCTGGCGTTAAAGTTTACAGCGTTTAGGTTTGTAACTGTACCAGTAGTAATGGTGGTGGTTGCAAGAATTGTATTTGAGTTTGCGATAAGTGTGCCGTTTACCACTATGACGTTACTGGATGTACTACCAAGAGTAGTGTCTCCTGCAACTGATAGTGAAGTAGCAGATGTGGTTCCAAGCGTTGCACTGTTAGTTGCTACAAAATCAGTTGTCGTTGCACTAGTAAGTAGTGCATTCGTTGCAGTAAGGTTAGTTGCGAAGAGGTTTGTCGTAGTCGCGTTCGTTGCAGTGAAGTTAGTGATGGTACCAGTGACTGCATTAAGTGCAGTGGTGAAGAAGTTGGTTGAAGTAGCACTGACTAGAACAGTRCTTGTTGCGAAKAGGTTTGTTGTCGTTGAGTTGACTGCKGTTACGTTTGTAAATTTGGCAGTGAGGGCGGTTAGGAGTGTGCTAAAAAAGTTTGTTGAGGTTGCGTTGACCAGAACAGTACTTGTTGCGAAGAGGTTTGTCGTAGTCGCGTTCGTTGCAGTGAAGTTAGTGATGGCACCATCTGTAATTGTCGTTGTTGCTAGTGTACTAGTGCCAATAACACCAAATGCTCCACCGATTGAAACACTTGAACCATCATCAGTTATCAGACTGTCAACAAGGACGCTTCCGGCAGCATTAAATTTAGCCAATGTGTTTGCTGTTCCTGTTGCTGAGGTAAGTACTCCTAAGGTGTTTATATGTGCGATTCCTGCTGAAAGAGGTGTGGTGAATACTCCTGTGTATGTTGCATCTACAAATGACAAGGCTCCTGTAAATACAGCACTACCAGCGAAAGTGACATTTCCGTTTAGGTTAGTATCTCCTGAAACAGTAAGTGTTGTTGCTGAAATACTTGAATTTGTAATGCGAGAATTTGTAATATCGACATCACCTAAATTATCAATTCTTTGTGTAAGTGCAATATTATGAAAGTTGTTACTAACACCACCGGTATTAGATACTGAGACACGTGCAATTTCACTACGTAAGCTATTCTCAGTTTGCTGAAGCTGTGCAGCTGTGACACCTCCAGTGCTCACAATACGTTCCGTGTATATGATCCTCTCTATAACTTCTTGCAGCAGTTGTGGTGCTGCACTGATACTCGCATCCTTATAGTCCAAAGTAACAGCACTTGTTACTGCAATTTTTGGTACGCTTCGAACACTTATCTCTACACTGCCACGTCCGTTACCAGAAACAACGAACAGTTTTGTTGTGCTGATCTTTTGCCCTAATCCATAAAAGAATGTACTTACTCGTACAGAGAAGTCATCCACAATCTTACTTGTGTTTACCTGTGCCAATGCATTTACACCTATAGTGTGTGCAAATTTTCCCTTGGCAAAATTCAAGATGTCTGGCTTTACCAAAAGTGCATCAAGAGCCAGAAGAGAAGAGTTCACCGAAGCAGTTGCTGCATACACTGAACCCGGTAGTGAGTGAAGTGATTGTGCTGCAGCAACAACAGTACGTCCCACACTAGCGCGATATGTTGCGTCTGTTATTGCGGARGTACTCAACACAATTCCAACAGCRGTKATGAGTGCAACAGYTTTTTGCATMAMCACCTTAGCTGGTGYCATGGGTGTATAYACYACTAGAGCTTGCGACTCGTAAGCAGTTTCCGCTTGTTCAATTAATTTTTTCCTAAAATAAGTTCCGGTAACTGGTTGTGCTATATGCTTAGGCTCAGAACTTGTATAAGTATATGTCTCCTCTGTTCCTACTGCTTTTTTTGCAATGTCATTTCCTTTAGGAATTTCAACTGGAGCATTATCAATTTCTGAAATTGAAGTCGGTGTCAAAATCTCCTCTGTCTGATCCTTATATTCTTCCTTACGTTCTTGTGAAAGTTTCTTACGACGATTCAATCGCTCCCCTTTTTGTTGTATTAAAAATGAATCCAGTGAACTCTCCTCTATATACCATGACCGCCCGATTCGTCGACATGCCAGAATATCTTCACGGCACATCTTGCCAATGTAGTCAGAAGTATACCCAGCAGCCTCGCCAGCTGCTCGTGAAGAAAGGTACTTTTTGTTGTCTAAAATTATAGGGTTGCTCACAATATAAATTAACTGTTCGCAAACGCGATGTACCTATATAATACTAGATATTTCGYGMYCCTCTAATTTYATTTGTGGATAAATATAATGGYCATATATACAGGYAAAATRAGGGGAATACWCGTCCCTATTRCACTCAAAAAATGCCAGRTTTGCGGCAAACCARATCGTAKAACTTTCTACAAGCCATTTAGTATCTCAGACGATTGAACATCCCTCACTAGAGTGCTCTGTAGGTAAACTCATTTCCAGGAAGTATCTCACCGTAGTTATCCCTTAGAAACTCCAAAACGCCCGTTGGTAGCATCTCTTGGATCAAACCAGTATCGAATGCGGCTAAGGCACCAAAGAAGTACATTGCAGTGGCAAATGCTATCAGGAGGATTCCCAAYATAAAAATAGTCCATGGAAAATTACTTTTTGCAGTAGYGTCAGTAGCAGCAGTATAGTCGAATACAGTCTCYTCCTTCTTGACTAACTGCGGAACCCGAGATGCTCTCAAAGTACCATTTAAAGGCATATCGGATGACCCAGGCTCATTTAGACTGGTGTTTCTACTTAATGAAACATGCTGTGAATCTGGTACTTTTATACCTATRTGATCAAGTGAATTTTCAYCTATATCACCAGGCGCATATGTTTCCTTAAYGGATTCTTGAGAAGGCATCCTTGGCAGTAGAGGTTCATCACTCTCCGCGGTGTATCTCACATTGAAATTGATGTCGCCGGGTTCAATMTCGTGACGAATTGGCACRGCTACAGGTTGTTCAACRTCACCTACTTCAATATGCTCAGGTACCTCTTTTTGGATACCACTCGCTTGAGATTGGACAGCACCAAGTAAATTATCATTGTGCTTTTTATGCTCAACAAGTGCCTTCCTGGCGACAAACCAACGTCTACCAACTTTACGAGCTGCAACTTCACCACTTCGTGCTAATTGCCCAACATAATCTTGTGCATACCCAGTTAGTTCAGATGCTCGTGAGGTCGCAATATACTCTATTCCATCATAACTAAAAGTGTCATCACGAACGTTACCTGTCTTCATTCCATTAGTTACCTTAACTGCACTTTCTGTTGACGCTTCAGATACTGTTCCATCTTTCTTGTATTGTAAAAGACCCACTTGATGTACGTACCAATGTCCGGAAACACGACGACATTCCAACTTATCCTCTCGGCAAAGTTGTCCAATGTAATCTTTAGAGTACCCACTTAACTCGGACGCCCGAGTAGTAGATACAAGATTCTTGTCATTTACAAGTACATCATCCATCGACGTATTGTAGCAAATATTCTCAATAAAGGTATACCGAGAAACGCATACAAGCTGTGGATAGGACAACTCGGCATCCGAGTTGTCCTATATAGGGCCTATCCTATTTGTTTTTGTATGAGATCTTTGAGTTTCGCTGGGTTGGCTGATCCCCGACTCACCTTCATTCCCTGACCTACAAGGAACTGTAGTGCCTGCTCTTTACCAGCTTTGAGTTCTGCGACTGCAGATGCATTTTCCGAAATTACTGTTTCTATAATCCCCATTAGAGCCCCTTCATCGTTTTGCTGTAAGAGACCTTTTTCTTTGGCTAACTCTGTGACGTTAACCTTGCCATCGTGCTCTACAACGAGCAAAATGAGATCAACAGCCCCGTTTGATGATATCTCTCCCTTATGTGCCAATGTAACTATTTCTGTAAAATCTGTTGGCAATATGTGTTCCGTAATATGCTCCTTTTTTAGGCTCTTCAATGCAATAAGATTGTTCACGATATAGTTAGATGCAAGTAGTATTTTTTTCTTGATGTCTTCAGTATCACTAAGTACTGTTACCACGGTCTCAAAAAAAGTTGCCAGGGCAACATCAGCCACATATACCTCAATGGTTTCTGTATTTAAATTAAATTCCTCTGCAAAACGAGAACGCTTTGCCTTAGGAAGCTCAGGAAGTGTTTCATATAAGCTTTCTCGGCTTAATTCTGGTATTTCTGAGATCTTTAGCTTTGGAAGATCTGGTTCAGGGAAGTATCGATAGTCCGCAGCTTCCTCTTTGATTCTCTGACTAAAAGTCACTTCCTTACTCTCATCCCATCCACGTGTCTCCTGTATCACAGTACCGCCTGCGTCAATAAGCTCGCTCTGTCGTTTTATCTCAAAATTGATTGCACGCTCTACAGCCCTAAATGAGTTTAAGTTCTTTACTTCCACCTTTGTTCCCAATTCCCCCTTTATTTTAGACACAGATATATTGGCTTCTACGCGCATCTCACCTTTTTCCATATTGGCGTAGGAGGTACCGAGTGTACGAAGCATCAACTGTAGTTCCCGTGCGAAATGCACTGAATCCTTCGCATTATGCAAAACAGGCTCAGTTACTAACTCCATAAGCGGTACTCCTGCACGATTAAAATCAACCAGACTATGGTCAGATTCCGTAGTATGAGAAGATCGAGCAGTATCCTCTTCAAGGTGTATACGAGTGATTTCAACACCATCTAGCATCCCTCCAGAGATAAGAGGAAACTCGTACTGAGTTATCTGAAATGCTTTAGGTATATCGGGGTAGAAATAATTTTTACGATCAAATTCTGAATAGTCTGCAAGTTCTCCTTCCATCGCTAGACCTACGCGAAGCACATGTTTTACTGCTTCAGCATTAATCACCGGCAATACTCCAGGATGTGCCATACACACGGGACAAATATTTACGTTTGGTGTTTTCTCATCAGCATCGTTTTTGGAATTACAAAACATCTTCGTTTTTGTACGAAGTTCAGCATGTACCTCAAGTCCAATCGTGGGTTCAAACATTTGCCCTATGGTAAAACGTTTTTAGATAAAAATCCACTCTTTTAGGAATGTAACCTATTCTGCAGTGATTGCCTCCTCTAATGATCTCAGAAAAGCGATGATCTCATCAGTAAACYTCTTCAAAGAAACATCATCATAAATKGAGATTACGTGCACATTTTTAGATACYGCCTCCATATCCAATTTAAGAAGCTCCTGTTCCTCCTCAGAGACCATGTCAGACTTCGTCAGTGCCACCACAAACGGCACATTCGCCATTTCCGGGTCATACTTCAAAAGCTCGTTCATGAGGGCCTCAAAGGCCTTTTTAGGCTCTTCCTGTTCAACCGAGATACAGAATATAAGGGTTTTTGTCCGGTTTATATGTTTAAGGAACTTGTGTCCGAGACCCTTGCCTTCGGATGCTCCTTCAATAATACCCGGTATATCAGCTATGATATACCCAAACAGGTCACCGAGATTGGGATCAAGTGTTGTGAAGGCATAGTTTCCAACTTTTGCTTTTGCATTTGTAAGAGCATTCAATAGAGATGACTTCCCTGCATTTGGATAACCTACCAGACCGATGTCTGCGATTAGTTTTAACTCAATAGCTAACGCCCCCGTTTCTCCATCCCGACCTTCAGTTGACTCCTTTGGTGATACATTCCGTGAACTYTTAAARTGYTCRTTTCCGAGACCACCGTTACCACCCTTAAGTACAACATGTTCTTCTCCTTCAGTAAGAAGTTCTATCTCGTCGTGGCGAGCTGACGAGGTTGCAGTTGCGTCGACATCAACAATTACGATTGAACCAACTGGAAGATCTATAACTACGTCCTCCCCATCGATTCCATAGAGACTACTTTTACCACCCGAGATACCGTTTTCGGCTTCGAAAATATTATTGCTTCTGTACTTACTTAAAAGTGAAGTGTCTCGAACAGCTCGAATGCGAACATCTCCTCCCCGTCCTCCATTTCCTCCAGCAGGACCTCCTCTTGGATTATTTCGAGTCTGATGCCAGCGAACAACTCCATCTCCTCCATCTCCAGCTATAACTTTTAAATTTATTTCGTCTACAAATTTCATATTTATTTTTATTTTATACTTCCTTAATTCATTTTGTGTTTTTGTGACAATATTTTATACATCCCCAATTCATTTTGTATTTTTGTAACAAAACTCACTACTTTTCTCTASCTCTTTTACACTTTTTTTATTCTATATGTCCTTCAACTATAGTCTAAAAGTCCCTCCAACACCAATAATGCGCACTCACATACTAAAGCATTACAGTAAAAAATACTATAATCTTTACTTAGTGACCGTGATTTTTAGTTTCACCAAGTTTGGCAATCATAAGGCGATAACCTCCTGCTCCATCGCTTAAAACTCTCCGTATACGCGATACTGTAGCAGAACTTATACTAGTCATACGCTCTATCTTTCTATAACTAACGCCAAAATCTAGCATTTTTGCTACCTTCCAGCGGTTTGCGGCATCTTGTATCTCACTTTTTGTAAGAACATCTCCTAAAAAGGCTCGTGCTTCTGCAAGATTAGTAAGTTCCAACACTGCAAGCATAAACTCATCAGTGTCATCTGTTATCCATGTGTGTTTCTTCATATCGCTTTATTATACAAAAGCGCTTTGTTAAAGTAAAGCGCTTTTAAACTTCCTATGTAGCCTTGGTTAATCAATATTGCTCCCTATCGCCCCTGCTAGGGATACTGCTAGTGATCCGAATAATGCTGGAACGAATCCAGTAACTATAAACCCATCAATGAACGTGGACAGAAACCAAAATATTCCTGCATTCACCAAGAACGCTGATAGCCCAAATGAGATCAAATGGATAGGTAGAGTAAGAATTGTTAGTAGTGGTTTAATAGTTATACTGGCGATCCCAATCAAGACAGCCACGATGAGTGCCGTATAAAAACTCTCCACCTGTATACCTGTTATCCATCGCTCAGCAGCGAGTAGAGCAAGTATAATTAGAGCAAGTCGTATTAACATAAGTCATTTAAATTAGTCTAATAACAGTTTTTTGTGTACCTCCTACAATCTCGGATACTTCTCGTTTACAATTATACAGCCTCAAGAGAACAATTACCTGCTTATTGCCTACTATCGAGTGAGTAAACCAAGTATATACCACTATAGGTACTATATTTACCTAATATCCCCTGTACCTACTTCCGACTTAAACCAGGTAATCTACCTCAAAAGAATGTATTCGACTGCCCTCAGAGCTATTCTGCGCCTTTTTGAGGTACTTCTGTGCTCTATGATTCGAAAAAACGTTACTTTAGCATAGGTGTAGGTTTAATACGATACGAACTTAGAAACAACGATCCTTACTAATTAATTACTTTCTGTACTTCCACTTAAGCATCTGCCAAGTACCTTCAGGAATAGTACTACTGCCAATTGTAAAATAGTCTCCTCCCGAGATAAATGTTTTCTCTTCACCAATGACAACGAAAAAATTTTCACCTTCTGCGGGATTTAGTCCAGCTATATCTTCGTACTCTATCTTTTTCTTTGATCGCCCCAAAAAGTGACCATACACACCAGTTGAACTCCCCACAGTACCTCTGTACAAAGTTCCGTATCTCTTAATTCCCCCTACCCAACCACTTGGAGATATAAAATCGGACAAGAACGTACATTGCGTACCTGCCGGCGTATAATCTTCGCCATCTACTGCTAATGGTGACCCTGGTTCTCCGCAGAAATATCCAAAGCTTGGCCAAGGATAACTACTTGGTTGAGCGAGGCTCCCTKYWWWTWAATWSAARMYYRKWWMAWTATANSMACRYSSWTMSYAMKAKTCWTTMKYWASWKSWTWRWWRKCYWKASKKTRYSMWWTGGACGATAGAGATCCTAATGCACTTACATCTTTACGCTCCATACTTGGCCGTCTGTCTGTAAGGTCACCGCCACACCACCCTCCGCAATCAGAAACTACCGGAGTCCTATCCAACACAGAAACAWGAGTGCCCGTAGCAAGCTCAAGTATAAGTTCGGCACCTGTATCTAAAAACAGATCCCAATCAGTGACAAGTTCAGCCGTTCGGCTTGTTACAGTATCACTCCCCCTTTCTATTATCATGCTTCTCTCATTCCAAAATTCACCAGTTCCGATAGTACCTGAAAGCATCACAAGAGTACTCTCGTCAGATGCACGCAAACGTACACTATCCAATGYCAGTTTATGCCCGCTTTTATTATAAAGTTCAAACCATTCATCTTCAGAACTTGCTCCTGTACCAGCCCAAGCTATCTCACTAACAACAATAGGATGTTCAAATACAGCCACTGACTCAATATTAGATACTCTCGTATTCCCTGCTTCGTCATATGCACTCACTGCTACAGCAGAAGTCTCTTGGTCATTTAGCACTATAGCCATATCTGTAGACGTAGTCGTTGCTATTTCAATGCCTGAAACGAAAACGCCATAATAGGTTGCATCACTTGAAGTACTCCATTGTAAATGCACTCCAGGAGTACCTGAAAGACATTCTCCATCACTGCGTAAGGTATATACACATTCCAATATATCTAAAGTTACAGCATTTGGCGGTGTAATGTCTATTACAATATCCTGCGTAATTGGCTCCGATTCAATACCATCAGCATCAGTCTGTGTAAAAGAAGTGGTAACGATACCCTCTTGAATGGTTGTGGTTGCAAATATCCAGGACCCACTAGTATCGATACTTGTAGTTGCAGTAGATGTACCGATGATACTGGTAAGCAGATACCCTGAAATTCCAGTACCTTCAAAAACTAGCGACGTAGTGGCATGTAGTAACGCGGTAGTAAGTATCGGAGCAACAGGTACAACATCCACTACCTCAGGTGGTGGACCTCCGCCACCTATAAAGCCAACTGGTAACACGAGAGGTATCTTGGGAATAAATACCTCAGRGTCCTCTTTAGGAATTACTTCAACGATAACTTCTTTTTCTACCTTCTGTTCTGTTGGTGAATCTACTAATTTTTCTTCTAACTGTTTCTTTTCTTCAACTTGAGGTACTTCTTTTTTTGGCACATAGCTTGGGTCAATAGTTACGATCCTTACRCCGACAATTGATTCTCGTAATTGTTGCTGTGGAGCCTCATCTTTAAGCGGCGAATCCCGTGCTATTACCGGTACATGTACCCCGTATACTGCAGCTGCAGCAAAATATCCATCAAGATCATCTTTATTAAGTTCATATATATCAGCTGCGGCAAGTGATGTTATTTTGAATTTGCTATCACGTATATCTGCCAAGGTATTTGCAAATTTTTTTACCTCACTACGACTTTTGTTCATCGCTAATAGCTCTCCTGATTTTTTCTCTATCTCTACATCACGAAGAAAGATATCGATAGTTGCAACACCGTACGTTACAGCTTGTTTTGATAGAGYGATCCAGTAGCTTTTTGAAATTTCATTAGTTTGATCGTCAAAAAAGTATTCTAAAATTTCCGTTTTCAGTTTCCTATCATATGTTTGCTTGGCTCTCGCTACTCTATGTCCAAGACGTTTATGCACTCCAAACCCGTCTTCAAAATAGAGATCCTCTATCGCAGGACTCCCATATTCATCAAAACCTGCATCTCTACTTAGAAAATTAATGTTCGTAAAGTATGCTGCTGTCGTAATTATTTCCTCAATATTATATGCATCTTTTAGTTCAAATATAGAATCTGGCATAGTCAGATTTCTGGTACTGGTGAAAGACTCATATGAGTCCCCACCATTCCATGGCGGATGTGCGTCATTACGAACATGAGCTGGTACTGTTGCATCTTGAACTAGATGCAACTGATGACCTAGTGCCTGCAAGGCATGTGCCTTATCACCATATACATACTCATACACTGCCCGATCCCAAGAGAAATCTGTTTCCGAGGAGAATAACTTATCGTGCTTACGTATAGTTCCCCAAGCAAACTCACCCTGTATTAATATATCTTCTGCCCACAAAACGGATGACAGTCCATTAGAGGGATTCCCGTCACGTAGACTCCTACGTAAACCCTGATCATTAATTGGATCATAAAAATGATTAATGAACCGCAATGAACTATCTTCGTCGACACTTCCTTTTAACGCATTACTTATATCATTTTCTGAAAATCTCTCTCCATTTAATTTGAGGTATTGTTCAAATGTATTTTTGGTCAATGCACTATGTGTCTCAACACTATATGCAAAAACAATTGAGGGTACGAAAAATGCACTTATCAAAACCACAGAAGCGACTTTTATAAATCTTCGAGTTTCCATACGCCTGTGTATTTATTAATACTGAAGCGCTCTAGGTGCTTTTGTTCCCCGTTGTTAAAAAATTCAATCTCATACACTATACCGTTATCAAACGGTACTAACTGACGTTCATATGTTTTTAATATTTTAAGATAAAAACTAAATTCATCTATACCATCCAACTCCTTGTACACCTCTTCCTGCTGCTCAACCAAATAATACTTACTCGCCAATTCGTAATCTTCCATTTCAAGTGCTGTGATAAACAACAGTAATGTCTCCTCTGGAGTATCACCACCATGTGTATCTTTTTTGTAGAGCTTTATGAGATCTTTACCTTCTTGTTCCCAAGCCTCAATAGATGCTCGTAGTTCTTTTTGTTCTGCACGTAGTGGTGCAAAGTACCGCCAATCGTCATACAAGTCATACATCCAAATTGCGCTCCATGAAAAAAGAGGTACGGCGATCAACCAAAACCACCATTTCTTATGCAAAACTTTAAGAAACTTCATACTTCGATACTACCACTTCAATCGCAGCTCAAAGACATCTAAAAGATTTACTGTGGAGAACTGCTATCAGTACTAAAAAACCGTCGCATATGCGACGGTTTTTTTATCCTGATATCTTTGTTTCTTTTTGTGATTCTTTTTGTGTCGTCACCCCTGATGACCCTGACTGTGTACGTCTCTGATGTTCTTCGGAGTTGGCAAGTCCACATTTCTTATACTTTTGTCCTGAACCGCAAGGACATGGGTCATTACGTCCTATATTATTCGCCGCAGTGCGTGCAACRGCATGAGCTTTCGMATTTCCATCTTTTTTCCCAAGTGCCACAGCACCTTCGTGCACCTCGTTCATTTCTTGACTCTCTCTTCGAGCAAACATATCTCCTGAAAGTTGTGGTAATAGACGCACAACATGTTCTTTAAATGAGATCTCTAAATCATTGAAAAGTCGTAATCCTTCTTTTTTATATTCAATAAGTGGGTCACGTTGCCCATAKGCACGYAAGTTCACACTRCTACGYAAGTAATCCATAGTCTCYAAGTGCTCTACCCAGAGCATATCGAGTGTCTGCAGAAGAACGCGTCGCAATGCTATATAAAAAGCTTCCTCACCAATCTCACTTTTTTTGTCAGCGGCAATATGCAAAACCTTCTCATCGTCGGCAATAATCATCATGAGCTCACTTTCAACAGCTTCGTCCTCKCCCAGTAAAATGGCGTTACGACGACCATAAAGCCCTTTGCGTTGTAGATTGAGGACGTCATCATAAGCAAGGACCTGCTTACGTGAATCAAAGTGAAAGCCTTCTATCTTTGACTGCGCTGTCTCAAGTGAGCGCGTGATCATCTTGTTTTGAATTGGCTCATCTTCTGCAATTCCAAATCGTCCCATCATTCCTTTAATAGTATCACTCGCGAATACACGCATCAGTGAATCCTCAAGAGATACAAAGAATTGTGTCTCTCCTAAATCTCCCTGACGACCTGATCGTCCACGCAGCTGGTTATCAATACGACGTGCTTCGTGACGCTCAGTACCAAGTACAAAAAGTCCACCGATATCACGCACTTCTTGCTGCTGTTCTTTTGTTGCGGATTCACCACCAAGCGCAATATCAACACCACGCCCTGCCATGTTGGTTGCTAAAGTAACCGCACCCTTACGCCCAGCATCGGCAACAATACTACCTTCACGCTCATGGTTCTTTGCATTCAATGCCTCGTGTTTAATACCTTCGCTGGTAAGATACGCGCCAAGTAATTCATTTTTTTCAACACTGGCAGTACCAATAAGTACCGGCTGTCCTTTCTCGTTTATTTCACGAACTTTGCGAGCTATAGCCTTGAATTTTCCTTTTTCCGTCTGAAAGATAAAGTCATCGTGGTCAATACGTCGTACATCCTTGTTTGTAGGTACTGCAACAGTATTCAGTCCATACACTTTGTAAAATTCTTCTGAACTTGTTACCGCAGTACCTGTCATTCCTGCTAGCTTGTCGTAGTGTCGGAAGTAGTTCTGATACGTCACTGAAGCAAACGTACGTGATTCTTGCTGTACATCTACCCCCTCTTTTGCCTCCATTGCCTGGTGCAATCCTTCGCTCCAACGACGTCCTGGTTGCATACGTCCGGTAAACTCATCAACGATAACAACCTCTCCTTCACGGACCACATAGTCTTTATTATTCGTAAACAACGCCTTCGCACGGACAGCCGTCTCAAGGTGGTGAACGTATTTAATACCTTTATCAGTGTAGATATTATCAACATCGAGTATTTTTTCAGCTTTCTCTATACCTGCATCAGTAAGTTGTATAGCCTTTAGTTTTTCATCTACCGTGTAGTCAGTATCTCGTGTCATTGTTGTAGCAATTTGGGCGAACTGTCCATAGAGCTTTTCTGCGTCAGACGCAGGTGCTGAAATGATAAGAGGTGTACGTGCCTCGTCTATAAGAATAGAGTCTATTTCGTCAACGATTGCAAAATGATACCCACCTCGTTCAGGTATACGTTGTCGAAGCTCCTCTTTGTTGTATGAAATATTGTCACGTAGATAATCAAACCCAAACTCGTTATTGGTACCGTAGGTAATATCAGCTGTATATGCCTCTTGCCGCGTACATATTTTAAGAAAATCTTCTACAACCTCAGAGCCACCCTTGGTGTCGCGCACCGAATCATCTGCTTCACCACCTTCTTCTTGAATATGATCTGCGTCATAAAGATATGAAATCTCGTGATTAATAACTGCAGTACTCATCCCAAGAAAAACGTAAATTTGCCCCATCCATACCGCATCACGGCGTGATAGATAGTCGTTCACTGTAACCACATGCACCCCCTTACCGGTAAGTGCATTTAAGTACACAGGAAGTGTTGCTACGAGGGTCTTACCTTCTCCGGTACGCATCTCAGCAATATCTCCATTGTGCAGTACCGCACCACCAATAATTTGCACGTCATAATGACGCTGTCCTAGAGTACGTTTTGAAGCCTCGCGTACTACAGCAAATGCCTCGGGCATCAGCTCATTGAGTGTCTCACCTTGTGCCAGTCGTTCCTTAAATTCTACGGTTTTTTCACGTAGTTCGTTATCAGTTAGTTTTTCATACTCTGCTTCAAGTTCATTCACTCGAATCACTACACTGTCTGTTTTTTTCAATGCTGAAGCGTTTTCATCGCCCAGTAATTTTTTTATTCTTTCAAACATATCTCGGCAATAGTAGCCTAAAACGCCTGTTTTAGCCACTCTACTTTCCAAGTGAGTCAAGTACGCTTGCTGCATCTGTAGCTAAATCAGGATTCACCTCTACGGCATAGTTAACGCTCTGTATAGTACGAGCAGTATCCCCTATTTTGTCATAGAGACTCGCAAGGAAGAACGCGTATTTCAACTCAAGATTTGCTCTGTAGGCTGTTTCCCATGTACGTTTTGCGCGTGTATGCTCTCCTCTGTCGATAAGCAGCGAGAGCATTTGTGGTTCAGTACCAATATAATTATTGTCAGCAAACACGGTATCGAACAGCTCCATCTCTCCATAATCCACTAAGCGTATCGCGTAGAGCACTCCTGCAGTCTTAAACGCGGGTTCCAACTCATACGCCTGCTGTAGTAACTGTAGTGTCTTTTCGTTTTCGCCACGTCGCAGGGCATTACTTGCTACTTCAATGATCAAGGTTTGTTTGCTTGGACTAATGGCAAGAGCTCTCTCTAAAGCACTTTTTTGTTCATCTAATCTACCAGCGATACCATGTAGTCCTGCAACAAATAATGGGAACCGTGCATCTCCATCAGCACGTTCCTCCTCAGCCTGCATGCCAGATACTCCCATTTGATACCATGCTGTTCGTAATTCATCACTTGCCCATTCTGCTGTGATAATTCTAGATGCTGTCTGCAATCCATGTTCGTTAACTTCCTGTCTACCTAGAGTATCAAGTTCTCGAGCATTCAGTACTTTTTCGAGTGCATTTTGGGCATACAAGTTTGCAATACTTTGTGCGCCGTCGGCGCCACTCGCAATTATTTGATTAGCTTGTTGAATATCCTGCAAGGCACTTAATAGCAACTTGTTAGCCCGTATCGGYTGARYGTTTATKGAAAAANTAAGTGCACCTGAGATAAGTACCACTCCCACAAGCCACATCCAGTTGCCAGAAAACTCTTTTTTAGTGAACCACACTACATTCTCAGTACCATCTCGTACAGTTGCCATTATCCATGCGATAAGCGAAAAGAAGAGTAAGTAACTAATGAGCTGATCAAATACAGTAAGGTTATGGAAACTGTATGCGGCTAGTAAACCCACAAGTAGCCACTTTTGTATTACGTTAAAGTATGCAGCCTTATAAATAACCCATAGTAGTGCTAAAAATATAGAAATATAACTTAGYAGACCYAAGATACCGGCAGCGATAAGCCAGTCAAATATAACGTTATGTGTCCTGTCGAACCACGGCTCTTGTGCATACATACGTGGGTCGTAGTATTTATTAAACACAAAGTTAAAGTTTTCCTGACCCCAACCTAATAACGGTCGTTCCTTTACTCCCTCCCATGCCATACTCCAAATAACAGTACGTGAAAACACBGTACCTTCTGTGAGTGAYATRCYAGCAAARCGAYTCAGTACTGGRCTGCCYTGTATGAGACTACTTTCACGTGCGAGATAGAACCCRCCAATACTYAAAACRATAACRGCTATGATAGCYCCRGCAGCTATTCGCAATCGATTTTCACCACGTAATGTGAAAGCAATACCTATCGCCGCCAATAGTAATCCGCCGATGACTCCTAAAATCGCACCGCGCGTTGCGGTCATATAGAGTACCCAGAACTGTAATGGAAGAATTACTGCATACACAATGCGCTCCCCTTTGGATGCATCGCGACGGAACATGAGTATAAGAGCAATAAATATATGAAAAAGTGCATATACTGCAAGATATATGGGGTTACCCAGTGTTGAATCTAACCTGTTCTTGTCCGTAGTTATGAATTGTATGAATGTGTTAAACGTTACAAGTGTTGCGACACCGAGTGATACTCGCCAGAACCAGAGACCAACATGTTCGCGAGCAAATACACTTGCTGCTACTAATGTATACGCGAACATATGCACTAAGGTAACGAGTCCTTCCATACGTTCAAAATTACTCCAAATACTTTTGATTGGATTCACACCAAGAAAGTCAGCAAGTGCAACAATAGCAACRAATACAGCGAAACAACCAATTATAATAGAGTGCCGTGGTCGATACTCCTCTCTCATGAACGCTAGGGCGACCCATGCTACAAAGATTATTTCGACAATGATACGAAACGCAAAGTTCTTTCCAGTAATATACGGGAAGAACATGTCGTTCATAACTACAAATACTAAAAACGGCAATACAAACACACCCAGTAATACAATCCCATGTAATATCTTCTCTGAATTCATTCAGGGATTATAGCAGCGATCATCTCTCTCGCAATATAGGTGATANNGGCTAGAATAATTAATATGCGTTTTTTAGACAAAAGACCCTGGGGRTGGATGTTTAAATTCGTCCACACGCAACATTGYTGGATTAAGCTTATCCATGTCATCGGACGTACAAGTCTTCAATCCCACAAACAAAGAACTGAATATCATTTGAGTTTTTGGTGCATTAAAAAAATTAACCCCTTGGAAAAACATCGCATGGAACCAGGGTGGTACATCGAATACGCCCACGGCATACCGACAGAAGAAGATATAGTACGGTATGAAGATGATTATGGAAGAACTTAGGAATCAACGTTAGTGATGATAAGATACAAAGCTCACCACTACTGATAYCTCAAAGTAAGATYACRTAGTATTTAATTTCAATTATTCTATGAAAAAAGCACTCATTACAGGAATTACAGGACAAGACGGTTCATATCTTGCAGAATTACTTTTAGAAAARGGATAYGAGGTGCATGGTATTTTACGGCAGAGCAGCTCTATTCGTACTTGGCGYATTGACCATCTTTTCAATGATCCTGACGTGTACAATAAGACACTATTCCTTCACTACGGGGATCTTACTGACTCAATTAGTATCAGCAACCTTATTCGCAATATAGAACCAGATGAAATTTACAATCTGGCTGCTCAAAGTCATGTAAAAATATCTTTTGAGATTCCTGAGATTACAGCAGAAACTGATGCACTTGGCATTCTAAAAATTCTAGAGGCAGTTCGGTCACTGGGACTTGCGAAGAAAATCCGCATCTACCAAGCTTCTACTTCAGAACTGTATGGGAAGGTTCTGGAGACACCTCAGTCTGAGACAACACCCTTCTACCCCCGCAGYCCCTATGGAGTAGCAAAACTTTACGCCTTTTGGATTATTAAAAATTACAGGGAGGCATACGACATGTATGCCTGCAACGGAATTCTTTTTAACCATGAGAGCGAACGACGCGGCTATAACTTCGTGACACGCAAAATAACCATTGCACTTTCTAAAATAAAACTAGGCACACAAGATGTACTTGAATTAGGAAACCTTGATGCTAAACGTGACTGGGGTTACGCAAAAGAATATGTAGAAGCTATGTGGCTTATGCTCCAACAAGAAGAGGCTGACGATCTAGTGATCGCCACAGGCGAAACTCATACTGTCCGTGAATTTATAGAAGAAAGTGCGAAGCATATTGATATTGAAATAAAATGGAGCGGAGAGGGTGTCGACGAAATTGGTATCGATACGAAAACCGGAAAAACAATTATTAGAATCAACCCTTCTTATTTCCGTCCCACAGAAGTCGATTTACTTATCGGAGATACACGCAAGGCTAAAGAAAAACTCAACTGGGAGTCAAAAACGAAATTTGCAGAGCTTGTAAAGATTATGATAGAAAGTGATTATAAGCTACTGAGTGAAGGTGGTGAAATTCTTTTCTAAATCCTATGAATATAAACTCAAAAATCTATATTGCAGGGCACGGAGGCTTGGTTGGCTCTGCTATTCTTCGAAASCTCATTGCGGACGGTCACAGTAATATAATYAYAAGRACTCGTGAGGAATTAGACTTACTCGATCAACAAGCAGTTGCCGATTTCTTTAGGTCCGAGAAGCCTGAGTATGTATTTCTTGCTGCAGCAAAAGTTGGAGGCATCTTGGCTAATAAACAATTCCCTGCAGAATTTATCTACGAAAATTTGCAGGTACAAAACAATGTGATTCATAGTTCGTATCTCAACAAAGTTAAAAAACTACTTTTCTTAGGCAGTTCGTGTATTTACCCACAACTAGCACCTCAACCAATTAAGGAAGAGTATTTACTTGCCAGTGAACTCGAACCAACGAACAGAGCGTACGCTGTAGCAAAAATTGCGGGGATTACTTTGTGTCAGTCATATAACGCTCAATATGGAACTAATTATATTAGYCTNATGCCTACHAATTTATACGGACCAGGCGATAATTTTGATCTTGAAACTTCCCACGTCCTCCCTGCCCTTCTACGAAAATTCCATGATGCGAAGATGCAAAAAAATCCCACAGTAACCATTTGGGGTACTGGTACCCCACAGAGAGAATTCCTTCATGTAGATGACCTTGCTGATGCTGCAGTATTCCTAATGGAAAATTATAATGATTCAGAGATAATAAATGTTGGCACAGGAGAAGATGTCACGATAAAGGAATTGGCTACTATTATCAAAGAGGTTGTCGGTTACGATGGAGAGCTTGTGTGGGATACCTCAAAACCWGAYGGAACCCCACGTAAATTACTCGACGTCACCAAATTAAACAACGTTGGCTGGAAACACTCCACTGGACTAAAGACCGGCATTCAAAAGACCTACGAGTGGTATCTCACTTCTAAAAAATAAGAGCAATGTTTACTCTTTTTGAAATAGCTGTACGAAAAATATTCCCCAACTGGATATACCAACGCCTTATCGGGGATTGGGATAAAGAAGGATTACAGAAATACTCAATCCAAACGAGCTGGTTTTTTATTGCAAAAATTTTTAGCTTCATACTCTCTTTCTTTATGGTAGCTCTTGTTGCTCGTTATCTTGGTCCTGAAAATCTCGGTAAGCTCAGCTACGCACAAAGTTTCATCGCAATCTTTTCAGTCTTTGCATCACTTGGTGTTGGACAAATAGTTATGCGAGACCTTGTTGCCCATCCAGAAAAAGAGCACCAGATACTCGGTACTGCATTTTTTATAAAACTTATTGCTGGGATAGTTACCACTATCGCTGTAAGTATAACTGCGTTCTATACTAGTACTGACTCTATACTCACTTGGCTGATCCTCATTATTTCTCTTACTTTTCTTATACAACCATTTGGAGTAAGTTCTGATGTTTTTACAGCTAGAGTTAGAGGGAAATATACAGCACTAAGTCAAATGATTCTCACGGTCTCTATTCAGGCACTGAAGTTAATCATCATCTTTTCGGGAAAGGGGATACTTTTCTTTGCTGGAATCTTAGTACTCGAAGCATTAATCAGCGTTATTCTTAATCTCTATTTCTATGTAAAAGTGTTCCACCATTCACCATTCACCTGGTACTGGGATAATACCTACGCAAAAACACTGACCCTCGCCTCCCTACCCCTTCTTTTTGTCGGTGCTTCAAGCTATATCTTCGGGCAAATTGATAAGGTAATGCTTCAGCCCATGATAAGTTCTGAAGCTGTAGGTCTCTATACTAGTGCCACTGCTATTACTCAACTCGTTGCTAATTTTGCACCCGGGAYAATTGTCGGAGCCCTCGTTCCAGCTCTTATTAATGCCCACAAAACAAGTATTGAAATGTACTATCACCGTCTTCGTTCCCTAACCCTGCTTACAGGCAGTATCTCTTTGGTTACTGTTCTTTTAATTTTTATATTCGCACCACTTATTATTCAGGTAATCTATGGCGAACAATTCATTGCGGCCATCCCAATACTCCGAATTTTTGTCTGGTCTTCATTTTTGTCAATCCTGATGATGATAGCTAGTCAACACCTCATTATCATAAACAAAACAAAAGTATTCCTCGTAATTTCTATTGTTACAGCAGCCATAAACATAATTCTCAACTACTTGCTCATACCTATATTTGGAATGGCCGGAGCAGCTACGGCAACAATTATTTCGTTTATCTCTTATCTTATCCTCGTCTTATTTTCTCGAATAACTCGGTCAATTTCTTAAATATGCCTAGGAAATAATTTAGTTAGCTATGTGTACTATTTAGTAGTATATTTTTACCATATGCAAAATATTGCGCCTCGTAAACAGAGACAAAATGTCCTCATAACAGGATCTACTGGTTTTCTTGGAACGGCATTACTTAAAACACTACAGACTAACGAGCAGTATCGAATCTATACGACCGATAACTCTCTTCATGATCTAACTAAAATAGAGGAGTGCCTAGTAGCTACCAAAAAAATAGACATAATCATTAACTTGGCTGGACTAGTATTAAGCAGAAAAGAGCAGAAAACACGACCAGCGGAAGTCTTCGCCAAAAACGTTCTTATAGAYCTAAACATCGCTGAAGCAGCAAGACAAAATAACGTTCGCCGTATACTATTTATAGGTTCTATCACTGCATATCCAGAAAATATTTCCGCACCTTTTTCAGAAAATGACCTCTGGAACGGTCCAGTTGCTGATGCATCCTACGCTTATGGCTCCGCAAAGCGTGTAACTGAAATAATTTCGAGAACACACAGTGATCAGTACGGTATTGAAACTACAACACTTTTTTTGCCAAATCTCTATGGACCTGGCGATAAATTCGACTATTCACCCCCGCCACTTATTCCAAGTATAATCATCCAGATACGAGACGCTGTTCTAAATGAAGCACCTACCATACATGGGGGTAATAACGGTGATTCTAGACTTGATCTTCTTTATGTTGCAGATGCAGCAGATGCTATAAAACATACATTAGACGTAGAACTCTTACCCGCAACCCTAAACATAGGCACTGGCACAACTATCTCAATAAAGGAAATGTATGAAACGGTGGCAAAAATATTTAGGTATACTGGTATAATCGAGTGGCAAAAAGGTAATGTATCGCCCCCCAGGGCAATGGATGCAACACGAGCACATAAACAGATCGGTTGGCATAGTACAACCTCATTCGAAACAGGTATCAGCAATACTATCAGTAATTTCCTTAAAAAATGAAGAAGTTCAGAAACATACCTATCGGTACACTCAATATCGGTGCAGGGGCCAAAAAACTCATAAATAAAGCACTCGACCAAAATCGTTTATCCTATGGACCGCTTACTAAGCGTTTCGAACGTAATTTTGCCAAACAGCACGATTCAAAATATGCAATGTTTACTGCAAGTGGTACCTGCGCATTACAAGTAGCACTGCATACACTAAAACATATACATAAATGGAAGGATTATGACGAGGTACTTGTTCCTTCAGTAACATTTATAGCTACATCTAATATCGTTATTACTAACAACTTAAAACCTGTTTTTGTAGAAGTTGACCCAACAACATACAACATTAACCCCAAAGAAATCGAAAAGCATATTACAAAAAAAACTCGGGCAATTATTCCAGTGCATCTTTTTGGTTTACCTGCTGATATGGACGAAATCTTAGCAATTTCAAAAAAATACAACTTAAAAGTCATCGAAGACTCATGCGAAGCAATGGGTGTAAAGTACAAAGATAAATCAGTTGGAAGCATCGGCGATATAGGGTGCTTCTCTACCTATGTTGCTCACCTTGTTACTACTGGCATTGGCGGTCTATCAACTACCAATAATCCTGAGTATGCAGTTAAAATGAAGAGCTTGATGAATCATGGACGAGACTCGATCTATCTCTCTATTGATGATGATAAAGATATCGAAAAGAAGACAGACAAAGAAGCATTCCAGCTTATCTCTCGTCGTTTTTCATTTGTTGATGTTGGATATAGTTTTCGCGTAACTGAAATGGAGGCTGCGCTGGGTATTGAACAATTACAAAAACTTAAATCATTTATTAGGAAGAGGAATAAAAATGCTAGCTACCTTATAAAACACTTACAAAWATATGACTCTAAAATAATGCTACCGACCATACCAACTGATAGAGGGCACTCTTTTCTTGGTTTTCCAATAACAATCATAGATTCTAAAATTAAACGAGACTTGTTAGTTACCCATCTCGAAAAGCGCGGCATAGAAACTCGCTACGCTATGCCTCTAACAAATCAACCAATCTATCGTAAGTTATTTGGTGATCTTGATAAAAAGTATCCTATTGCTAAACACATTAATGAAAACGCATTCTACATAGGATGTCATCAAGGACTCACCAAGGATGATATGGAATATATCATAGCTTCATTTGATAGCTTCTTTGAAAAAAAATAGATATGAAAAGTTTGCGTCATAAATTTAATATTCTTGTCTTGTCTTTGGAAAAACAGATCTTCAGAGGTCTTCGTGTTCTGTATCGCTCTACACACAGAAAGAAACGGCCTTCTTCATATCCATTTCTGACTGGTGACTCTTTCCGAGAACTTGCTGATCATATATATGACGAGACAACACCCTCATTCAATTCTGATGCAGTTAACTCCGGTGATATAGTTTTTGTCGGAAGCCCATTTTTACGAATTTTTTTGCAGACGTATCATCAAAAGATAAACACTAAATACATACTTATCGAACATAATGGTGACGATCAGGTCACTGAGGACATCCTCCCCTACCTTGATGACAAGATATATCGTTTTTATGCGCAATGTGCGCTTGTAACTCACGAAAAAATTACCCCTATACCTATCGGAGTTGAAAACCTTCATCATGGAAATAACTTCTTATGGTTATTAAAAAAAGTTCCTAAAAAAAATAAAGTTCCGCGTATCTTTTACCATTTCTCAAACCAAACCAACCCCAAAGAACGCATCCCTGCAGCTCTATTTTTTAAAACACATCAGCTAATGGATACCATCACATCTTTCATACCTTATAGACCTTATAAGAATTTGCTAAATTCTTACGCTTTTGTAGCTTCACCCGCTGGCAACACACTGGGCAGTCACCGCACATGGGAAGCTCTATATTTGCACACAGTTCCTATCGTAAAGCGTACACCAGACGCAGAGGCATGTGCCTCATATGGTTTACCGCTCTGGATCTTAGATGATTGGCTTGAGCTTGAAGATTACACAGAAGAAAAGCTGCAGGAAAAATATCTCGAGATGATGAACACAGCTAAGTTTGATGCCCTATTTATGGACTACTGGATAACAAAGATTAATGAGGATCAGCGGATAATAAGGGGCGAACAATAACTTATGGTACCTGACGCTAAAAAAGAGCTAGAACTTTCTATTATTATTCCCTGCTACAATTGCGAGGTAACTTTGAGTGAGGCGGTAGAATCTTGTTATCAGCAAGGATTTTCTAACGACGAATTTGAAATTGTAATGGTTGATGATGGGTCAACTGATAATACTAGAGATGTCATGGAGGAACTGGCTTCCAAACATAAAAACATCAGATTATTTTTTCATAAAACAAACAAAGGCGGTGGTGCCACCAGAAACACAGCCACAAAAGAAACATTTTCTGAGCTCATCTTCTGCTTAGATAGTGATGATATTTTAACTCCAAAAATGCTTGAGTTAATGGTAAAAATGCAAAAAGAAACTAACGCCGACGGTATTGGCGTAGAAAAATCAGTGAAGTTTTATGGTACTGATACTAATAACATAGCTTTCACCAACATTTTTGGATACAAAAATGAATTAATACCGCTTGTTTCTCTCCTTCAATTTAACGATGTTATGTGCCCACTTTACTCAACTTTTCTCTACACAAAGACTGGTTTTAACAAAATAAATGGTTACCCTACTACACACGGTTTTGATACACAGGGCTTTGCCTGGCGATTCCTTGCAAAAGGCCTCCGTGCATATACCTGTCCAGGTACTACGTACCTACATAGGATAAATTTCAGTGAGTCATACTACCTACGTGAGTACAACAAAGGGCGAACTAATACAAATTGGAAAAAAATCCTACTGGAGCAAAACGCAGTCTTATGTGACGATGCATTTGATTTTGTAACAAACTTCAACGAACTAGACTTCGAAGTAAGTATAATTGATGAACTAAAAAACCTACCGCATATTTTTTCTAGAGTATCTACAAATCGTATCGTTAACATAGAAAGTATGGTCGCAAAGAAATCCGTATCCCGTAATAGTCTTCGTGGTCTGTTCTATAGAACAAGGTCACGATTAAAAAAAGTCGTACGATCAATCGTTACGAAAGCATCCATGTACATTGCTTTCATTAAAAAACATAATCAATCTCAGGAGCCCTTTTATACTTTATTAATTTGGCACCTATCGCGGCTTAAAAAGAAAATACATATTAATTTTAATACCCCAGAAAAGAAAAAAGTTGAAGTTATTGATTTATTCTTACCTACAATTGCTAAAGATTTTGAGACCCTGCAGTTAGTAATTGAGGGAGCAAAAAAATATTTACAACACACAATCGGCACTATCTACATCGTGACACATGTTAATGATGAGATGGACGAGTTTTGCACCATTAACGGATATAAACTCATCGATGAAACATCTGTACTTGGTTATGGTAAAGAGAAAATAAACTACTTCGTAGGAGACTCGGACAGAAGTGGTTGGCTATTTCAGCAGTTATTAAAACTTGCGGCTGACAAAATAGTGGAAACTGAAAATTTTATTAGTATTGATTCAGATACAATTCTCATTCGTCCTCATTCTTTTATAGAAAAAGRTGCATTTATTTTTAGGCAAAATGAAGAATGGCATGAACCTTATTTTAAGGCTTTTAAAAAAATATTTGGTTACYCAGTCAGAACTTGGTTTTCCTACACTTCTCACATGATGATATTTAATAAAAAAATGTTGCAAGATTTAAAACTCGAATTAGAGCAGAGGCACGGAAAATCATGGGACAAAGTTTATATTGAAACAGCAGATTCTACTGAAATGTCTTGTATTTCTGATTATGAAACCTATGCAAATTGGGTGAGGTGCAATTTCCCAAGTAAAGTCAAAAGTACTGTACTGTATAACAAAACACTTACGAGACATGAGCTTACTGATCTGCTAACACTAGAACAAAAGTACGCTGATAAATATCATTCAGTCTCATTCCATAGCTATGCACGTAACGTTACTTAATAATGTGTTTATGAAAAAAACTAATACACCAGTGCTCATAATAATCTTCAATCGACCCGAGAAAGTACGGGCACTAATTGAAGCACTGTCTAAGGTACAGCCAAAATATCTTTATATTGCTGCCGATGGACCACGCAAGAATGTACCAACGGATAGAGCGCGCTGCGCAGAGGCGCAGAAAATCGCAACTACACTACCTTGGGATTGTGAAGTTCGTACAAATTTTTCTGATACAAACCTCGGTTGTGATCAAGCTGTACCAAGGGGTATCGACTGGTTCTTTGAGCACGTTGCGTCTGGCATCATTCTTGAAGATGACTGTATTCCCCACCCTTCCTTCTTTTCTTTTTGTGGTGAGCTACTAGAGAGGTATAAAGATAACAAAAAGATAATGCATATTAGTGGCAATAACTTCCAAGACAGTCACATTCGTGGTGACGCTAGCTACTATTTCTCACTTTACACACATAGCTGGGGTTGGGCTACATGGAGCCGAGCTTGGCGGCACTTTCATCCTGCAATAGAGGGTATGACTGCTTACAGAAAAGAAAAAAGGATTCAAAAATTACCCCTTTCAAAAAATGCTCAACGATTTTGGATGAAACACTTTCTTAATAGAAATCACTGGGATGCTTTCTGGCAATACACTGTGTGGTACAAAGACGGATTGAGTATAATTCCGCAAAAGAATTTGGTGACAAATATTGGTTTTGACGAAGAAGCTACACACACAGAAAAAGAGGGCCCTTTATCAAACATACCTGTCTATTCTATCACCAACATAACTCATCCTGCGGAAATGAGGGCAGCTATACAAGCAGATGAATATACATTTATGAAGGTTTTTTATACCCCAATCTGGAAACGTATTGTTATAAAATTAGGTGCTATGCTGCAAAAAATAGCCAACAATGTTTAATTTATATGAACATCCTCATTATAGGTACAACAGATAAACTAGGAGGCGCTGCAAAAGTATCATGGGAGTTAAAGACATCCCTTGAAAAAGATGGTCATACCGTATCAATGTTTGTTGCTGATAAAATAAGCGACGATCCGAATGTTCATACTATCCCCCGCAAGCTATGGCAAAAGTATCTTGGTTATTTTYTGGCAACTGACTATTTAGTGTCATCTGACTGGATTTTAAAAACAAAGGAATTTGAAGAAGCTGATATAGTCCATTGTCATAATCTACATGGAAGATTCTTTAACCTGCGCACTTTGCAGAAGATGTCTCTACTGAAACCAACTGTTTGGACGCTTCACGATGAATGGGCCATCACCCCACACTGTGCCTACACACTAGAAGGTACCGATCTCAAAAATGGTTTATACATGTGTCCAAGTAAACAAACTGAGCCTCGGATACTTTGGAACAACACGAAACACCTCACTGACCAAAAAAATACTTTATACGCTAATTCGAAGCTCCATACAGTCTCGCCTTCGACTTGGTTACTGGAAAAAGTGTGTAACACTCGGCTAGGTGATCAAGATGTACAGCTTATACCAAATGGTATAGATGCACGTATGTTTAAAAAAACAGACCAAGCAGCTGCTCGCGATGCCCTGCGCTTACCTCACGATAAGAAGATTGTTTT
This sequence comes from Candidatus Kaiserbacteria bacterium, assembly GCA_002401925.1. GTDB lineage: Bacteria > Patescibacteriota > Minisyncoccia > Phycocordibacterales > UBA2100 > UBA2100. The sequence goes on from NVUN01000007.1 coordinate 31,584, forward strand.
ATCACTCGCAACAGCTGGTAAAGCAAATACTTGGAAGGGTTGGACATATGTTGAGGAAATCGTCGAAAGGAATAACAACAAAAATGTTCTCTTTTTGAATGTTGGTAATTTTACACATGAGTCTTCTCAAAAAAATATTCTGTATAGGCAACACATAAGTGACCCTGCGGAGATTGCTCTTTATTATAGTGCTGCTGATACTTTATTATTTACCTCGATTGCTGAAAACTTTCCGTTAGTTATTCTTGAAGCTATGAGCTGTGGTTTACCTATAGTATCCTTTGACGTAGGTGGGGTAAAAGAAGTCGTAACTCATTTAGAGAACGGTTACATAGCGAGATACAAAAATGTTGATGAGCTTCAGCAAGGATTGGAATGGGCACTTTCTCTTACTCACAATGAAAAAGAAGCTCTCGCGATGCGCTCAGTAAATAAAATTAAAGGTGGCTATACTCTTACRCACATGTCTAGYAARTACTTAGMTTTATATAACAAACTACTGTCTTAACCATGACYACCTCTACGAGAAATAAAATTATARARACYATAATTAAGCGGGAGAAATTACGTAACATCTCTCGRCTRCAGCGCTTAGCAAGAAACCCATTGCGCACACTMCCCTATTATGTTCTTGCATCTCTTTCGCACATACGACCTTTCCTCATTTCATTTAAACTTCTCTGGGGAAGTAAGATACAAGGCTATATACCTGAGTGTAATACGTTCGTATACTATGGATATGGCGAAGCCAATCTAACGAACTTCTTTTTGAGATACATCAGATCAGGTATGACTTGTATTGATGTCGGTGCGCACATTGGCAGCTACTCCACGTTACTTGCTGAACTAGTCTCTGATTCTGGGCATATATATTGCTTTGAACCCACTCCTTGGACATACGAACTTTTGCGCAAAAACACTATGCCGTATAAGAATATAACATTAGAGAATCTTGGAGTTGCACAAGAGAATCGTACAGTTTCGTTTACTGACTACGGTCCAGGTTATGGTGCGTACAACAGCGGTAATGTACATGGCACCGACATAGATAACACTCAGAGGGGTACACAAATAAAGATTCAGTGCACTTCTCTGAATGATTACTACGAGAAGAACGAAATGAGTCCTCCTGATATAATAAAAATTGACTCAGAAGGTTTCGAGTATGAAGTCCTAGCAGGTTGCACGAAGCTTCTTTCGCGCGAGACAAGGAAGAGACCTCTACTTATCATCGAAGTAGCTAACGGTGAAAAATGGGCAGATAACAGAAATAGCGCATTCACCTTATTAGAAGAATACGGGTATCGGGCTTTTGAAATTGCAGTAGACGGTCACTTAAGCCCTCATGAAATCAGGACTGACTATCGATATGATAACCTCGTCTTTATTCCAGAGGAACGAGTATCCGAGGTAACTACAAATATATGATAATAGTTAACCTAAAAGGAGGACTTGGTAACCAAATGTTCCAGTACGCACTGGGACGCAAGTTATCGATCCAAAATAAATCCGAGTTAAAATTGGATACTTCTGGATTAGAAAGAGCTAATGCMGTTGGTGATATCTATCGCCCGTTCTCCCTAGATGCATATACTATTCAAAAGAGTATTGCTAACGAACATGAAATCAAGAAGCTCAAATACCCATTTGGAATAGTTTCAAAAGGATTCCGATGGATAAATCTTCACATACTTAAAAATACACATACTGCTTTCGAACCCAAGATACTGAAAAAATCTGGAGATATTTTTCTTGATGGGTACTGGCAATCTCCAAGATACTTTAACGATATCCGTGACGTATTACTTAAAGATTACACGCTAAAAACCCCCGTCTCGAATACCGTTGCTGAATACATAGAAATGATTGCCATTGAAGGTTCTGTTTCAATACATATTCGCCGTGGTGACTACGCTACAAACCCCAGAGTACTGAAAGAATTTGGTCTTTGTTCAGAGGCATATTATCAAAAGGCAATTTCCTACATACAAGCAAATGTGACAAACCCATCTTTCTTTGTATTTTCTGACGATATTTCGTGGGTAAAGAAAAACCTTGAGCTCCCTGACAACACAACCTACGTATCAGGCCCAAAACTAGCTGCTGAAGAAGAATTAATACTTATGAGCACCTGTGCCCATAACATCATCGCTAACAGCTCTTTCAGCTGGTGGAGTGCCTGGCTTAACCAAAATCCAGAAAAGATTGTTATTGCACCGACTCCTTGGTTTAATAAGAAGAATCATCTATATAAAGACTTGATACCTAACACATGGATAACGCTACCTCAAAATTAAAAAARGAACCTCTGGTAAGTATCCTCATACTTACCTATAATCGCGCCCATTATCTGCAGAGCGCAATTGAAAGCGTACTAAACCAAACCTATACAAACTGGGAACTTMTTCTCATTGACGACGGCTCAACCGATGGGACCAAAGATCTAGTAGGYTCTTACAGCGACAGTCGCATAACGTACAAAAGCCACACTAACAACGAAGGACTGTACGTACGAAGACAAGGATCACTTAGGTACGTAAACGGTCAGTATGTCGCAATTCTAGACAGTGACGACATATGGGACTCCCCTCTTAAACTTACAGAACAAGTTCGTTTTCTAGAGAATAACCCAGATCACGCTTTGGTTGGTACTTTTATTACACTCATCGACGAAGACAGTAACATCCTACGTAAAGACTCCTACCAAACAACTGACAAAAACATCAGAAACCGATTACTTATCCGTAACCAATTTGCTCATTCTAGTGTACTCATACGCAAGTCTATGCTTGATATGACAAAGGGGTATCAACCTACACTGGCGGAAGACCTAGAGCTTTTTTTACAACTTGGAAATGTTGGTAAGCTTGCAAACATTCCTGAATTCTTTACGAATCACAGAATCCATAATGCCGGCACCAATGACYATGGAATTAAAATGGCACAAGCTTTACATGCGATTATAAGAAAGAATTCTAACTACCCTCACCCATACTTAGCATTAATGAAAAACTCTCTTCGTATTATTATAGGGAAAATAAAGTCACTCTTAAAAACTGYTAGCTCCAATACACAAGCATMGTCTGCTCGCACATAGYCTCTTGAGAAAAGTACTTCGTTACATAAGTATTTAATGCTCTTGAAAGTGTTTTACGTCGAGTAGGGTCATGGAACAATGTAATGATTGCTGTAGTAATTGCWGTTGTATCACCTGGAGCAACAACAATGCCMGTTTGTTCGTTTGTAAGTATTTCGTTCACACCACCGACATTAGTTGCCACCACAGGAAGTGACGCTAAACCTGCTTCGAGCAATGTATAAGGCAACCCCTCTTTCAARGACGGCAACGTGAACACATCAAACGCCTTGAGATAACTTACTGCACCCGCATCAAAGCCAAGCCAGAATACATTGTCAGTAAGYYCTAGTTCMYGAGTCTTTTGTATAAGCATCTCTTTCTGTTCTCCAGTACCAAAATGGAAATATACAAAATCTGGTTGTTTTTCTTTGAGTGCTGCTAAGACTGGTAAAAATTCTAACAACCCCTTATTTTTAGTAAGCTCAGCAATACTACCGATCACTGACCTTCCCTCAAGAGAAACTCCGATACGTTTAGCAAGATTTTCTTGTGCCTGCCAACGAGGCAAAAACTCCTGTACACCTACTCCATTGTAAATTTTTGTACTCTTGGYAGAAACACCCCACCATCCCTGTACTTCTTTGAGGTCAGTATCTGATATHACAATGACCGCATGAACAAGGACACATGTYCCCCATGTAATCATCTTGATAATAATCCGTTGCCACCATGGACGAGACTCTTTATGTGGCATCCCGTGTACGGTAAAAACAATACGAGGGATGTGAGCAACACGAGCAGCTACTGCACCAAGTGCCCCTACCTTAGAGCTATTCAAGTGCACTATGTCAGGAGACTCTTCACGGAAGAGTTTTAGTAAACTAAAAAACACACGGATATCATTAAAAAAATGAACATCGCGCCCTAAATCTGATAGTAATATTGTACGTGCACCAACCGCAGCTAAAGTATCCTCAAAAAGAGGCTCTCCCCCGAAGTCATTTGCACCATGTGCTACGGTCACCATACTTCCATCTTGTACAAAATATTTAGCAAGATCAGCTATATATTTTTGTGCACCGCCAAAATTTGCTTTGGTAACAACGTAAAGAATGTKTTGTTTTTCTGTCATATCTTAAAAGTATACTATTCTACCATTTCATCCACCTTATGTGGCGTAATCATCATAGCGCCCATGAGCGCCACAGATATAATAGCCGCAAGTGATACATACCAATACCATACGCTCTTGCTGTCCTGAGGTTTGCTCAACAATACTATACTACTACTTGTAGCTATATCCATTACCTCCTGCTTTGTAATAGCAGTCACTGTCTTTATCTTGGTACCAATAATAGAATTCTGTTTTTCGACACGCGCCAGCACAGTCGACGTWGCAACAATTGYCACCTCTTCTAGTTSAGGTATTTCAGTATTYTCAATAGCCTTAGTGCCGTCAGGATATACTAAAAAYRCCTGCRCATCWTTACGTAAAAGYGTTGTTAAYTTTGTCAGTTCYGTAGCAAATCGAACCTCTACCCCTGACTGCACCACTGTATGTYTAGGRATACGGAAATAYTGTCCTGACGTGACAAATCGCCACTCTGACAAATTAAGCGGGTGCTCGCTGAGATTATGCAAAGCAAGCCACTCACCACCTTCGCCAACAGAAAGCCGTRCTTGTAATGGTACRACWGTTACCAATATCTGYTGCTCATCAGAAAGCGACGCATACTGTAATGACACTGTCGTAGTATAGGTKCCTTCGTATACAAAACGGTGACTCACTACCCTTCCCGCRGCTTCRCCACCGTCACCAAATGACCAATGCACCGYACCRCTCTCAATAGCACTGCCTATCGAGTCATAACTCTCAAGAGAAAACTCTACAGGTGCACCAACAGTGACAATCATGGCCTTAGGAGTACGTATATACACATCCTGCGGTGGCTCTATGATAACTGACTCATATGAAAATATTGTTGTATTTGTCACTATAGAACTCTGTGTAGATTGATTTGAGTTTTCTGTATCTTCTTCTATAGAAAGAGCCGCCGCAACTCCAGGAGTTGGTGTTGCGGCAGTAAATATTCCAGCAGTAATATGTAATGATAATCCGTCGTCTTTCGCTCCATCTGATTCTGAATACGACACACTCACCACTGATTCAAGAGATTCATCTTTAAGTTCTAATGTTTCTCCTGTATTACTAAGACTAAATGCACTATCAAAAAGATTCCCAACAAACTCTGTATAGTCTTCGATGAACACATCTGCGTTATCAGCAATAACAGCACACTCCCCTGACACAAGTACTGATGAACCAGTCACCAGTGATAGTCCATGATTTGTACCGTTCTCAAAAAATTTCCACAAYCCAATATCGTACGAATCACTAGAGGCACACACTTCAATCCACTCATGCTTTGCATCTGCTCCTTCAGGAGCATACATAATTTCAGTTATGAGCACCTCTGCATGTGCACTCGGCGGACTGAATACACCTAAAATTAAGACAAGAAACAACGCATTAATTACAGTGCGATGCATACACTCTTACTCATCAGAATTAAGCAATTTCTCGAGTATTTCACGCGGTACTTCTTCCTTACCTTTAATCTTTTCCTTTTCTGTCGGTTTCTCTTTCACAGGTTCTTCTACTTTTTTTTGTGTGTYYGTRATTTCTTTGAGCGCAGCACGTAGATCATCCTTTGAACTCGATACTTCTTTCKGGGGKTTAACTTTATCAGGCTTTTTTTGCTCCACTACATTATTAGTACTGTTGTTCTTTTTCTTTTTATTCTTGTTTTTGTTAGTCTTTTCAAACCCTCCGGCAGGAAGGGTGTCGTCAACGGCACGTATCATCTCTTCAACAAGAGTACGTGATTGTGAATACTTCTTTCGAGAGTTCTCAATAATTTCATCAACAAAATTGTATGGAGGCTGATCTATAGGAGGCAGCGTCGAAGAAGAAAATGGCTGGGACCCTATACCATCGATCAGTAACGTTAAATATATTTGAGCAAATCCTAAGTTCACTAAATCTTCAGCATAGAATGTTGGCTCGAACACCGTCTTAAGTACTTCAGCATCAAAAGGACCTACGCGAAACGTTATAGTAGTACCGACGTTACCAAAGATAGCAGCACGAATATTTTCTTCCACCTGCTCAATATATTGGTGTGCAATGGTAAGTGAGAGCTTATACTTACGCGCCTCTGAAAGAATATTAGCGAATGAATCGTTTGCCACTGACTGAAATTCATCGACATACAGATAGAATGGCGGAAGCTCTGCAAGACGCGCTGCAGATTCCTCAGCACGACTCATAGCGGCAAGATATATCTTGGTGGTAAGCATACTTCCTAACAAGTCAGCATTTTGCTCTCCCATACGCCCCTTGGAGAGGTTCACGATAAAAATCTTGCGCTCATCCATCAGTTCTCGTATATCGAATGATGACTTTGGTTGGGCAATAATATTTCGAACAAGTGGGTTTGCTGCAAACTGACCGATCTTATTTTGAATTGCAGGAGTTGCCTCTTGTGTATAACGGTCGGTATACCCCGCAAATTCTTCTACCCAGAAGCGTTTTACAATAGGGTCAGTCACATACTCAACTACTTTTTTACGAAACCCTTTGTTAACGAGCATGCGGTTCACATCGATAAGGGTCGTATCCGGATATTCAAGCAGTGCAAGTAATACGTTCTGCAAAATGTATTCCATTCGTGCAGACCAGGCATCTACCCAGATGCGCTTAARGGAACTCATTAGACCAGCAACGACGAGGTGCCGCTTGTCATACCCAACATCTTCCATGACATTAAACCCAATAGGGTTCTCAATATCGAACGGTGCAAAATATACTACGTCTTTAATTCGCGATTCAGGCACATATTCCAAAAGTTTTTCTGCTGTACTACCGTGAGGATCGATAAAACAAATCCCCTCTCCGTTTTGAATATCTTGAATGGCGAGGTTCTCAAGAAGAGTCGATTTACCCATACCAGTTTTACCAATGACATACATATGACGCATGCGGYCTTCGGCTCGAATACCAAATGGTACTTTTTTATTTCGTGCATCAGTAGCGCCAAAATATACTATTCGCTGAGGGTCATACTTGTAATCCATGTGTGTAGTATACAGTTAGTRGACGATAGCTTAAACCCCCGGTAGCGAAGCTACCGGGGGTAAAATTAATTGACTCGATGCAGTAGCAAACTTATGGCGCCTGCAGCAAGTAACACAAAGAACAATGGCCGAATTAATCTTGAAAAGAAGAACACAAGAGGTGAAAAGTCTTCACTCGCCATCTTGAGTTTTCTTTTAAGATCTAACGGTATGTTATCTTCTTTCATAACACTCTCCTTCCAGAGCTAAAATACCATGGACAACTCTATTCTGCCAACAATAATCCTCCCCGAGTATAGTGATTACTTGGTGCCCACAACATCCAACTGTTAAGACCAGCATCATACGCTGCTTGAATTTGTGCACGTACTTCCACAGGACCATAGTCACCTCCGTAATCAAAGTCTTGTAACCAAGGGCGAAGTACATTGGGGTCACGAGATGGCTTACTATAAATAGCTGGTGTACTAGTCCCAATACGGGTATACGCTAAACTAGCAATAATTGTAGTAGTTGCAGTAACACGCTCAACTGCTCGATCCATAGAATATTTCACTACTCCATATACTTCCTTGTTTGGATTACTGTATCCATTAAATCCAGGAGGATAATGTGATGGATACACCATAGGTGCGATGTAATCAAAATATGGTGTTGCCCTCTCGAGAACTTGTCCGATAGTTAAATCATCTGAGTTAGTCGTAGTCATACCAAAGAGATCTGCAGATAATATCGGCACGCGMCCAAGTGTATCTGCGACACGCACTTTCTGTGCTAAAAATCTAAAAAATCTTTCGAGCTCTACCTCACGCTGTGAATAGTCTGAATGATTAAACACGACGTCACTCATAGGACCATCCGATGGGTAGCGTATGTAATCAAAATTAAGTTCATCAAACCCAAGTGCGAATGACTCGTTTGCCAGGTCGGCAATGTACCCCCAGAAAGGCTTGGCACCAACATCAACAAAGGCAAGGCCTTTATAGTCCTTCCATGAACTGTCGCTACTCTTGCTCTGCACAGCGAGCTCAGGATGTGCCTCGGTATAGAGAGGGTCCTGAAATACAGTAATACGTCCGATAACAAAGATACCTTGTTCGTGGAGCTCTGCGACAAAATCCTTCATATCAAACACGCGACATCCGCTACCTCCTAAATCTTCTACTCCTTCTCCACGAGGAAAACTTACCGTTCCCGTGTAATCTTTCACGTCGATGATAATTGAATTTATCTCGGTTTCTTCCATTAACTGCATAAGTTCAGTACGAAAACTTTGGCTCGATGCAGCACACTGACTCATATATATAGAGCGTACRAAATCTGGTAAATCAACATGAACTACAGGTGGTGGCCCTGCCGGCACAATTGCTTCTATTTGTGCAGCACGGACGTACGAAGGATTGTTTTCAGCATCACCGAAAAGTGTGACTAATAAAAAACCTCCTAATAACACTACGACAGAAGCCAATAGTGCAATATGTACCCTATTCATGTGCAGTGACCACTTCGGGGTTCTCTAGCTCATATCCTTCTGCTGCAAGATTCTCTGTAGCTTCTTTCTTTTGAGGAACCTCATATGCACGTGCACTTGCCAAGATGTGGAATGCGAGTACTGATATGGTACCTCCTATGATAAGAAAGATTATATTCTTCCATGAACTAGGAAATCCAAGGAATGGAAGTAGTGCTACCACAACGCCGAGTGCAATAATTGTCTGCATGTGCTTCATTAGTTCCTAGTATACCACGCCTTTATTTTGGTGCGATAATGACCACAAACTCCCCTTTTTGCTTTTGAGGTGTTGCCGTAAGGACAGTATGAAGTTCTGATGCACTTCCTATAAGGACCTCTTCGTATATTTTAGTGAGTTCTCGAGCAATATACACTTGGCGAGTATCACCAATGTGTTCTTCTAATTCTTTCAGGAGCTTTAATATTCTATGAGTTGATTCATACAACACCACTGTTCGTTTTATTTCTACGATTTCTCTTAGTTGTGTCTGACGCCCCTTCTTGTGTGGTAAAAATCCGAGAAAAGTAAACTCGTTTGCTGGAACACCAGTAATTGAAAGTGCAGCTACAACTGCTGACGCACCAGGGATAACTTCTATTTGTGCACCTGCACTACGAGCTCGTGATACTAGCTGCGAACCAGGATCAGAAACCGTCGGAGTGCCAGCATCCGATACATATGCCACCTTCTCACCTCTCTCGAGATACTCAAGTACTTCATCAGTCTTTATGGCCTCGGTACGAGCATTCAAGCTCTTTAAATGTGTAGTGATATTATGTCGTTCAAAAAGTCTACGCGTCACTCGTGTGTCTTCACAAAAGACAACATTAGCTTCTTGTAAGATGCGTATCGCACGTAGCGTAATATCTTCAAGGTTTCCTATTGGTGTTGCTACTATATATAGTGTTCCATTTTCCATAGTGCGAGCATACCGCATTACATACAAAAGAAAAGAGCCACACGAATGTGACTCTTTTGTTTTTTTNGAGAGTGGCTCCTGCCTGTACGCCTGACTTTCTGTCATTACATGTATTACCCACGGCGACGCGGGTTAGGACGCGGAAGTGGTACGCGCCGATTTGTTTCAGATACACGACGAGTCGTTCCAGATGTTGATGCGCTCGCAGTGAACATAGACCCTACCGAACCGACGGCACTTTCTGCAATTTCATACAGATTGGGTGGAGTATCATCCCCAATGTACACAATAGCTGCGTCCACACTATGCTTCACGAACCCATAACCGAAGAGTCCTCCAATTATAAGTAAGCAAACAACAATGGCTTTACCACTGAAGTAAACATAACTAAGAATTGCTGACACAAACATAACAATAACCTCTCTCAAAAGTTGGACCGACCCTAATAAAACCATGTTGTTGACACTGTGTCAATACTATTTCCATTATACAAAAGCCCCCACTAGTCACGCTGTATGCTATATTTATTGCCATGAAGAAAGTGCATATTATTGGCGTAGCTGGTGTKGCKATGAGTGCCACAGCAAAACTCCTTCTCGATGATGGATGGGACGTAAGTGGTTCAGATGATGAATTCTACCCACCTGCCAGTGACTATGTAGCAAAGCTCGGCATTACATTCTTTGAGGGTTACGCGGCTGAAAATATTCCAGATGACGTTGACCTCATCATTATCGGGCGCAACGCGAAACTAACTCCAGAAACTAATGCAGAAGTAGAACACGCCCACGCTATGGGTGTTGAAATTAAATCATTTCCTGAGGTTATAGCTGAAATCACCTCTGATGTGCACCGAATAGTCGTTGCGGGTAGTTATGGTAAGTCTACCGTTACCAGTATTCTCTCGTGGGTACTTACTGATGCGGATAAGGACCCGAGTTACTTTATCGGCGCCTACCCGCTCGATTTAGAATTCACCTCACACAAGGGAGAAGGAGAAGTCGCTATTATCGAAGGTGATGAATACCCTACAGCACACTGGGATGACTCATCTAAATTTCTACACTTCAATGCATCAGACGTAATATTAACTGCAGTTGAACATGATCACGTAAACGTCTTCCCTACCTACAAAAAATACGTACAGCCATTTATAGAGCTCCTACGTAATATGCCCGAACATGGTCTGGTGATTGCCTGTACTGATAACGGGGGCGTCACTGAGATTTTAGAACATGCACACCAGTACATTACTTACGGCCTGAAAGAAGAAGTTCTCTGGCGCGCAGAAAATATAACCTACGGCGAAACAACTACCTTTGATCTCACTCATGACGGAGAAATAGTAATACAACTTGAAACCAAATTACTTGGTGCTCACAATGTACAGAATATAACCGGTGCTGCTGCACTTCTCCTTACACGAGAACTCGTCACTCCAGAAGAACTGCAAACCTCTATATCTGCGTTCTCTGGTGTACGTCGTCGCTTGAATAAGGTAACTACTACATCAGACATTCCTGCGTACGAAGGGTTTGGCTCTTCATACGAAAAAGCGCGTGCCGCTATTGAAGCAATCCAATTACACTACTCTGATAAAAAAATGGTGGTGCTTTTTGAACCACATACCTTCAGCTGGCGTAATCGTGATGCTCTTGAATGGTACGACAACGTATTTGCTGGTGTGAGTGATGTACTCGTCTTCCACCCTGCAGAGCAAGGCGCTGATACACACAAACAACTATCTCAAGATGAAATAGTATCGCGTGTTGCGGCGAGCGGTATTGCGACCTATGCGGTAAGTGACCCCTCACAGATTCATCAACAACTAACCGATAGCCTTACCGAAAACTCAGTACTACTCATTCTCACYTCTGGTAAYCTCGATGGAACACTTGATACACTCCCTCAGTGGCTGGATACTAATTTTTCATAATACATGAACTTCTTTAGCAGTGAATTCGCACACAACTACGGCACCTATTCCTTTGGGTACTGTAACTACTGTGAGTGCGAGGAGGGCGATAGAGTTAGTGAGATCTACGACAAGGGATACCTCCCCTATTCTGGATCATCTGATGTTTGGAAAACCTACTATATGGCGCGTAGTGCGCGCATCGATCTTCCTCAATGGGAGCCCAATAGTGAAAACCGTCGTGTACTGCGAGCACATGAACACTCTTTTACTCGTACAGTGCATGATAGTAAGTCCTTTGTTACAGATGAGACATTTATGGAATTTTGCCTCTCATATTTTGAACGGCACCATGGAGCACACACCATGCCGMGAGAACGATTGGAACATATACTACAAGATTCCCTTACACATATTGTCGAGTACCGCRCCGAAGAGAAGCTCGCGGGATATGTTTTCCTCGTGCAGACCTCCGAAATGACACATGTATGGTTCTACTTTTACGCGCCAGAGTTCGCAAAAAGCTCATTCGGAATGTGGTTCCTACTCAACGAGGCACAGATAGCACAAGAAGCTGGTGCGACACATTTCTACATCGGTACCACCTACGGAGACAAATCAAAATACAAGACGAACTTCTCAAACCTAGAATTCTGGGATGGACGTACATGGTTACAGGACACCAAAAATAGGGAGATGAAAACTCGTATTCATAATGATCACCTTGATTTGATAGACGTTACCGATGAATTCAAAAAAGACAAAGAAAACTACTTTAAATAAAAATTATTGACCTCTATACACATCGTGGTCACCAACGGTAAGAAGTACCGCTTCTGTCTTTCTTTTATCAAAATAAAGGAAAAGTATACGATATTGATAATTAACAGAAAAGCTGTAACAGYTTTTTAATTCCCCTTTCAGTTTATGGACCTTAAGTTGCTGATGATTGCTGGCATCTTTAAAAACCTCTATCTTCTCCAGTGCTTCTTCTTGCAACGCGGACGGGAGTTTCCGAAAAAGTCGTCTGAATTGKRKMSRMAAWRRRAMCWYCWTWYATTTTYAKCMMWKKAMKAYCTYACKKKYMWMKMSKSRAAGTACTTTCCCAGCTGAAACCTCCCTCTGTGCACGCAACACTGCTTCTATAGCTTCATCTTCGGCAAGATTATCGAGCGCCTTACGCATCACAGCAGCCCGATTGGGTGCAACTGCATTTGCAACAAGTTCGTCGAGACGTGCTTCTGCTTCTTTATTTAATGGAACGGATACTGTGGTCATATATGTTTTAGATACTAGATAATAGTATTATATTATAGTATATATTTTTGACTGTCAATACACCTTCCCTACCCCCTTTAAAAACAAATACGTCTGTGGCATGATGCTCGCAGAGTCTCATGCGAGACTAGTGACTTTTCAAAGGAGATATAGTGATGTCACAATATAGAGCTCTTTTACAACAAACGATCACTGCTGACACATCTCTGTGCGGCTATGCCGTAGTTAGATGCTTCGGCATCGCAGGTGGTAAAAACTGGTCAATAGACCGGAATGATCCCAAGACGTTTAATGCAATCTTTGATGCTGCACCTGCGGGTGTATCACGTATTTGGATGCCTATCCCATCGCATTCAAACGCAGAAATTGCGAAAAGAGGCACCTTCAGTATCGAGTTCGAGAGGGGTGGTATACCTATCATGGGTAAGATTTGTGGCGATGGCGTACAACTCTTCCCGGGTGAGGCTTTCGCGATAACTTCAGCTGACTGCCCAACGGTAGTCATGTACGACAGAGATAAAACTCAAACCGTATGCTTTCACGCCTCTCGTGAGAGTTTGATTGATAAGAAGTACCTACTCAATCAAAAGCCTCGACGCACACCTTTTAGCGTCGTAGAAAGTGCCTTACAGGTATTTACTACCAACGGTATTGATTGCCGAGATATTCGTATTCATATCTTCTGCGGCATTCGAAGTGGCTTCATACACCCACCGAACGACCCGAACCACAGTAAGTACAATAAGGCACTCATCAGCTGGTGTAAAAACTATGGTGCTGTACTAGATGCACAACTCGGAGAAATTGACCTGTACGCAGTAATACGCGCACAAGCAATCGAGCGTGGTGTTCTAGATGCAAACATTGCCTACGACGGTATCGATACCCATGAGGCAACTCATGACGGTAAATTCTGTTGGGCAAGCAATAGGCGTGATCTGATCAAAACCAGAAACTTGGTATTGGTGCACCTGAAAAAGTAACGAGTGTGCTAAAAACAAATACCCCCAGACCAACAAGGTCTGGGGGTATTTTCTTTAACAAATTTTTATTCAGAAACTAGATACCAAAACCYTAATTCATTTTGGTGTTGTANGGGNNNGNATCTWGTTTTTATAGTTCGCCTCGCATCACYTTGTTAGCATACGCACGTGTTGAAGGTCCAAAGTATCCTGAGCCTTTGGTGAGACCTACCGTAGTGAGGATTTCTTCTTGGTGCATCTCTTGGTATTTGATGATTGCGTTATGGGTGAGTCGTGAGAAATAGATGGTTTCGTTTCCTGGTGAACCTGCTCCCTCTTCGGCAAGGATTGCTCCATGGGTGTTTAAGAACTTTTGTAGCTTGAGCACTTCRGGACCTTCRGTAGGACGTTTTAGGTTTATAGGGAAGTAATCGGCTTGGGTTGTAGGGTTATTGGTTACTGCCTGAATGACTGCTGCTACTTGAGGTGGCAGTGGTTTTGGTTCGTCCATGTATACCACTGTGCCATCGGGGTAAACTATTTGGTAGCGTGGTTCTACATAGCCGGGCATTCCTTTCCATGGACCTACGGTGCCAATGAGACCGGTTATGGTTCCACCTCCTGGTGGTGGAGAGGATGGTGATTCTACAACTACAACGACAGGAGCATACCCAGAAAAGACTGAGAAGAAGATGTCATAACTTGCAGCCCCTGCAGTTTCATATGTGTCCGTAGTATCTGTATCACCATTGAGGTCTGCATCATCATTTATACTTCCGACAATAATAATATTACCAGAAGGTCCGACAGCGACTCCAAATCCCGAATCACGATTAGCACCTCCGAGACGTTTCGCAAACTGGAACTCTCCKKMYGAGTTRAAGACTGAGAAGAAGGCGTCATAGTTGCCATACCAGGAGCCCTCATACTCATCAGTTTTATCTCCGTCACCGTTAAAATCTGCTGCCCTGTCTGCTTTTACATATCCGGTGACAATAATATTTCCATACGTGTCGGTGGCAAGCCCTTCTCCATAATCAGCGCTTGTTCCACCAAGGCGTTTTGCAAACTGGAACTCTCCGTCCGAGTTAAAGACAGAAAGAAACACATCGAGAGTCCCATATCCGGTAGAACTTTCKGCMCCRCCGTCGGTKYTATCACCATCACCGTTAAGRTCAGCACTTCCTTGTACATACCCAGTGACAATAATATTTCCATYAGRATCAGTGGTGACTGCTTGTGCTTGATCACTACTTGTTCCACCAAGTCGTTTTGCAAATTGGAAAACACCCGATGAGTTGAAGACTGAGAAAACAACATCATAGCCGCCATACCCCGTAGAATCCTCGGCACCGCCGTCGGTGTTATCACCATCACCGTTAAGGTCAGCATTTCCCGCTAGGTATCCCCCCACAATAATATTTCCTGAAGTATCAACAGCAAGAGCAAGTCCTGTATCACTACCTGTACTACCAATCCGTTTTGCAAATTGGAACTCTCCGTCTGAGTTGAAAACTGAGAAGAAGATGTCATAGCCACCGAATCCAGTACCGCTTTCAGCGCCGCCGTCGGTGCTATCACCATCACCRKYAAGSWMWKMWTWYYYKKRWMWAKWMSSWGAAACAATAATATTTCCTAAAGAGTCAGTTGCCACTCCTCGTCCGCGATCAGTACCTGTTCCACCAAGACGTTTTGCAAACTTGAATACTCCGTCTGAATTGAAGACTGAAAAGACAACGTCAGTACTTCCATACCCTGTGGAACTCTCTCCATCATCGGTATAGTCACCATCTCCATTTAAGTCAGCGTCTCCAGTTACATGCCCAGCAACAATGATATTTCCTGAGGAGTCGGTAGCGACTTCATATCCAGTATCAGAACCCGTGCCACCAAGACGTTTTGCAAATTGAAAATCYCCCGTTGCRGCAGTAGCTGTRAGAGGTGTYGCAAACAAAGCGAGGATTATAAACAGATTGAAAACTTTAGAGAGGTGGTGACGTATCATGTGAATTAATRTTAGTGATTTATATATAATTATAGTCATCGGTGTTTTCTGYATGRKTGCAAAAAANCGTCGAATGAAYTGCCACAGTATACTACAAACAAYCTSCCACAAAATATGAGWSCTGTAGATTCATTAGCCTATGTGAGTGTGTTAAAAACRAATACCCCCGGACCRACAAGGTCTGGGGGTATTTTCTTTAAGRTATATTAYTGAGTRYCAGTTTCTTTYGCGAAAGCTCGCATATCTTCGTGGAGATCACTCTCATCAACAATTTCAGTTCGTATAATTTCTTCGAGAACGTCTTCGAGCGTGAGTACTCCTGCCATACCTCCAAACTCATCTTGTACGATACTGAGGTGCTTATGCGTTTTTAAGAAACTCTGTAAAGCATCATCAAGACTGGTGCTTTCGCGTATAAAGCGCACTTCACTCGAAGCGACATCTCCTACAGACTTCCCTGTATTTTCGCTTCCTATAAGCTGTGAGCTATAAAGTATACCTACAATAGTATCCATGTCGTCGCTATAGACGGGAAATCGGGAAAGTCCTGATTCACGTACCTCTTGCAAGAGCGTGTCATCAACCGTATCAGTCACGTCGAAAGCACGTACCACCGTACGTGGAGTCATAATATCTTCCACCTTCTTGTCAGAAAAAGTTAGGGCACCAGTTACGATACGCTCTTCGTCTTCATCAACTTCACTATTGTGATCATCTTCGTGATCTTCAATGAGCTTAATGAGTTCCTGCTTGGAATATATACTAGGAAGCTCAGTGCCAAGTACTTTGGTAAGTGCCCATGCAATCGGCTTCGTGATCGGATACAAGAGGAAGATAAAAACATGCACAATCCATACAAAACGTGCTCCTAGGTAAATAGCATTTCGGTTAAATATTGCCTGAGGAAGTATTTCACCAAAGATAACGATAAGTAYAGTTGCTGCAGCAACCGCAATAAGGCCAGTAGTCAAAGATCCAAGAAAAACTGACAGGACCGCGTTTACCAGTACATTACCGATAAGTAGCGTAGTAAGGAGTAAATTGCCGTCACGGCGCACAGGGTACAATAATGCGGCATCTGCGTCCCCTGAGTCCGCTTTACGCTTAAGATCTTGAGCATCCCAGCTCATAAGCCCTAGGGTTAATCCTGAGAATAATGCTGAGAAAACAAGTAGTATAAAAATTAAAATGTATTCCATGATTATTTATTCATTTTGCTTATACGCTCAAATACCTTTTTGTTTACAATCTTAAACTCTGAGTCTGATTGTGTTAACACTACCCCACCCTGAACTACTTCAGTCTGTACTATCAGATTTTTTGAGTCAGTATCTCTAGTAGATGAAATGATACTTATCGGGGTTCCAGACTTTGCAGACTGAACAAACTTTGTAGTTGTTCCTTTGGTAAGAGCTATATCGTCAACTCCTCCAACTGCCATAGAGAGTGCTCCTGCACTAGCATCAATCATAAACGACAATATACCACCATGTACTATCCCTGCGTGTCCTTCTTGAGCTCTCCCAGGGGTATATTCTATCTTCACGGTTTTCGTATCAGGATAGTACCGAAAAGTATCTACCGTCACACCCATAGACTTATACAAGTCCTCAGTGTGCTTAATATATTGAACCAAGGCTTCCCTACCTGTTTGGTTCGCAAGGTCTAACATTGTTACCGACGTATCTGTTGATTCAAGTTTTTCAGGCATAGTATGAGTATATCAAAAGTTTACAGCTGTTATAGCGATTTACGATCTTAAGAAGATTAGTTATCGTTTAAACAACAATAACTACACAACATGGTGCGACTGCCAGGACTCGAACCTGGGACCTCGTCATTATCAGTGACGCGCTCTAACCACCTGAGCTACAATCGCAAGGGGCTACTATAC
>NVUN01000008.1 GCA_002401925.1 Candidatus Kaiserbacteria bacterium
AAAGGGAAGGGGATGCTAAATGAGTGTAGAGAGTATGATGACGTCACTTGTGGATTATGCTTGGCAGTCTTTTTTGCAGAGCTTTGATACGAACAGTGGCAATCTTATTCCGGAGTGCGGTGGAATATCCTTCCTCAAGGGGGAGGGCTTGGTTATTTCTGTACTAGTGAAAGCAGTACAGGGGAGTCCAGTGGTAGTACCTATAATGATCACACAGATAGTGATGTCACCGTCTGAGCTTGAGGAGTTCTTTACTTCAGCATAAAACAAAGGCCAGTATGTATTATATACGTACTGGCCTTTCATTTTGGCCGCTTTTTATTGACTTTTGCTCCTGTATCTATATAATAGCCTCCACGTATTTATGAGAAATTTAAGCAAGCAAACAGCGATCCGTTAGGGGTGATTTTTCATTTTGAAAGCACAACTACGGTCGCCGCAGCGGCTTTTTTTCTTGGGTGAATATGTGTGTACTTTGACAATTACATAGCATTGAAATCGACATGCAGAATAGTGTCGTCCTATTTGATTTTGTGATCTAGCCGATCACGGGTCTTTCCGTATAGGATGGCACATTGCATTTTGTCTTGTACTCACTTTGCAGGGGGTACAAGACTAAAACCGAAACTACACTAACAGCGGCCTCACCGGGCTTGCTGGTAGTTTCAAAACACGTCAACAAACATAAAGTGGTTTATGTTGTGTTGACACAAGACACAAACAAAGCAGYTAGTGGAACTCCTTACAGGAAGTTCCATTAAGGGCGCATGGTGGATGCCTTGACTGAATGGAGCGATGAAAGACGTGGTCTGGCTGCGATAAGTTTCGGGGAGGTGCCAAACAACCTTCGATCCGAAAATTTCTGAATGGGGGAACCCCATCGAGTAACACTCGATGACTCTGTACTTGATACAGGGGGCATACCCGGGGAATTGAAACATCTTAGTACCCGGAGGAATAGAAACCAATAGGTATTTCCTKAGTAGCGGCGAGCGAAACGGAAGAAGCCCAAACCTNNCTGYNNTTRCNGTWNGGGGGTTGTAAGATAYTAGTGCTGCATTTNATGTAGGAAGAGTTACAAAATATGTTGTTAAAAGAACAACCTGGGAAGGTTGACCCTAGAGGGTAATAGTCCCGTATTTGAAAACAATCATATCTCTTTAGCTAGTACTCTTGAGTAGCTCGGGACACGAATAGCCCGAGTGAATCTGCCGGAACTAACCGGTAAGGCTAAATATACATTCAGATCGATAGTGAACAAGTACCGTGAGGGAAAGGTGAAAAGAACCCCGTTTAGGGGAGTGAAATAGAACTGAAACCATGTGTCTACAAGGAGTCGAAGAGGTCTTGAACCTCGACGGCGTGCCTATTGAAGAATGAGCCAACGAGTTTATATATATGGCTGACTAAGCCCTTGTCGGGTGGAGTCCCAGCGAAAGCGAGTGTGAATAGCGCGAATTATAGTCGTATGTATAAGACCCGAAATCAGGTGAGCTTACCATGAGCAGGGTGAAGGAGGTCGAAAGACTTCTGGAGGCCCGAACCGCTGCGTCGCACAACGCGCTCGGATGACTTGTGGTAAGGAGTGAAAAGCTAATCGAACCTGGTAATAGCTGGTTCTCTCCGAAACAGCTTTAGGGTTGGCGTCGTGTGTTCCCTCTGGGGGTAGAGCACTGGCAGGTGTGAACAGGATGAAAATCCGTCACTCCTATCAAACTCCGAATACCAGAGATCAAAAACACGGCAGTTAGAGTCAGGGGGCGAAGCTCCTGTGCTCGAAAGGGAAACAGCCCAGATCGCAGTTTAAGGTCCCAAAATTGATACTAAGTACAAACGAGGAGGTGAGGTTTCTTCGACAGTGAGGAGGTTGGCTTAGAAGCAGCCACCCTTTAAAGATAGCGTAACAGCTCACTCACTCAGAGACCTTGCGCCGAAGATGATCGGGGTTAAGTATCATACCGAAAACGCGGGCTTGTGAATTTCATTGGAGAAACAACTTCGGTTGTTTTTCCAGTGAAGTTCATGAGCGGTAGGAGAGCGTTCCATTCGCGATGAAGCCAAAGGGGTGACCCATGGTGGAGCATATGGAAGTGAGAATGTTGGCACGAGTAACCGCATTGTGGGTGAGATTCCCACACGCCGAAATACCGAGGTTTCCTGGGCTATGAAGATCAGCTCAGGGTTAGTCGGGCCTAAGCCGATCCCGAACGGGGGAGGCGATGGACATACGGTTAATATTCCGTAACCTGCGCATAATGCGATGGAGTGACGGGGGAAATAAGTACAAGCATCTTATTGGATTGATGTTTTTTACTCCAAGGGAGGATACATAGGAAAATCCGTGTATCACATACTTCCGAGAGTCGAATAAATTTCTAGGTTCGCCTAGAGAGATTTGTGCGAAGAGCCCTCCGAGAAAAGCTTCTAAGCTTAATTATGCGTGGACCGTACCGCAAACCAACACAGGTGGTAGAGTCGAGAAGACTAAGGCGAACGGGTGAAAGTTCCTCAAGGAACTCGGCAAAACAGCGACCGTAACTTAGGGATAAGGTCTGCCCTCATACCTTCGGGTATCAGAGGGCCGCAGCGAAAGAGTCCTGGCGACTGTTTATCAAAAACACAGCTCCGTGCGAACTCGTAAGAGGATGTATACGGGGTGACGCCTGACCAATGCCGGAAGGTTAAACATGGATGGTGTATGAAGTTTACTTTGTATGCTGGGCTATGTAAGCCCCGGTGAATGTCGGCCGTAACTATAACGGTCCTAAGGTAGCGTAATTCCTTGTCTAGTAATTGTAGACGTGCACGAATGGCGTAACGACTGGGACACTGTCTCGAGGAACTGCCCGGTGAAAATGCAATTCCGGTAAAGATGCCGGATACCTGCAGCAGGACGGAAAGACCCCAGGAGCTTTACTACAGCTTGATATTGGGGGCGTGTGAATAATGCGTAGAATAGATGGGAGGCTTTGAAGCGATTCTTTTGGGAGTCGTGGAGCCGTCAGTGAAATACCATCCTTTGTTTATGCGTCTCCTAACCAGCATGGCAAAACCATGTCGAGACAGTATCTGGCAGGTAGTTTTAGTGGGGCGCTATCCTTAACTTTGCGCCCACACCGTCTTATCCACGGTAAAATATAAATGGGGACTCCCGTAGGCAACTATGGGATAAACACTTGGCTATATGCTGGAACACCCGAGTATCTTTAAGTACTCGCTTACTCTGTAAGCAGTGAAAATCTTAAAGTGCGGACAATCAGCAGGAAACCGACTATATGTTGGGATCCTCAGAGACTACACGCTAAGCATCCTTAACGGGATGAAGATATAGTCCGATCTCTATGGCGACATAGAGAGTGTGGCAGAAATGACCACACCGGTACATGATATGTGTACTAGTAACAAGAATGCCTAAAAAGTAACGGAGGAGTTTAAAGGTTCTCTAGACGCGGATGGAAACCGTGTCGATAGTGTAATGGCAAAAGAGAGCTTGATTGCGAGACGTACATGTCAAGCAGGCGCGAAAGCGGAACATAGTGAACCGATAGTTTGCTTTAGATGCAGCTAGAGATTAACGGATAAAAGTTACCCTGGGGATAACAGGCTGGTACCGCCTAAGAGTCCATATCGCCGGCGGTGTTCGGCACCTCGATGTCGGCTCACCTTATCCTGGGGCTGAAGAAGGTCCCAAGGGTTTGGCTGTTCGCCAATTAAAAAGGTACGCGAGCTGGGTTCAGACCGTTGAGAAATTGTTTTATTACGATTTCTCAACAGTCTGAATCCCGAGGCTACGTATTAGAGACGTAAAAGACATTAATTCACGGCGGCACAAAATAGTAATATTTTGCTGCTTAAGTTAGCTATATCGGTGAAACCTATAACAAAGTATAGGCAATACCGAGGGAAGTCGTAATTGACCCCGTAGAGACTAGACGCTAACCATCCTACATTTGAGGATGAAGATATAGTCCAAGTGTATGACCACAACATAGCGTGAGACAGGTTGGTCGTAATCCGCTGCAGGCGTCGATTTTTGAGAAGATTTGTTCCTAGTACGAGAGGACCGGAATGAACTGACCTCTGGTCTATCGGCTGTTTCACCAGAAGCACTGCCGAGTAGCTATGTCGGGAATGGATAACCGCTGAAAGCATCTAAGCGGGAAGCCAACTTCAAGATAAGAAATCATTTGAGATCCGTAGGAGACTACTACGTTGATAGGCACTAGGTGTACGTACAGCGATGTACTTAGCCGAGGTGTACTAATTCATCGAGGAGTTTCCTGTATGGAGTTCTCTAACAGCTTTGTTTAACAATTCTGCATGTCGATTTCAGTGCTTTGTAGTACTATATAAGTACCTATATTTTAATGTGGGTGGAGGCCAATAGCCTTCACTCCGGAGTGGGGACTCTGTAAAAAGGTCCTGTGATGTTTACGCATTACGTTGGTTAAAAACTAACCACTCCACCCACCTCTCTTTTATTAGAGGGGCCCACTTTTAAATACAGGTATATAGTATTCGAATATTGTATGTTGGTGCTTCATCGAAGAGGGTACACCCGTTCTCATTCCGAACACGGAAGTTAAGCTCTTCTGAGGCGATGGTAGTCGTATAGGCAAGAGTAGCTCGGCGCCAACATAGAGTATTTGAATGTTTAAAACATCAAATAATTGCATCAATTGAATGCARTCCTCCTTACAATAATAATTGTCAGAACAAATAGAAAACTTTTTTGTTCGTAACAAAACACAYCCACACTTTTAGTGCTGGGTGTGTTTTGTTATACTATACGCATGACTACATCATCTTGGGCGCGACAACGGCAACTTACTTACGGGGGAGGAATACTCCTATTCTTTTTTGTGGTAATAGCGCCAATTGTATTTTTCACCACCTACGAAGTAGCAACTTGTTTTGATGGTATACATAATCAAAAYGAGACGACYATCGATAGAGGYGGWGARTGTGTYCTTYTGGATGMRMRYTTTATGCARCCGCATGTTGTCCTTTGGTCACGAGCGTTCCCCGTGCGCGATGGATTTTATAACACCGTTGCATATATTGAAAACCCTAACCAGGGAGCAGGAGTCTTTAATGCAGCATATCAATTTAAATTGTATGACGAGCGGAATATTTTAATTACTGAACGCTTTGGGCGTGTGGCTGTGCTGCCTGGGAAAGTCTTCCCTGTATTTGAGAGTCGCATTGATACAGGAAATCGTATACCTACCCGAACCTTTTTTAGTTTTGTGAGTGATTTCCAATGGGAACGCATGGCTGAAACATTAGAGGGCGTTTCAGTGATTAACGAACGCCTGAGTACACTAGGATCTTCACCACGCTTAGACGCGGTTCTACGAAATAGTTCAGTGTATATTCATGAGGATATTGTGATCATTGCGACACTATTTGATGCACAAGGAAATGCTTTTGCTTCTTCGCGTACATTAGTTGAAAAACTAGTACCGAACGAAGAGCGAGATATCGCGTTTACCTGGCCAGAGTCTTTTGATGATGAGGTTGCTCGTATAGACATTATTCCGCTGGCCCTGCCAGTACAAAACTAGTAGTGAGCGTATGGTACGACAACTGCGCAATTCACTGATACGTAATTTTGGACATATCGATGTACCATTGTTTGTTTCTGCGGTACTCATATCTCTTGCGGGGCTTGTAACTATGCATGCATATGCTGGAGCTAATATCTTTTTTGAGCGGCAAGTTATCTGGCTTCTTGTCTCAATAGGAGTCTTTTTTGTATTTAGTTTTATTGATTTTCGCTTTCTCAGGCGCACGAGTGTTATAACACTCCTCTTTGCTATTACGGTTGTTTTATTACTTGCAGTATTTGTCTTTGGGGATGTAGTGAAGGGTGCRCAGAGTCGTTTTAATTTTGGTGGATTTGCTGTGCAGCCTGCTGAATATGCAAAGTTGGTTACTATCGCGCTGCTTGCAAAGTACTTTACTCGCCGACACATCGAAATCGCTAATATAAAACATATAGTTCTTTCAGGTGCATATGCACTTATATTATTTGTTTTAATTTTATTGCAGCCCGATTTTGGATCAGCAATTATGATAGCGTTTGTGTGGTTTGGGATGGTACTTGTTTCAGGAATTTCAAAAAAACATCTACTGGCAGTATTGTTTGGTGGAGTACTTGCCGTAGCTGGGCTGTGGATGTTTGTATTTGCTGATTATCAAAAGGCTCGTATTGTGACATTCATACATCCTCTTGCGGACATACGAGGTACTGGGTACAACGCATACCAATCAACAATCGCTGTTGGGTCAGGTGAATTCTTCGGAAAGGGGATTGGGTATGGAACACAAAGTAAACTGCAGTTCTTACCTGAATACGAAACTGACTTTATTTTCGCGTCATTTGCTGAAGAGTGGGGGTTTGTTGGGGTGGTCTTCTTGTTTATACTATTCGCCGTACTGATATGGCGTATTTTGGCCCATGCAAAACTAGGTGCTACAAACTTTGAAACACTTTTTGCGCTCGGGGTAGCTATCTTATTCATAAGTCACTTTACGGTACATGTAGGTATGAATATCGGCCTACTTCCCGTAACTGGTGTAACCCTGCCATTTATGAGCTATGGAGGCTCACATTTACTCGTAGAATTTGCGGCATTAGGAATAATCATGGGTATGAGCCGCTATTCACGAACGGTGCRTCGAGATGCAGCACAGCATGAGTTTCTCGGCGTGTAGACGCAACCTATTGCGTCTAAAGTCTAAAGGTGGTACTAGTTAACGTATGAAGATGTTGAGTCGCAAAGCATATGTGGTACTCCTTTTAGGAGATATCAGTATTTTATATACATCAGTGTGGGTTTCGCTCGCATTACGGCATTTTGCTATTCCTACCGTCTCTGATGCTGTAATTCACCTCGCTTCGTTTTCTCTGCTGTTTATCGTCTGGTTTATGGTCTATTTCGCAGCAGGGCTCTATGGAAGATATACGGTACTGTTTCGGAAACAACTACCGAATATTATTTTTGCTGCACAGGCAATAAACATTGGTCTTGCAGCAGGATTTTTCTTCTTAATTCCATTTTTTAATATTACACCAAAGRTRGTGTTGCTGATCTATTTGTTTGTATCTACTGCGYTKTTGTATTTTTGGCGCGTGTATTTATATCCYCATATTTTAGTACGACGTCCAATTAATGCTGTGCTAGTAGGGACAGGAATAGAACTCAATAAACTTATTAAGGAGATAAGTGGTGATCCTTTGTACCCCATGGAGTTTAAGGCTATCGTGCACCCAGAACTTTCTACTAGTGAAGAGACTGAGCGTACATTACGTCTACTTATTGAAAGCGGTAGTGTGAGTACGATCGTGGCAGATATGAGTAATCGTTCACTAGATACTCTTTTGAAGTTTATTTATGACATTACCTTTATTGAGCGCAGTGCTGTGTTTATCGATGTACGTAAGCTATATCAAGAGATTTTCGAACGCGTACCACTTTCGCTGGTGAATGATCGGTGGTTACTGCGATATGTCTCTCTTGAACAGCATACTGTCTATACGATAGGTAAGCGCACTATTGATATTATCGGTGCCGTACTACTTGGGACGCTTTCTCTGGTGCTGTACCCATTTATCATCATCGCGATAAAACTCGAAAGTCGTGGCCCAATATTTTACACAACAAATCGTATTGGTATGGGAGGAAGGGCATTCAAGTTTTCAAAATTCCGTAGCATGACTGGCGGAGACGAAGGACAGCAAGTATTAAAAACAATGCATAGCGTTACTAGAGTRGGGRAGGTGTTACGTCGCTCGAGGYTAGATGAGTTACCACAGCTCTGGTCTGTACTAAMAGGTRAGATGTCATTTRTTGGACCTCGTCCTGAGCTACCAGCTCTRGTGATTGAGTATCGTCAGAAAATCCCACACTACAACTTACGTCATCTGGTAAAGCCAGGACTTTCAGGGTGGGCACAAATTCGTCATGACAACCATTCTCACGGCGAGATAAATATTGCTACTACTACAGACAAGCTTTCATACGACCTCTACTACATAAAAGAGCGTAGTTTATGGCTTGATTTCTATACGGCAATGCTGACTGCAAAGACATTGATCAAAAAAGGGTCGTAAATACGGCAATTTGCCTATATTCCATCTTTATTGCCAGGTAGTTTCAGTACTCTAGCTGTACTTGTTGTTATGCAGTATACTAGCCCCACATCACTTATGTGGAAACAACGATTAATTGCAATAGCCATTCTTATAGCCGGCCTAGGAGTAGGTGGGTTTGTTTATACCTCAGAAACTCAGCAAGGTGCCTTTGGCGATAAATTCCTCTTCCATCTCGGACTTGATCTATCAGGAGGAACACATTTAGTATACAAAGCAGATACCTCACGTCTTGCAGCTGAAGATATAGAAGCTTCAATGGCATCGTTGCGTGACACGATTGAACGCCGAGTGAATCTCTTCGGTGTTGCAGAGCCAATTGTGCAAACAGAAAAAGGTGGAGCGCTCTCTGGCGAAACACAAGATCGTCTCATTATCGAATTACCCGGAGTAACTGATACTCAAGAGGCTATTCGCCTTATAGGAGAAACACCGGTTCTCGAGTTTCGTCTACAGACTCTAGCCAATGCAGGAGAGGTTGTTGTTAATGATGATGGAACATACTCGTTGGATCTAAACGATTCTAGTTTTGGCCCAGCTGTATTAACGGGTGCACATCTCGATCGAGCGACACTACAGTTCGGACAAGGAAACTCAGGGGGACTTTCAAATGAACCTATTGTAGTTCTAAATTTCACTAGTTCAGGAGGAAAAATTTTTGAAGACTTCACCGAGGAGCATGTAGGGGAAGTATTTGGTATTTTTCTCGACGGGGCACTTATCTCTAGCCCGGTGATAAATGAGAGAATTGGTGGTGGTAGTGCAGTGATCTCTGGCGGTTTCCAACCTGAAGAAGCTCGTGAACTAGTACGTAACCTTAACTTCGGAGCTTTGCCGTTACCTATYGAATTACTCTCAAGCCAAACTATTGGTGCCTCACTAGGTATCGCCACGCTTGAACGAGGAGTTGAGGCAGGTATATGGGGGTTAATAGCCGTAGCGCTCTTCCTATTGCTCTGGTACCGCCTTCCAGGACTGCTTTCGATAATATCTCTATCTATCTATATTGCACTTATGCTTGCACTGTTTAAACTTATGCCTATTACATTAACTGCAGCAGGGCTCGCGGGGTTCATTCTTTCGATGGGGTTGGCTGTGGATGCAAACATACTTATCTTCGAGCGCATGAAGGAAGAACTTCTTGAAGGGAAGTGGACGAATAACGCAGTGAAAGACGGCTTTAATCGTGCGTGGCTTTCGATTCGGGACGGTAACCTCTCAAGTATCATCACTGCTGTTATTCTTTTCTGGTTCGGTACATCACTCGTAGAAGGATTTGCGTTGGTGTTCGGTCTTGGAGTTATTGTTTCTATGTTGACTGCGATCACTATTTCTCGCACATTCCTGCTTGCAGTAGGGGACTTTGAATTCAGAGGTATTGTAAAGTTCTTGTTCGGAACCGGTTTGAAATAGTATAAAATTCTTTAAATACATTAGCGGCATTTTAAATAAATAATTATGTTAGTAATCAAATACAGAAAAGTTTTCTTTACCCTAAGTGGTATTGTCGTCGCAATGGCTATCGCTGCGATTGCCTTTTTTGGATTAAACTTTGGTATTGAATTTACCGGYGGGGAACTGATCGAAGTGAARTATGCAGAACGCCCAGCAAAGACAATCYTGGARGCACAATTAAATGAACTCGAGCTTGGTGTATATTCACTACGTAGTGCAGGAGAAGATCAATATATTTTACGTGTACGACCACTTGAAGAAACGGAGCGAGACAGTGTATTTACTGCAGTTACTCACGTGGGTACTACTGAAGCAATAGGTACCATAGAGCGTTTTAATTCAGTAGGACCAACTATTGGTGTTGAGCTTCGTAACAAGGCATGGATAGCCATGCTTGCCGTTATATTCGCCATCATCATCTTTATTGCCATTGCTTTCCGTAAGGTAAGTGAACCRGTGTCATCTTGGCGTTACGGTATCATCGCTATTATCGCCTTAGCTCATGATGTTATMTTRCCGACTGCTGTYTTCGCAATTCTCGGATACTTTTTGGGYGCAGAAGTAGGGGTACTGTTTGTTATGGCGCTCCTCGCCATTCTTGGATATTCAGTTAATGACACCATTGTAGTGTTCGACCGTGTACGAGAAAACCTACGTATTAATGCAGAGAAGAATCGTCGTGAAGACTTTGAACTTACTGTAGGGAAGTCACTGAATCAAACATACATGCGTAGTATCAACACGTCACTGACGACACTACTTGTGCTACTAGCYCTCTTCTTTATGGGTTCAGAGACGACACAGGACTTTGCACTGGTACTTATCGCTGGAGTATTAGCAGGTACCTATTCRTCACTTTTCTTGGCAACACCTCTTTTGGTTACTGTTCAGAACTGGCAGGGGAAATAACGGCATAAAATGCCCCTGGATTCTATGGGGTTAGAAATGGCTTTCCTACATTGAAAGTGGAGTAGGGAAGATTTGGTGGTACTATACTTAGTATATGAAAGAAAAAAAACAACGTTCCAATTGGTATGTAGCTTCCGTTCATTATGCAACCGCAGGTATCTTTTGGCCTTGGATTATAGGCATACTTATCTCGTTTGGGTTTATGGCTATGGGGATGGAGGTAGTGGTAAATTTAGCTTTTGAACAATATCCACTTATTGCCGCTCTAATTTCTACTGCGATATTTGCTGGAGTTACATATGTTGCTGTTATAGCATCAGCTCGTTTTATACAGAAAAGGTACATTGTTGAGGATATGGATGCTGTCCTTAAGATATCCCTGATATATTTTGTGGGTGTGACCGCATTTTTCATCTCGACATCTTTTTGGTTTCCTGATCCGGAATATCCGATGACTGCCATCAATTGGGTTGCGACAGTTATCGATTCACTCGTATTGTTTGGTGTRTTTTATTGGGCAAGTAAAAAGTACTTRCGTTAATATTTGAGTGGATTNAAAAAACACCTCCGGTTGGAGGTGTTTTTTAATATGTGTAACTACTACACTGTTCAGAACTGGCAAAAATAGCATGACTTCATCTCTATCGCTTACAGAATTTCAATTTAATTGATATACCATAAGTTTGTGGTATGTTGCACAATAGCAAAACAGCGATTGTCGTTGTTTAGTTTTTTAAAGTGGAGGAAACGTCATGGAAATGATGTGGAATTCTTATAATCACATTCGTACGAATGTGGCTAGTCTTGCGTTAGTAGCGCTTGGCTTGGTATCGTTTTCTGCTATTTTATGGGTGGCTGTCGTTGAGGCATATTCAAGTGGCGACTTTTTGGGGACTCTGAGCCTGTTGATCTTGGTAGCGGGGATGACGTGGTACGCGGTTTTTCGGACCTTCTTTAAAGAAGGTGAGCCTAAGAAAGGTGTGCTTAAAAAGGCTCTCACTACAACGTTCCTGCTCTCAATTGTTTTGATGGTAGGATATCCAACTCTATGGTCACCATATGAAGTGCAATTGGGACATGTGCGCATCTCAGAAACTGGCGAGGTATTCACCGAAGGTGATATTGTCCCTCGAACGGTTTTTCGGCTCAGCAGCACTGATGTTGATTTGACCACCTNTTCNTCNNGCCCATGGMAGARGCATRACCTGGRATACRTTTTCMGGGGTCCAGCTGAGGTGCGTATCKCTRTGACTACCTACGTGGTATGGAACACGAAATCTGAAAAGTTTCAGCAGGTTGCATCTCGCTTTGCGGATGACCTCTATGGCGCTGAGGAATTGCTTCCTGTGCTTGAAGCTAAGATTCTCTCGCCATTGGTCATGGTATCGGTTGACAAACTATTGACCGAGAACCCTCTAGACGGAACTTCACTCAAGCTTCGTCTTGGAGCTATTATGAACAAAGTTCATAATAGTGAACCTGCTATTACAGCAATTTCGATAAGGAAGGTTCGAGTCACACAGGTGATAGTACAGAAGCCATAAAACAAAACCCCCGGTATGCTATGCATACCGGGGGTTACTTATGTCATTACGTAGAAAAGTGTTTTATCACTTCAGGTGAAAGCTTCAAGCGAGGAAGTAGGTGATGTAGTCGCTCTGACACGGCAATCATAATTACGGCAATAGCACCAATCCAGATGGATGTGGCAGCGAGTGCAAGTATGGTAGCTACYAGCACTGCGCTGAGTGCGATAAGAAATTTTCTCTGAAGACCAACTCTATTGATGCCGTAGTGCTGCATGTTTAAATCTACCTCGGTAATACTCAAGAGGGGCATAACTGTGTAGTGGTGCAAAAGATCAGAGATAACTAATGCCCATCCAATAACCCATAGAGCGCTTAGTGCAGGGAATACAAAAGAGGCAAGCAAAAAAACCATACCAATATAGCCGTGGTGTACTCGTGGTAGACGTAATTTACCCTGCAATATCTTGCTGCGCAGGCGCATGGTTAGTCTGAAAAAAATAGTCACAAGTTCAATGACTATAGTAAGTATAATGATTGCCCAAAACTCCATTGTTTCTAGGATACCACATATTCTCAAATCACTTGACCTTMGGCTGTGTATCCGTATAATAGCCTCTACCGCACAGAAAGGCGGTCTTTGTTTTTTGACAAATGTTTCTAGCACCATGGTGGTGCTAGATACCATAAGATTAATGATTGATTTAAGTATTCTTTTAAGAAGACTTAAATTGTTCAGCAATCATCACACTTTTCAGTACTCACTATAGGAGCGAGTGCTGGAAAAAAACATACAAAAATCGAATACTTCGGTATTCGTCCTTGTATATTCTTTTGGCGCTATCACGATGAACGTTGTGGTAGTGCAAAAAAATCTTTTTACGCAAAAAGAAACCAAATGAAACAAAAGGAATCCGACCGTCTTATCCACGGTCAGAATGTATTTTCTTTTGTTTCGTTCACTTACTGAAGATGTACCTAGTACATCTTTAAATTAGAGTTTGATCCTAGCTCAGGGTGAACGCTGGCGGCATGGATAAGGCATGCAAGTCGAATGAGTTTAGACTCATGGCAAACGGGGTAGTAACACGTAGGAACGTACCTAGAAGTCAGGAATAATCTGGAGAAATCCAGGCTAATACCTGATAGTCCCGCAAGGGTAAAGATTTATCGCTTCTAGAGCGGCCTGCGTAGTATCAGCTTGTTGGTAAGGTAATGGCTTACCAAGGCTAAGACGCTTAGGGGAGGTGAGAGCCTGACCCCCACCATTGGAACTTAGACACGGTCCAAACTCCTACGGGAGGCTGCAGTCGAGAATCTTCCGCAATGTACGAAAGTATGACGGAGCGATGCCGCGTGATGGATGAAGCACTTCGGTGCGTAAACATCTTTTATAGAGGAGGAAGTTTATTGACGTTACTCTATGAATAAGAGGCTCCTAATCATGTGCCAGCAGGAGCGGTAATACATGAGCCTCGAGCGTTACCCGGATTCACTGGGCGTAAAGGGTGTGTAGGCGGCATAGTTAGTCGCGCGTTAAAGCCCAGGGCTCAACCCTGGAATCGCGTGCGAAACGGCTAAGCTAGAGGGTGCGAGAGGTCTGTAGAACTCATGGTGTAGGGGTGAAATCCGTTGATATCATGGGGAATACCAAATGCGAAGGCAGCAGACTGGCGCACTTCTGACGCTGAGACACGAAAGCGTGGGTAGCGAATGGGATTAGATACCCCAGTAGTCCACGCCCTAAACGTTCCCCGCTGGTTTTTGGAAGTATCGACCCTTTCAGAGACGAAGCTAACGCGTTAAGCGGGGCGCCTGGGTAGTACGAACGCAAGTTTAAAACTCAAAGGAATAGACGGGGGCTCGCACAAGCGGTGGAGCGTGTGGCTTAATTCGTCGATAAGCGAAGAACCTTACCGGGGTTTGAAACCAAACTGCAAAGCCTAGGAAACTAGGCCGTCCTTCGAGGGTGTTTGGCAGGTGATGCATGGCTGTCGTCAGTTCGTGGTTTGAATTGTTCCCTTAAGTGGGGTAACGAACGCAACCCTCGTTGCCTGTTATATGTGTCAGGCGAGACTGCTCCCTTACGGGAGAGGAAGGTGAGGATGACGCCAAGTCAGCATGTCCCTTTGACATCCCGGGCTGCACACGCGCTACAATGATAATTACAACGGGGCGCGATCTCGTAAGAGTCAGCAAATCCTATAAAAATTATCTCAGTTCGGATTGAGGTCTGCAACTCGACCTCATGAAGTTGGAATCGCTAGTAATCGTGGATCAGCTACGCCGCGGTGAATACGTTCTCGAGCCTTGTACTCACAAATAACTGTGCCTGGCAGCACTACAATATGCCAGACTGTTAAAATCAGTCCCTTCCCTCATAGCAACGGCTATGGGATGAAGCGTAGTGAACGGACAGGACACGCCCCGCGAGGGAGTGTCTGAAGGGTCCTAGTAGCAAAAAACAGCCTTCCATGTAGAAATACATGATAATCAAAACGATGTATACGACTCACTCTGGTGGGTTTTGAGGAAGTATACAAAAAAGTCGTAGTTGGATGTTTGGAATGGTAGGTAGTGTGACCCAGGGAGATCTCGTGGTAAGAAGAGGTTATGAAAGTAACCACGAGAAGTCAGCTGAGTCGTAGTACCATATTACTTTTAAGTAGTATGGGAAGGACTAAACCGATAGTTTTAGCATTGATTCATGCCCATAAGCAAGGCATGAATAAGCGAACTATTGGACTCGCGTAGTACGGGAAATCCGTTTGCTACGTGGGAACGCAAAATAATAACCCTTATTATTGCAATCCGCCCGTCAAGTCAGGGGAGCTGGGAGTACCCGACGTCTGTCTATATGGCAGCCTAAGGTAAATTCAGTAACAAGGACTAAGTCGTAACAAGGTACGGCTACCGGAAGGTGGTCGTGGATTCATTCCGATTGGAACCGATCCAGTGCATTCGTGCGCTGCATCTTAACGGCGATATTCTGTGCCTCAATTGAGCACAGAAACGGTAATAGTGTTGGAATACAAAACTACACTTGGCAGTCGGGGAAGACCGATATGTGAACGAAACAAAAGAGGATATATTTTATAATATATCGTTAGGGACCGGTGTCCCTAGCGCTCCATACATATRAGCATGACTCATACGTTACAAATATCTGCCGTCGTCTCGCAGATACGTAAAAACCCCGCACATCGTACGATGCGCGGGGTTTTTACGCACCTAATTTATTTGGTAAAAATATAGGCGGGTACCAAAAGGATACCCGCCTACCTGAAAGAACATAACTAGTTTTTACGAGCAGCTTCTGCTGCTATGGCATTCGACTTTTTGTCTKYTTGYCGMTYTTKYTTGTTTTKTTGGCGKCGCGCTTTGCTACCGGGACCTTTTTTTATCCCTCTTTTACCTTTACTACCTGACAAATCAGTTTCCTCCGATATATGGAACAAAATGTTTCCACGSGRWNTATTAGCAGAATAACGCCCCGTTTACTAGTGATTGTCGTCACTGTGGGTGGTTAAAAAATAGCCCCAAACACCTTAGGTGTTTGGGGCTAGATATCGTTAATGAACTAATTATTGACAGCGAACGCGAAGCCGGTCTCAATGGGCCACGTGCCAATATAGTTGCCGGAGGTTGCACGGATCCAAGGGGTACTGCCTACGCTGAGCAGGCACGGAATACCACAGTAATAACTCTTGAGGGGTTCGTGCATGGTGATGATCCACAGTAAACCCATGGCGTCGATCTCCTTACCCGAGAATTTCTCACGGATGAGACATGCAATCTCGGCGTTGGGTGTTACCAAATTCCGTCGTTTTGCTTCAGTGTGGATCTCCTTGATGTCCCGTTTCTTGTCAGAAAAGAGTGAGTCCTTAAGAACTGCGACTTCAGTCGTCACGCCGTTGGTCGGGATAAAGTCCGGAA
Source organism: Candidatus Kaiserbacteria bacterium (assembly GCA_002401925.1). Classification (GTDB taxonomy): domain Bacteria; phylum Patescibacteriota; class Minisyncoccia; order Phycocordibacterales; family UBA2100; genus UBA2100. Next base: position 15,985 of record NVUN01000008.1, read on the forward strand.
AGCGCAGTGCACTCTCGACGTAGTAGTCCAAGTGGAAGCCTTTATCTTCCAGCCGCCTAATCCATTCCTTACCAGTGGTACCATCGCTGGTAACGGTGAGGTAGATTATTCCCTTTTTTTCCCGCCACTTTGAAGTATCCAACATGGAACTTCTCCCTTTAAAAACTAGTGGCACGGTGTGCCACTTTCTGAGATGACTATACGTTAGGAAGTATGTTGGTGTCAACGATTTTGTGGTCGAAACTCACTACGCTTGTATATTAAAAATAGCCCCAAACACCTAAGGTGTTTGGGGCTAGATATCGTTAATGAACTGATCGCTACTCTTGTGGAACGGCGAACGCAAACCCGCACTTCTTGCGCCATATGAAGGAATAGTCGCCGGAGTATGCATGGATCAAGTTGCTCCTGCCCATACTGAGTAGGTTCAGAGTACCATCAGAACTCTTGATGGGCTCGTGCATGACGATGATCCATGCCAGATCTATGGCTTTCATGTCCTCAGGTGTAAGACGTTCACACATGAGGCATGCAACCTCGGCGTTGGGTTGTTGCCAGCCCTGGCGTTGTGCTTCGGCGCGGATCTCCGTGGTGTTCCGTTCCTCTTCCGAAAAGAATGAGCCCTCAAGAGCCTCGACTACAGTAGTTACGCCATTGGTGGGCTTGAAGTCCGGAGAGAGTAATATACTCTCGGTGTCTAGGTTCACGAAGACGCCTTGGTCTCTCAATCGCTTAATCCACTCCTCTCCAGTTGTACCATCGCTGGTAACAGCGAAGTGGATGACGCCATTATTGATATACCATGGAGATTCCGATTCGGAAACCGTAAGCTCGCCACTAAGGAACTTTTGTACACCCTCCATTCCGCCAAGCTTGTTGACGACTGCTTCTACATGTCCGAGAGTTAATTCACCATATTTCATAACTTATCTCCTCTCAGCTGTTTGCTGATAGTTTTCTCACTGCCCGTGAGTTAAGGGGCTTAACCAACGTGGTCACAGCTAAAAAATGCCTAGAGCTAAGCATCTTTCAGCTGTGACCAATCTTTCCTACATATATGATTTCAAGGAGCTAAACGCTGCCTTGTTTATATCACGTAGCAATAGTACGTGTCAATATCATTGATTCCAAAGAGTGTAGTGAGCACTAAACTACACAAAATGTAGTGCATTTTGGTGTGTTAACCTACATTTAGTAGTCCKGTTGCCAGYATCAATATTGTTACTTRATGCTCTGGNRYGTAATCAAAGTCACCTGACGAACCTCTGYTATACTAAACTCATGCCCAAGAAGATCATTATGGCGGTCATCGCATTCATTGTTGCATCAGGTGGCTCCTATGGTGGCTATAATCTCGTTAAAAACTTTCCTACATACGGCACTGACTTTGAAACCCGTCCACACACTGTACGGAGTGTTATAGACGGCGATACYATACGTATAGAGAAATGGATTAAAGTCCGCCTCCTCGGTATCGATGCACCTGAGAAAGGTGAGTGTTATTTCGATGAATCAAAAGCCTATCTCAACGAACTCATCGACGACACAGAAATCTTCCTTGAGAAAGACATCAGTGGCACCGGTAGCTTCGGCAGGCTGCTGCGACATATCATACTCAAAAACCCTGATCCCGAAGCCGATAATGTGCATATAAACAACACGATGGTATTAGAAGGCTATGCCTTTCGTAAAACACTCTCGCCGGATATAAAGTACCGTGATCTCTTCGCGGCCTCAGAAGAAAAAGCTCGAAACGCAAAGAGGGGAATGTGGGGAGCTTGTGATTATCTGGAGGAAGCAGAAGCCGAGCGTGTGATGAGGCAAAAAGACACACCGCCAACAAACAAGAAATGTACTWTAAAGGGTAACGTCTCTGAAAAAGGTTTTGGTAAAATATACTCATACAAAGGGTGTTCAAATTATTCCCGAGTGAAGATAGATCCAAGTAGGGGAGATCAGTATTTCTGTAGTGGGGAGGAGGCTGAGGCGGCGGGGTTTGTGCTTTCGAAGTCTTGTCCCGTTTAATCTCGGTACGTTTCTTTGTCGGACTGTCCTCAAAATGAAGGAAATTTGAAATTCAAAACGGCTCACAAACACGTTTCTCAGTTCCTACGCGTGGTGGGTGGTATTAGAGCTTACAGAGGGTTGGTTTTTTCTTGGTAAGAGCGTAAACTGGAAAGAGATGCGCCTCAAATCCGGTAAAATAGTGTTTTCTCCAAGCGATCTCATTCGTTACGTTTCTTCGCCGTATTCATCATGGATGGATCGCTATTATTTAGAAAACCCGAAAGCAGTCACTCCAGATGCAGATACGGAAGACAGTAAGCTTATTGCTCACACAGGTAATCTTCACGAGCAGGCCGTTCTCGAAGAGATAAAAAGTTCTGGAGAAAATGTCTTAGAAATTGCGTATGATGCTGCTGATGCGAAAAAGCAAACAAACAACGCAGTAAACGAAAAAATTCCAATTATCTACCAAGCGTCTTTATCAGACGAACGGTTTTCAGGTTTTTCTGATTTTATTATTCTTAACGCTGCTGGAAAATACGAAATATGGGATACGAAGCTTGCCCGTTCCCCTAAACCATATTACGCAATCCAACTATGTTGTTACTCAGAAATGTTCTCAGCCACAACAGGCGAAGGTCTACCAGAAAAATTTGGCATTATCCTCGGCACAAAAGAACGAGTCGAATTCCGTATTGAAGATTTCATTCATTATTATCGCCAAGTTCGAAACAGCTTTCTGGTGATGCAGGATGGTTTTACAGGGAATTTTGAGGATTGTCCTGAACCATTACCAGGTGTTGATCATGGACGTTGGGCTTCGCATGCAGACAAATTCTTTGAAGATACCGATCACTTGGTGCGCGTTGCAGGAATTACAGTAGGTCAGATTAAAAAACTGAAAGTAGAGGGAGTAAGTACGCTCTCAGCTTTGACAAAGTTTACTGGTTCTGTCCCCAAGTTGGCATCTGATACTCTCGACAAACTTATACAACAAGCGAGCCTCCAAAAACAAACGATCGCTGCACGTGCAAAAGATCCGAACGCAGATGCCCTTTACGAGATTATTCAACAAGGTGCTTCTTACTCGTATGTTGGACTAGCTGCACTCCCGCCACCTAACCAGGGAGATGTATTTTTTGATATGGAGGGTTATCCTCTAGTTCCAGGTGGTCTTGAGTACCTTTTCGGTGCCTGTCTAATGAACCAAAAAAGTCAAAGGCTAGAGTTTTACGACTGGTGGGCTCATGACCGTGATGAAGAAAAAATTGCCTTCGAGGGTTTTGTGGATTGGGTTTTTAAACAATGGAGAGAGAACCCCGGAATGCATATTTATCACTATGCTCCATATGAAGTTAGTGCAATTAGGCGATTAAGTACACAGCATGATACACGTCAGAATGAAGTTGATGAACTACTTCGACATGAGGTGTTTGTAGATCTGTATCAAGTGGTACGCCAAGGTCTTCGTATCGGAGAAAATAGTTATTCAATAAAGAAGGTCGAGCGTCTCTACCGTCCAGAGCGCTCTACTGAGGTCGCTAACGCAGTTGAATCTATCGTGCAATATGCACAATGGATGGAAAGTAAGCAGTCTAAAGAATGGAAAGATAGTTCTATTTTGAAAAATATTCGTGATTATAATGAGGACGACTGCGTATCTACGTTTGAGTTATTTGAATGGTTGAGAAAAATAGCTTCCAATAATAGTATATCTCCATCAAATTCAGCAAAGGCTCTAGCTTCATCTGAATCATACGAAGAAAAAGAACTTTCTCCGGAAGTCGTTGCTCGCTTGGAGACAATAGAAAGTCTCCGTGTACAAGGAGATTCAGTTGCGCTCACTCTTGCTGATCTGCTTGACTTCCACCGTCGCGAGGAGAAGCCAATGTGGTGGCGTATGTTTGACCGTAGCGATGCTTCGCAAGGAGAACTTAAGGACGATTCAGGATGCATACAAGGAGTTGAATCTGATGGCAATCCTGTAGCCGAAAAACAATCACAGATTCAGAGTTATGAATTTAATCCATCTCAGGAGTGTAAGTTAGCGGCTGACGGGAGAACAAGTGTTATGTTCACACATAATATAGCTGCGAAATTTACTCTAGTATCTATTGACCTAGAAGAAGGTACACTTCAACTTAAAATCGGTAATAAGGCCTTAAATGAAAAATTCGAAGGGGTATTCCCACAACATGGCTCTCTTATTCCTTATGAGTACGTTCCAGCAGGGTCAATTCAAGTGGCTCTTACTGATGTTGGTTCAAAGCATCTAAATAAAAAACTTCCTGCACCAGTTGCAAGTCTTTTGGAAAGAATCGCACCTGCCGATACGTTGCAGGCGATTAATGAAGTGACGGTTGATTCTGGTATACGGATTGCATCCTCTATGGCTGGTGGTTGTCTTGTAGTACAGGGTCCTCCGGGAACTGGGAAAACATATACTGCTGCACATGTCATTAACACCCTTGTCGCAGCAGGGAAAAAGGTTGGGGTTGCGTCTAATAGCCACAAAGCGATTATTAATTTGCTTATTGAATGTGGAGATGTGGCACGTAAAAGTGGGCAGAATCTTGAAGGAATAAAAGTCGGCGGAGAAGACGGGGGACCACTTTTCACTGATAATCCTGGCTTCCAATATGTATCTAACAATAAGGAGGCACGAGATGTGTACGTGACAGGAATAGTAGGAGGAACTGCTTGGCTTTTTACTCTACCGGAATGGGAAGATGCGCTAGATTTTCTTTTCATAGATGAAGCAGGGCAGGTTTCACTTGCAAATACTGCGGCAATGTCTCGCGCAACAAAGAATCTGGTGCTTTTAGGTGACCAAATGCAACTTGAACAACCAATTCAAGGTACTCACCCTGGTGACTCCGGACTCTCTTCACTACAATATGCATTAAAAGATCTGAAAGCTAGTCAGCCTGATACACCAGTATTTCATGCCGTAGTTCCTTCAGACTATGGTCTGTTCTTGGGCGAATCAAGGCGCATGCACCCATCTGTATGTAGTTTTATATCAGAAAGTATATATGAAGGGCGGCTCGGCTCTTATGTAGACTGTGCTCGACAAAAAATTGCATTGCCAGTAGGTGGAGGATCATTTGTTAAAAAGGAAAACGGAATTATTTTTAACGGAATTGAGCACGATGGAAATATTCAAAAAAGTGATGAAGAGGTTGAGCGAGTGAAGAAGATTTACGATGAGCTCACTGGGCGGGAGTATACAGCATCTGACGGGAGTACTAAGTCTCTTGAACTAGATGATTTTTTATTCATCTCTCCTTACAATGCTCAGGTCAGGGCGTTGCAGAAAGCTTTACCAGATGGTGCTCGCGTTGGAAGTGTAGATAAATTTCAAGGGCAACAAGCACCAGTCTGCATTCTCTCACTTTGTTCTAGTTACGGCGAATATGGTTCCAGAGGCTTAGCTTTTATTTTAGACCGCAACCGTGTAAACGTTGCGCTATCACGTGCACAGTGCCTCGCTGTGGTGGTTGCCGACCCTCGCATCGCTAGCTCCTCAGCGAATTCGATTGCTGAAATGAGACTCCTAAATGTTTTCTGCAAACTAGTTACACAGAGTAAAAGAAATACATAGAATAAATGGGGTCAGCAACCATTCTTTCTTAAAATTTATTATATAATTCTAGAAAAGCCGTTTGTACTATACAAATTCAATAACTGCACTAGTGTGGTGGACAGTGCCTTATGTGATACGCTATAAACAATATATGTTTGAAAAAGAACCAAGGATGAACTGGCTTTCTCTAGCCGATATGATGACTGGATTGATGCTGGTCTTTTTACTCATAGCTATACTTTTTATATCTCAAACACAATCAAACATACAAAAATATAAGTCAGTAAAATCAGAGATCTATCAAGAACTCAAAGAAGCGTTTAAAACAAAAGAAGAGGCTTGGCAGATGACAATTAGCGAGAAGAATTTAACGATAGTATTTAATAACCCCAGGGCTTTGTTTCGACAAGATAGCTCGATAATCACCAGTGATTATAAGGAAATCCTAGATGAGTTTATTCCCGTATACTTAGGGATTATTAACAAAGATGAATACAGAGATAATATTAGAGAGGTGAGGATCGAAGGGCATACAGCCAATACTTCTGCCGTATATAATAGTTATATTAGTACAGTCAAATTGTCTCAAGATAGAGCGAGAGAAATTCTAAAATATATCCGCGGTAGTAAAACGTATATGGAGATTGATAGTCTTGGTCAGGCTAAGTTTGAGTTCTGGTTTACAGCAAACGGTTACGGGAAAGGAAGAGCAGTTGATTCTTCTGGGGATTTTGTGCATGATTCAAATGAAAAGATTAGTCAAAAATCACGGCGCGTGGAGTTTAGAATAGTTACAAACAGTGAGCAGCTTATAGATGAGATTTTTAGAAATATAAAATAATATAAATTATGGATTTTATTCATGAACTAGCACAAATTATAACAACGTCTGAGTTTGGAATTATCTCTGCGCTTCTAATTTTAGTGCTACCAATTTGGTTAAAAAAGTTTAGGGGCGCAGGTCAAATTCAGGTAATTGTAACAACTGCAGGGATGTTAGGAACATTTTTGGGTATTGTTGCTGGTATATCTCTTTTAGATCTAAGAATTGATGAGATTAACGCAAGTATAGCCCAGCTCCTGGGTGGCTTAACCACAGCTTTCTTAACATCAATAGCTGGACTTTCAGCGTCTTTGTTAATTCAGGTGAAGCCGCGAGGATTCCCGTATAACATGAGTGACAGCAATGATGGTAAAACAGAAAAAATAGCCTCTTTAGGAGATGTGTTGGTGGAGCTTAAGTCTCTAAATAAAAATATTGCTGGAGAAGGAGACATCAGTCTTACAACACAAATTGTAAAGATGAGGTCCGAGAATAGTGACAATCTTAAGGAACTAAAAAAATCTTTTGATGACTTTGCAGAGCAGATGGCAGAAAATAACACAAAGGCACTTATTGAAGCTGTTAATCAAGTCATGGAAGACTTTAATGCCAAAATCAATGACCAAATTGGAGAAAACTTTAGACGTCTCAGTGAGGGTGTAGAAGGGCTTATTACTTGGCAAGATCAGTATCGTGAGCAAATATCAGTTGCCACTGTTGCTTTACAAGAATCTAATAAGGCAATAGGTGTGTCGGTCGAATCTATTTCTGTAATGGTAGAAAGAGCTCAGGAATTTGAAAAAACAGCGAAGGAATTAAAAGATTCTCTCGAAACAATGGGGTCATCAATGAGTGGGATTAAGGCGTTGGGAGAAACTCTCAAAAATAGCGGGCAAGACATACGTGATGAAATGGAAAAAATCACTAAACAAAATATAGAAGTATTAGGGAAAAATCTTGCAGGTATTTCTGAAAAACTTGTAGCAGATTATAGTAACCTGCAGCGAATGATGGAAACGGCAACACGTAGTCAAAATTCAAACTAGGTTTATGAGTCGGATAGTGATCGATCAGAAGGAATGGGAAGATATTAGGAATGTTATTAAAGCTCCAATGTCCCCTTGGACTACGGGGCGAGCAAAGTTGGATAAAATACACGATCAGTTTTCCAGCGGGGATGGAATCACATGGTCTGATGTACATAAGATTAGAGAACTCTGGCGTTCCGAGGTTCCGTTTATCGACGAAAAGGGCAATCCTTTTACTTTGTTTATTTATGACCAAAGTGGAGAAAATTTTCGAAGCAGGTGGCCCTACAACAACAGTACTAGCGATTATAAGTATCATTTTACATGGTGTCAGGCTCTTGAGTCTATGGCACAAGCAGGAAGGCGAGGTCGCTATAAAGCAAAGTATGACTTAGATAATAATGTCTTTACTGTCAGTAATGGGAGACACGATGTCCAAAAAGAAATGAACGTATGTAAATTTTGTTTAGGGAATTTTAACTATAAAAACTACTCTTCCTTGACTCGAGATAACAAAGAAGTTCTATACAAAGAATTTGAACCTGCTATCTTCTTTAGTAATAATCTACCAAAAGATCTCATTCGTCCGTCGCATCAATTTCATACAGGGCGATACACTCAAGACTGGAGAGAGGTTTCCAAGCGCACTAAATCAGACAGAGGTAATAAATGTGAAGAGTGTGGGTCTAGTGTGCATTTACAGACACATCACATAGATGGTATAAAAGATAATAATATCTCGACTAACCTAAAAGTCTTGTGTTACAAACATCACWCGGAACAACCCTATCATTCTCATATGCGCTAATTATGACGTCAGGTCCCATCCATTTTAAAAAACAATCTGTGCTATTGTCTAAGCTATGGAAATATTTACACAATACATAATAACGTTTGGCTGGGCACTTACCGCTGCAGTATCTATGGCTATAGCAATTGGTGTTGGATTAAAAATATTTACTTGGATTTCACCATTGAACGAGTGGGACGAAGTAAAAAACGGAAACCTTGGTATGGCTGCGATTCTTGTATCAGTCATTTTAGGTATGGCGATAGTCGTCGCACTTACTATTAACGCTAGATTATGAAGGTTTTAGTTGGAATATTAACTATCGCGCTTTTGCTACCTTCAGTGTCGTTTGCACACGGAGGGCGCACTAATGCCGAAGGGTGTCATACAAATCGCAAGACTGGCGAGTACCATTGCCATGCTAAAAAAGTAAAACGTGTGGCAAAAAGCTCAGCACGGACGACTGCACGTGCCAGCGCGCGCAGTGTATATGTAGACAAGAACTGTTCAGATTTTGAAACTCAAAAGGAAGCACAAAAGTTTTATGAGCAAGAGGGTGGACCTACCCAAGACGCACATGATCTCGATAGAGATAAGAATGGTATCGCATGCGAAAGTAATAAGAAGTAGCACTTTGTAATTTCAAGCCAGCGGAGTACAGTAGTTCGATTCTACTGAGTTTATGGAGCACTCTTGTGATACTCATTATTAACCGATCCTTCTTAATTATTAGGCCTATGGTGAACATTAGCGTAGCAGTAGTCGTAAAATTAAATTGTTTGGCGTATACTCCGCTAACTTGAGATCGCAATTACAGCTCCAATGAAGAAAAGGAGTCACCCCAACACCCAGGAATACTCGTATTGTTTCAAAGCATAAAAGAGGTCGGCCGCCATCTTCTTAAAATTTATTGTGTAATTCTGGGAAAAGGCGTTTGTACTATACAAATTCAATAACTGCGTTAGGATGGAAATATGAAACCAGAAGAAATAGATAAGTTAGCTAGAATACTTTGGGATTATAATAATCTTGAACAGCCTCTTGAAAAAGCTGATCTAATCTTTGTGTTAGGTAGTAGCGATATCCGAGTGGCTCATCGAGCCGTTGATTTATTTAAAGAAGGTTTTGCGCCGATAGTGGTGTTTTCTGGTGGTTATGGAAGATTGACTAAAGAGGTTTGGAATAAACCAGAGGCGGAGGTCTTTTCTAATGAGGCCATTAAATTGGGAGTCCCGAAAGATAAAATACTGATTGAAACAGAGTCCGCAAATACTGGAGAAAATGTGCAGTTTACTAAAAAGTTACTAAAGGAAAATAATATAGACCCCGCAAGTATTATCGCCGTCCAAAAGCCGTACATGTTGCGAAGAACCTACGCTACACTTATGAAGCAATGGCCGGGGCAGGATTTTATGGTCACTGGCCCAGAAATTGATTTCGATGACTACTTTACAAAAGAACTGTCAAAAGATTTAGTGATAAGTATATTAGTTGGAGATACTCAAAGAATAAAAGAGTATCCGACAGAAGGGTTTCAAATTCCTCAAGAGATACCCGATCAAGTATGGAAAGCTTATGAACAGCTTGTCGAATTAGGCTATACGCAACATCTTATAAACACCACCACTCCTTCTTAAAATTTATTGTGTAATTCTGGGAAAAGGCGTTTGTACTATACAAATTCAATAACTGCGTTAGGATGGAAATGTGGAATCAGACAAACTAATTTGTAATAGCAAAGACATAACATACGACAATGGTTATATTTCGCTCCAGTGTGAGAACTATAATATCCCAGAAACTTTTGAAATTGACGGAGAAACTTTGCTCAAAAAGGATGCCTTTCACGTTAGTTTGATATGCGTTAGAAACATATTAGAAATTAAACCTGACATCGAAGTGGAAATCCTGCAACACTTTTGCAATTTTCTACAACAGCACGAAATAAAATTTGAAGGATTCACAAAAGAGTTTCGTCTAGCAAGAGAAGGAGAGCGTAAAAGTGTGGTTGCTTTATGCAAAGTTTCTAACCTACATAAGTTTGCAGATTATCTTGGCGAGAAAACTGGAATTACAGTTGAACCACAACCTGTCCACGTCACTATCTATACACTTCAACCAAATGTAGGGATTGGATTAAATAGTCCAGAAGAAATGGAGCAAAAATCAATCAAAATTGATGTTCCTGAAGCTGTACTTGTTCCACTCATTCAATAGGTGAAGGTAGTCACCATTTAGTCACATCCCAAGAGTACTTCCTGTCCTGCTATAAAAAACATGATTCCATTTTCATGTATCGCCGTAGCGACATACTGCAACCGGCAAGGCGAATCTGGCCGCGGCATATTCTATACACCTACGAAATAGCGGGATTTAACCGCATATCATACCAGTACTTTTCATTTACAGAGAGCCATATTTTGGGTATAGTAGCCCCATTGCGATTGTAGCTCAGGTGGTTAGAGCGCGTCACTGATAATGACGAGGTCCCAGGTTCGAGTCCTGGCAGTCGCACCATGTTGTGTAGTTATTGTTGTTTAAACGATAACTAATCTTCTTAAGATCGTAAATCGCTATAACAGCTGTAAACTTTTGATATACTCATACTATGCCTGAAAAACTTGAATCAACMGATACRTCRGTAACAATGTTAGACCTTGCGAACCAAACAGGTAGGGAAGCCTTGGTTCAATATATTAAGCACACTGAGGACTTGTATAAGTCTATGGGTGTGACGGTAGATACTTTTCGGTACTATCCTGATACGAAAACCGTGAAGATAGAATATACCCCTGGGAGAGCTCAAGAAGGACACGCAGGGATAGTACATGGTGGTATATTGTCGTTTATGATTGATGCTAGTGCAGGAGCACTCTCTATGGCAGTTGGAGGAGTTGACGATATAGCTCTTACCAAAGGAACAACTACAAAGTTTGTTCAGTCTGCAAAGTCTGGAACCCCGATAAGTATCATTTCATCTACTAGAGATACTGACTCAAAAAATCTGATAGTACAGACTGAAGTAGTTCAGGGTGGGGTAGTGTTAACACAATCAGACTCAGAGTTTAAGATTGTAAACAAAAAGGTATTTGAGCGTATAAGCAAAATGAATAAATAATCATGGAATACATTTTAATTTTTATACTACTTGTTTTCTCAGCATTATTCTCAGGATTAACCCTAGGGCTTATGAGCTGGGATGCTCAAGATCTTAAGCGTAAAGCGGACTCAGGGGACGCAGATGCCGCATTATTGTACCCTGTGCGCCGTGACGGCAATTTACTCCTTACTACGCTACTTATCGGTAATGTACTGGTAAACGCGGTCCTGTCAGTTTTTCTTGGATCTTTGACTACTGGCCTTATTGCGGTTGCTGCAGCAACTGTACTTATCGTTATCTTTGGTGAAATACTTCCTCAGGCAATATTTAACCGAAATGCTATTTACCTAGGAGCACGTTTTGTATGGATTGTGCATGTTTTTATCTTCCTCTTGTATCCGATCACGAAGCCGATTGCATGGGCACTTACCAAAGTACTTGGYACTGARCTTCCTAGTATATATTCYAARCAGGAACTCATTAAGCTCATTGAAGATCACGAAGATGATCACAATAGTGAAGTTGATGAAGACGAAGAGCGTATCGTAACTGGTGCCCTAACTTTTTCTGACAAGAAGGTGGAAGATATTATGACTCCACGTACGGTGGTACGTGCTTTCGACGTGACTGATACGGTTGATGACACGCTCTTGCAAGAGGTACGTGAATCAGGACTTTCCCGATTTCCCGTCTATAGCGACGACATGGATACTATTGTAGGTATACTTTATAGCTCACAGCTTATAGGAAGCGAAAATACAGGGAAGTCTGTAGGAGATGTCGCTTCGAGTGAAGTGCGCTTTATACGCGAAAGCACCAGTCTTGATGATGCTTTACAGAGTTTCTTAAAAACGCATAAGCACCTCAGTATCGTACAAGATGAGTTTGGAGGTATGGCAGGAGTACTCACGCTCGAAGACGTTCTCGAAGAAATTATACGAACTGAAATTGTTGATGAGAGTGATCTCCACGAAGATATGCGAGCTTTCGCGAAAGAAACTGGCACTCAATAATATACCTTAAAGAAAATACCCCCAGACCTTGTTGGTCCGGGGGTATTTGTTTTTAACACACTCACATAGGCTAATGAATCTACAGGTCTCATATTTTGTGGCAGATTGTTTGTAGTATACTGTGGCAATTCATTCGACGTTTTTTTGCAACCATACAGAAAACACCGATGACTATAATTATATATAAATCACTAATATTAATTCACATGATACGTCACCACCTCTCTAAAGTTTTCAATCTGTTTATAATCCTCGCTTTGTTTGCAACACCTCTCACAGCTACTGCTGCAACGGGAGATTTTCAATTTGCAAAACGTCTTGGTGGCACGGGTTCTGATACTGGATATGAAGTCGCTACCGACTCCTCAGGAAATATCATTGTTGCTGGGCATGTAACTGGAGACGCTGACTTAAATGGAGATGGTGACTATACCGATGATGGAGAGAGTTCCACAGGGTATGGAAGTACTGACGTTGTCTTTTCAGTCTTCAATTCAGACGGAGTATTCAAGTTTGCAAAACGTCTTGGTGGAACAGGTACTGATCGCGGACGAGGAGTGGCAACTGACTCTTTAGGAAATATTATTGTTTCTGGGTATATATCCGGGAATGCTGACCTTAACGGTGATGGTGATAGCACCGACGGCGGCGCTGAAAGCGGTACTGGATTCGGTGGCTATGACATCTTCTTCTCAGTTTTCAACTCAGACGGAGAGTTCCAATTTGCAAAACGGATTGGTAGTACAGGTAGTGATACAGGACTTGCTCTTGCTGTTGATACTTCAGGAAATATTATTGTGGGGGGATACCTAGCGGGAAATGCTGACCTTAACGGTGATGGTGATAACACCGACGGCGGTGCCGAGGATTCTACGGGGTATGGCGGCTATGATGTTGTTTTCTCAGTCTTCAACTCATCGGGTGTTTTCCAATTTGCAAAACGACTTGGTGGAACAAGTAGTGATATACCATATGCACTTACTACTGATACTTCAGGAAATATTATTGTAGCAGGACTTGTAAATGGTAATGCTGACTTAAACGGAGATGGTGACTCTACCGACGGCGGCGCTGAAAGTGGTACCGGATATGGCAATAACGATGTCTTCTTTTCAGTCTTTACTTTCTTGCGTGCATCCGCCAGCCATTCGGCAAACAGCACGAAGGGTTCGCCGCGATCAAAGATCTCCACCGCATTATCCTGCGCGGTCTTGGCGTAATCGGCATCCTTTGGACCGGGAGGGATGTTGGACTTTTTGGACATGGCTCGCCTCTGCAATTCAACAGCTTAGGTAAGCGACTGGCGGTAGGCGTCAACCTTTCGGATATTTTCTTTGGCTATA
>NVUN01000001.1 GCA_002401925.1 Candidatus Kaiserbacteria bacterium
GGACGGGCGTGAAAATTCCGACCATTCGCTATTACGAACAAATGGACCTGATTGAAGCGCCGGAACGCTCCAGCGGCAATCAGCGGCGCTATACGCGGCAAGGGCTTGAACGTCTTTCCTTCATTCGCCATGGCCGCGAACTTGGCTTGACGATTGAGGATATTCGCGAGCTTGTAAGGCTGAGTTCTCATCCGGAATTRCCCTGTGATGACGCACATCACATTGCAGCGCGTCATCTGGTTTCTGTGCAGGCACGCATTGCCAAATTGAAACGCCTCRAAAAAGAGCTTAAACGCATTTCTAGRTTRTCGGATTCAGGACATGTGGGCGAATGCGATGTGATAAAATCGCTTTCTGATCACAGCCATTGCGAAACAGAACATTAGAAGACTTAAGCGGGGGGAAATATTTTGGCACCAGCCATTGCGATTAAAGGACTGACCAAAAAWTTTGGTGCGGTTCKTGCTGTTTCAAATCTTGATCTTGAGGTCAAACAAGGCGAAGCATTTTGTTTATTGGGGCCAAACGGCGCCGGTAAATCGACGACGATTAATCTGATGTTGGGACTGACCAAACCGGACAATGGTTCGATCCATGTATTTGGCCATGAACCTCATTCTTCAGCGGCTCAACAAATGACTGGATACGTGGCGCAGGATAGTGATTTCCCTCCGCTCCTCACGGTGCGCGAGATTATTAAATAGGTGCGATGCCACTATCAAAACCCACATCCAGCGGATGAGCTGATTGAGARMNTKYRGYMWRRAWKMSYTTRCTGAYYKYYKMWSNTGRCGGNGTKNTWWSSKAKSRTCSTWYRNATTWTSMTGNTGCTACTATAATGCGATGCAAAAGTACAACCCGGAAAAAATCGAAAAGAAATGGCAGAAGGAATGGGAGAGGAATAATTCCAATGCGATAGATAAAGATGATACCAAGAAGAAGTTCTATCTTCTTGGTATGTTTCCGTACCCATCCGGTGACGGACTTCATATGGGGCATGCCGAGGCATACACCGCTGGAGATATTTTCGCGCGTTACAAGAAGGCTCAGGGTTTCAATGTACTGCATCCAATGGGATTTGATTCCTTTGGATTGCCAGCTGAAAACTACGCGATAAAAACAAAGACTCCACCTCAGGAGGTGACGAAAGTAAATAGTGCCAACTTTACTGAGCAGTTTAAATCACTTGGTATTAACTATGATTTTAGTCASTCAGTTACTACYTCGAATCCCGACTACTATAGATGGACACAGTGGCTTTTCATTCAGTTTTTTAAGAATGATTTTGTGTATAAGAAAACAGCGACTGCAAACTGGTGTGAATCATGTAAGACCATTCTTGCAAACGAACAAGTTGAGAGCGGAGCGTGTGAACGTTGTAAGGAGGAGGTTATTCAAAAACCTATTCCAAGCTGGTTCTTTAAAACTACTGCTTTTGCAGAGGATCTTATCAATGGGCATAAAAACATTGACTGGCCAGAGGCGACACAGAAGAATCAAATTAACTGGATAGGAAAGAGTGAGGGTGCGGAGATTGAATTTGAATTAAAAGATTCAGAAAATATAAGTGTCTTTACTACACGACCAGATACTCTTTTTGGTGCCACATACATGGTACTTGCACCTGAACATCCACTAGTAGCTCAGTTACTTGAGCAAGTTTCTAACAAGAAAGAAGTTCAAGAATACATAGATGCAACAGCACGTAAAACTGATCTTGAACGTACTGTCGATTCTACAGAAAAAACAGGAGTGGTACTTGAAGGAATTACAGCAACAAATCCAGCAAGTAAGGAAGAGATCCCAATATATATTGCAGACTATGTGCTTGCACATTATGGTACTGGCGCAATTATGGCGGTACCTGGCCACGATGAGCGTGACTTTGCCTTTGCTAAAAAGTTTAATATATCAATTCAACCAGTTGTGGAAAYCGACAGTGAGTTTAGCGATGAATGGAAGAGTAATTACTCTACCAAAGGTACTCTCATGAACTCCGGAGAATTCGAYGGACTGACTTCTGATGAGGGAGGACAAAAAATAACAGAATTTGTCGGAGGAAAAATGAAGACAACATACAAGTTACGTGACTGGTCTATTTCTCGTCAACGTTACTGGGGAACACCTATTCCTATTGTCTATGACCCTGAAGGGGTGGCGCATACAGTTCCAGAAGAACATCTTCCGTGGCTGTTGCCTGAAGATGTTGATTTTGTACCTACAGGAGAASCACCTCTTTCAAAATCAAAAGAATTACTTGATCGTACAGAAAAAATATTTGGAAAGGGATGGACTCCAGAAGTGGACACAATGGATACATTCGTCTGCTCTGCTTGGTATTACCTACGATATCCTGATCCACATAATGAGGAAGAAWTTTGTAGCACGGAACGYCTAAAGAAATGGTTGCCTGTAGATCTATATATTGGTGGTGCTGAGCACACTTATTTACATTTACTCTATGCACGCTTTTTTACAAAAGCACTTCACAAAATTGGGCTACTTGATTTTGATGAGCCATTTCCAAAACTACGTCACCAAGGAATGCTTAATGACGAACACGGGGTAAAGATGAGTAAGTCTAAGGGGAATGTTATAAATCCAGACGACATGATAGAGCGTTTCGGAGCCGATGCCGTACGTATGTATTTAATGTTTGCAGCGCCACTTGCTGATGAAATTATTTGGAATGAAAATGGTATTGTCGGAACCACAAGATTCTTAGAACGCGTTTGGCGCTTGCGAGAGAAAGTGGGTGAAAGCACATCAGAAAATGCTGAGCGTGCATTGCACAAGCTCATTAAAAAGGTGGGAGAGGATATTGAGAACTTAAAATACAACACCGCAATTTCCGCGATGATGAGCTTCTTGAATAAAGTTGAGAAGGAGGATCTTTCACTCGAGGATTACAAAATATTTTTAAAACTTCYWKCACCATTTGCACCGCACATTACCGAAGAGCTATGGGAAGGGGGAATTCATGGAGAATCGTGGCCTGTTTTTGATGAGGCACTTATCCATGACGATACTGTAGAAATTATGGTGCAATTTAACGGCAAAACTCGCACGAGCGTGGTTGTAGCATCTAATACTGACGAAGAGACCGTAATTACATCTGTACACGCACTGGAGGGAATAGAGAAGTGGATGACGGGAGAGCCCAAACGCATCATTTTTGTTGAGGGAAGACTGATAAACTTCGTAGTTTAAGGTCTATATTTGACAATAGAGCTGTTTTATGGTTCTATAAATCGATTGGAGTGTGCATTCTCATAAAAAAGGTGATTAAGTCATTTGACTGCTCATCCTTATCGTGATAAAAATGCTCTACCGACACAGTATGACAAACTTAAAAATTACATTTAAGCCAAAGCAAATTACTTCACGTCTTATAGGTGTTGTTGAAAACGATCGAGCACGAGATGTGCTTATGCGTCGCTATGGTTTAACTGATAAAGGGACTATTGAAACTCTTGAGTCAGTAGGAAAGTCTTACGGTATTACTCGCGAGCGTGTTCGTCAAATTGAGAACCACGCATTGCAAAGCATTCAAAAATCTACAGACTATTCTGACGTTACTAAYACRTGGAGTGAAATAGCTGACACTATTAGTCAGTTGGGTGGTGTTGCTTCACAGCAGGAACTACTTGGTAAGTTGGCCAAAACTACAGCTGAACAAAACTACGTACTCTTTTTGCTTCACGTTGGAGAATTGTTCAGTGGTAAAAAAGAAGGTGGTGATTTTGTACATCACTGGTATTTGGATGAAGCTCACGTGCAATCAGTTCGGGATGCAATTCAATCACTCTACTCTGACCTTAACGAACAAATTGTACTTCCAGAAGATGAAATCATTACTCGTTATCAAGAGGAACTCAAGAAGGCAGAGGTTGCACAAGATAATGCAGATACACTTCTACGTTGGCTTTCAATATCAAAGAAGATCGGGCGAAATCCACTTGGTGAATGGGGACGAGCATCTTCACCATCAGTTCGAGTGAAGGGAATGCGTGATTTTGCATATCTGACACTTAAACGTCATGGATCACCCATGCACTTTTCAGAAGTTGCACAGCAGGTTGAAGAACTTTTTGGACGAAAAGCACACATTGCAACAACACATAATGAGCTGATTAAAGACGTTCGTTTTGTTCTTGTRGGCCGTGGTCTTTACGCTCTCGCAGAATGGGGATACGCAAAGGGTGTAGTTAAGGATGTGATCCGCGAGCTTCTCAAAAAAAAGGGACCACTCACTAAGGATGAAATCATTGATCATGTAAAGCGAGAGCGATACGTTAAAGACAATACGATTGCAGTAAACCTGCAAGACACTGACATCTTTGAACATCTAAAAGATGGAAGCTACATTTTAGTTAAAATATAAAAAACGCGCCTCACTGGCGCGTTTTGTTATTCCCGATGTGTATAGTTTTTCTACTTGCGCCTCGTGCTACAATATTTAATACATATGGCGTTTCTCAAAGTCGAACAAACACATTACATGGGTATTCCATACCTGATCATCCCTGTGGTGCTCTTTGTSKCRYWTCTTGTTNCNRRMRKWKYYYWMKWYMYWSSWWTWWKKGKASWWRYTMKRRCTWSSATTKKTMTYCTCTCCCCATTATGGGCACCTATTCCACTATTTATAATTGCATGGAGTAAGTGGTCCGAGTATATTCGTGCTAATTATATTTCTCAGCAACCTTCGATATTGCTTGAGATTAAAATACCACGACAAATCTTTAAAACACCACGGGCTATGGAACAGGTGTTCGCAGGTCTTAATATTGGTCCAGGAGAAACGACTTTTATTTCTCGGTGGTGGTTAGGAAAGGTGCGTGTATGGTGGTCACTTGAACTAGTCTCGATAGAGGGAAAGATTCACTTTTATATATGGGCATGGTCAAGATATCGCGAGTTTATCGAATCTCAATTTTATGCTCAATATCCTGATATAGAAATCCAAGAAGTGGAGGACTATACTTCGGGGTTGTTTTTTGATTCAAAGAAGCACTCAGTTTGGGGTATGGAATATGATCTTGCAAAACCAGATGCATATCCGATAAAAACGTATATTGATTTTGAGCTTGATCAAGATGCCAAGAAACCTGAACAAATAGTAGATCCACTTTCGGGAGTACTCGAAAAACTTAGTTCACTTGGAGCAGGGGAACAGATGTGGGTACAAATTGTTATTCGGCAAAATAAAGGCTCAAAATTGCGTTCACTACCATGGCGTAAATCACAGAGTTGGAAAGATGACGCAGCAGCAGAGATTGAAAAAATCTATGCGGATAGTAAGCCTCAGGAAATAGATATTGCTACTGGTGAAATTACAGAAGGTAACTACCCACTCCTCAAGCCTGCACAGGTAAATATCATCAAATCACTTGAGAGAAGTATTGAAAAACCTGGATACGACACTGGTATGCGAGCTGTATATATTACAAAACCTGATGCATTCAAGGGACATAAAATTCCCAGTAACATAGTGAATCTATGGAACACATTTGGTTCTGGGCATTTGAATAAATTTGTACCAGGAGTTGCGTGGCATGTTTCGCTTGATTATCCGTGGCAAGATTTTCGAGGCATACGAGCGAAAAAGTTTTCGCATGGTATTCTGGACGCGTATCGTCGACGGAGTATGTTCCATGCTCCGTATGATAGCGATCGTTTCGTACTTACCACTGAAGAGTTAGCCACTATTTATCATTTTCCTACAGAAGAGACAAAAGCTCCTGGGCTTGAGCGAATTGCTTCAACTAAGGGTGCGCCGCCAAGTAATTTACCTACCTAAGTATGCAACCAGACTTCAAACAAAAARTTAAACAAACTGTAGAGCGTCTCACGATACGTACTCTCGCAGAATGGACACGGTACTGGGACCATTCAAGGCTACATGACCTTAATGGACGCACACTAATTATTCTCGTGATACTTATATTTTCGATTTCAGTACTTTCAGTTGAGACACTTAATCCTGCATCTGATTTTCCTACTGAGCAATATGTAACTATTGAAGAAGGGGAGACACTAGAGTCGYTAGCGCTGGTCCTTGAAGAGCTGCATGTCGTGCGAAGTGCACAGTGGTTACAGATCTTAGTACGTCTTCGGGGCGGGCAGCATTCTGTAAAAGCCGGTGACTATTCTTTTAGTAAACCAGTTGGTGCGTTTGCTATAGCTCGTATTATTACTACAGGAGCTTTTGGACTTGARCCACAGCGTATATTAATACCAGAGGGTGCAACTGTTGCTGACATGGCTATTATTTATGACCGCCGTTTATTTAAATTTGATGCTGAAAATTTCTTTCGTGATGCGATTGAGTATGAAGGATATTTGTATCCTGATACTTATTACTTTCTCCCTAATACACGGGAAGATGAGGTTATTCGTATAATGCGCGATACTTTTGATCAGCGCCTTACTGAATTTGAAGATGAACTCGAAGAATCAATATATACACTTCACGAAATTGTGACACTTGCTTCAATAATTGAAAAGGAAGCATGGAAAGAGCGTGATCAGCGCATGATTTCTGGAGTGCTGCATAACAGGCTCGATATCGGCATGAAGTTACAAGTTGATGCCACATTTACTTACACACACAACAAAGGTACCTATGATATCACTCGGGCAGAACTCGCTGATGCGGCCAATCCATATAATACTTATGTACACAAAGGTCTGCCACCTGGTCCGATTGCAGCACCAGGATACTCAGCACTCAACGCCGCACTKAATCCCATTGAGAATTCCTTCTTTTTCTATCTAGCTGACCGTACTGGTACCACATACTTTAGTGCTACCTATAGAGAGCATCTTGAAAAGAAGAGAATATACGTTGATTAATATTTGTTTATCTATACAGTAGTCTCATGAAAAAAGTATTTGTAGCACTCTCAGGAGGTGTAGACAGCTCTGTTGTTGCGCACAAACTTGTAGCTGATGGTTGGGATGTGACCGCTGTCTTTATTCGTGTCTGGCAACCAGATTTTTTACCRTGTAGTCAGGATGATGAAGARCGAGCGGCACTACGTGTTGCTGCACATCTTGGTATACCGTTTCGACGACTKGATCTCTCCAAGGAGTACAAGGAAGATGTGGTAGATGAAATGATTGAGGAGTATCGTCGTGGGCGTACTCCCAATCCTGATGTGCTGTGTAATGCATCGGTTAAGTTTGGTGCCTTCCTTAAATATGCTCTCGCAGAAGGCGCAGACAAGATAGCTACYGGACACCACGCTCAAGTTATTGATGGCCAGCTTGTTCGTGGTGCGGATGCATCAAAAGATCAAGTATATTTTTTATGGAAGCTCACATCAAATGAACTTATTCATACGTTGATGCCAATTGGGCACATGAATAAAAAAGAGGTGCGTGAGTATGCCGTAGAAAATAACATACCTAGCGCATATAARCCTGATAGTCAGGGGCTTTGTTTTATCGGACATGTCGACATGAAAACTTTTCTCAAGAATTTTATTACCGCAACACCTGGAGATGTTTTGAATATAGGCGGTGAAGTTATCGGAACACATGATGGTTCTGAGTTTGTAACTTTAGGGCAGCGAGGAAATTTTAATATTATAAAAAAGGGCGCACATCAAGAAGTGTTGTATGTGGTGGCAAARGAYGTTGAACAAAATACCGTTACTGTTTCAGAGGAGATCAACTCCAAAGATGCTGCTACAACTACATTAAAACTCGTTCAAACAAATTGGATGCAAACACTAAAGGATGGCGCTAGTTATACTGCAGAAATACGGTATCACGGTGAACCACTAAAGTGTCAAATACAAGGAGACATACTTGTATTCGAACAGCCACAACTTGTTGCACCTGGACAGTCGATTGTGCTCTATGAAGATAATGTCTGTCTTGGAGGCGGTGTGGTTGCTTAGTAGATGCATGCTGTTCACGTTTAATGTGTGCGTCATGCCTACTTTTGCGTATAATCTGAAGCATGGCTATATTAATTACAAAAGCAAACGGAGAGAAAGAACCATTTAATGAATCCAAACTTGATAAGTCACTTTCACGTGCYGGTGCATCAGAAGAAATGCGYGTACGGATCATTCAGCACGTTAGTACAGAATTACGGGATGGTATTACTACACAGGAGGTTTACGAGCACGCATTTAAGTTATTGCAGCATCAAGAAAAACATCCAGTYGCTGCACGTTATAGTGTTAAGCGYGCCGTTCTTGATCTTGGTCCTTCAGGTTTTCCATTTGAGCAATTTGTTGCAGCCATAATGAAAACCATGGGCTACACAAATGTGACTACTGGTGTTGCTGCACAGGGAAAATGTGCTCCACACGAGGTTGATGTCATGGCGGAACATGATGGAAAACGAGTAGCTGCAGAAGTTAAATTTCATAATAGTTTAGGTATAAAAACAGATCTAAAGGTTGCTCTCTATGTAAAGGCRCGATTTGATGATCTYTCYAATCARGGTAGTAATATTGATGAAGGTTGGCTTATTACGAACACGCGATTTACGCGTAATGCAACACGTTATGGTTCTTGTGTAGGTATGAATCTCCTTGGGTGGGATTATCCACGAGGGCGCGGTCTAGAGGTTCTTAYCGACGAGGCTGGAGTGCATCCACTCACTGCATTAACTTCACTGACCAAGGCACAGAAGCGCTCTTTCTTAGATGATGATATCGTTCTGTGTCGACAAATACCAAGTACTGAAGAAGGATTGCTTCGTTATGGTGTGCCTACAGAGGTGCATTCTGTAGTGCGCAATGAAATTGAAAAGCTCAATGAGCTAAAGAAGAGAGATACAAAGCCGGTGACAAATCAGTAATTACTAGTTACAATACAAATATGATAAAAATAATATTAAGTTTTGCTGCAGGATTTGCAGTGAGCCTCATGATTGTTTGGGGATGGAATGCATACGCTGACCGAAACGTTAAAGAAATTCCTGCAACAACGACAACACCTGAGAGTATGGAGGTCCCAAAAGAAGTTAGTACAGAATCAATTACAAATGAAGTAGTTGATGAAACTCCTCAGTCCATACAGATTACTGTAACAAACCAATCTGCAGGMGAGAGCGTCACAGTACAAAGTGCAACACTTGATACKGATGGATGGATAGTTGTGCACGAACARCAGGGTGGTTTTATAGGTAATGCCCTTGGAGCTAAGAGAGTTGATGCAGGAACATATTCAAATACTAATATTCCTCTATTACGAGCAACTGTGGCCAATAGTGCATATTGGATTGTTCTGTATTCTGACAATGGTGATCGTCAGTTCAATCTTAGTGATGATTTYCCACTTCGTGATGTGAATAAAAATCCTGTTATAAGCTCATTTCAAACATTCTAATTATGTTTTTTGAATTCGACCCAACATTAGCAGTTACCTTTATGCAGCTTACACTTGCTGCAGTGCTTGGACTTCTACTAGGAGCTGAGCGTTCTATTGCTGGTAAAAGTGCTGGTATGCRTACCTTTGCGTTGATAGCATTAGGTTCGTGTCTTTTTACTATAACCTCAGTACTGGTAACGACTGAATACCTTGGTAAAGTAAATTTTGATCCGATGCGTGTGACAGCGGCGATTATTTCAGGTGTTGGATTTATTGGAGCTGGTCTCATTCTCTTTCGYCAGAATCTGCTTCGTGGGCTCACAACTGCAGCRGGGATGTGGATTGCTTCTGGAGTAGGAGTAGCTGTAGGATTCGGACTCTATGCTATAGCATTGTTCACTACACTGATYACTCTCTTTATCTTTACTGCCGTCTGGTTTGTTGAGGCAAAACTGAAGGTGCATTTTGGTCGCGCAAATGTTGAGCCTATCGTAACGGACAATACTCTCGACGAGTAATAAATTATGTCTCAATTTTATAAACCAAACAGGAATCCAAATTGGAACTATGACGGTCCGAGATGGCGTTTGTCGCGTTCCAAGATAGACCTATTCGTTTCCTGTCCTCGATGTTTTTACGTTGATAATAAATTAGGGACTGCTCGACCACCTGGGTTTCCGTTTAACCTAAACTCTGCAGTTGATACGCTTTTCAAAAAAGAATTTGATRTACAYCGTAGTGCTGGAACTCGGCATCCAATAATGGAGGAATATGATGTTAAAGCAGTACCGTTTGTTCATAAAAAAATGGATGAGTGGCGTGAGAACTTCAAGGGTGTTGCTGTACAACATGAGCCGACTGGAATGACAGTATGTGGTGCTGTTGATGATATTTGGGTAGGGGAAGGTGGTGAATTGTATATTGTTGATTATAAGTCAACGAGTAAAGATGGGAAGATTGAAGCACTTGATCAGGATTGGCACATTGGGTACAAAAGACAAATGGAGGTGTATCARTGGCTTCTTCGACAGAGTGGATTTGATGTTTCAAAGACAGGATACTTTGTGTATGCAAACGCTGGTACCGATAAAGAAATGTTTGATAACAAGCTCGATTTCGAAGTAACACTTATCGCATATGAGGGAGATGATACATGGATTGAGGGAACACTTTTAAATATTAAGAAATGCCTTGAAGACCCTCGTGTACCCAAGGCAGATTCTGAGTGCGACTATTGTCGTTACCGTGAAGCAGCAGGAAAGGTACTTCTTAAAAATAAGGAGGAGCGACAAGAAGCTCGTACTACCGAGGCTCCAAAAAAGAATTCTGCGCTCTTTTAAAATATAAACATGGAAAAGGAAATATCTTTTACTGAACGTGTGCAACATCTAGTCCGTAAGATCCCTAGAGGAGAAACTCGTAGTTACAAAGAAGTAGCTATTGCAGCTGGTTCACCTGGTGCAGCTCGTGCTGTAGGTACTATTATGCGCAATAACTACATACCCGATRTACCRTGTCATCGAGTGGTACGTTCTGATGGAAATGTCGGAGGATACAATCGTGGTGGAACATCAYGCAAGGAAGAACTCTTGAAAAAAGAGGGMGTTGATATTTAGAGAGTAAGAAGCTTTTTGTAGGCAGCAGTGTCTTTGTGTGGACCAATAATAGTTAGGTTCAAYTTATTTGTTTCAAATATTTCTTGAGCTACGGCACGTACATCTTGTGCAGTAACCTTATCAATAGCAGYATTAAATGCTTTGAGACCTTTTGTGCTTTTGCGTACCAGTGTTGTGTAGCCTATRAACTGTGCYTGTGCGTCGGTGGTATCAAGTGAAAGTGCAGCAGTACCCTTAAGGTATTCCTTTGATTTGCTGAGTTCAGCAGTAGAAAGCAATGTCTTCTTTATCTTTTTAAGTTCTGAGAGCATTACGGTAAGTGCGTCTTTAACGCTACTGTTTGCAACACCAGCACGCATATAGAAACTTCCAACGTCAGTATATGCATCGGTTTCAGCACGTACATAGTAGGCAAGTCCACGGCGCTCACGTACTTGTGTGAAGAGTCTACTCGACATACCTCCACCGAGAGTTGCTGCAAGTACTTCAGATGCCATCTCGCGCTTATGATCAATCGGATAGCTTGGAACAGATAAAACAAGATGTGTTTGGTCTGTTTTCTTGTACTTAATATTTACTCGAGCACCACATTGTTCCTTGGTGTAGGGAATAAAAGTAGGTACATCACCCGATCGCATGTTCTTGAAAGTCTCTTTTGCCTTCTTTAGTACCTGAGTTTTAGAAAATGAACCGGCGATACACACAGCAGAGTTTTCCGCGACATAGTTACGTGTGAAGTATTCGATAAACTCCTTGCGGGTAAATGCCTTTATATTTTTCTTTGGCCCAAGGATTGTTCGTCCCAGAGGGTGATCATCTCCGAATATAGTGATGTCAGCGTCATCAAGTACAGAACGTATAGGCATGTCTTCGTACATGTTTATCTCCTCGATAATAGTTCCTTTTTCTCTTTTGATCTCGTTCGGTGGCAGTGTTGGGTTTAAGAAAATATCTGAAACCACATCGAAGGCGACGTTAAAGTGTCTCTTGTCGACTTTGGCATAGTAGGCGGTGTGATCTTTTGAGGTGAAGGCATTAAATTGACCACCAATACCATCGAGTTCCTCGGCTATATGTTTTGCGGTCTTTCGCTTCTTGGTTCCCTTAAAGAGCATGTGCTCAAGAAAGTGAGCCATACCATTTTCCTTTTCAGTTTCGTAGCGTGAGCCGGTTCCAGTCATAACCATTACCGTGACTGATTCAGCACCAGTTACTGGAGCTAGTATAATTTTCAAGCCATTTTTAAGTGTGTGTGTTTCAAATTTCATTCCGTCATTCTATATTAAATTGAGAACGATGCCAGAATATGGGGTAACTATTGACACTCTTATGGTAAGGCAGTATGGTTCAATTGTAGTTCCTTGAAAAACCTGAAAAAAGGATTAAATATGTATAGGTCAAGTTATGGTGACTATTCAGTAGGAGGATTGTTCCTGCGAGTATTTCTCGTAGGGGCGGCACTCTCTACCATAGTATGGGGTACGTATTTTGTGCTATTTACCTCGATATCTGGTGATACAGTATGGATCCAAGATATTAAGGAGCGAATTTTACAAATGAGTGTATATGCTCATTTGGGATTTATCCTCCTCTATATTTTAGTAACTTCTGTGATCACTGGTATCACCGCTGTTCTGTTTCTAGACGTGATTGATGCAGTTACATGCCTGCTCTGGTTTCTGTTATTTATAGTAGTCGAGACAGTAATGTATCCGCTAAGATTGGTTTTTGGTCCAGTGCGTCGGTATATTTTGGAACCGCTTGTCGATAAAATTGAAGAATTTGTCGATAAGCGATATGAGCAAAAGTCGCAAAACTAGCTTATGTGTACCTAACGTCCGAAGAATTAAACTTCTTTGGGCGTTTTGTATGGGTAGGCACTATTCTTCCTCTGACGTATACTACTCACATGCTATTTTGGGGTTTAACATTTGGAATTATWGGGAAAGTCCTACTCGGACTGACTGTTATCATGGTGCATAATAAAATTACGCACGAAAAACGAATTGACGGACTGGTCCTCATGGAAATGAAACGAGAACAAGCAGTTGCCTTTATTGGTATAGCCTTGATGATATTTGGATATACACTAGAACTTGTTCATTATGAATTATTGAATGGCTTCGTAAAATCAATTTTCTCAGGTACACTCTTCTAGAATAGATATGCAGACAAACGATATACGTAAAAAATATTTTGAATTTTTCGCAGCGAAAGGACATGTGGTTATTCCATCTGCTTCCATTGTTCCCGAAAATGACCCTACAACACTTTTTACCAGTTCTGGTATGCAACCTTTAATACCGTATCTTTTAGGAGAAAAACATCCTGAAGGTTCTCGTTTGGTGAAYTCTCAAAAATCTTTTCGAGCAGATGATATTGAGGAAGTCGGGGAYAATCGRCACACGACGTTTTTTGAAATGCTYGGTAACTGGTCATTGGGAGATTATTTTAAAAGTGAACAGCTTCCGTGGATATATGAATTTTTGACGAGTGAATTAGGTCTCGATCCTAACAAAATCTATGTCACGGTATTTGATGGTGATGAAGAATTAGGTATTCCTCGGGATGAGGAAGCTATTTCACTTTGGAAGGAGATTTTTGGAGGTGACGGTATTACAGCTGAACTAGCTATTATTGGAAGTGAGGCTGATGGATATACCAAAGGTATGAAGGATGGTGAAAGAATTTTTTCATATGATTCTAAAAAGAACTGGTGGAGTCGTTCCGGGGTTCCAGCAAATATGCCTGYAGGAGAGCCTGGTGGACCTGATTCAGAACTTTTTTATGACTTCGGTACAGAACATGACACTAGTTACGGTGAGTATTGTCACCCAAACTGTGACTGCGGGCGCTTCGTTGAAATTGGGAACTCAGTTTTCATGGAGTATATAAAAAATGAAGACGGATCATTTTCAAAACTACCTCAAAAGAATGTTGATTTTGGTGGCGGACTTGAACGCATGACTGCAGCTACACAGGGTAATGCTGATGTATTTTTGACTGTAGAGGCGCTCTCAAATGTAGTKAAGCATCTTGAAGAAGCGAGTGGAAAATTATACGCTGATGACTTGAAGAGCTTTCGTATTATTGCCGACCATCTCCGCGGTGCTATTTTCATGATTGGTGATGGTGTACGACCATCTAATACAGAACAAGGATACTTTTCCCGTCGACTCATTCGTCGATGTGTGCAATATGCTGATGCACTTGGYGTTGYTGAGGGTACACTTGTTGCAGCTGTTGGGATTGTCACTCATGCCTACCAAGAGCAGTATCCTGAACTTGCTGAGCAACAGGAATCTATTGAAGCCACTTTTCGTGATGAAGAATTAAAGTTYCGTAAAACCCTTACTAAAGGTATGCGCGAATTTGAAAAACTTGCTGCAACAAAGACACTAACCGGAGAGCAAGCCTTTATTCTTTTCAGTAGTTATGGTTTTCCAATTGAGCTCACTATAGAACTTGCTCAACAGAAAGGTATTACTGTCGACAAAGAAGCATTTGATACATACATGCGCGATCATCAGGCAAAAAGTCGTGCTGGTGCTGCACAGAAGTTTAAGGGTGGACTCGCTGATACTTCAGAAGCTACTACACAACTTCACACGACTCACCATATTCTCCTTAAAGCACTTCAGGTAGTACTTGGAGACCACGTAAAGCAACGGGGGAGTAATATAACAGCAGAACGACTGCGTATTGATTTTTCTCACGATGAAAAACTTACTGACCAGCAGAGAAGTGATGTAGAGAGTCTGGTGAATGCAAAACTTGAAGCTGGGTTACCAATGACACGAACGACTATGCCGAAAGAAGAAGCTCAGCGATTGGGAGCAGAACAGGAGTTTGGTCAAAAATATCCTGACATGGTAAATGTATATTCTCTTGGTCCAAAAGATGCAACAGAAGCAGATCCAAAAATAGCAGAGGCATTTTCACTTGAGTTTTGTGGCGGCCCTCACGTAAAGAGTACTTCAGAAATTAAAGGTACATTCCGTATAGTAAAAGAGAAAGCATCGTCTGCTGGCATTCGCCGTATACGCGGTGTTTTGGAATAATCCCACAGAGAGACATAGACACACATAGACCGACTCGTTATACTAATGACAATGAATGTACCTTTTTTCTCGAGTGCCGCCTCTAAAAGAACTCCTGCACTAATTTTTGATATTGATAGTGGTTCAGTTGGTGTCGCAATAGCACGATATCGTAGTGGTAAGTCTACACAGGTACTCTTTACACATCGCGAACTTATTCGTTTTGGAGACAAACAAGATGCAGAAAGTCTTGCAGGTTATATTGCCGAAGCTATCTCTCGAGCTGGTACGAAGGCACTTGAAAGTTTTGGTAGTCTTAAGTTACGTGGCAACTATAGTGTTCATGTTATTTTGCATGCGCCGTGGGTTGATTCACAATCACAGCGCGCTGAAAGTATTCTACAAACAGAAACTATTATTACGCCTGAATTGCTTCAGCAGTTTATGGCTAAAAAAATACCAGAAACTCACACTGAGGGCCGTATACAATTTGATCGTCACGTAACAAATATAGAATTGAACGGGTATTCTACAGCTGATCCATACAAGAAAAAAGCTCAAAGCATTGCGATGACTATTCTTGAGAGCAGTATGTCTGAGTATGTTCATGGTGTTATCAATAACGCCTTTGCAGAACTTTTTCCAAATCATGAAATACACATTGATTCCTTTTTGTTTATTACCACACAACTTCCGGAATTATTTAAAAACAACGATGCTTATACTCTTATTGATATTGGAGGCGAACACACTTCATTAACTATAGTGAACAACAACACAGTGCGTGAAAGTGCCTGGGCAAATTTTGGAACTGAACATCTTGTTCGAGCCATTAGTAAAGAAGGAGATAATCCAAGACCAACAGCTGTTTCAGAGCTGACCATGTTTCTTAGTGATATGTGTACTCCAGCACAGTGTAAAACTATTGAAGGATTACTTTCTACCGTTGAGGCGGACTGGACACGGACTTTTGGTGATGCGTGCGCACAATTAAATAAAAGCAGAAAGCTTCCTACTAAAGTATTTATTGCTATCGATCCTAAATACAGCTCTTGGTTTATAAGTCGTATTGGGCGTATAGATTTTGGACATTTCACCATCACTGGAAACGTAATGGATGCTGAAATAATTATGCCAGATCTTATTGCACCAGGGGTGACTTTCCTTGAAACAGCAAAGCGTGATGCTCTATTATCTACTGGAGTTCTATTTGTGGATAAATAGGGGGTATTTAAATTCGTATTTTCATTTTTCCTGCTATAATATACGCATATGGGACGAGCTATGTTTGACGATATAAGACCACCGAAAGATGGCAAAAATAAGGAATCCACTTCTATAGAGGATCATTCTATTCGAAATGTTGCTCCGCTAGCGACTGAAGAACGAGAAACGCGTCGTGCGCGTCGTTCGGAACGTCGGCGTATAGGTGATTCGGAAATTACTAAGGACAACAGTAATCCTCTAATAAAAAGGAAGATTGCAGTTGGCAAAATTGGTATATGGGCTGTTGCTGGAGTAATTCTTATCGTGGCACTTTCTGCAGTTGCTTTTATCTTTATTGGTAAAACAACATTGATTATAGAGCCGCAACAGGAATCCATTTCTCTTTCCACAAATGTGGTGTACACCGCATATCAAGACACTCAAGAAGGTGAACTTGGCTATACTGTACTTTCACACTCAATTGAAGCCACTGATGTCATTACTGCAACTGGACGCGAAACTGTTGAGGAAAAAGCATCGGGACGTATCATTGTATACAACGAGCACTCAAGCGCCTCTCAGCGACTTATCAAAAATACTCGCTTTGAAGCACCTAATGGTGAAATCTACCGTGTGCGCAACTCAATAATAGTTCCAGGCAAGAAGAGCGATGGTACACCAGGAAGTATTGAGATCACTGTATATGCTGATAAGGCAGGTGAGAATCAAAATATCACCGTACTTGGTACAAGGTTTACCATTCCCGGACTTAAAGGAGATCTTCGCTATGATACTTTCTACGCAGAACTTAAAGAAGTGCTCGTTGGTGGGTTTGTAGGGGAGAGAGCTATAGTTGATCCTGATGTTCTGAACGCTGCTCAAACTGCATTACGTGCACAGCTTGCTATTCAAGTTGAGGAAGCACTACGTACACAGGCGCCAGACACTGCAGAAATTTTTAAAGATGCCATTTTTGTGACCTTCGAGTCAAARTCAGTTGAGTACGCTGATAGCGAAACCGCACTTGTTCGTGAGGTTGCACACATACAGGCAGCTGTCTTTGAYAAGAATSAGCTTGCGCGCATGTTTGCATCTGTCGTCGTGGCGATACCTATCGCTGGCGAGGTACGCATTGATTCTCCTGAGAATATCGTAATGACTATTATAAATAAGGAAGGTGTTGATATAGCGAACGATTCTCTCATTCAATTTACATTTGAGGGATCATCAGTACTTACATGGGTTATCGACACAGAAGCGCTTAAACAGGACCTCATAGGGCGCCACAGCGGTGCATTAAACGCAGTCATGAGTGGGTATCCTGGAATTAAGGGTGCTGACGCAGAAATACGTCCTTTTTGGAAGAATGAATTTCCCTCAGAGACAAGCGGTATATCTATAGAGTTGCTTCTAACTAAGTAAATAGTTATCCACGGCGGGCTTGTCAAAAGGCCTACGTTCTGTTACGATACCCCAGCACTGTGAGCGAAGCACGTACAGAAAAGAACGACACCGTTGAGGGAGTCGTAGTCGAGGCGCTGCCAAATGCGCTTTTTCGTATTGAGCTCAAAGATGGTGGCGAAAAAATTATTTCGTACCTAGCAGGAAAGATGCGTTTGCACCGCATAAAGGTATTACTCGGAGACACTGTTCTCGTTAAAGTTGACCCTTACGGAGGTAGGGGAAGAATCGTGCGGCGTGTTTAATCGCCACATTTTTAAATTATATGAAGGTTAAAAGCTCAGTAAAAACGTTGTGTAAAGAATGTAAAAGCGTACGTCGACGCGGACGTCTTTTCGTTATCTGTGTTAATCCACGGCATAAGCAACGACAAGGTTAATTTTAATTATAATATGCGTATAGCTGGTATAACAATCCCTGATACAAAACGTCTAGAAATCGGACTCACCGCGGTTTACGGTATTGGTCGCATTCGTGCGAAACGAATTCTGGATGAAGCAAAAGTAGATTTTGGTACAAAACCAACAGATCTTTCAGCTGAAGATGAAGCGTCACTAACTAAACTTGTGACTGCTCATCAAATTGAAGGTGAACTCCGCCGTGAAATAAGCGGAAACATTAAGCGTCTGAAAGATATTCAGAGCTACCGTGGCTCACGTCACGCTCGCGCATTACCAGTACGCGGACAGCGAACAAAAACAAACTCACGAAGTGTTCGTGGTAACGTCCGTAAGACCATGACAAGTGGTCGTCGTAAAGTAGATAAGAAGTAGTCCTATGGGTAAGAAACGAATTGTTAAAAAATCTGGCGGTAGCGTCAACAAAGGATTGCGTTCACGCGCACTCAGCCGTACTTCAAAGAAGAAGCTTCTTTCAGGTATTTTGCATGTACATGCTACATACAACAACACCAAGGTCCTTTTGAGCGACCTTGAAGGAAACGCGGTGACATGGTCATCTTCTGGATCTCTAGGATTTTCTGGAGCAAAGAAGGGAACTCCTTTTGCAGCTGCAAAGGTAGGTGAGCTTATCGCCGAGAAAGGTCAAATTATGGGACTTAAATCGGTTGCTGCTATCATTAAAGGTGTGGGTGCAGGACGTGAGTCAGCTCTTCGCGCATTTGCCGGAAAGGGAATTGATATCACAAGTATTTCAGATCGAACACCAGTACCTTTTAATGGCCCACGACAACGACGAGCACGACGTGTCTAATATATATTTATGTTAAGTAAACCAAAATACAAAATCTGTAAGCGTCTCGGTAGTGGAGTCTACGAAAAGTGTCAAACTGAAAAATTTGCACTTTCTGAAGCTCGCGTAAAGAAGACTTACAAGCGCCGACGTAACATTAGTGACTTCGGACGACAACTACTTGAGAAGCAGAAAGTACGCTTTGCTTACGGAATCACTGAAAAGCAATTCCGCAAGTACGTAGCTACAGCTACAAGCACTAGGGATCCTGCATCAGAACTATTTAAAGGCCTTGAGACTCGCCTTGATAACACCGTTTACCGCCTTGGATTCGCTCCAACACGTCGTGCAGCACGACAAATGGTCAGTCACGGACACATTGTTATCAACGGACGTAAAATGAACGTACCTTCACACTCAGTGAAAACAGATGATGTTATCACTATTCGTGAATCAAGTATGACAAAGCCGCTCTTTGAAGGAAATAAAGAAACAATTGCCTCACATTCAGCACCGAAATGGCTTACCGTAGACAGCAAGAAGCTCACCGCATCAGTTAAAGCTTATCCAGAATTTGTAGCAAGCGATACCTTCTTTGACTTACCCGCTGTGTTCGAGTTTTACAGTCGATAACCATTACGTTACTAACCTTTATTAAGTTTTAAGATTATTTGTATGTCAGACAACCAAGTTACAGTCCCATCAAAACCTAAAGTTATCTCCGAGAAGGAGTTCTCTGGTACATATGAGATAAATGGTTTGTACCCAGGATATGGGCACACTCTAGGAAACTCATTACGTCGTATCATTCTTTCATCACTTCCCGGTGCTGCTGTTACACACGTTAAAATTGACGGTGTATCGCACGAATTTTCAACAATTGATGGAGTTGCCGAAGATGCAATTATGCTCTTGCTTAACTTGAAGCGCGTACGCATCAAGATGCACACAGAAGAGCCACAGACATTAAAGCTTAGTGTAAAAGGTCCTAAGACTGTAACTGCAGCTGATTTTGATCTTCCTTCACAGGTAGAAATCTTGAATCCTGATCAGCACATTGCTGAAGTATCAGGAAAAATTGATTTCGAAATTGAAATCGGTGTAGAACGTGGTCTTGGATACGTTGCCAAGGAGGTACTTCAGAAGGATCGTGTTGAAATTGGAACTATTCCACTTGACGCTATCTTCTCACCAATCCGTCGTGTGAACTACGAAGTAGAAAACATGCGAGTAGGTGACCGTACTGACTTCAACCGTCTTCGTATCTTTATCGAAACTGATGGTACTCTTACACCACGTGCGGCTCTTGAAGATTCAATTGCTATCATGATTCACCAACTTAAGGCGGTGATCGGTTTCCAAGAAGAAGTTGAGGAAGTTGAAGAGGTGGCACCTACTGAAGAAGTAGATGCTGCACCTGTTGAAGACAAAAAAGAAGCTGACAAGGAAGCATTTAAGACACGAATTACTGAACTTGATCTAACACCACGTGTTGAAGCTGCACTTGACGAGTCAGGTATTCGTACTGTTGGTGGGCTTGCACGTAAGCACGAGGAAGACATCTTGGCTATAGAAGGCCTTGGTCAAAAGGGTCTCCAGGAAATTAAACGATCATTATCTAACCTTGGCATTACCCTTCGCGGCTAATTTGTGATAAGGTATTCATCGCTATGAAGCATCATAAGAAAAAACGATCATTGGGACGAGTGCGAAAAGTACGCACAGCCCTTTTGCGTAGCTTGGTACGAAGTCTCGTAATYCACGAGCGTATCGAAACTACTATTGCAAAGGCRCGTGARTTACGTCCTCAGATAGAGAAGCTAATTACTCTCGCAAAGAAGGATACACTTGCTTCACGTCGTGTCATGGCGGCACGTATGGGTAACGATACTCAGACAACGAAGAAGATCCAYGATGAGCTTGCACCACGCTTTAAGGAGCGTCCAGGTGGCTACACACGTATTAGTAAGCTAGGAACGTTTGAAGACGTAAAACGTGACAAGGCAATCATTGAATTTGTATAATATGACTGAAAAACGAGATCACACAATCGATGCAACAGGTAAGCGACTCGGTCGCTTCGCATCAGCGATTGCACATACACTTCTAGGTAAAGACACAACAAGTTTTGCAAAAAACACTGTTGCTAGTGTTGTAGTAACTGTTGAAAACGTAGACGCACTTGAAATTTCAGATAAGAAGAAGGAGACAAAAATCTACGACCGATATTCAGGATTCCACGGTGGACGTAAAGAAGAAACTCTTGAAGAGCTTATCGCAAAGAAGGGTGTTGCTGAAGCACTTAAGAAGGCAGTACACAACATGCTTCCTAACAACCGACTTCGTAAAGCACGAATGAAAAATTTGATAATAAAATAATATGGCTACAAAAGATACATACATAGAAGCAGTCGGACGACGTAAAACAGCAACAGCTCGTGTACGTTTGTTCCCAGCAGCAAAAACATCATTCGTGATAAACGAACGAAAAGCTGAGGATTACTTTCCAACAGAACATCTACAGAAGACTTTACAGGATGCTTTTGCAAAAGTAGAAGGTATTGCCTTCAAGGTAAGTGCCAAGGTTATGGGAGGAGGTATTCCCGCACAAGCTGAAGCAATCCGTCTAGGTATTGCACGAGCATTAGTTAAGGATGATATTACACGACGTGGTGATCTTAAGGCAGCAGGATACCTTAAGCGAGATCCTCGTATGAAAGAAAGAAAGAAATTCGGACTTCGCAGCGCTCGACGTGCTCCGCAGTGGAGTAAGCGATAACAAAAAACACCCTCACATGAGGGTGTTTTTTTTAATATTCACCTTGCTACATTTTATTAAGCACGTACTATATGGGCATGAAAGGATTCGAATTTCTCCAAGGAAAATATAAATTGAATAAAACTGAAGAATCACAATCAGCTGCTCGGCGTAGTCGCATTGCGGGCGAGAGCCTTTCACAAAAACCAACAGATGAAATAGAAAACTATCTTAATAGATTTGGGGAGATATTAACTTCAAGTAATCCTGGTCGTAGTTTAGATGCTTTCAAAAAAATACTCTACAAGAAGCTGATCATTCAGGATGTTCCGGAATCATATTTTACGTTGCAGCAAAAACTGGCACGTGAATTAGGTCACGGAGATGTCGCTGTAACTATGGAGTCACGTGAAGAAATCAAACGCGTACTCCAAGAAGATCAGCGGACATCACTTAATCTTTGGGTAGACTATTTTGCTTCAAGTGATTCAGATGTATATCCCGATTGGGCAAAATATTGGGCATTTCGCAGTATGCTCGGTATATCTTCATATGATAAAAAGAAACAAAAATTCGGTAAGAGGAGCAAGAGTACGACTGCTCAATTTCCAGAGTTAGATAGGGAAGCACTTGCCTACGTTGTAGATACACTCAACAAGAAGATACAGGGAAACACTGTTCCAAATCCTGTAAATGTAGATGAGGATGTAGAGGAAAARCTTGYTTCAGAYGAAGCGTTCAAAAAGATACTTAATACCGAAGACTTTGCCACTTACTATGCTTTTGCTATTGAGCGCGTGTCTGCCGACAGCAGTGAACTTCTTCCGATTACTGAAGGGGAATGGCGCACTTTCAAGAAAGGCGAAGATGCACTCAATTTGGTTCAGAGTATTCAAGGGTACGGAACTGGCTGGTGTACCGCAGGAGAGTTAACTGCAAAAGTACAACTAGAACAAGGTGATTTTCATGTTTATTTTTCACTGAACAARCTCGGYAAACCTACKATYCCACGCTTGGCAATRCGYATGGTGGRTTCCCRTATCAAAGAAGTRCGTGGTGTAGCAYATCRSCAGGRRRTTGATCCYTTTATYACACCSGTACTTRYCGAYAAGCTYAAAGAYTTTGGTASRGAAGGGNAAGARKWWWKARRAAAAACAGATGACATGCAACACCTTACTGAAATTGATAGTAGGCATACTAACGGTGAAAAATTTACCCCTGAAGACTTGCGTTTTCTCTATGAAATAGATGCTGATATACAAGGATTTGGTTATGAAAAAGATCCTCGTATCCAGGCAATGATCAAAAATCGTGACAAGAGATCAGATATTGCATCTGCATTGGGTATCAAGCCTGAGCAAGTGAGCTTCACTCAGGAAGAGGCTTTAGGTGGTGATATCTTGTATCATGATGGAGATCTCAATCTTTCCGATCTTACCTCAGCTGAAGGACTCACATTTCCTGACCATGTTKGTGGAAGTATTAATCTCAGAAACCTCACCTCATCTGAAGGACTTACGTTACCCAAATATGTTTGTGGAGACATTAAACTTTTCAGCCTCACCTCAGCTGAAGGACTCACATTTCCTGACCATGTTGGTGGAACTATTAATCTCAGCAACCTCACCTCATCTGAAGGTCTCACATTTCCTGATTATGTTGGTGGAGACATTGATCTTTTCAACCTCACCTCATCTGAAGGTCTCACATTTCCTGACCATGTTGGTGGAAATATTTATCTCATCATCCTCACCTCAGCTGTAGGACTGATGTTACCCAAATATGTTGGTAAAAGCATTGTTCTCAGCAGCCTCACCTCAGCTGAAGGACTCACCTTACCCAAATATGTTGGTGGGAACATTGCTTTCMSMAGCCTCACCTCAGCTGWAGGACTCACWTTYYCYRASYATGTKGGTGGRARSATTMWTCTCARYARMCTCACCTCAGCTGARGGACTCRYMYTWCCYGAWCRYGTYRGTGNGAGTNATTTWTCTCRRYAGCCTCACCTCAGCTGAAGGACTCGTACTATCAGATGAACTGATAGAGAGCTGTGATTATATTTATGTCCCTGAAAGATTATTTGAAGATCTGAGAAAACTATATCCAGAAGCAGAATTTTATGCACGGGACGTGTAGGTGCATATATTTTAAAACTACTGACTATTAACCACATACCTGATATAATCGCGCCTATGAAAACYGATGATACTCAAGAAGAGGAAACTAGTGACGTTGTTTACGACGAAGATCAGGGTGCTGAGTTAATAAAAAAACTCAGAGCCAAGCTGAAGAAATCTGATCAAGAAAAGAAAGAGTACCTTGATGGCTGGCAACGGCTAAAGGCCGACTCTCTTAATGCACGAAARTTACAAGTAGATGCACTCAGTGCTTCGCGAGAACGTGCAGTGAATGATTTYGTACATGAGTTGCTACCTGCACTCGATAGTTTTGATATTGCATTTCGTGGCGAGGCATGGGAAAAGGTAGATGACGTTTGGCGGAAGGGAATTGAATATGTGCATGCACAACTACTCACCAGCTTAGAGAATAGTGGTGTGGTGAGCTATGGTGAAGTGGGKGATGTGTTTGATCCGAAGCTACATGATGCYGCAGGACACGAAGACGGAGGAGAGAGTGATACTGTCGCACGTGTCGAGCGTCGTGGGTACAAAATTGGAGAAAATGTAGTACGACCCGCACATGTAGTTGTCTACAATTAGAATATCAGTGTGTCAATATTGTGCGGAGGTCAATATGTAGCTACAATGTAGCTACATGATGTCTGTTCGAAAACATTATATTATTATTGGTAATCAGCGACACGGGTATACACTCCAACCGGCGCGTAAGGTAACTATGGTTATTTGTAAAAGTGCCAATATAGAGGCGCAGTATCCAAATGACGAAATACCAGCACTGTTGGCGGGATTACCACAAACCATTGAGCATTATGCAGGTGTCTCTACTGAACCYCAGACACAAGTGTTGCGATTTAGGGCAACAGAGAGTGAGAAGGATCAGATTGAGCAGAATGCATACGATGCTGGTTATGAAAATGTCTCAGCGTATTTACGCGACACGGCATTACARAAAATTGAGTTTGAAGATTAGTATTTAGAAAATAAACAAAACGCTATGTCCAAAATTTTAGGAATTGACTTAGGTACAACAAACTCAGCAATGGCTGTAGTTTCTGGAGGTGAACCAATTATTGTTGAAAATACTGAGGGTGCACGTACGACACCGTCTATCGTAGGTATTTCAAAAAGTGGTGACCGCATGGTAGGTGTTTTGGCCAAACGTCAGGCTGTAACTAATCCAACTAACACTATTTTTGGTGTAAAGCGTTTTGTTGGACATAAATTTTCAGATGATTCTGTACAGAAAGATAAAGAAATCGTTCCRTAYGAGTTGAAAGARGGAGATGATAAGGGAGTACTCATTCACCTTGCAGGTACTGATTATCGACCAGAAGAAATTTCTGCCATGATACTTAAGAAGCTTAAGACTGACGCAGAAGAAAAGCTTGGTGAAGAAATTACTGAAGCGATTATTACAGTACCTGCGTATTTTGACGATGCACAACGCAAGGCAACTAAAGATGCTGGTAAGATTGCAGGCCTTGATGTAAAACGAATCATAAACGAACCAACTGCAGCTGCACTTGCATATGGGTTTAACAAGAAAAAGGATGAGCAGATTGTAGTCTTCGACTTCGGTGGAGGTACTTTTGATGTATCAGTACTTGAAGTAGCTGATGATGTTATTGAAGTAAAATCAACGGAGGGTGACTCACATATGGGTGGACGTGATATTGATCAAAARATTATCAAKTKGATTGNWWRAWGARTWWWASAARSWGAGTGGTATTGATGTGAGCAAGGATCCACTGGCACTTCAACGTCTTGATGAATCTGCTGAGAAGGCAAAAATTGAACTCTCAACCGCTACTGAATCAGAGATTAACATTCCATTCATCACTTCAGATGAAACCGGACCAAAGCATCTCCTATTAAAGCTCACTCGAGCARCACTGAACGAGCTTGCTGAGGAATATGTCACAAAGGCTCTTGAGATTACTAAGAGCGCTATTAAGGCAAGTCAATTTGAAATTAGTGATATTGATGAAATTATCTTGGTAGGTGGACAGACACGTATGCCCCTTATTGTTGAAAAGGTAAAAGAGCTGTTTGGCAAAGAACCTAATAAGTCTATTAACCCTGATGAAGTTGTAGCACTCGGCGCAGCGCTTCAGGCAGGTATTATGCAGGGAGATGTTAAGGACGTACTTCTTCTTGATGTTATACCGCTTTCACTTGGTATTGAAACTATGGGTGGAATAGCAACTAAGTTAATTGAACGTAAYACAACTATTCCAACGAGTAAGTCGCAAACGTTCTCGACTGCAGTTGAAAACCAGCCATCGGTGGAAATTGTCGTCACRCAAGGTCAACGYGAAMTGGCAGCTGACAACAAAACTATTGGACGCTTTATCCTAGACGGTATTGCTCCTGCACCACGTGGAGTACCACAGGTTGAAGTTAGTTTTGATATTGATGCCAATGGTATTCTACAAGTGAAAGCACTTGATAAAGGAACGAATAAAGAACAATCAATCCGCATTGAAGGAAGTTCTGGACTTTCTGAAGAGGAAGTAGATAAGATGACAAAAGATGCTGAGGAGCACGCAGAGGAAGATAAAAAGAAGCGTGAACTCATCGATGTTAAGAATATGTCAGAACAAGTTGTCTATGCGGCTGAGAAGGCAATTAAGGAACATGGAGAGAAGGTAGACGCTGCAGTAGTTAAAGAAATTGAAGAAAAGATTGAAGAACTTAAGAAGGCACGTGAAGGTGAGGATGTAGCAACAATTACTACTGCTACTGAAGCACTTAACACTGCAATGAGCGCTATCGGTGAGGCTATGAGTAAAGCCTCAGAAGAAAAGTCTGCTGAAGATGCGACAGAAGGAAAGGAAGGGAAAGAAGAGAAGAAAGAGGAGACACGGGAAGCAGAGTTTGACGAAACAGACGAGAAGAAGTAATCTAAATACTTATGAAAGACTACTACCAAATTCTTGGAATACAGAAAAGTGCAACAGAAACTGATGTCAAAAAGGCATTTCGTAGTCTTGCTCAAAAGTATCATCCTGATAAAAAAACAGGAAACGAAGCAAAATTCAAAGAAGCAAGTGAAGCTTATGCGGTTTTGGGAGATAAAAAGAAGCGCGCTGAATACGATACTTATGGACATACGTTTGCAGGTGGAGGTGCGGGACAAGCTCAGGGAGGCTTTGGTGGTTTCGATTTTTCTCAGTTTCAACAAGGTGGGGGAGTAGAGTTTGATCTCGGCGATATCTTTAGTGAAGTGTTCGGTGGAAATGCGCGACAACAAGCACGCCGTGGGCGAGATATTTCAATTGATGTTGAGTTAGATTTTAAAGACGCTGCCTTTGGTGTAGAACGCACAGTCTTACTTGGTAAGATAAGTACTTGTAAAAAATGTGCTGGTAGCGGTGCAAAAGACCCGAAGGAACTRAAGACGTGTGCTACMTGTAATGGTAAYGGAAGTGTTCATGAGACACGTCGATCAATGATGGGTACATTTACAAGCAATCGTCAGTGTAGTGAGTGTCACGGCACTGGAAAGGTACCTAAGGCCGCTTGTAAAGACTGTAAGGGGCAAGGCGTTGCTCAACAGCAAGAAGAGATTAAGATCTCTATTCCTGGAGGTATTGACCATGGCGAAATGATTCGTATGCCGGAACAAGGTGAGGCTGTTAAGGGTGRAACGTCAGGAGACTTATACGTGAAGGTACACGTGAAGCCACACAAGGACTTTGTCCGTAGTGGCCGTGATATTCGAATGAGTCTAAATATTAAACTCACTGATGCTCTTCTAGGGAGTACCTATACCATCCCAACACTCGAGAATGATATTACATTGAAAATTCCTGCTGGTATAACGCATGGTGAAGTACTTCGTGTGGCTGGGAAGGGAATTCCTCATAGAAGTAATCGTGGAGATCTTCTTGTTGCTGTACATATCGACCTACCTAAAAAACTTTCTCGCAACGCAAAGAAACTTATCGAGCAGCTTCAGGAAACTGGGATATAGGGGATAACCATACTTGAGTATATAAAAGGCTTGTTACAATAGTATGTATGCAACAACTATTTGGATTTGCTACTACTGATCTTGCAGTCGTTGGTACACTGCTCGCCATTTTTATATTGTATTCTCTTTGGCAGGGAACTGAGAGACTCCTTTCGCTTTTATTGGCACTTCCGGTTGCTGGGTTTTTGTATAACATATTTCCATATCAATCGTGGGTGACTTCCTTTGTCCCTGCGGAAGTAGTTTTTCTTATCTTTACACTTGTAATTCTCTGGATTGTTAAAAGTGCAGTAGGTGGATTTCGTGGCGGTAATACCCCAGTTCATATTCTGGGAGTTTCTGTCGTGCTGACATTACTGCTCATTGTATTTTCGTATAATATTATYCCAATTGAAGARYTTTATGATTTTAAGGARCCMTTTGATACATTTTTTGAATCAACKAAAACACTCTTTTGGATAACGGTACTTGCTTTAGGGGTATTGTTTATGCTCTAATTTGGGTTATATGATTTCTACCGAGACCTCAATAAAACCAACATTTCTGCAAAAGATTTATTTTGGTGTCCCAGCTATTTTGCAGGGGTTAGTATGGGTTATTGTCAAAACTGCCTTGGTGGCTTTTGGGCGTCTTCAGGTAGAAGGTGAAGAAAATCTAAAAGTGGCTGAAATGCAGTTAARAGATATTGATGGAGGTGTTATTTTTGTTATGCGGCATACYAGTGCCTTGGAYTTTATCTTTCCKCTGGTTTCAATATTACCGCTTTCACGTTTATCGCCAATGTTTTATGTAGCYCATGGTCGTTYYAAGTATTCTAAAAACACTGGGTTAAAATGGATGAGGCATATTTACAGCCTTCCTTTYTTCTTAGAATCATTTGGTGCCTATCCTTATATTTCTGGACAAAAAGATTATGCTAAATCTTTAGTCAATTTTAAGAAATTACTTTTACTTGGAAAGAGTGTATGTATTTTTCCCCAAGGAAAAATTGTAACGAGCGAATCAGGAGAGGAAAAGGTACGTGGAGGTATTGGATATTTAATAGAGGCAACGGATTCATTGATCGTTCCAGTTTCAGTTACTGGATTGAAAGACATAAATCTTATAAGGTTTTTACGACGTGAGCATAAAATAAAAGTATCCTATGGTTCTGTGGTTCGCGGTAAGGATCTGCTTGATCCGTCACTTGTAGTGCCAGATAGATATCAGGCAGCAGCATCTGAATCAATGAAGTTATTTATGTAAGGTGAGATTAGCAGATTTAAGTCTGTGCTATACTTTTGATATATTTCCGTGCTCATGCTTGAAACAAAAACTAATTCAATCAGTCTTTCCAGCGGTGAAGTCAAAGTATATACATTAAGCAGTCCAGAGAAGGAATCAGCGGACACAATACCGATCCTCATTATTCCTGGTTGGGGTGAATCAGCAAAAGTAGCTATGACATTAGCTGAAGATTTACATATCTCCGGCAGAAAAGTCTACGTTATTGAGTATGGGAAGTTGAATAATCCAAAAAAAGTAGCAGGCTGTGGTATAGATGACTCCTGGCCTGTGACTGAGCGCGCACGTGCGTGCGCAGTGATAGAATTCTTGAGTCTACAGAATGAAAAAATACATATAGTAGCGCACTCGCAAGGAGCAGTYTCAGCYATGTTAAGTGCGTCTATTGCTAAGGAAAATATTGGAGAGATCATATTAATTACCCCAGCTGGTATAGTTTTGCTAAACTTAAAACATCTCGTTTTTCGTTTTATCAAATCATTTTTTGTGCAACTTAAAAATGCCTTTCAAACTGGAGATTCGCGGGGGAAGCTATATTTTTCACAGGTAAGTCAGTATATTGGAGGTAACCCACTTCAATTGGGTCGTGATGCATATGGGTTAGCTAATTTGGATATTTTACCTTTGGTTACGGAAGCGTGTTCGGATGGAAGGTCAGTACATGTGTTATGTAGCCAAAATGATATTCTGTTCCCAGCAAATGCAATCAAAGAGCGAGTTGGGTCTATTTGTCCGGTGTATGATGTAGAGGGGAATCATGATTCTCTTTATATCGATACACAAACAGTAGTTAAGCACATACAAGCTATTTTAAATAAATTACATGCWTWAAAMTAMTNTSANNATWACNNARTTGNTASWGRYKARRSNNNACRATTTGRNGTWYSGRCKMAGTYSYRRWARATWMNTANCTKTWKNCTWGTKCYWKWMTTMARKMRYWTASNCANGCWWTTYWKNNNNTTGCMAGTAKYRGYWANAKAMWYWCYRRRYWAGCCAAGAAGTGATTGCTCATAAAACAGAGCACAGTGCCTTAGAGATTTTGTATCAAAGTGGGGCCTCTTTTCCATCAAGAACTGTCCTAGAGAAGTTCTCTTTTTGGATTTGGTTTGGGTTAGATAATCCGCGCGCTGTCCGTAACCGTCTTAAGATTGTAAAAAGAGAAATCCAAAAGGAACTAAGATCCCTATTTGAAACTAATGCAGAAGTGAAGCTACTTAGTATCGCAGCTGGTTCAGCTCGTGCTGTACTTGAATCTATCGCGAACGTTATTGAAAAATATCCAGACAGACATATTTCAGTAACATTCTTGGATAAAAATCCTAAGGCTGCAGATTACAGTAGGGGTCTCGCCGAGGAGTTGAAATTGTCTAAGAATCCAAATATAGAAATAACATGGGTGACCGATACTATAGGATCGTTCATGAAGAGGACTACAGAGGTAGAGAAATTTCACATTGTTGAAATGGTTGGATTATTAGATTATTTCGATCCAGAGAAGTCACTTCAGGTGTTTAAGAGTATCAAAGCAAAATTATTTAAGGACGGATTGTTTGTTTGTGCAAATATTAATGACAATGCTGAGAGGAAGTTCCTAACCRATTTTATAGGATGGAGAATGGATTACAAAACAGCTGAAGAGCTTGTTGAGATATTAGTGAAATCTGGATTCTCAGAAAACTCAGTGACTGCAAGCTATGAACCACTTAAAATACACTCTGTTACTTGCGCCTATAATACGGTATCCTAGTGCATATGTATT
Organism: Candidatus Kaiserbacteria bacterium; assembly: GCA_002401925.1. Classification (GTDB taxonomy): domain Bacteria; phylum Patescibacteriota; class Minisyncoccia; order Phycocordibacterales; family UBA2100; genus UBA2100. The sequence continues at coordinate 30,766 of NVUN01000001.1, forward strand.
TCTTTGCTCTTTCTGCTCTCGCAACCGGTGTCGTCGCCTTAACTTTTGGAGGACTGGTTGCACTTAAGGACYCTCAAAAATTAGAGAACCGTCTGTTTTTCCTTATGTCACTCTCTGTGGCTGTATGGGGAACCTCGTACTGGTATTGGCTTAGTCAGGCATCTACATCTGGCGAAGCATTTTTTGCTGTGATTTTACTTACGGCAGGATCTCTTTTTGCCTCATTATTCTTTTCTCATTGGGTTTTACTAACGACAAAGGCATCAGGCAAATTTTGGGAAATTATCCTTGGGTCATCATATGGAATAGTACTAGGTTTTATTGCTATCCTTCTTTTTCAAACAGATCTATTGATTGGACCTTTGAGTGAAAAGGCTATTTTCCATTTATGGCCAGACGCAGGGCCTCTTTATTTATTTTCGATAATTGCAGCATATGGATTTCCGATCAGCATGGCTGTTGGTAGGATYTTAGTACAGCTCGTAACTACGACTGACAAGGCTAAATCAGGGCAACTACTTTCAATGCTTGCAGGTACTATTTTGGGATTTGGTGGAACCTCTTTGAATTTCTTCTTATGGTTTGATATACAGGTGCTTCCATATGGTAACTTTGCCGCCATATTATTCGCACCTCTTCTTGGTTATTCCATAGTGCGACACAAGCTCTTTACGTTGCGTACTGTAGCAACAGAGCTTTTGGTACTTTTTACCGTCACCGGAGTCTTCGTACAGATTTTCCTGGCGTCTTCACTTGTTAATCTCGTACTGCAAATTGTTTTCTTTTTAGCGGTGACATTCTCAAGTTACTTATTGTTAAAGAGCGTTTATAGCGGTGTAAAGACWCAAGAAAAATTGGAAAAACTTTCGAAGAAACTTCAGTCTGCAAACTCACGATTGCGAGAACTTGATCAACAGAAGTCAGAGTTTCTTTCTATCGCAACACATCAACTTCGAGGACCTCTTGCCGGTATTCGCGGACATCTCTCACTGATAATTGATGGTTCATATGGGAAAATGCCAGAAGAAGTTCTTGGTGTGATAACCAAAATTTTCGCTTCTAGTGGGTTGCTCGCACAAACGATCAATGACTTTTTAAATGTATCGCGTATTGAACAAGGAAGTATGCAATATGAGATGAAAATTTTTGAATGTCATACCCTTATTGCTGATGTAGTTGAAGATCTTACTCCACTTGCTGTTAGGGCAAAACTTGAACTTACCTTTGTAAATAAAAGTAGTAATTCTTGCATGATAAATGCAGATTACGCAAAATTGCGTCATATTTTCTTTAATCTTATCGACAATGCCATTAAATACACAGAGGAAGGATGGATTAAAGTAGCTTTAAGCGATAATCCAAAAGACGGTACTATGCGTATTGAAGTTTCAGATAGCGGTATTGGTATTTCAACAKAYGAWAWWKMTAWYKKKWTTSAWAMRTYYSWMRRRRYRYWARRYGYWKCMAARSKRAWYRWYAMYRRYAMARSMYTTKRKTTGTATGTTGCCCGACAGATGGTAGAAGCACACAGCGGAAAAATTTGGGTAGAGTCAGAGGGAAAAGGAAAAGGATCAACTTTTGTTATAGAACTTCCTATGATGAAGAAGACTGGAAAGTAATACTTCCCAAACCTTCAAATTACTGATAACATAGCTGTAATATGGCTCAAAAACAGCGATTACTTACAGGTTTACAACCTTCAGGCACCCTACACATCGGAAACTATTTTGGTGCGCTGAAACCTTTCATAGACATGTATGAAGAATACGACAGTCATCTTATGGTTGTTGACTATCATGCCCTTACTACCGTGCGTGATGCAGAGGTTTTACGCGAGAATATTTACTCGATTGTAAAAGACTATGTTGCCGCTGGAGTTGATCCAGAGAAGGTGATTCTTTTCAAGCAGTCAGATGTTTCAGCTCATACTGAACTGGCATGGATTTTCGAGTGTTTAGTGACAGTACCGTTCCTTATGCAGGCACACGCGTACAAGGACAAGATTGCCAAGGGRMTNGAWKSWMNATGNCKGGGCTATTTAACTATCCAATGCTTATGGCTGCAGATATTCTTCTCTACGATACAGAGGTAGTACCAGTAGGTGAAGATCAACGACAGCACATTGAATACGCGCGTGAGGCAGCCAACAAGTTTAATAATGCTTTTGGTGAGTCCTTTTCTATACCGAAAGAACATATCTACAAGGAGGTTGGAATTATTCCCGGAATCGACGGTCAAAAAATGAGTAAAAGCTACAAGAATACTATTCCGCTTTTTGGAACTACCGAAGAGATATCGAAAGCAGTTATGAGTATTGTGACCGACTCAAGCAGCGCACGTCCTGAGAATGTGTATGCAATACATAAGCTCTTTAGGAGTGAAGAAGAACTTGAAATACTCTACAGTGAAAAAGAAGGGAAATACAAAGATCTAAAAGAAGCACTTGTAGCTGATATTGAGGACTTTATAGCACCAATGCGTGAAGTACGTAAAAATATTTCTAATGCTGATGTGCAAAATATTTTGGCTCGCGGAGCGGAGAAAGCTAAGGAGCGAGYCGAAAAGAAGATGCAGGATATTAAGAAACGTATTGGAGTAACATTATAACTATGGAACGAACAACATTAGGAAAACTTGCAGAAAAAACAGGTGAAAAAGTACGTATTGAAGGCTGGGTAGATGTACGACGTGATCACGGTAAATTGATGTTTTTAGTATTACGCGACCGAAGTGGTAGCGTGCAAGGAATTGTAAAAGGAGAGTTGGCAGCAGGAGAAACTGCACAGAAACTACGAGAACAGTGGGTAGTTCGCATTGAAGGGACGGTAAACCAACGTCCTGAAAATATGGTGAAGGATGAGCTTAACGGCGATATTGAATTGCTCGTTGAGGAGATTACTGTTCTTGCTGAAGCAGCTGAAATGCCGTTTGATATAGATGCAGAGCTAAATCTTGATACACATCTTGACCACCTTCCACTTACTTTACGAAATCAAAAAAGTCGAGATATTTTMAGCATTCAAGCAACAATTACTGAGAGCTTTTCTTCTTTTTTACGGGGAGAGGAGTTTGTTGAGTATCAGCCACCAGCACTTGTAGGAGGGGATGCAGAGGGAGGTGCTTCAGCATTTAAGGTCTCGTACTATAAAGATAAGGATGCTTTTTTAGCAACAAGTCCACAGCTCTACAAGCAGATAATGGTAGGGGCGCACGAGCGTGTCTTCAGTATCAGTAAAGTATTCCGCGCAGAAGATCACGCAACGTCACGGCATCTTTCAGAATACACATCACTCGACTTCGAAATGGGATTCATTGAAGACCATGTTGACGTGATGGAAATGACACAACGTGTGCATGCAAATATTGCAAAGAATGTTGCAGAGAAACATGCGGACGCACTTGCAAGATTTGGTGTAGAAGCACCTCTTGCACCTGAGAAGTTTCCCGTACTGAAGCTTTCTGAAGCTCAAGAGATTATCGAAAAAGAATTTGGCGGTAAAGCTGTAGGTGAGTCTGATCTCGAACCAGAACACGAGCGACAAATTTCCGAATGGGCACGTCGTGAGCACAATTCTGACTATATCTTCATCACTCATTATCCTGTCTCAAAGCGTCCATTCTATACTTATGAGGATAAGGAAGACAAAGGGATGACTAAGAGTTTTGACCTTCTTTTCCGAGGACTTGAAATTACCTCTGGAGGGCAACGTATTCATGACTACGATACACTCGTTGCAAGTTTAGAGGCAAAAGGACTTAAGCCAGAGCTCTTTGAGTTCTATCTACAGGCATTTAAGTTTGGAATGCCGCCACATGGTGGTACTGGTAATGGTCTTGAGCGCATGACTCAGCTTATGTTGGGACTTTCAAACGTGAGAGAAGCGACACTATTCCCTCGGGATATGAATCGCATTGATACGCGATTAACTGAATAAATATGAAGTTTGTATTTACCGCAAAAACACACACAGTAGTTAAGTTCGATACCAAAGAGGTATTGAGGGTTAATGAGGATTCTTTAACGATTGGTGTTGGTGATTTCAAAAAAGTTACTGACAAGAAATTTTTTCGACTAGTGCGAAGCATTGTACGCGCAGTACATGCGCACGATATTGATCACATAGCAATTGACACGGAAAGTTTCGCTGCGTTTACATCGTACAAGGATCTCTCTGTGGGCGACTTTTACGAACGGGTGATTACTGAACTGTTGCTTGCTGACTACACTTTTACGAAGTACAAAACTAAACCAAAAAATGGGTGGCCGACAGTGAARGAAGTTGCTCTTACTGGGATTTCGAAGAATGATACTCTGGTTGTAAAAAAAGCACTTGCTCGTGCAATGCTTGTAGCCGGTGAGATAAACGAAGCGCGTACACTCGCAAACACTCCAGGAAGTGATATGCCACCAAAGAAACTTGCTGAAGCTGCAAAAAAGGCAGCAAAGGGATTGAAAAATATAAAAGTGACAGTGTTAGGGGAGAAAGAAATGAAAAAAACTGGAATGGGAGCCATTCTAGGTGTGGGACAGGGCTCAAAACATGAATCACAGCTTATCGTTATGGAATATAGTGGTGGTAAGAAAGGTGAAAAACCATTGGCACTTGTCGGGAAGGGTATTACTTACGACACAGGAGGTCTCAGTTTGAAGCCGGGTAGTTCTATGCAAGGTATGCATATGGATATGACAGGAGGTGCGCTAGTAATTCACACTCTAATACTTGCTGCTAAGCTTGGTGTTAAGAAAAATATTGTGGTAGTGGTTGCTGCAGCAGAAAACGCTATCGGCAAAGAAAGTTATCGCGTAGGAGACATTCTTAAGAGTCTCTCGGGTAAGATGATAGAAATACGCAATACTGATGCTGAAGGGCGTCTAGTGCTTGCTGATGCGCTTACATATGTACAGAAGAAGTTTACACCGAAGCTCATCATTGATGTTGCAACTCTAACTGGAGCTGCGTTAGTTGCTATTGGACAATCAGCTTCTGTATTGCTTTCTCGAGATGAAAAACTTGCATGGGACATGCATAAAGTAGGGAATAAAGTGGGAGATTACACATGGCCACTGCCTTTATGGGATGACTTTAAACCGGAACTTGAGAGCAAGGTGGCAGATATTTCTAATTTAGGCAAAGGACGATGGGGAGGTACTATTTCTGCCGGAATGTTTCTTGGCGAGTTTGTTGACGAAACACAACCGTGGGTGCACATCGATATAGCTCCACGAATGGAAGCAATAGAGATTGATCAATTATCAGATGGAGCAACGGGGGAGCCGATGCGACTGCTGTTGAAGTATGCTGAAAACTAGTTCAGTACTTTGTAAATTGAGGTAATGCGATTATTATACTTGAGTATAAACATTATCAGCACTCTCATTGTATACTTATCACATGATCGCTAATCAATTCACACTTGAAGTAGGCGAATTTAAGGGTCCGCTCGAACTCCTCCTTAATCTCATTGAGCAACGCAAGTTACAAGTAAAYGACATTTCACTTGCKCAGGTGTCAGATGATTATATCCACTAYATTGAGGACCGCTCYCAAGTACCTCTTTCTGAGACAGCACAATTTGTTGTGGTGGCTTCCACTCTGCTTTTAATCAAGTCGCGATCACTCCTACCTACTATTGAGTTGAGTAGTGATGAGGAGGACGATATACGTGACTTAGAACATCGTTTACAAATGTACGCTCACGCAAGGAGGGCCTCTAAATTGGTAAAAAAATCTTGGCATAAGCAAAGTTTTTTACCAAAGAACCTACAAAAGAGGGAAATTATATTCGCTCCCGCAGCTGATATTACAATAGAATCGATTCAATCAGCTGCCTCGAAATTACTCTCTGAGCTTCCGACGTTTGTAAAAAAACCGACAGCTCGTATCAAGGCCGAATTGAAATTGGAAGACGTTATCGAAAGTTTGGCTAGGCGTATGCGCACACAATTTAGCGGTTCTTTTAAAACACTTACCTCAAAGGCTGATAGAGTAAGTGCCATTGTGCACTTCTTAGCACTACTTGAGCTAGTAAAGCAGGGTACACTAGGGGCAGTACAGAATGAAAATTTTTCAGATATTGCTATGGAATACGAAGAAGTAGGAACACCAAAATATGGAGGATAACAAAGGACAAAAATTACAAGCAGTGCTTTATGGACATGGAGGAGAAATGAAAAAAAGTGAATTACTCTCACTTTTAAATATTTCATCTGAAGAACTTGTTCAGTTTGTAGGCGAGCTGAAACAGCTAACTGTGGGGCAGGGTGTGGAGCTCTTTGAAACGGAGACAACACTTTCCTTGCGAACAGCATCTGCCTACTCTGATTTTGTCACCGAGCTTCACAAAAAAGATATCGAAAAGGATATCGGTACGGCTGGACTGGAAGTCCTGGCTATAGTTTTATACAAGAATGGCTGTTCGCGCACTACTATTGATTACATACGTGGTGTAAACTCAAGTGGTACATTGCGGCAACTTATACTCCGCGGRTTACTTGAGCGTACGCGCATAGATGGGGATTCTCGAGGGTGGCAATATAGTACTACTCCTGAACTTCTTGCGCATATTGGTATTACGATACCGACTGAACTTCCGGAATATGAAGAACTCTCAGTAGCATTAGCAGAGCCGACACAAGTACAATCACTAGATGATGCATAAAAAAAATACATATTTAAGCTTCATAGCATTACTTTCTTTCTTCGGGGTTACGGGGTTTGTTTTTGGTGCATTAAATGTCCCTCTACAAACAAACGCACAGGAACAAAGCGCATCTGCAATTATTGCAACTGTTCCTATCTCTCCTTTTATAGATACGACACTTACTGCTAAATCAGCATACGTTTTTGATATTACAAAAGACGAAGCAGTTTTTACAAAAAATGAAACWWCRCWWKWACYWMTYKYMTMKGTGGYAWWAATKSYWRKRKYRYTYCWWRYWAMWWYWTWSMWWKARAKMKWKSWTKYYAYTMYGMTCACCAAAAAGTCACTTCTGCCTGAAGGTGACTGGGGTTTTTCTATAGGAGAATTATGGCGTGCACAAGACCTCATTGATTACACTTTAATGACTTCATCTAATGATGGCGCTGCTGCACTAGCAGAGAGTATTGAGATCTCAGCAGGTAAAGACATTGTCACATTACTTAACGAGCAAGCAAAAGATCTAGGAATGACACAAACATTTTTTCTAAATGAAACTGGGCTTGATAGCAGTACTTCACTTGCTGGTGCATATGGATCTGCACAGGATATATCAATACTCCTTACATACGCATACAAGACGGCACCAAATGCATTTGTTGCAACGGCAACTTCAAAAAGAGACTTTCGTAATCTTTCAAACGACACTGTGTATGAGGCAGTGAATACAAACAAAGCTATTGCGCAGCTCCCCGGACTCGTTTTTGGTAAGACGGGATTTACTGATCTAGCTGGTGGTAACTTAGCAATTGTTACAGAGACAGAACCGGGACACCCTTTTGTTATTGTCGTTCTTGGATCAACAGTTCCTGAACGTTTTATTGATGTGGTTGCGCTTACTCGTGTTATTCTTGGGGAAGTAACCGAYTAAATATGGATTTAGCTAACTTGATAAAAATAATGACCCCAGCAATAATTGCCTTTACGGTAGGTATTGCTATAACCCCTTTGCTTACACATCATTTGTATGCGCATCGTGCATGGAAAAAGAAACCTGGAAAACAAACGCTCTCAGGTGAAGAAGCGGTTGAATTTAACAAGCTTCATAAAGAACGCGAACGTGAGGTTCCTCGTATGGGCGGTATCGTTATTTGGGGAAGTGCGGTAATTACAATATTTGGTACAGGTCTTGTTGCTCTTATGTGGCCTACAGCAGCAACGGTAAAGATGGATTTCCTTAGTCGTGCACAGACATGGATTCCTTTGTTTGCTCTCGTTATAGGTGCGATTGTTGGTTTGGCTAATGATATTCTTGATATTTATTATGATGGAAATGGACTTTCTTTGAAGCGTCGTCTTGTAGTAGTTATATCGTCATCTTTGTTTATTGGTTGGTGGTTCTATGAAAAGCTGGGTATAGTTTCTATTGGAATACCTTTTGGTGAACCTCTGGTAATTGGATGGTTGATTATCCCGTTCTTCGTGGTTCTCAGCTTATCGCTCTATGCCAGTGGTATTATCGATGGTATCGATGGACTTGCAGGAGGCGTCTTTGCGATGATATTTTCTGCATACGCTGGTATTGCACTTGCACAAAATCAGATTGATATAGCCGCATTCTCAGCCATGCTTGTTGGAGCAATCTTAGCGTTTCTTTGGTTTAATGTTCCACCAGCACGTTTCTTTATGACCGAAACAGGTACTATGGCGCTCACCTTAACTCTTGCCACTATTGCCTTTATGACTGATACCCTTGGAGGTGGAATAGGGGTGGCAGTTTTACCAATCATTGGATTCCTTCTTGTCGCAACTGTTGCGAGCACTATTCTGCAGGAGCTTTCTAAACGAATTCTGGGACGTAAGCTATTTCGTATTGCACCACTACATCATCATTTCGAGGCTATAGGTTGGTCTGGGCCGAAGGTTACAATGCGCTACTGGATTCTTGGAGCCGTCTTTGCTTTCTTTGGAGTTCTCTTAGCTCTCGTTGGCTGATATGAGAGGCATTGGAAACAAAATAGATAGACCTCTATTGATTATAATTGGGCTACTGGTGCTCGTGGGGTTTTTCTTATTCGCATCGGCTTCGTTAGGATTACTTGCTAAAGAAGGAGCAAGTTTCTCATCAGTAGCATTTAGTCAGTTAGTTCTCGGTATAGGTCTTGGTGGAGCGGCATTGTTTGCAATGAGTCGTATTCACTATCGTTTTTTAAAGCGGTATTCACTTTATATATTTATTTTTTCGGTTGTCCTTACTCTTCTTGTATTCGTTCCTTTTATTGGTTTTTCATCCGGTGGTGCCTCACGTTGGATTTCACTTGGTCCGTTTTCCCTCCAGCCAGCAGAAGTTCTTAAAATTGGAACTATACTTTATCTAGCAACGTATCTTTCTAATGTACGTACTAAAATAGACCAGTACAAAAATGGACTTTTTGCGTTTGTTGCTATACTCGCTGTGCCAGCAATTGTTCTCCTGCTACAGCCAGACACCAGTACACTTGTTGTTATTGCCGCAAGTGCAACAGGAATGTTCTTTGCTGCTGGAGCACGCTTCCGTGATATCGGTATTCTCATATTAGTAGCTGTTATAGCCCTTGGTGCTCTTATAGCAGTACGTCCTTATGTTCTTGATCGTATTGTGACGTTCATGAATCCTGCAGCTGATCAATTAGGTTCAGGGTATCAGATTAAGCAATCACTTATTGCTGTTGGTTCTGGTTCAATTGTCGGACGGGGATTTGGGCAAAGTGTACAAAAGTTTGGTTACTTACCTGAACCAACGGGGGACTCAGTATTTGCCGTAGCTGCTGAAGAATTTGGTTTTGTAGGGGCCGTGGTGATCATACTTCTTTTTATATCTCTGGTGATGCGCTCTCTTTGGGTTGCGGTGCGAGCACCGGATTATTTCGGGGGCCTGATCGTTATTGGGATTACACTCTTAGTGAGTACTCAAGCGTTTATWAACATAGCATCCATGCTTGGAGTGATACCTCTGACGGGATTGCCTTTGCCTTTTATAAGTCACGGYGGAAGCGCAATGTTGGTTATGCTTGCTGGAATGGGTATTGTTTTGAATGTCTCTAAATATTCTAAAAAATAGACACTTTTCCACTGTGTCTTAGTCAGCAAATACGATATACTATCAGCATGAAAATCGTATTCACTGGAGGAGGTAGCGGAGGTCATTTTTACCCAATAGTTGCAGTTGCTGAAGAAATTCATCAAATCGTGGAACGAGAGAAACTGCTTTCGCCAGAGATGTATTATATTGGCCCTAGTGTACTCGACTACGAGGCACTTGCAGAGCAAAGTATTACGTGGAAAAAAACTAATGCAGGGAAGATGCGTCGCTATTTTTCAATACGTAACGCCTTTGATCTCGTGAAAGTTGTTATCGGTGTCATTCAATCTACATTTCAACTGTTCTTTCTCTATCCAGATGTAGTATTTAGTAAAGGTGGGTATGCAAGTTTTCCGACAACCTTTGCTGCACGAATCCTGCGTATCCCAGTGATCATTCATGAGTCCGATGCACATCCTGGCCGCGCTAATATTATTGCGTCTAAGTGGGCAAAAGCTATTGCTATCTCGTTTCCTGGAGTTACCCAATACTTTGGTAAAAATATTGATAGTTCCAAATTTGCACTAGTAGGGAACCCGATACGCCGTGTACTATTTCGTCCGGCTCGAGAGGGGGCGCACTCGTATCTTGGGTTACAAGATACTATTCCCACACTATTAGTGTTAGGTGGCTCTCAAGGAGCACAGGCAATTAACTCAGTAGTACTTGATGCGCTTCCGGAATTACTTGAGAAATATCAGGTAATTCATCAAACAGGAAAGGATAATATAGAAAGTGTTCGAGGTATTGCGAATGTCATTCTTAAGGATAATCCGAATAAGGAAAGGTATCGTGCGTTTGGTTTTTTGAATATTCTAGCTATTCGTATGTCAGCAGGTATTGCTTCAGTGGTGGTAACACGTGCTGGTGCGGGAAGTATCTTTGAGGCAGCAGCATGGGGGCTACCGTCTATTGTAATCCCACTTCCTGAAGAAATATCTCATGACCAAACTAAAAATGCCTTTGCATATGCACGCGATGGGGCCGCAGTTGTATTAAAGCAAAAGAATTTATCTAAGAATATATTAATTGCTGAAATYGATCGYATYTTAGGAAACGACAAAGTACGCTCAGATATGATTGCTGCAGCAAAAGAGTTTGCAAAACCTGATGCAGCTGAGAAGATAGCAAGACTTATAGTTGATACTGCGCTCAAGCACGAAGACTAGGTATGGAAAGATTAAAAAGGCCTGATGAACAGCTTAAAGATAAACATAAAGAAATATGACAAACAAAATAATTACACGCTTCCCACCATCACCAACGGGGAAATTGCACATCGNAAATATCCGCACCTTAYTATTTAACTATCTCTTTGCTCGCAAGAACGGGGGAGAGGTTGTTATGCGTTTTGAAGATACAGACAGAGAACGCAGTAGCAAAGAACATGAAGATGTTGCTCTTGAAACACTTGAGGCTCTCGGACTCGACTATGACCAGGGGCCATTTCGACAATCAGAACGTACGGAAAGATATGTTGAGGCGATTACAAAAATGATCGAAGATGACACTGCATATGTTGCTGAAGAATCAGAAGGGGAGAAGGGYGCTAACGTTATACGTTTCCGYAATCCAAATAAAGAAATTACYTTTACCGATGCAGTGCGTGGTGAAATAACTATCGATACAACAGATTTTGGGGACTTTGTTATTGCACGTTCAAAAACAAATCCYATCTACCATCTCACTGTTGTRGTAGATGATATCGACATGGGTATTACACATGTTATCCGTGGAGAAGACCACATTACTTCAACACCACGCCAGATACTTCTTATCGAGGCTTTAGGTGGCACTGTACCAAGTTATGCTCATCTTCCATTGATTATCGGGAGCGACAAAAAGAAGTTGAGTAAGCGACATGGTGCTGTAACCTATCAGGAGTTTGAAGAGCTCGGCTATATACCGGCTGGAGTATTAAACTATCTTGCACTCTTGGGTTGGAATCCTGGTGATGAACGCGAGTTTTTYACCAAAGAAGAACTSATTAAAGAGTTCTCACTGGAACGAGTGAATAATTCTCCAGCAGCATTTTCCTATGAAAAATTTGATTCAATTAATCGACATCATATACTTGAACTTRRTACKGATGARTATGAGGCATATGTAAAGAAGTTTTTAGAAAAAAGTGATCGTGGAGCTGACCTTATCGCACACCACAACTTTAGTGAAATAGTACAACAAGTAATACGTGAGCGTATACATAAGTTTTCAGATGTGACGACTATGCTTGAAGAAGGGGAGTTTGATTGGCTTCTTGCTACACCAAAGCCTGCAGCAGAAGATATTATCTGGAAGGAGACACCTCCAGAGACAATTGCAAAGCATCTTAAGTATGTCCAAGAAACACTCGAAAATGCTTCAAAATGGAGCCCTGAGGACCTTAAGGAACTTCTATGGCCGTATGCTGATGAGAATGGTCGCGGCGAAGTACTGTGGCCTATGAGGTTTTCTCTAACGGGAGCAAAAAAGTCACCAGATCCGTTTATGGTTGCCTATCTACTTGGGAAGGAAGTTACACTTGAGCGTCTCAATCAAGCTATTTTATTGTTAGAATAGAGAGTATGCAGCGCTTTGTACACATATCCGGTATCTTTTTTTTGGTGGCAGTCTTCGTGGCTACACCTGTCCTTGTTCATGCGCAGAGTGCAGATGAGTTGCGTAACAAGATAGATACTCAACAAAGCGAGATAGCAGAAATAGAACAAGAAATTAAAGAATTTGAAAGGGAGTTAACTACTATTGGACAGGAGAAACAAACATTACAAAGTGCAGTTCAACAGCTTGATGTATCACGAAGTAAAGTGAATGCGAGTATTTCTCTGGCCCAAAGAAAGATAAACTCAACGAGCGCAAATATTACTGATCTGTCCACTGATATTTCTACTAAAGAAGTTCGCATACAGCAAAATCTCGATGCTCTAGGTGAGACTATAAGGAGAATGAACGAGCAGGAAACAGGTTCACTTGTCGAGTTAGTATTAGGTAGTAAAGATATTACTGCTTTATGGAGTGACCTGGAAACTATTCAGCAATTTCAAACTATGGTGCGCAGTGAAGTTGATATGCTCGCAGTCCAAAAAGATGATCTTCATGTAGTAAGACAACAAGAAGAAGTCGAGCAAAATGTACTTGTGGCTCAAAAAACTGAACTCTCTACACAAGAGAAATCACTAGCACTTAATCGACTGGCAAAAAATAATCTCCTTACTCAAACTAAGAGTAAGGAGTCTAGTTACCAAGATCTTTTAAGTGAGAAGCGTCAAGCCAAGGAAGAATTTGAGGCTGAACTAAAGAGCTTTGAAGCCGAACTGCAATATATCCTTGATCCGACAAGTATTCCACCAGCGGGGAAGGGTGTACTATCTTGGCCGCTAACAAAGGTCACCGTAACGCAATACTTCGGAAATACTAAATTTGCTAATGGGGGAGCATACAACGGAAGTGGACATAATGGTATGGATTTTAGAGCTTCTATTGGAACTCCAGTAAAGGCTGCCCTATCTGGAAATGTAAAAGCGACAGGGAACACCGATCAATATCGTGGATGTTATTCGTATGGTAAATGGATCTTACTTGAGCACGTTAACGGGCTCTCAACACTCTACGCACACCTTTCAGACATCGATGTTAATGTCGGCGAAGCAGTTGGAACTGGATCTGTTATTGGATACTCAGGAAATACTGGATATTCAACTGGACCGCATCTACACTTTAGTGTGTACGCTGGAGAAGCTGTACAGGTAGTACGTCTTGGTGATATTAAAACTCGCACAAACTGTGCTGACGCAAAGATTCCTGTAGCATCATGGAGTGGTTATTTGAATCCTCTAGATTATTTGTAAAAATCACTATGGAAAATTTTAAAAAAAATACTGAAAACCAAGAAAGTCGTGAGACCTTAAAGGGTGGAAGTGAGTATCCTAATATATCCATACCTGATACGCCATTTTTTAAAAGTCTTGCAGAAAGGGTGTTGAAGTCGCTACGTAACAGCGAACTTGGAGCTGCTGCACAAAAAGAACTGGATTCTATGCAGGACCCATCAAAGGAGCAAGTAAGTGCTTTTGACGAAATAATTGATACATCCATTGGGAGTACGTGGCAGAAAATGCAAAAGCATTATATTAAAATTGGAGTACCTGAGAAGGTCTTTGAATTATTATGGGTTCCTCAAGTGCGAAAAGCCCTCAAAAATCTTATAGTCAATAAATCAGGACCTTTAGGGAATCTTCACAAGAATGAGACGAAAAGTCGGGCAGGAAATAGTTACCTCCTGCCTAAAAGAGTTGATTCTGAGGCGATGCTTGATTTTGCGACAAAAAGAACGTTACTAAACGAAAAGTTACATTTATTTTCAGCCTTAGTAAGTGCCATCTTTCTTTCTACTGAAGACAATTTAGCTATGCAAGGTGTAGAGGGTGCTTTCCTTTTTGCGAACATGTACCTCGTTCTCATTCAAAGATATACTCGGCAGCAAATTAAGAAAATTTTTAATAAACGAATGACACAAGGTAAGAAATTTAGTGCAGAAGAGTTTGTTGAAGATTTTGGAAATTCACTTGATCTTACTCTACCTAAAAGATAATCAAAACGCTTAGAGAGGCGTATAGAGATTCGTAGAACGGCTATAATACGAAGAAACAAAATTAATCCTTGAATAATAAAATATCATTAAAATTTGGATATAAAATCAAAAGAAAATATACGAGACAATGTTTTTAGAAAAGTTTACGTATGGTAGATAGCGTAGAGTAAGTAACAGGTGATGTAATGAGGGCGAAAAGAGCTCAAAGAGCCCTCTGTAAGAGTATGTAGTTTATAGCCATATTTTATCCCCAGTTTATTCGTTTTACATATATTGTGCGAACCTATATATCTAATATAATATAGACATACTCACTTATAAACTATAGTCCCCTTTGATCATGAGCTCAAAACAAATTCCAATAGCAAAACAGATTATACCGTTCCTTGATTACTGCGAGATCGAAAAAGGATTGGCGGATAATACTCAAAAAAATTATCGTCAATATTTAAAATTATTTGTTGATTGGTTAAAAGTCATTGGCGAGCCAAATCTACTCCCCTCTCAACTTACTCCAGAACATGTTTGGGACTACCGTTTATACCTTGCTCGTACATATACGATCCCTTCAGGATCTGGGCATCTTACAAAGAAATCTCAAAACTATTATCTCATTGCTCTACGTTCTCTTTTACGGTTCTTTGCTGATCGCGATATTACGTCATTGCCGTCCTCTAAGATAAAGTTAGCTAAGCAACCAAGTTCAGACAGTGTGACCTTTCTGGAAGTAACTGATGTTGATAAGATTTTAAACATTTTTGATACTTCAAAAACTATTGGGTTACGAGACCGTACCATACTCGAACTTTTCTTTTCATCTGGTATGCGTGTCTCAGAACTTGCTTCTCTTAATCGGGATCAAATGTCGATACTTAAAGATAATAGTACTACTCGTACGTACGAACTTTCAATTACTGGTAAAGGAAGCAAGGTGCGAACTATTTTTATATCTCCTCGTTCAGCTACATGGCTTCGCAAATATATTGCAGTACGTAAAAATGATGTACATAAGGCGCTCTTTGTTAATACAAGGTCAAAAACAGAAAMYWWKMKKYTWMYWRSMYKKTCAATGCAGTTAACGATATCAAAAGCAGCTCTACTTGCAGGTATCTCTAAGAGAGTTACTCCGCACACCATGAGGCATACATATGCCACTGACTTACTTTCACGTGGTGCTGATTTACGTAGCGTACAGGAGCTTCTAGGGCATCAAAACGTAGCAACTACACAGGTATATACTCATGTTACTAACAAACAGCTTCGCAATATTCATGAAAAATTTCATGGAGGCGATAGTATGAAGAATGAATAGGAATATAGCTCGTTTTGATTGACACTTCCTCATTTTAGTGCAAAATGCACGTCCACTTCAACACGGAGAATATTATGTTTAAGAATATAATGTCATTCGACATTCTTAATACGCCACTAAAGGTGAAGTCTTACATCATGCTGGGTTCACTCGGCGTCGGCGCAGCAATTGAGCTGTTTATGATCTAACTGTTGTTATGGAGAGCCCAGCTTTCTTCACTATGTGAAATGAGCTGGGCTCTTTCTATTATATTTCCAGATCGTGCATTTGTAACTCTCCACTAGTAGCATCGAGCCAACGCACRCCACTGGGTACTATTTTAAACATTACAAAATCTTCGCCATCTTTTATATAATATTTTGAAGGATTTTTCTCTACGAACCAAGAAAGAGTTTCAGCCGTTTGTTCAGAAGAAAGTTCTTCCACCCTGCCCTGCATATCAACTACCTGAAGTGGATCTATACTTTCCTGTACCACAGCAAGCGATACATAGGGACTAGCCTGAAGTGCCTTATATTTACCGAACTTCTTTAGAGTTCCGAAGAAGACATTAAAATTATCATCTACCACGTAGAGCATAAGGGAGGAATTTGGATGCTTTTCTTTATCTAAAACAGTTAATACCATCTTACGATGCGCGTTCAAAAACGTTAACGCTTCCTCTTTTAGATTGGTGGMTGATTTTTCTTCGGTCATAGGACTTAATTACGCTTTCTAATAKACTTAACTATATCAAATTTYGGATTYACTTTTTTCCCAGGATTAAATATGTCCTTAGGGTCAAATATCTTTTCYAACTTTTCGAATATAGTTATAGTTTCCGGATCAAATATCATACTCAGATATGGTGTACGAATAATACCATCGTTATGTTCCCCACAAATATTACCACCGTGTTTTTTTGCAAGGGCAAAAAAGTCATCCGCCATATTTTTTATCTTTTGCGGTGTCTCAGGATTGGTGAAGTCCATAAGCGGGTAAAAGTGAAGGTGCCCATTACCGCCATGTCCATGAATTGCATACTCTGCATCATACTCTTTAAGGAGTTGTGTCATAGCAGTGAGAAACTCCTCTAAGTTCTGTGGCGGTACTACCATATCCTCAAGGAACGCAGCTGGACGCTTGTTTTTAGCACCAAGTTTAGCAAGTGAGTAACTTGCCATACGTACCTTCCAAAACATATCTTCCATACCAGTACTTGATACTCGCCGTGCTTGAATAGACTTACCTTCAAGGTCAAAGCACATAGACTCTATTTTTTCATTTGTCTGCTCAAGAGTAGCCGCGTCAAACTTTACGAGCAATACAAACTGAGGAACTTTAGATTTAAAATAGAGAAGATGGTTTAGGAGAAAACGCAGTGAAAAGAGTATCCATCCAGATACACTATCCGCATAAAATCGCTTTCGAAAAAAGTGTAGGTGTTGCAGGGCAAGCTTGTATGTTCGTGCGTCAAATATTTCTACGTTATAGGGTGCATACGTTAACGTGCTTTGAATAGCAGTACTTAGATCCTTAAGTTTTGAAATAGGGATGACTACTAAATCAGATTGTATAGGTAGTGGCAGTAGGCTGAACGTAATCTCAGTAATAATTCCTATGGTTCCCTGAGATCCTGAGAAAAGGATTGAAAGATCAAAGTATCCTTCACCTTCAATAAAAGAACTCAGTGACTCAGCTTTAAGTACTTCCCAGAGTAGGTACCCGGCAGAGTTTTTAGAAGATTTCGGTCGAGCAGTTTTTATGTGTTGGTAGTTTTCCTGAATCAGTTTCCACGTTTCTCTGTATACTTCTCCTAGAAAATCTTCGCGTTCCAATTCTTCCTGTAGTTGCGTATAGGTAATCGGCTGTAGTGTATATTCGTTACCATCAGCGAGTACAACTTTAAGAGCTTTTACAAATTCAGCAGTATGACCATACTTAAGGCTGTTTGGGCCCGCTGCATTGTTCCCCACCATTCCACCAACTGTACAGATATCACGCGATGATGGATATGGCGGTAAGAAGAATCCCTTTTTACGTGTCTTTGCATCAAGAGTGCGAAAGAGCTCTCCTGGTTGTACCTGAATTTGTGCGGATCCGTCATCCTGTAGCTCCATGGAAGATATTCCAGTTAGGTACTTCATTACATCCACTACAATTGAGTCGTTAAGCGGCCCACCAGAAAGTCCTGTTCCGGCTGCTCGAGGTGTCAAGGAAACCTTCTCATCTGAAGAGTGAACAATTGAAACGATTTTTTGTACCTCACGTGTATTCCTAGGAAAAATAACAAGCTGCGGTTTTATTTCAAAAACACTTTCATCAACCGAATATTCCTTTAATACATCCTCATCAGCCGTATGCTCAATATGAGCGTCTGTTAGTTTTTTTTGAATTTGAGTATACGACATATTCGCGGTGGACTATTTACCAAATTTTTCGAAGGCCCGAAGTACTTCTATAGGCATCGCAAACACGACTGTATTACTTTGATCTGATGATAGGTCGTTCAGTGATTGGAGTGTACGCAAGTGTAGTGCTCCTGGGGCAGATGAGAGAATATCTGCAGCTTTAGCCATGTTATCAGCTGAGATCACCTCACCTTCAGCTTTGATGATAACAGCTCGTTTTTCCCGTTCAGCTTCTGCTTGTTTGGCTATGGTACGTTCCATGTTTGCTGGAATCACCACATCTTTTAGTTCTACATTTTGAACTTTAATCCCCCATTCATCACTTGCCTCGTCAACAATGCTTCGTATTTTGTTTGATATTTTTTCTCGTCCAGCCAGAAGTTCATCGAGTTCAACTTCACCAACTACGTTACGCATGGTGGTTTGTGCGAGCTGACTGACAGCAAAGAAAAAGTCCTCTACTTTTAAAATAGCATTATCAGCTTCACTTACTTTGTAGTAGATAACGGCGTTCACTCCTACTGATATATTGTCTTTCGTAATTGCCTGCTGCTGTGGTACATCCACTGCCTTCACACGCATGTCTACTTTAATCATCCGTTGAAATACTGGAATAACTACACGCCATCCTGGTTTTCGTAACCCCGTGAATCTACCCATAGTGAACATCAATCCTTGTTCATATTGGTTTACTTGCCTAAGTATGGCAATTGAAATACCGATTAGTAATATTAGTATTGTAATAAAAGTCATGCGTATATTTGTTAGTCAATAATATGGCCATTATACGCCTGTTCACAATCTATTTCCATGGAATATCGAATGCATCAAATTCAGGTAAAAGTTTCCTATCATAGAGCATTCGATTAATAACCTCAGCGTGACTCAAGGCACCTGTAAGAGCATTGTGTGGCTGTGGTTCCTCAGGGATACCACAGTAATTAAGTACTGCGTCAAGATTAAGAGCGCTACGTTTATGTTCTTCGTCAACTGGGGGCTTCTCCCCTTTCTTAATGATGTGCATCCATGCCAATGTGTGACTATCAATGGTGCGGTAAGCAAAAGTATAATTCAGTCCAGCTCGTGCACATGCACTACGGACAAAGTCTCGATCAAAAGAAACATTTTGTCCACCAAACGTCCTGTCTTCTAGTGGTTCTGCCCAAGCAATAAATTTTTTGATAAGTTCTTCCTCTGTTTGTTTATTTACGTCAGTAATCTCTTCTTCAGTGAATCCATTTACTTCAAGTGCTCCATCCATAATATGTGCTCCATCCCAAATGCGACACTCCTCATAAAAACGATTATCTGGATTATTCAAATCGAGTGCTCCAATACTGACAATGGAATGTTTGTCATAGTCGGTTCCCGAAGCTTCTATATCAAGTATTAACATACATATACTATAAACCACTCGATGAAAACTACCTACTCGAGGCCTTTACAATTTCCTGATGGAAGATAACCTGCTACTTTTGCCGCTTCGATTGATTTGAACCAGATTCTGTTCTCTTCGTTTATTCTCTGTGCGGAGCCGCACCATGGGAAGTGGTATTTGGTACCGTTCTTTGATGCGAGTACACTTCCTCCAATCATGAGAGGATTGGAAATATAGGTTGTAGCCTGTAGAAGAYGCACCGCAGGYCTACTCTCTTCATAGYTAGATAGTCTTCCAAGACCAAACCCAGCAAAGGATACTAAAACAAGCAGAGCCGCAATATGTGCGTCTCGTCCCCAGYTCAGGTTACTTCCCTTGATTTGCAGGGCTCTAGCCTGTATACTTTGCCACCAGTTATTCATAGATATGCTTATTCTAGCGTTTCTTATGACTAACGTCTAACGACTAAAAACTTACACATATGGCACACAGAAAAGCCGGAGGTTCGGCAAAAAACCTACGAGATTCAAACCCAAAATATTTGGGTACTAAACTAGCGGATGGCCAAAGTGCYCAGACCGGATCTATYATCGTGCGTCAGCGCGGAACTAAGATTCTTCCGGGTAAAAATGTTGGTCTTGGAAAAGATCAYACACTTTTCTCTCTTACTGAAGGAATAGTGAAATTCCGTGAGATACGTAAAATTCGTTTCGACGGACAAGCTCTTAAAAAGAAAGTCGTTGACGTTCTCTAARTAGTATTAAAAAAACACCGCTACGAACGTAGCGGTGTTTTTTTAATGGCACCTTTTAGTTATTTTCTACCTTGAGTGTAAATGGTACTTTTTTTGTTCCCATAGCGATATGTACAGTGAATTCACCTAGTTCTTTTATCGGTGAGTCAATGATAACTGCTGAGTCCTCAATAGGAACTCCAGTAACGTCCTTTAAGTGTGATGCAATTGTACTAGCGTGTACTGCTTCAAAGAGATGATCCTTCTCGTTTGCTGTTGCATGTATCACCAATCCTGTCTTTTTTAGCTTAGCGAGTCCTGAGGTGAGTTCTTCAAAAGCAGCCTCTGATTGAGCTGTATGAGCCTCTACACGGGCAACTGCTTGCTTCTCCTTTGCTTTAGTGGCAACTTCAGCAAGTCCACGGCTGATAAGAAAATTTTGAGCGTATCCATGAGAAACGTCCTTAATACTCCCTTTCTGTCCAACACCTGCTACGTCTTTAAGTAAAATTATTTTCATATGAAATTGATGTTAATTATTCAAGGCTATAGTACGCATAAATAGTCTCCACGGCAAGTACTATTGCGTGTGCAAAAATTGCACAGCCTCCTCTAGAATGTAGTCTCTATCTGGATTAATATCTTCCTTATCTGGGAATTCTACYAGTACGTCTGGATCTATACCCTCTTTTGTTATAAAGATGTCTCCGGCGAGTAGCCAGCGTGCGATAGTGATTTTAAGAGAAGTCTCAGGGGTAATATCAATGAGTTCCTGTACAGAACCCTTACCAAAACTCCGTGTACCTATAAGAGTTGCTCTTCCGTGAGCTTGCAAGGCTCCTGCAAGAATCTCAGATGCAGACGCTGAACCTCTATCGATAAGAATAACAAGCTCAAGTGAGTCATTGAATGCATCGTACCCGCGACTTCGATGTACACGATTTTCCTCCTGGTCACGATAGTCTTCGGTAACAACGATCTTTCCACTTGGCAAGAACCAACTTGCCATATCTACAGCTGCATTGAGGTACCCTCCAGGATTTCCACGTAAATCTATTATGAGTTTATTGTAATTTGTTTCCGCGAATTCCTTTAGAGAGAGTCTGAATAGATCAGCTGATTTCGCTGAGAAGTTTGAAAGCTCAATAATAAAGATTCCATCTGCTCGACGCTCGGTACTAATTGTAGGTATTTCGATTGTATCTCGAGTAACGCTGATACTTAATATTTCTAACTCTCCCTCGCGTAYTATRGTGAAAACAACGTCAGTTCCCTTCTCTCCACGAATAAKCTTTACRGCTTCRTTYACYCCAATGTTTTTAGTATCYTGTCCGTCTATTCCTATAATTTTGTCRCCRCTCTTAATACCTGCTCGATATGCAGGTGTACCCTTCAGAGGCGAGACAACCGTCAGTATACGGTCTCGTGTTGCGWTCTCCATACCGACACCTTCAAAGCTTCCGCTTATATCATCGTGGAATATTTCAGCTTCAGATGGAGGTAAGAATACCGTATATGGATCTCCCATAGATTCAGCTAATCCACTAATTAGTCCCCAAACACGCTCTTGGTCTAGGTCTCGTTCTTGTGTSGTTGTGCTCGTAGTTGTTGCATATGCGTCAACGAATCGGTCTTCAAGTAATCTCCATGACTTCCAAACTGGAGCAAAATCTACTCCGGCGGGCTGTACACTTGGAGTTACTCCAGCGGCAAGTGCTGAGAAACCATAGTTATTAAATTGTTTCGCAAGCATACCATTGCCTCCAACAATTACTCCGAGAGTAAATACGACAAGGACTACTAAAATAGTACTTGCAATTGTCTTAATTGATAGACCAAACATTTGGACATTATGACATGTACCTGAAAGCTTTCAAAATTTCAGGTGGTTMTACACGTATAAATTTCAGTATCAGTACGCTCATGCAGTATACTTACAATAATGTTGCACAGACATGAATACAAAGACCTAATATGGATAGATTGTGAGTCACCAACTCTTGAAGAGGTGCGCTCAATTTCTAAAGAATTCGGTATTGATCTGACTGTTGCTGACGAGTTACTCTCGCCGACACTACGACCTCATACTGAGCGCTACGATCATTATCTTTATTTGGTACTGCACTTCCCTACGCTTCAGCATACACATGAGCAACAAGTACTTCCTGAGCAAGAGGTTGATTTCATCATTGGTAAGAACTTTATCATCACAACTCGTTATGAGGCGCTTCCTATCTTTATAGAGTTCCGTAAAGTGTTCGAGGTAAACGCAACTCTCGAGGAGGATCACTTTACTGACAGTCCATTTGATATTTTCCTATTACTTGCCAAGCGTCTCTATCGCACTATTGATATTGATATCAACACTATTAGTGATAAGTYAGAAACAATCGAAGCAGAAATCTTTAAAGGAAATGAAAAGGAAATGGTGATTGCTCTCTCTCATGTCGGGCGCGATATTCT
Source organism: Candidatus Kaiserbacteria bacterium (assembly GCA_002401925.1). Lineage (GTDB taxonomy): Bacteria > Patescibacteriota > Minisyncoccia > Phycocordibacterales > UBA2100 > UBA2100. The sequence goes on from NVUN01000001.1 coordinate 53,390, forward strand.
AAACTTAAAACAAGGACTTGATCCACATCAAGATGTTTTAAGCTCCCTTGCTGATCTTACAGCTGAATTTAGCGGTAAAGAGTACGTAGCTCGTGTACGATCTATTGAGAGTATGTACTACCGCTCACGCAAGCATATTACCCGTATTTGGCAGACACTCAGTGAACTACGAGAAACAAATAACTCTCTTTTAAGTGCAAAACAAAACGAGGTGATGAAAATATTCACAATTCTTGCCTTTGTTACCTTCCCTCTATCTCTTATAGCTTCTGTGTTCGGTATGAATACAAAAAGCATGCCATTCATTGGTCAGGACAATGACTTCTTGATCGTCATCGGTATTATGGGAATTGCCACATTCTTTATGTTCTTGTACTTCCGTAGCAAGAAGTGGCTCTAGTTTTCCTTTTCTATCTCAGTAACAAGATGTGCAATAACYTCTTTCGCATCATCGGTCATGTTTTCCAAAGCCAGTATTTCCTTGTGAGTAAAGAATTGACCATATTGACCCTCTAGAATTGTGAGAGTGTCTTCAAAGTCTTCAGCTACTTTTTCATAATATACCGCTTGTACATGAAATGGAGTTTCAAATGCACCCAGAAAAACCGTATCAGATGGGTTGATTGTTATATCAAGTTCTTCCTTAATCTCACGAACTAAGGCATCTTCATRAKTTTCACTTCCTTCTAATCCRCCRCCRAAAAAACCAAAATARTCWGGACGCACTTTTGCATCTAGYGAACGTCGCTGCAGAAAAAAATCTATTCCCCGTTTCGTTTCCCTAAAAGGGATATATGCTGAGGTAAGACTCTTATCCATTTTTCTTGCTCAGTGTGCGGTACATGTGAATAGTTGCGAGAGTCACAATTATTGATGCAGGGAGTACACCGACTACAAAGAATAGAAGGCCGGCAATTACTAGTAGTAGTAATACAATACTGAAGCCAAGAAGTGCCCAGATGTTTCCCTTAGTCATTTCACTACTTGCTCGGAGTGCTTCCATTGGACGCATACCTTTGTCTATTACCAACAGTTCTACGAACATAAATCGTATTGCGAGGTATATACCAGGAATGATAAAGAGTAGTAGCCCGATGACAATTAAGAACATTTTAATCACTGATGCGAATACATATGAGATCCAACGATTATCTAGTGAAAAAAGATCATCAAATTCTATCTTCTTCCCATCATAATGCATGACKAGTAGYAAGATGTATCCACCCATGATAATGAAAGACAGAGCCGTGAACATGATATCTTCTGAAGACCCGGCAATTGATAGTAGTGTAACTGTCACAAAGATACCAAGGAGGTACCATGGTCGTTCCATAAACTTAGTCCAAGCAACTTTAACAGATTCTTTAATTGGTATTTGTAACATATAATTATTTTATGGTAAAAGTAAATAAATAGTACCCTATGAGCATAGGATATGCTAGTTGTTTAAGTCATTAAATATCCTTTTCCGCTAATGTATAGTACACACCACGTCCACTCTCTCCTACTTGAATCACCAACCCTTCCTCTTCTAACTCATCAAGATACTTTAGAGCGGTTCCAGTGGAGATATCTAGTAAGTCTTCAACTTCTTCACGAGTAATACCCTCATTTCCTATAGAAATATCACAAGCTGCAAGCTTTTTCTGCTGTTCAGCATCTTCTTGTAGGAATTCTAGGATACGTTGCTTACGATCGTCCGTACGCTTCTCAAGTGCATCATGTGAAGCCTTCTGCCTCTCCTCTAACTCTTCTTCATTAGGGTTTAAGAAAGTTGAATTAACTTTCCTTTTGCTAGCTAGATAGACACCGATAATAATACCTAGAGATCCAACTACTATCATGAGAAGTATATTCATAGGCAGTCTTAATTAAAAATTAGTAAAACTTTTCCGAGTGAGTGGGCCGAAGTAGCCATACGATGGGAGAATTTCGTTATCAACTTGGTAACGGATGAGTGCATCGCAATAGTATACCAAACATACTTATAAAACTTAGCGTCTACTTGAAGATTTGGTTATAGCTAAGTGTATACATTATCAAATTATATATCCYAAGCGCTCAGCTCGCTTTTCTGCGGTTGCAATATATTCGCCTATGTCTGCTTGTTGTTTTATCGTTCCATCCGACGAAACAAGTAGGACGTTAGTAGGTCGTACAATGTCTAGCAAATGCCTATCATGGGACACGAGCACAATAGTTCCAGCATAACTCTGTATGATTTCCTCTAAAGCATCAACTGCCTCAATATCCAAGTGGTTCGTCGGCTCATCCAAAAATAGTGCATTTACTGACTGAGCACTAAAAAGGGCAAATAAAATCCTTGCTCGTCCACCTGGAGAGAATGAGCCAATCTCTTTATCCACCTCACTCTCAGTAAACCCATGTTTACGCATAATATTGTAGATCTCGTTCGTCTTTAAGTCAGTATGTTCCTCAAAGAAGGCTCGTGGTGTTTTGTCTTTGGGTAGGTTGTCGTGTTCTTGTGTAAAGTTTCCGACCACTATAGAGCTACCGAAACGTACTTCACCATCCACTGGTTTAATAGTACCTAGAATAGTTTTTAATAGAGTTGATTTTCCTACACCATTGTCACCAAGTAATACAACTCGGTCGCCGAACCCGATGCGTAATGATACAGGTCCTGCTCGCATCCCTTTCTCATGCCCCACAACAACATTAAACAATTCTATGTCCTTCACCCCACCCTTTTTTTGTGAAGATATATCTATCACCAATCCCCGTCTCTCCACCGGCCTTTCTTTTATATCCATATGCTCAATGCGCTGCATAAGAGCTTTAGCTGCTCGCCCTGATTTAACGGAGCGATCACGGTTATATCCACGTACCAACTTGTCGTTATCCTTTGTTTCAAATACAGCACCTTTCTTYTCTCGCTCAATATACATTTCTGCTACTGCCTCTGTCCTTTTTATCTCGTTCTTTTGTAGTGTGTAATCCTTTTCCTGCAGTGCATTTTCTTCCTTTCTTCGCTGTATATATGCTGAATATCGCCCATGAGAAATTGTGAGACGACGCGTATGCCAATCAATATCAAAAATAGTATTCACTACGTTATCTAGGAACACTCTGTCATGAGAGATAATGACACAGCTCGCTTTCGTTTTTTTTAAGAAACCCTCGAGCCAAACAAGCGCCGTTAAATCCAAGTTATTTGTTGGTTCATCCAGTAGTAATATATCTGGGTCTAATAGGAGTACTGCCGTTAAGAACACCTTTGTTTTTTGCCCGGAACTTAGTTGCTGTAGCGGAGTATCGAGTGATAGATCTCTAATACCAAACCCATCTAAAAGTGCTTCAATTGTATGCTTTTCAATTTCATACTCGTCGCCACGTGCCTTTTGTACTGTAGTATGAATATACTCGATAACCGTTTCTRTAGTGGTTATGTACGTATCCTGCGGCACATACCCCACTATTGCCCCCTTTGGCATCTTTACCGTCCCTGCATCTACTTGTACTTCTCCTGCAAGGATCTTTAGAAGGGTTGTTTTTCCAGTGCCGTTAAATCCAACAAGKCCAACTTTTTCTCCTTGAGCAATGGTAAAGGACACATCGTCAAAGACGACGTCAAAACCGTATTCCTTAAATATTTTTGTTGCGGTGATTTCCATATATTTCTCTTTCCTACAATCTTAACTGCATAGTCTATAAAAACAAAGGTGTAAAGTAAAACAGCCATCCAATTAARGGATGACTGYTTTTAAAGAACANCWMWTTAGATAACRGARGATGGGATTTCAGCCAACATTTCGGAAAGCATCCAACTCATAAGTATATCCCGATCAATACCTGATAAATGAACCGCAGCCGATAAGGCTTCGAAGTAAATCATTTGCTTTTGGCGTTCATCTTCGTCGCCTGTCTTCCACTCCCAGTGATCAGTACCTTCTTTTTCGAGGCGAAATTTCTCCGCCACTTTTCTCCAAGGATTACCAGAGTCTTCAAAGTTAGGTGGACAGATATCCAAGAGCTGGTCCTCGTTGGATAATCCACCGAAAGCCAATCGTGTTCCTTCAAAGAATGTTTTATTCATTTCTCTTCTCCTAATTATCTATGAAAATCATAGATAATTTCAAGAAGAGAAATTTTCTGTGAGTATCATGCCACAAAATATCACTTTATGTTACTTTTTCACCATCATATATAAGTAAAACCACTGCCTTAAAGTAAGCAGTGGTTTTTAGACAATGAGCCGACTTAAGTTTCTGGAACTTCGTCAGCATCACTGATAGCATCCAACTACCGATGGATTGCTTGGCTACGTAAGTGAGCCATAAAGAGGWCCTCAAAGCATTGWAGTATTGATGCTGTTTTTCCTGAACAGTGGAATCATCTGATCTCCATTTCCAATGACCGTTTGTCCTGCCAGTTCAGCAAGTTTATCAATGGTCATACTCCGTGTATCTGTATCTGTCATGGTATCACAATACTACTATCGCGATTAGTATWCGACCACGCAGATAAATAAAACTTATTGTGAGAACCCCTTCAAAATTTTTTCATTTATGATGCGTCGCCGAGTCAGCTGCTTTTCTGTCATTTTCGTTCTACGGAATGTATCGAGGTAGAAGTCCCTCTCCCACTCAGTGAGATACTTTTTTTCGTAGGCCATAGAAACAACCTCCGCATTCACTGACCTGTGAATATCTTTCTTGATGCGCTTAAGAGCTTGGAACAGCTTATTTGAAGATAATCCTGTGAATTTTTGTACACAACAGTTTCCAACATTTGTTTCGTTACCGTTCCTGGTATTCTTGAGCGTACAAACTTCAGTAATCGGGTAGCGTCCACACAAACAAACACTATCATGTTCCTCATATATGTAGTCCAAAACCCATTCTAGCTTTGCAATGTCCCATTTTTCGGCGTCAGAAAGAGCAAGGATGCCTTGTGTTAGTTTATATTCTGACATGATACTTCAGTTCCCACTTTTTGAGCGACTTTTGCAACTTTATGCCACATAGTTTTTTGTTACTCATTTTGGTTTGATTACTAGCTCTATTAGTTTCCAGCTGAATTTATAACTCCAAAGACTGCTGCAAAATTCTTTAGAGTGGTGTCAGTCAGGTTATCAATAAACTCTTTTKKAGTTTTTTCATCCATATAATACAACACGGGTATAGCCGATTTTACTTCAGATATACCAGTTATTGTAACTAATTTTTTTTGATCTGCGGGCGATAAGTGGTGTTCAAACTCCACATCCTCCTTTTGCTTAGGTAGCACAAACTTAAACATCTTCTTGTTTACTTCTGTTTCTCCAAACTGTTTGATATAAAGCAAGTAGGCCTCTCTACCTTCTTTGTCTGAATCCAGAAGAACTCGATAGTCCTTTGAAAACGCGACGGCGTAGGAAATTAGTGAGCTTAGTTGCTTGGCCCCACTCCCAGGAACAAAGCTAATTTTGGAATTAATCAGTTTGTCACCATATTTTTGTAAGAGCTTAAACAAGTAAAACTCAGTTATGCCCTCTGAGATAATCTGAAGATCTGGACTGTTTACGTAGGGTACTTTCATATGAAGTGCTTTATACAGTGTAGTGAGTGCACCCTGATCTTCTACAAAACCACTTGACTTGTAGGGCAACGCATTAATGGAACCCTTACTCTTACGAGCAATATTGATTTTGGCAATATTAACAACGTCAGGATCAAGTAGGTATTGGGAATGGGTGCAGTAGAGTATTGTATTTTCCTGTGATATATCAGCTAGCTTTCCAAGTAATTGCTCTTGAGCTGTCGCATGTAAATATGAACCTGGTTCATCAAGCAAATATATAGCACCATCTTGTGTTCTCAGGTATTTAGGATTGAACTTCAACTTCATGATGAAGTTGAAAAACCATTGGAACCCCTTACTGCGTTCTGTAATGTTAAAGAAACGCGCTTTACTTGTAGCTCGATCTTCTACTTCAAATTGAAAAGTTAACTTATCCTCGCTCGGAACTACCTTTAGCTCTAAGCTCAAATCTTCGGATTCTTCTCCAAAACCTTTTCCATACTTCCTTATGAGTTCCTTCCATTCCGAGACTATTTCTTTGTCTAGCGCGTCTTGCAGGTCAGCAATCAAGCCTTTTTTGTTACTTTCACTCCGCATTGCAAGAAAATCAGCAAGGGTGGAATCATTGCGACGAAAAACTTCTTCTATTATAGAATGCCATTCATCAGAGCGATTGATTTTCTGTGCAGAATACTTGGTAGGGTCTGCTGGGTCTAGGTTAAAGACAATTTCTGTTGGTACTCTGTCACTAAAGTCATCGAAGTAAAGAACGAACGGTAGTAATGCATATATCTGCTCTGCCAACTCCTGGTTTAAAGCTACTTTAGAACACTCAATATTTGCAAGGGAATACTTCTTACCAGGAAACGAACGTGTAAGAATTAAAGGTTCCTTAGCTTCGTAGAGTTTTTTAAGTTGCCTCGTTACTGGATCTTGCTTATCTAGATCCAATAGTGCAATTATCTTTTCAATTTCTTTTTCATCTTCAACTAAAACTTCTGCGGATATCGTCGCTCTTTGCTTCTCACTAAGGTTGTAACGGTTTTGGTATCTTAAATGCTCTCCACGTTGAGTCGTGTCACTCATCCTATCAAAAGCCAAAATCGCTTGTAGAATCGTTGTTTTTCCAGACTCGTTTACTCCAATGATGGGAATTAGGTTGTTACTAATCGAAACCTCTGTGTGCTCGATTGCTCTGTAACCTTTAATTATGAATTTCTGGAATTGCATTGTGCCATTCTACACCTAGTTACTTCCAAAGTCAGTAGTGTCAGAGCTTCTCTTGAAAAATTGATGTACTGCAATAATACAGGTGCCGATTGATATCAGTACGCTAATCAGAAAAATTACCCATAAGAGAGTTTCTATTGGATCTACTGTGTATGTACCACGAACCAAGCTGTAGATCCATGGATAAAACAGAGACCCTGCTAATACAATGGCTATAGCAGCGGATACTAAACTTGTTTTAAAGTATTTGTTCATATTTACGTACTTATTATCAATTGTTGTATGTAGTTCGTATTTCTTATTATAGTAATTTAAATACTAATGCCAAGTTCTAACAATGCCTCTTTTTTGGTAGCAACTATCTTTCCGTGTAGCTTCATTTCATCAGGTGCAGAATTTAAAATCTTAATTGATTCACTTTCCATATCCTTGAGTGCATAAACACTAGACATGCCAAAAAAAGCCGGTAAGTAATCGTTCTTAAGTTCAGTAGCTTCAATAAAATCTGTCATAGCAATATCAAACTTACCTTTTCTTCCATAATTGTTACCACGACTGCATAGCCAGGTCGCTTTCATGTTATTTAGCATCTCAATATCGCCATCGAACATACTTTCAAGTTCTCGAAATTTGCTTTGCTTTTGTTTTTCAGGATCTGTTGTGAGCCTGGCTAGTATTTTCTTGAACATAATTTATTTTAAATTAAAATAGACCCATCAATTAGTATACTCCTGAGACATGTTTTAAAAAAGTACTAGAAACCATCGAAGCAAGTCGGAGGAATTTCTAAATAACTAAGTCAGTCCCAGGAACATTTTGACCCGCAACAAGATGCAGTTACAAAAGTTAATATTTCCTAATGAAATTCTCTATACAAAAACACCTAGGGTAAAACCTAGGTGTTTTTGTATTTGGTGGACCAGAGAGGACTCGAACCCCCGGCCTCCTCAGTGCAAGTGAGGCGCTCTAGCCAACTGAGCTACTGGCCCAACTGCKMWWTKMKMRSMRTARCWRCAGAAATTTCAATGGTTTTACCCCCTTTCTAGATCATTTATGGCTTGAACAAGCTCAATATCTCTAATGGTCACAGTATTTTCTGCGTCATGTGTAGTTGACTTAATAGTCACCTTTGCCCAATTAATTATGATCTCAGGATGATGATCGTGCTTCTCAGCCAGCTCTGCAACCTGATTCGCAAAGGCAACTCCCTCCATGTATGTACGAAAATTAAAAGTCCGTGTCAGTGCATTTAAAACAGAATCAAGATTCCACTCTGATTTAGTCATCAAAAACTCCCTCAMCACTTCTTTGCTAGTAAGCTCTACCATATTGTTTGAGTGCTAGTGTCACCAGGTGATCTAAGAAGTCAGGAAATTGTATCCCCACCGCTTCAAGTGATCTGGGTAGTAATGAAGTGGGTGTTAATTCTGGAAGAGTGTTCACTTCAAGAAAATAGATACCCGACGGTGCCACAATGAAGTCAGAGCGAGAATAATGTTCTAGGTTAAGAGCTTTATGCACTGCACGAGCAGCATCCTGTATTCGCTCCTTCTCACTCGTAGTAAAATTAGCCGGACAAACGTGCTCTGTCTCACCATCATATTTTGATTCATAATCGAACAACATCTTCCCCTCTGGTACAAGAATCTCAACTGGAGGCAAGCTATATAGCTCTTCTTCCCGCAAGTTTTCAACTACTCCACAAGTTCCTTCTTTTCCTCGTATAAACTGCTCAACGATTACCGCATCAGTAGTTTCAAAAATTTCAGCAAGTACACCAGGAAGAGATGCAACTGAATCTGCCAGCTGTATACCTACAGATGAACCACCACGAAGAGGCTTCACAATATAGTTAGGTCCAAATTGAGCAAATACCTGCTGTGCTGCTTCTTGTAAGGAATCAATGACATCGTCATAGCGTAGAACAACATACTCTGGCATGAGAACACCTTCAATCTCGCCGATATGAGCACGTGCGCGACCTTTATTCATTGCAATTGCTGAACTAAAAACACCCGATCCTGTGTAGGGAATACCGTGCGCATCTAATATTTTTTGTACTGTACCATCTTCCCCATATTCACCATGTAGGGCTACAAAGGCAACATCAATATTTTGCAAAGCTCGATCAGGACTCACTTCCAGTCCTCGTGAGTGCCATATACCATCACGAGAGATGAGGATATCCTTGGCGTCATATTTTTCTTCAGAAAGATTCTGTAGCACTGCTCCGCCGGTCGCTAGAGAGACATCATATTCGGTGGAAGGTCCACCACGAAGAACTGCTACATTAATACACGACATGCAGGTAGTATACCAGAACTAGAAACCAATAAGAGTGATTTCTTCCTGCAGTTCCACATCAAGCTTGYCTCGTACGGTGTTTTGTATATTTTGTGTGAGCACTCGTACATTTGTTGCGCTCGCGCCTCCTTTGTTTATTACATAATTTGCRCTACGTTCACCAGTGCACACATTTCCTTCACAAGCTCCCTTAAAWCCAGCTTTTTCGATAAGCCATCCAGCAGGTACTCTTCCTTCCCGTGCCTCACTTCCCTTYTCTTCTTTAAATACTTCCTGTATRTCATTTGAAACCTTSGGGTTCATAAAGAAGGAACCGGCTGAACGTATATCTTGTATTTGTCGTGYRTTGCGCTGACYAAGTACTTCTTCRGCCTCGGCACCAGCCTCCTCTGGGGTTCCTTGTTTGAATTTAAATGTAGCAGAAAGAATAATCCAYTCCTTACTTTTTTTAAAAATAGAAGTRCGATACCCAAGACCACAGTCACTGTTCTCAAAAGTCTTTATYTCACGAGTATCTACRTTGAGAGCAGTTACCTGTTTGAGTACGTCTACTACTTCAACACCAAAAGCACCTGCATTTCCTCTCACAGCTCCTCCTACAGTTCCGGGAATACCATACATGCCTCCCATACCTATAAATCCATACTTTGTTGCATCTAAAATGGTYTCCATGAGAGAGCATCCTGCCTCAGCAGTCACTTCTTGAGTTTTTGTATCTACATCACGTCGGTCRAAGCTCATTTTTATAACAACACCGTCATATCCTGTATCAGCAACCAGAACATTACTACCTCCTGCAAGTATAAAATACGGTAATTTCCGTGTCTCTGCGTAGCTCAAGGCAGCACCAAGGTCGTCAGCATTTTTCACCTCAATAAAATAGCGTGCATTACCACCAATCTSAAAGGTTGTAAGTGGTGCCAGTGGTACGTTTTCTTGAATTTCCATAGAAAGATTTTAACACGAACTAGAATAAAGATTTACGTTTCTTGCTTCGATGAAAGCCGATAGCAAAACGATGCGACTCATGGTTAGCCAGCAGGATATCATTCTCCCACTTCTCAATTAACGCGGGATTCCCAACAATCTTAGCAGCTTTATGTTTATCGTTTTTAACTACGTTTATAATAGGAATCTTGTATCCAAATTCATCAAGAGCACGCTGTGCCTCATTTTTTTGAGCAACACCACCATCTACTACAATAATACTCGGCAGAGCCCATTCATTATGTTCAAAACGTCGACGTAATATTTCACCTAGTGCTGCAATATCACCCTTTTTTTCTGTGCGAATATTAAACTTACGATATTGTGATTTTTTAGGAACACTATCGACTATAACTGTCATAACACCGACACGAGCAGTTTCGCTAATGTGTGCCACGTCGTACGCCTCAATGCGCTCTCCACCATCACCTGCTGATACTTTATATTCACTACCGAGTAGTGCTGTTTCGCGTATATGTTTCAGTGCAAATATTTTTCGCTTTATCTCCGTAGCCTTTTCGAACTTTTCTAGTTTGGCTTGTTGCTTCATTTCACGTTCAAGCTGTGTGAGAAGTTTCTCCTTTTTTCCTTCAAACAAAAGACGAAGATGAACTATCATTTTTCGGTACTCTACTTTACTCACTGCCCCTGAACAAACCCCCGGACATAGTCCTATTTGCTGATTAAAACATGCCTTACATGAAGTTTCGCTGCAGGGTTCACACTTGTCTCTAAACGGGAAGATCTTGCGTACTATGGTAATTGCCTCCTTAAGTACACCTCCCTTGGGAAACGGTCCAAACACATTCTGTATATCCTTCTCATTCCAAGAACCAAATAGTTCACGGCCACGTACAACAAGTACACGAGGAAAATCTTCTTTGGTAATTACTAAATAGTTAAAACTCTTGTTATCTTTCTCYCGCGTATTGTGTGGAGGTTGATGTTTTTTAATCAAATTTGCCTCAAGAATGAGTGCCTCAAGAACTGAATCAGTCTCAAGGTAATCAACACTCTTCGCTTCTTCAAGCATTTTTACAATTAAACCACCACGGCTACTTGAAATATCAGTATTGAAATAACTGCGTACGCGAGCACGTAATGAAGTTGCCTTTCCGACATACAAAATCTTCCCCCGTGTACCACGAAATATATACACACCAGGTGTATCTGGAAGTTTTATTTTTGCTACGTCTTTCTTATTCATATATGCATTACTCTACAAGACTATTGCTTCTTTTAAAAGATGTCTGTACAATATAATTTTAGAAGTTCACACATAGCAGAGGAGGTCACTATGATCGAGGACGCAAAGATTCGAGCAGCTTTCGAAACGGCTCGCATGAGCTGTGACTTCACTGCCGGCACCAGTATCCAATGTGGGTACTGCATAAGCTGTTGGCGGAAAGCCTTTATCTCCATTATGGGGAGCGAGCCTAAAAGYGATAATGATCCAAGGTGGGATACGTTTATCAGCCAGGCACATGTCGTTTTTCGAAAGAATGACTCAGAAAATATGCGAGTAGCACACTAGTGCTACTCGTTTTTCTATCCCAGCACTTTTTTCAAATACTTTGCAGTATGAGAACCTTTTGTTTTTGCCACTTCTTCCGGAGTACCTTTAGCRATCAGCTTACCTCCTTCATCTCCACCCTCTGGCCCAAAATCAAGAATATAATCTGAACACTTAATGACATCCATATTGTGCTCGATAAGAACAACGCTGTTACCGCGTCGTACAAGCTCCTGTAAGATTTCGATAAGCTTAGCTACATCATCATAATGAAGACCAACTGTTGGTTCATCCAAAAGATACATAGTTTTTGTCATTCCTGGTCGGTAGAGTTCTGCTGAGATCTTAACTCGCTGTGCTTCTCCCCCTGAAAGGGTTGTAGCACTTTGACCAAGCTTCAGGTACCCCAGTCCTACCTCTCCAAGAGTTTTAAGACGGTCATAAATTCCAGGAATGTCTTGGAAGAATGATATGGATTCTTCAACAGTCATATTAAGAACCTGATGAATGTTTTTCCCCTTGTATTCCACTTCAAGTGTCTCTTTCATAAAGCGCTTTCCGGTACATACGTCACAGATGACATGTACGGTAGGTAGGAAGTGCATTTCTACTGCAATCATACCGTTACCCTGACATGCTTCACAACGCCCACCCTTTACGTTAAAGCTAAAGCGTCCTGGCTTCCAGCCACGCGCACGTGCTTCAGTAGTCTCCGCAAACAAATCACGAATGTGTGTAAATGCACCAGTGTATGTCGCTGGGTTCGATCGTGGTGTACGTCCAATTGGCGACTGATTAATTAAAATAGATCGTGTTATATATTCTGTACCAGAAAAACGTGCACAGTTGTAGACCTTATTAGTTCGATACTTTTTATCAAACCGAGCACGTAGGTTCTCATGTAAAATTTCATACATGAAGGTAGATTTTCCTGAACCAGAAACACCAGTAATAGTTACCAAGCGTCCTAGGGGTACATCTGCACTGAGATTTTTAATACTAAACTTTTTACCACCACGGATAAGAAGAGCTCCTTTGTTAGTCTCGCGTCGAGTCTCTGGCACAGGTATTTCCTTTTCGCCGCGCAAGTAAGCAAGTGTTGATGACTTACTTTTGTTTGTCTTAGCAGCGAGTAAGTCTTTAAGCCATCCAGCAACTACGACTTCACCACCATGCACACCGGCACCTGGTCCGATATCAATTAAATAATCAGCTGCAAAGATAGTATCCTCATCATGTTCTACAACGATAATAGTATTACCAAGATCACGCAGTTTTGTGAGTGTCTCAATCAGGCGCTCATTATCCCTTTGGTGAAGTCCAATAGTCGGTTCATCAAGTACATACATTGCACCTACTAATCCACTACCTAATTGACTTGCAAGACGAATACGCTGAGCTTCTCCTCCTGAGAGAGTGTTTGCTCGTCGATCAAGTGCCAAATATGAAATACCTACATTCAACATGAACTGCAATCGGGCGGTAATTTCCTTAACGATAACGTTTGATATTTCTTCTTCAGTTTTTGTAAGAGTCAGTTCAATGAAAAAATCCTGTGCCTCTTCGATAGAAAGCGATGCAAGTTCAACAATATTTTTCCGATTCTCTCCCTCACCAAGGAAAACATGTAGYGCTTCATYACGTAATCGTGCACCCTTACATACTTCACAAGGCTCAAAGATGAARAACTCCTTAGTACCCAACCCCTTACACTCAACACATGCACCATATGGTGAGTTAAAACTGAACAGTCGTGGTTCAACTTCTGGAAACGAGAATCCGTCATACGGACACATGAACTTTGAAGARATTATGTGCTCTTCCCCCRCTGGATCAATGACGCGCATAAGGCCATCTGCTTCTGAAAGTGCTCGTTCGATAGCTTCTGAAATACGTTCCTTRGTTCCCTTCTTATCATCTTTAAATTCGCTTACATAGATTTCATCRATAAGGATATCGATATCGTGCTTCTTTGTCTTGGTAAGATTAATACGCTCGCGTAAACTTACCTCTTTACCATCAATTCGTGCACGTTCGAATCCCTTTCCGAGCATATCGTAAAGTAACTGATAGTATTCTCCCTTTCGYCCAACGACAACTGGTGCATATATTTGTACGCGAGTAGTTGTCACGTCTACCCCTAGAATTTTCTTTGACCCCTTTGTGGTAGTGGAGATAAGTTTTTGTATAGTATCCAAAATCTGCTCATTGGTAAGTTTGTGTATCGCGCGCCCACACTTGAGACAGTGAGGTCTACCAATACGTGCATAAAGTACACGCAGGTAGTCATAGATTTCTGTAATGGTTGCAACTGTAGATCGAGGGTTGTTTGATCGAGATTTTTGGTCGATTGAAATAGCGGGAGAAAGTCCACTAATTTCATCGACGTCAGGCTTTTGCATTTGTCGCAAGAACTGTCGTGCATAAGCACTCAGAGACTCGATATATCGTCGCTGTCCTTCAGCAAAAATAGTATCAAATGCGAGTGATGACTTACCAGAACCTGAGAGCCCCGAAATCACGATCAGCTTGTTCCGCGGAATTTCTAGACTTATATTTTTAAGGTTATGCGTACGCGCACCTTTTATAACGATTTTATCTTCCATATAAACAAATACGTCCCTGCATGGGGGCAGGGTTTAGTATGGGCAGTATAACATAGGCACTAACAAAAAGAGACCAACTCTTACGAGTCAGCCTCCAAATGTACAAAACAAGATCACTGGTTACATCATTTTGAGAATATATATCTCGAGTAATACGAATGCTGCCATTAGCATTACTACGATGAAATATATCCATTGTGCTGAGGTAATCATATGTATATCTCCCTTTCCGTGGAAAACAATACCATCTATCTTTAGTTCGTCAACTACATTTCCTCCAGTACCTTTACTTCATCTCTCAATAGAGCAGCAGTTTCGAAGTCCATGTCTTTTGCTGATTGAAGCATCTGCTTTCGCTTCTGTGTAATAAGTTTCTTGCGCCCCGCTTTTGTCTTTATCATTGCAGTATCCATCTCTACCATCTTTTTTACCGCCTTAGTATGACTCTTCATAAACTGCCCTGAAATATCTGTAATGGCCTTCTTGATACTTTTTGGAGTAATACCGTGCTTTTTGTTGTGCGCCACCTGTCGMTCACGACGTCTATTTGTCTCATCTAATGCACGGTGCATAGAACCGGTTATGTTATCGGCATAGAGAATAACGCGCCCATTAACATTACGGGCTGCACGCCCTATCGTTTGAATGAGTGCGGTATCACTACGCAAAAACCCTTCCTTGTCAGCATCCAGAATTGCCACTAACTCTACCTCAGGTAAGTCGAGTCCTTCACGAAGCAAGTTCACACCCACTAAGACATCAAACACTCCTCGTCTAAAGTCGGTCAAAATTTGAATACGCTCAACAGTCTTAATATCACTGTGAATATACTTAGCACGGACTCCAGTATCATCAAGATATTCTGCCAAATCCTCTGCCATCTTCTTGGTTAATACAGTAACTAACGTACGAGCATCCTTCTTAGTCGCCTTGTCGGCTTCTGCGATAAAATCCTTAACCTGACCAGCATAGTTGGCGCTCGAAACTATAGGTCGTACATCTACCTGAGGATCCACAAGCCCAGTCGGTCGAATAATCTGTTCAACTACGGAACATTTTTTTGCATGATCTGGCAGACCTGCAACTGTATGTAGTTCCTTATGCTCTTCGTTGCGGTACATGCCATGTAGCGGACATAATTTATCTGAACTGTGTTCAAGTTCATACTTTCCAGGTGTGGCACTCACAAAAATTGCCTCACCAGTTCTCTCTATAAATTCATCAAAGTTTAATGGTCGGTTATCACGTGCACTCGGTAAACGAAAGCCGTACTGTACAAGATTATCCTTACGAGCTCTATCTCCCGCATGCATACCACCAATTTGAGATAGTGTTACGTGAGATTCATCAATGACAGTAAGGAAGTCGGGAGACCCGTCCTTTTTCTTCGGAAAGTATGACAGAAGAGTGTGTGCTGCGTCACCCTCATTACGTCTATCAAAGTGACGTGAGTAGTTTTCAATTCCGTTACAGTAGCCGATCTCTTTTATCATTGCTATATCTTGTCGTGTACGACGACTTAAGCGCTCAGCGTCCAATTCCTGCCCAGCACGCCTTAGGTATGCAAGACGCTCCTTAAGTTCTGCTTCTATATCCTTTATAGCCTCGTCTCGCACATGATCAGGTGTGACAAAGTGTTTTGCAGGGAAAATATAAGCACTAGATATTTCATTTTGAATGACACGAGTTATGGGATCAATACGTTCAATTTTAGAAACAGTATTCCCTGTAAAATGGAGCCTAAAGATAATTTCCTCATTTGAGGGCATTATCTCTATAGTATTACCAAGAGCTCGAAATGTACCCGCCTCCAAATCTCCCGCAACGCGGGAAAAGTACATTTTGACCAATTCTCTCACCATTACTGTGCGTGTGTAAGTCGATCCTACTTTTACATCTAGAATAATTTTAGCGTACTCCTCTGGGTTTCCTAAACCGTAGATGGCAGAGACCGAAGCTACTACGATGACGTCCTTCCTCGTTAGAAGTGCCTGTGTTGCTGCATGACGCAATCGTTCTATTTCTTTGTTTATCTGTGCTTCTTTCTCAATAAAAGTGTCAGTGATGGCGACATACGCCTCAGGTTGATAGTAGTCGTAGTATGAGACGAAGTAGTGTACTTCGTTTTCAGGAAAAAATTCACGAAATTCCGCAGCAAGTTGAGCGGCAAGTGTCTTGTTATGTGCAATGACCAATGTTGCCTTGCCAGTATTCTGAATGACGTTAGCTATGGTGAATGTCTTACCAGTACCCGTTGCACCCAGTAGGGTTTGTACTCGCTTTTTAGCGTTTACTCCATCCGTTAACAGCGAAATAGCCTCAGGTTGATCTCCTGCAGGCTCATATGGTTTTTTAAGATTAAAAACAGACTTACTCATGCGACTACTGTACCGCGAGAAGTACTTCGCGACAACTTATTGGTCTTTCTTAACGTGCAGAAGCACAATATCAAAAAGTAATGTGGCGTTTTGAGGAACGATAGTAACACCGGTGGCGCTCACTACACCCTTAGGTCCATAGGCAAGTCCCGATGGTATTATCAGACGACGAGTACCTCCTTCTCGCATACCAATGAGACCAAGTTCCCAACCCGTAATTACCTCTCCAACACCAAGCGTTACTTCAAGAGGTCTCTCCTTGTATGTAGATGTGTCAAAAATGTCACCGTTATCCAATTGCCCTACATAATGTACATACAGAGTATCGCCAAAACCAGCTACAGTACCGTCACCTTCTATTAAGTCAGTAGAGTCAAAATCCAAAATAGTCTGTGGAGTAATATAGCCGAAAGGCTCGCTCTTACTATCTACGTATGGAGATGTAGAGAAGCTCTCAACACTGTCTATATTAAAAGAGAACACCATTGAAACAAATACCGCTACTACAAGTAACGAAACTCCAACTGCAATCCCTTCTTTTTGATTGAGTTTTTTAGACATGCTACCTACAGTTTACAATATTTATGAGGAATAAAATTAGTTATGCCCAACAGCAAGAAGATTTCTAAAGAGTACAGCAACAGTAATTGGTCCTACTCCACCAGGTGTTTTAGAAAAGAGAGAAGCTACTTCTAAACAATCTTCATGTATATCACCGGAGACAGTCCTTCCTGCACTTGAAGTTCCTGCATCGATAAGTACGACTCCTGATTGAAGCATTTCAGATCTAACTAAGTTTGGAACACCTGCACCAGAGACAACAATATCAGCATTTTTGAGTGCCTCAGCAAAATCTTGCGGYGTGGTCTTRCTATCAAGCACGGTAACTATAGCTCCCCTCTTCTCGATTTGAACACGCACTGGTTCGCCTACAAGGCGTCCTTTGCCGATGATAACTACGTTTTTGTCCTGCACATCAACATTGTATGTATTAAAAATTTCCTGCACAGCACCTGCAACGGGAGGAATGAATGGAGTRGTACCCTCTTTAAATTTTATAAAAGTAGCTGGGTTTATAACATCAACATCAACACTAGGATCAATTGCAGCTAGAACAGAGTCAGTATCGAAAGTGTCAGGCAGTGGTAGCTGCACTACAATACCGTYTGTYTTMCCTTTTAGAGAKCGGATTAGATTAACAACCTCTTCTGTAGAACTAGATTCCGAAACTGTRTGTTGYACAAAAGAAATTCCAACTTGTTCAGCAAAACGTTTTTTTGCAGMAACAAAGGTAGCGGTARCCTKATTATCACCWACGACGATAACGTCTAACTGYACACCATCTGTTGMAGTSTCACTCAGTGTATCTTTAATTTTCTGTGCAATTGCACGTCCGTCAGCAATAGTATTCATAGCGCTATCCTACTCTGATATAAACAAGCGCGCCAGYCGCAACTCTTCATAGGTATACTTTCCTTTTAGTTTTTTGTGTACAGGAGCAAGCTTCATTTCTTTAAAAGAATCAAAAGCCTTTGTAATTTCAGCCACTACAGTACTATCAGGTTCTACGTGAGCATATATTTCACAGTCGCCATTCTTTTGTAGCTTTTCCAAGTGTCCTACTACTGTTCCAAAGGTCATGCTACGCACCTCCTTTATCTCTTCAATTGTTTTTCCTTCTTCAAGAAAAGCTCTTGTCTTTAAATGTGTGGGTATAGTCGTCTCAGTTGCTGCCTCTGCTTCAGTACGGCCTACTTTTTTAATGAAATCATCTTCCATCTCCTTTATGCGTGCTGCAGAAAATTTTGTAAACACATTATCCCARCGTTCTGATTCCGCTAATAAGTCACCATCACGKGCRCGTACRTAAGGATGAACCTGYAGTGCYGTAGCGTTGAGTCCGTGTATGGTGAGCCCTTGTAATGTGCGTGCTCGGGAGAGTGCTACATATCCCTGTCCAGGAGTGAAGGCTCGAGAGAGATCCACTTCAACCGTATCAAGACTCATACCCTGGCTTTTATGTACAGTAATTGCCCATGCTAGACGTAGTGGTACCTGTACCACACTAGCTAGTACTTTTCCGTCGTCAGTCATTTCCCATGAGACTGGGTGGGCCATAATTTCTTTTCCTTCGCCAGTGCGTACCAATGGATACTCACCATCCAAATCTATAATCTCACCAATGGTACCGYTTACGTATTCCTGTTCAGGTGAGTTCTTAACAAACATTACTCGTGCTCCTACCTTAAGTTCAAGACTTTCTGGTGCAAGAACATTCTTCACTAATGACTCCACTAAGCTGGCACGTCCAGCTGTTACCATGTCGTACGTAACACTTTGTGCGTCCAGTTTTTCCAACTCATCCCAGTTACGACTATCGACRCTCTTGTTATGAGTATGCAAAATAACTGCATCAGCATCAGTTTCTAAATCATCTACAATCTCATCTTCATTCTCTTCGTCACCTTTAAACATCCTGCTCTCAAGTGCTTCCTGTGARCTCATYGARATTTCRCCATCGCGAATATCATTMAGAATAGCMAWTARMTCTCCWCCCTCYTGACGAAACTGTTCACTGAGATAGCASACACGGAAGTCTCCGTTAAGCCAAGCACTTGCCGAGTCAGCAAATGMTTCAGTSCCACCACCTCGCACAACTGGCGGTAGTTGGAAAAAATCACCAGARAGTATCACTTGTARTCCACCAAACGGCTTGTCATTTCGCTTCATTGCCTTGGCGACCTGATCAACCATATCAAGAAGTTCTGGTCGCAACATTGAGATCTCATCAATGAGAAGTACGCTCGCCTTTTCAAAACGCTTAACCAGTGGTTGTCGTTGTGTTAATGAGTCAATATCCCATTCAGTAAGATGGTCCTTTATACCAACACCAGACCAGGCATGAATGGTCATTCCTCCAAGGTGTGTTGCAGCAATTCCTGTTGATGCAGTAATACCGACGCTTACACGGTTTTTTCTTAGATATTCTATGTACTGATTAAGTACATGTGTTTTTCCTGAACCAGCGGCACCGGTAAGGTACACATTGCGTCCTGTTTTTAAAATACCAAGTGCTGTTTCCTGCTTCATATTAGAAAGTTAAAAAGTTAGGTGCAAAGGTAAGTAGTACTCCCAAAAGAATCATAAGTAGTCCACCGACAAGCATAGATGCTCGTGAATACTTTTCTGCTGCATGGATCTTATTAAAGCCCCAGAGTGCAAGGCCAAAAACAATAAAGTCATCAAGCATGTAGAAAGCAATATACAGTAGTGTGTATGCCTGYGTCTGTAGRAAATCTAGCTGATTTAGTTCGAGTATCTTRGTAAAGGCCTGTGGAATACCTACTGAACAAGCAAACTCAATAATATTAACTGAGAACGCRACAGCAATGATTCCGCCGATTGCMGCGATAGTTAATGGTCCTTGTGCAAGTTTTTGAATTTTTGCCTGAATCTTACCTTGGGTTTCAAGTGTCGTAATGTCACAGGTGAGTGCCTTCGTACTCTTGTGCCATCTATAGAGAAAGAATATTCCACCTCCAATTGCGAGAAGCCCAATGAGCGGTGTAACAATATTATCGAGACCAACAAAATCCCAAGTGGTGTACCAAACATTTAAAATGAGCCCGTACATAACCGCTTCCGCTAGAATGAAAAGTCCGGCTATGTAGAGCATTTTACGTTTATCTCCAATTTGCAGAAGAATCAACAAGAAGGTGATGAGCACCCACATAGCACATGGATTGAAACCATCTACCGTACCCAGTACTATAGCCAATGTACTTAGTGAAAAAGTTTGAAGATTTACCACGCCTAAAAACGGTAGTTTGAAGGTAAACTCCTTTGAATCGGGTAAGCAGACATCACCACTGTCACATCCTGCCGTAGAAGATCCTGTCAGAAGTGTTTCTCCGGAAATGAAGTCACTTAGGGATAGTTCTCCTACCTCATGACCTCGGTTAATAGCATCAATAATACGCTCTCCAGTAGTCTCAGGAGCGTCAAAGCCTTGGATAAGGGTATCTCCTACTATAGTAATCGGAGTTATCCGTGGAACTCGTTTAAGAGTGGTAATTTGCTGATAGAGACTATTATCAGCTTCGTCAGTAACAATATCGTGCCACTCTACTGTAAAATTAAGATCACTTCGTGTTCTCTCAAGTTCATCGATAAATTTCTTCTCGGCCTTGCAATAAGTACAGTCATCACGCTTAAAGACATGTACAGTGATAGTACCTTCAGTTTCTTCACCCTCATGAGCAATGGTGAGTGCGGGTGCGATAAGAGAAAAAGCGAAGATAAAGAGAAGTAGACCTGATAGTATGTTGCGCATTCGGAGTATTATAACAAATATTTCTTCGTACTCTAATTGTATATAAAAAGCCCTATACAGATAATCTGTATAGGGCTTATTCTGACAACGTCGTCAGACACTGTAACGTCGCTCTGTTCTTTTRTGTACWAGCCCATCAACAGGTGGTGACCCRTCRCGTGGCAAGTGAACAGNANNNATGNACTTTGTTTGGAGGCCTACCTGAGCGATCAGGCGGATCATCCTCCGTGTCAGTCGGGTCTTTCAACAAAAATTCATCAATGTGTTGAAACTCATCATCATTATGAAGTTCAATCAAGAAAACAGATCCTGCTAGCGTATTTCCAAGAAAATTTCCCAGAACACTTTCAAGCATCACTGTCGTGACTACAATGTCTCTCACACGATTCCCTCTCTGTTGTCCTTATTGACAACAGAAGTATTAAAGACCATTAAAGGATGCTTGTCAATTAAAAAATACCCTCTACATGAGGGTATTTTTTAAGGATATGCGTCTTTTCTATTTAACTGAAATAGAGTTGATGATAACTGGTTCAACAGGTCGATCAGGGCCTTCAGTTTGTACTGCAATAATTGCAGTTGCTACATCGAGACCATCAACTACTTTACCAAAGACAGTGTGCTTATCGTCGAGGAARTTGTTTGGTGCCATGTTAATRAAAAACTGACTTCCGTTAGTRTYAGGACCTGAGTTAGCCATTGAAATAGTACCTACGTCGTTATTGTTATTTGCATGGATTTCGTCCGCAAAAGCGTAACCTGGACCTCCTGTTCCCCARCTAGACATAAGTGCGTCATCTTTTGTTAGCGGGTCACCACCTTGGATCATAAAGTTCTGAATAATTCGGTGAAATTTGGTACCGTCATAAAATCCGTCATTTGCGAGCTTCACAAAGTTTGCCACAGTGTTTGGTGCGTCCACTGCATTAAGTTCAAAAGTTATATCTCCCATTGATGTAGACATAACTATAGTTACTTCATTCGTTACTGGTGTCGCCACTTCTTCGTTTGCTACTGGTGTTTCAACTACAGCTTCAGTGTTTGTTACTGCTTCTTCTTCTGGTGATGTCATAAAATATAATAGTGCTCCAAGAGCTAAAATAATAATTCCTATAATTAAATATATGTTTTTCATAGCGCTGTTCTTAGTGGATTCCCGAAAGTATACCAAACAGGGGGTATAAAAAACAGCGACAATCAAAGATTGTCGCTGTTTATCTACCTCAGACCCTATTCAGGTCGTGAAGTAGTTTCCCCGCGAAAGGCGCCGTAGCTACTTTCGCAAGACACCTTGGTCTTGTGCGGGCCACTTGGTTGCCGCATGTCGACTTTCGGTGGGTTGTCACAGAATCCATCCGGCCGGGACGCTCTGATCTTCAAGGTGAAAACCTTATCCATCAAAACATACCGCACAAACAAGTAAGCAACTCCGCCGACAACAACTGTCGAGAGCACGCTTGCACCCGCAGCTGTAACCGAGGCTGCCGCCAGTGAGGACGACACGCATGGTACCGCGGAGTACAGAACAAAAGTTCCAGCATCTTTTACTTTTGGATCCAGTACTGCGCCAACAGCAGCACAAACGGCCGCTGCCTGAGCGATACTGGCAGTGCTGACACTGTTTGAGCTACTGGACGCTCCCGACCCGCTCGACGGAGCAGGCRACGGCGGCGGTGGCGGTGGCGGAACGAAGTCAGCCATCGCTGGCATCATAGAACCGACAAAAAATACGCTACCAAAGAACATAACCTTCAAAAACATCAGAAAACTTCGCATTTCTCTCATCCTCTTTAGGGGTTGAACTACTAGTTTAATACAACATTTAACAGTATAAGTCAATAGAAAAGAAAATAGGCCACACAGTTATGTGTAGCCTATCTATTACATGTGTGAAGTTACGATGACAACACCGCCGATTTCTAACAAATTAAAAACCTGCTCGGCATCACCAATTAAAATTCTTGCATAACCCATTGATGCTGATATCCGGGGCAACAGCACAAACACGATATGGGACCTCCCTATGATTACCTTTTAATATAGCGATCCACAGATCTCAGCGAAATGACAGTTAATAGTTTTTAAGTAAAAGGCCTGAATGAAATAAATTCATTCAGGCCTAAAGCTTAAGTATCCTTTCGGTGTTTATATGTAGCAAGAATAGTTGCGATTTCAAATGGGATCCCCTCTCCGTATTCACTCCATTCATCATCTCGAAGTGTCAGCATTCTTGCATATGCCTCCTCTAACATTTGGCGGCCCACTACTTTCTCCTTCTCAGTCTCTTGAAACTGATAGAAAGACATGAGAGCTCTCCAAAAAGAAACTACCGTCGCGGCATCCATTTCCTGAATACCCTTGAATACCTCCATCGCAGCTTCTATGACTGTCTTATCGTCTGCTTTTAGAAATTTATTCACGACAGCATCAAAATCTATGCTATTCATAATGATCTCCCAAAATACTTAAAAAACTAAGCCTGATAAGTTATACAACAAATATAGATCTTTATCAATACTTACCTTGAAAAACAGGTATCGCTGTCATTATTTACCACCATCAAGAATACGCTTAGCAATTTCTGCTGCAGCGTCATCTTTACCTAAAGGTAAATGAGACCCATCTACAACTGTTTTAGTTACTTGATCTCCTAAACGTTTCTTGAGAGTTTTATCAGCCAATGTATGTTGTCCTTTTCGACTAATCCATTGATCATTATTAGGTATAATTACCTCAACAGTTATATCTTTTGGCCAATTCCCACCGAAGATGCCTTTCTTTCGTATTCCTTTTAGTGCTTCAGGGAACAGAAAGATGTCGAATCCCTCACCTCCTGAAAGTGGTGTTCTATGTTTAAGTACTAACTCCTCAAATTTCTTACTCCGCATTGGGCCAAGTAATTTTTGTAAATCCTCAGTGGTTGGATCCATATCTTTTCTACTCAACAACTTTAAAGCGTATGTTGGATGTTTCGTGAAAACTGTCTTGATAAAATTGCGTAGAACTACACTAAAGAATGTCTTCTCCATTGTTATCATTTTAAGTATTTCTCCCGGGAGCACTGGTGCTATAAGAACAGCATGTAGCGCTGGTAAATTCTCATCCTTTGTAGCCAGTTCACGACGCCGGTGTATTTCTTCAGTGAGTGCAGTAAGTATGGCAAGGCCACCTGCACTATGTCCTACGAGAGTTATCTTCTCGGTTCCTGGTGTATTTGCCTCTCTGAGTGCATCAGTCACCAGATCAACACGGTTTTGTAGTGTGTTATGTTCCTTGGTACTAGAAACAACACTCATTATAGGTGCGGGTTCAGGCATATCACTAAGATGCGTAGATATGTCTTGCTGATGATCTCCATCAAGTTCTGGATGAGTACTTACAAAAGATAATCGCCGACTGGCGAGCGCTGCACGGTTATCAGAGGGTTCTTCACCGCGTGCTTTGAGTTCTTTTTTAATTTCCTGTGCAACATCTCTAACTATTTCAATGCCTTCAGCCACTCCAGGTACAAAAATAATAGCGTTCTTTTTGTGACTTTCTTCAATAGATTCCTTTTGGTCTGGAATATTTTCACTTTTCATTTCTCAAGTATAGCAAGTATGTATCTCTAAACTGGTTTCAGTATTAATAACTTTCGATCACAACAAGTAAATGACTTACTACCTTACATTAAGTGTTCGTAAATATATTCCAACTCGAGGAAGCGTCACAAACGCAATACCCCATGCTAAAGGCAGCCAATATGGAATACCAAAGAATGATGCTTCTAACCAAATTTGTTGCGTTGGAGCAGCACTAACACCTGTTAAGCCAATCTCTATAAAAAGTCCGAGGAGAATTCCAATGATAAACAACCCTATCTCTCCTGAGTTATACCAAAGAGCAAAGGTGAGTCCAATGGCAACCAATGCCAATCCTGTAGTTAAAAGCTCAGGAGTAGCATAAATAGCCTTTATTATGAAAAAGGCTAGATAGATGGCTAACGGTGCCCAAACTTTACGGATGATACCAATTTTCTTTTTCATTAAAGTATATTGTAAGTAACAAAGACTTTATTGTTTCAGAGCGAATTCCCTCTTCGCAACCTCCGCAATTTGCTTTAGGCTAGTATCAGGTTTTATAAAATACCCCTTTGCACCAGCCTCTAAACAATCAGCGACAGTATCCATCTTTCCCACTACAGTCAAAACATACACAGGGATGTTTGCAAATTCCTTACTTGAGTTCAGGTCAGCAAGAATATCCACACCCTTCTTTTTAGGTAACATAAGATCAAGTATTACCATTCTGGGTTTTTCTTCTCGTATCATTCTTTCTCCCTCCTCTCCATCTATAGCAAATATGACATCGAACCCTTCGAGCTCCAGAATTGTGATTATTCCCTTTCGTAGAACAACGTCATCTTCTATAACAAGTATTTTTTCAGACATAGAATGTAACAAGATTAGCGATTAATCGGGAACGATACATAAAATGTTGTACCTTTACCCTCATCCGACTTGAATCGAATTATACCATTATGCATTTCAACAATCGACTTAACGATCCAAAGCCCTAAGCCACTTCCTTGAGGTTCGTGTAGCACAGCATTATTCGCTCGAAAGAATCTACCAAAAATTCGATGTTGCTCCTCTTTAGGAATACCTATACCTTTGTCACGCACATATATCTCAACTCCATCGGACGTTCTTTTACCGCCAACTTCTATTGTAGTACCCTTTTCTGAATATCGAATTGCATTATCAAGAAGGTTTCGAAATGCGTGAGTCATTTTTTCAGCATCAATTAGTATTTCAATATCTTTAATAGATTCTAGATCGTCATGTATCTGCATATTTTTTTCTTTTGCAAATATATTTATGTCTTTCATTACTCTCTGAACTAGTTCAGATAYATTTGTCAGTTCTCTATTCATTTCAAATCCTTCACCTGATTCAATTCGTGATACATCAAGGAGATTGTGAACAAGTGCAATAAGTCTTTCATTACTCACATAAATTTGACTGACAAAGTCCTGTCGATCTTCAGGTGAGAGTGTCTCATCATTACGCAATAGTAGTTCAGAAAACCACTTAATACCTGACAGTGGAGTTTGCAACTGATGTGATGCTGTGGACACAAAATCTGATTTTAGGCGACTTACCTCTCTTTCCTTTGAGACATCACGTCCATACACATTTACGTACTCCTCTCCCCCTACGGATGTAAATAATAGTGAAAATATCTTATTTTCAACGATMACATCAAGAGAAAATGGTTTTATGTCTTCATTAGTATCACCTATCAATGCTTGTATGTTTTTTGGAGCTATAGATCCAACCTTACTTTTCCAAAGTTTCAACACTTTCTTTCCTGCAATATTAGTGTACAAAATCTCGCCACTCCTTGCGATTCGTAATACAGGATTCACATTCTCGGACGGAAACTTAGCCAAATCAGCTATCTCTCTTGTTTTTTGCTCCAACTCTTCCATTAATTCTTCTGCGATATATAACGCTCTCGCACGTGTACTCAAGAGGAAGTAAACAATAAGGGTAGCCGACACACTGAGTACTATTAAGAACAGAAAAGCTATTTTCCATAACTCTTGATATTGTTGCTGAGGAATAAAGGTGTCGAGGGGTACAAACTTGACCGTCCACGTCCTTTCACCTATTCGTATTTCTTCGACATATTCTTCTGTACCATTCAATGGTGTACTTCCTTGAACATTAAACTCAGCAAGAGGCTCATTCAAACCATCTGTTGAATCTATTACYTGTATRTAAAAATGTCGRGAAGACTCYTCATCAGCAATGATGCTTCCGATCATAWCTTCRGCATTGAAAACAGCCAGAGCAAAACCTTCAATTGCTYCCCTTCTCAAAGCAACRGTTGAGATATCAAATCCTTTCTTGTAAATTGGYAGRAARATRAGGAACCCTGGTTCTTCGGCACTACCTTGTACAAGATCTATAGGAGCCGTTACAATAATTCTATCTTCATCTCTTGCAAGCTCTAGAGCAACTCTTCTTTCCGGATTTGATTTTAAATCAAATCCGAATGCCACCTCATTTCCTTCTAGTGGTTCAATGTAGTTAACAACATAATATTCATCTCTTTCTCCTTCAGGAGAGATAAAAAAATCTGGATATCCTTGCGAGCTCACTGTAGTATCATTTCTAACTGAAGAAATGTACGCTTCTTTTTCTTCATCGGTGACTTTTAATATGTACTCAAGKGCCTGAATTCCATCAAATCTTTCATGAAGTTCCAATGTCYCAACAAAGGATTGAAACTCTTTCCTATCAACAAATACACTCCCTTCATARAATCCYTTTATAGAATAGAGCATCGAYTCATAACCAAGAAGTTGTCCCTCCAGAAAGGCAGTAATGGTACTRACCTGACTTTTTTCTCTGCTYACTTGATGCTCCCTTTGTTCTACACGTAAAGYAAGAGAAACAGCTGCACTAAGTCCAAAAAGTATCASGAATGTTGCAGTSGTAATCAAAATTACTGCTTGTCTTCCTACACCAGTCGGATATTTATTTTTGTGGAAATGTATTTTCTTCTTCATAACGTGTGTGAGGTGAGTATCAGGATAAAATATCCTGCAATTGCCTTCTTCTTAAAATAAAGATGTATATACCGATAATAATAATGCTTATAGTTAGGAGAGTTGTCATTATGTCTAACTTACTAATAATAAGTGCTGGATAATTTACACTTACCACAAATGAAGTTATCGGACTTGCAACACTTTTTATATTACTTTTCTCATCAAGTGTTAGTGCAAAAATAGTATGATCTCCTGGTGCAAGTGTCAGTATATCTTGGTCATGAATAAATTTCCATGTACCATCTTGCGCTACATGAGTTTGACTCACAAAGGCTTGCTCTGAATGCACGAACAAAACAAGATCTGAGTTTGGAATACCTGTTCCTGTAAAAGAAATCGTATTACCAATTTCTACACTACTCACATTCATAATGATCGGAGTTGCAAGAATTGGTGATTCCTCTGCTCTTTGAATAATTTCAACGAGTCGAGGAAGTGTGGCTTCTTGAGTAGACTCAATTCCTTCTAATAGCCCTCCACCTAAGTCACCTGGTGATACAACTTCTGGTATTTGCGTTTGTATTACAAGAGTACGCGGTAGAGACAGATCACTCTGGAATGATCCAAGTGGACGAACTGCAATTGCTCTCAATACATGAACGCCTTCATTCAGAGTAATTAATGTCGTAAAAGATCCATTACTGTTTGTCACAATAAGTAGATTCTCAATCTTTTGATTATTGTTATATATATCAATGATCGAGGACGGCTCTGCTGTACCAGAAATAACAATGAGTCCAGGCAATTGCGGCGTTAGTGGCTGATCAAGAATAGGAATTAATGGAGCAGCAAAACTAAGGATACCACCACCTCCACCTCCACTCGGAGTACTTGGCTGTGAATCAATACTGCTTTCAGTATCAAATTGTGCTGCAGTCAGAGTTGCBTCATTAGCAAAATTATCAATAGCAAAAATCTTTGCATAGTATGTAATTCCCTCAGAAAGACCTGTTACATTTGTAGACGCAGTACCTACAGTGGCCAAATCCACATCTTCCGTAGTACTCCACTGAGTTGCAGTACCTACTCTATTCTGTACATCTGTAAGATTCTCACCGAACCAAACCTCGTAGCGAGCAAAGTTACTCTCAACAGCTACAGGAGTCCACGTCCACACAATAGAGGTTGTACTTGCACTGGCTCCACTGAATCCCACCATTCCAAAAGGAGCACGCGTATCGAGGGCAAAGTCTGACGATGTAGCAAAACTACTGCTATTTTGATATGCATCAGTAGCTCGGATGCGTATCCTTAGATCACTTTGATCCTCCTCATCAAAATCAACTCCTGCATTCCACTCAATCGTTTTTCCTGATCCTGTGCTCTGTCCTGTACCAAGCGCTCCTGTAAGTGTACTTGTTGCAATATTCCATGTTGCTCCACTGTCCTCAGAAATTTCAAGCTCTGTATTTAAATTTGTGGCTGTATCATCTGATAGGTTGTAGGTGATYGCTACGGTATTAAGTCCCGTGTTTTGTACGGCTACAATAGTTGAAACAACTGGAATTACAGTGTCGAGAGTGAAGTCAGATGACTCTACATAACTACTTACGTTACTATGGGCATCTGTCGCTCGAATTCTAAATCGCATATCCGTTTGATACTGATCATCAAAGTCGGTACCCGCATTCCAAGTAACTGAACTATTCCCAATGCTGACACCAGTACCTACATCTCCTGAGAGCGTTGTACTTGCAACATTCCACGTTGCTCCACTATCTTCAGATATATCCATCTCTATCGTAGCCAGTAATGATAGTGCATCGGCGAGATCGTAAGTTATAACGACATTCGAAGAATTTAAAGTTTGTGTTACTGCCAAGTTTGAAATAACTGTCGGCTTTGTATCAATCACAAAGGCCGATGATACGGTCACACTTCCATCAAGTGCACTATCATTGCCTTGTAGTCGCACATATACCGTTGAATCCTCTATGGCACCAAGGTCGGCACCAATATCCCACATGAACTCAAGACTCGTACCTGATGCAGTAAATGCTAGTCCTGATGTACCATCGGAACCAACTCCGGTTTTCTCAGTCATTGCCTGCCAAACAAGATTGTCGGTTGAATATTCAACTGTAATAAGACTAACTGTATCGTTATCTACATCAGTACCGACATAGCTAATTGTGACGTATTTCGAACCGTCAGTTGTTTGAACAGCAGAAGTAATTGAAATAGCTGGCGCTGAATTATCTACAGATGCTCCCGAAGAAAGACTACTTTCACTGCTCGTCGCATTACTTAAATCACTACTGTTTCGAGATTTTGTACTGAAAGTATATTGACTCACCGGATCGCTAAGACCAGTTACTGTTTTGGTACCCCATGTACTTATTGTTTGCCATACGGTACTGGTGGAAAGAGTTCCGTTTGTTTGTACATAAAATCCGGTACTACTTTCAAATATTGCATACTTCAAACCAGCTATCTCGGAACTATGTTTATTTACTACGATGTTAACGGTACTGATGGTTGGACTACCTACTGTCGGTGTTGCAGGAGTATATGGTTTTACATATGAAAGACTCGAAGAAAGTGAAGTATTCTCGTTTATAAAGCTGTGACTATAATCATCCTCGTGAACAATTTTTGCCTTGGTAACAACATCATTACCATCAAGCGTTGCTCCGACAGCAGTGGCCTGGTTAGCAGGAGATGCAGTATTTGATGTGCCGCTGGTTGCGCTACCGTATGCACCATTATTAATAGCTACGAAAAAGCTGTTCGTATTTGGATTAGTCTCTATAAAGGATCCTCCCAAAACAATTGAAGTATCGCCTGCGTTAGGCTGTGATTGCACATCCACTGTAACGTTTGTAGATGGGTTTTTTGTATCAACTGCAAAGTTACTTGATTCGGTGTACGCTCCTTGATTCGTGAAGGTGTCAGTAGCTCTGACTCGTACTCGTATATCTGATTGAGATTGCCCGCTAAAGTCCGTACCCGCATCCCATGTAATGCTTTTTCCTGTGCCAGTCATCTGACTTGCACCTACATTTCCTGTAACAGAGGTGTCGGTCACACTCCAAGTACCTCCACCATCCTCTGAGATGTCGATTTCAACAGTGAGTCCTGTACTAGTATCGTCTGCAAGGTCGTAGGTAATCACAATGTCAGTGGAACTTGAGCTTTGAGAAGCTGATACGTTCGAAACGATTGGATTTTTTATATCAACAGTAAATGCACTACTTGTACTAATGCTTCCAGACTCAATGCCATCTGATGGTGCAAATCGTACAAACACAGTAGTATCGTATACATTACTTAAATCAGCGGCGGCATTCCACACAAACGTATGACTTACCCCKCCAGGAGATGAGGAAAGTCCCGTAATRCCATCATGAGCACCATCGAGCGTTGCTGGGGTTGCTGTAGCTTGCTCTCCTCCAAATACACCTGTTAATGAATATTCATATACTGGCAACGATATGAAGTCGCTTTCCGCATCAGAGAGTGAGTAGACAACATTTACGCGACCGTCGTCTGTTTGCTGACTTATGCTCGATAAAGTAAGTGATGGTTCTTCATTATTACCAATAAGATACAGTGAGTTAATCTCACTCGCRCTTAGTGCCCGATTCCACATACTTACCTCATCAATAATTCCATCAAAATATCGATCGGTATCTACTGAGCGTCTACCAATATCAAAAGCACCGGTAGAAGACAGGATGTCGCCATCTCCGCTGGTGCTACTATCTAATCCACCATTGACGTACAGTTTCAATATTTGCCCATCATAAGTTCCTGCAACAAAGTACCAGGTGTTTTGAGCAGGTGTCGTTGTGCCGACAATAACCTGACGACCGGAAGATGTATTTACTGCAAACTCAAAAGCCGTATTACCACTGTTGTGCTGCAATTGATATTGATCATCACCGTTCTTACTTAAAATCTGAGCACGAGCGTTTCCGGTTGTCGGATCAATATCCCATTTAATCCATGCTGAGACCGTAACAGCGGTTTCTGGGTTGAGATTACTGGCATTTGCCACCGTGACATAGTCATCGCTACCATCAAAAGAGAGGGCGCTGTTTTCCTTACCAGTAGTCCATGTCGGTGAATTCGATGCACAATTTGGACTGAGTGTTCCATTGTTACTATCATAGGAATCAGTCGCGGTACAGCCGGTATTATCATCCAGTGCCCAACGACTAATTGGATTTGTATCAGGAGTAAGTATCGTAAAGTTCGCATCACTTACATCAAGAAGTGATGGAGTAGCAACATCAGAAATACGCACAGTGACCGTAGTACTTGGATCATCTGGAATCGTCCATGCATAACTACCATCGTCTGATGTTGAGGACGTGACAACATTTGTATCCAAGACAAAGCCATCTTTTGAATATTCGATTTTAACATTGCCGGAGGTTGTCTCTGATGTCCAACGGACTGTTGCAATAGAAGCGACCGTTGGTTTTTCACTACCGTTTGGATATACCACTGTAATAATTGGAGTAGCGAGTATCGTAAAGTTGGCATTACTTACATCAAGTAGTGATGGTGTGGAAACATCAGAAATACGCACAGTGACCGTAGTACTTGGATCGTTTGGTATGGTCCATATATAACTACCATCGTCCGCTGTAGTTGCTGTAATAACATTCGTATCCAAGACAAAGCCATCTTTTGAATATTCGATTTTAACATTGCCGGAGGTATTGGCGGATGTCCATGTAATGGTCGTTGTTGCACTCCCTGTAAGCGATTCTGCGCCGTTTGGTGCTGTGACTGTCACGCTTGTCGGAGTACTATTGATATCAACTGTATTTAAAATACCAACAGCGCCGCTTCCTTCATAAGCAACAAGGTATTTGTCACCGGATATATTTATAATCTTTGGAAAGGCAGCAAAAAGTGTATCGAACTCCAGCGTTGCAACAACCGAGTTTTCGATTGCTCCTGAACTATCGATGTCAAAAGTTTTTATAAACCCATCGTTTCCATTCCCTTGATATATTGATGCAAAAATATCTCCAACGATAGGAATAACAAATGGTTGCCTGCCTCGTGATGTGTCGTACTCCAGAGTATCTATTGCCGTAGCTGTAATATTACCCGAAGTATCAATGGTAATTGTTTTTACAAATCCATCATCACCCACACCTCCGTATACAAACATGTACACATTGCCACTCACGCGCCTGATCTGAGGCTCTTTACCAGACGATGCATCAAATTCTAAAGTATCAATAATCGTATTAGTTATATTTCCTGATGTATCGATAGTAATCGTTTTTACAAAACCGTCGTTACCAGTACTCTGATAAGCAACTGCGTACACGTTGCCGGATATATTGATGAGCTCCGGGAATTTAGTATCACCGGTATCAAATTCTAAGGTATCAATAATTGTGTTGGTTATATTTCCTGAGGTATCAATCTCTACTGTTTTTATAAACCCATCGTTGTCCGCACCCTTATACGCCACCGCATATACATCTCCAGATATATTGATGAACGATACATTCTTTCCCTGAATAGTATCGAATTCCAACGTATCGATAGCAGAGGCAGTAATATTTCCTGATGTGTCGATGGTAATTGTTTTTATAAACCCATCATTGCCATTTCCTTGATACGCAATAGCGTACACATTGCCCGATATATTAATTATGTCTGGACCTACTCCTTTACTGGTATCATATTCAAAAGAATCTGTACTTGTACTCACGAACGTTCCAGAGCTATCTACCTCAATGGTTTTAATAAACCCGTCACTACCAACTCCTTGATACGCAATAGCAAAAATATCACCGGAGATATGGATAATATCAGGATCTTTACCAGCAACAGCATCAAATGTTTCTGTCGATCCAAGGCTTGAAATAACACCCTGGGAGCCAGTAGAAAATACATTCACATCATCAGCCTCAATATACCAGTAGTCATTATCACTCAAAGTGACAAGGGTATAACCTTCTGCTTCCGGACTGTTCTCTGAAAGATGAATTTCRTCRTCACATCCATCAGYCACCTCCCCAKCAGAACTAGCTTCGGGACAAATCCGYACAAAATCATGACTGCCTATTTTTGAAACAATCAGCTGAATTTTTGTAATCGCAGATCTRTCATTTAATCCCATGTGGATCCAYGATGYTCCACTTGATTGACCTATTRTGTAGTCGCCCGTATCTAGATCATCTGATAATTCTACGTATCCCACAATAATATTATCGTGACGAATATAGGCATCACTGTCAGTCGATGAAATAAGGTCCCCGGAACTATTTGTAAACGTGATATCAGGGTCAGAATCAGTCAATGCAAAACTATCTAAACTCTSTACTGTAAAGACAGGGAAATCAGCATCTACGGTATAYGCATCTGGCACTGCAAAGTAGAGTGTTATATCACCCGAGAATGTTGCGCTACTCTTTAGATAATCGACATCGTCAACAAGCAGATACAAGTAATTATCTGATCGATATTCTAGTTTAAATTCAACAGAAGAATTCCACGAGGTAACTGCCCCTCCTGATATATCTGTAAATCCAACAAGTGGAAAATTAGAATCGAGTGTCGTGGAAGATAGGGTAAATCTATTATTCCAATTTGATGCGTCACCAAAATCAGACACGTTAGGCACAGTTGAAGTTGCAGAACTTGAGGCAATACCCAGGATACCTGATTCTAAGTGAGGAAATACAAATCTACTACCATTTGGCAAGATCGTATCGTAGCTTGCGAAAGCCGTTTCGAGATTACTTGCTCCCGTTACCGTAAACAATCCTTGCAGCTCAGTCCAGCCGGCGATATCTCCCTGCAGCGTATTGTTCGCATCAGAAATATCGTTTAATGTTGCATTCTCTGCATCAGAAATACGCACCGTAGCGCTTCTGGTTGCATCATTAGGCACAAGCCAGGCATATGAACCATCATCCGTTGTTGAAGACACTATCGTGTTTATGTCAGAGGAAAACCCATCTTTGGAATATTCAATTTTTACATTTCCTGAAGTTATCGCAGATGTCCAAGTAATCGTCGTTGTTGCCAACAGTGTGAGTGTATCTCCTCCATTAGGTGCGGTAAGTGTTATCCCTGCCGGAACACTATCAATATCAAGCGTAATAAATTTTCCCTTATCATCATCATCATTGTCTGTATAGGCAATCAGATATGTATCCCCAACAATACGTATAATACGTGGAGTTGATGAAGTGTCAGAAGTCGCTACAAAGGTATCTACTACTGTATTATCAATAGATCCATCATCTTCAATTTGAAATGTCTTAACATATATTTCCTCATTACTACCCTGATACGCAAGTGCATAAACATTCCCCACTATAGCGATAATATTTGGAGTTTTTCCAACATCTGTATCAAACTCAAGTGTATCAATAAYAGAGTTTTCAATATTACCGGAACTATCAATATCTACTGTTTTAATAAAGCCATCATCGCCATCTCCTGTATACGCAACAGCATAGATGTCTCCAGAGATATTAATAAGTTCTGGAGTCTTTCCTTTGGTTGTATCGAACTCTAATGTATCAATAACAGAGTTTTCAATATTACCCGAGCTATCAATATCTATTGTTTTAATAAAACCATCGTCCCCGTTTCCTGCATACGCAACAGCATAGATGTCTCCAGAGATGCTAAGAATATAAGGTGTCTTTCCCTTAACTGTGTCGAATTCTAGTGTATCAATAATAGAGTTTGTAATCGCTCCACTTGAATTAATCTCAATTGTTTTAATAAAACCATCGTCTCCATTTCCCGCATACGCAATGACATAGATGTCTCCCGAGATATTAAGGACATAGGGAGTCTTTCCCTTAACTGTATCGAATTCTAGTGTATCAATAACAGAGTTTTCAATATTACCGGAGCTATCAATATCCACTGTTTTAATAAAACCATCATCACCAGTCCCTGTGTAAGCAATAGCGTAGATGTCTCCAGAGATGCTAAGAATACTAGGAGTTTTTCCATTAGTTGTATCRAATTCAAGTGTATCTWKNTNGGTAYKWKYRMMRKYMYCGKYWKAATTAACTGAGAATGTTCTTAAAAAACCATCGTTACCAGACCCTTTATACACAACAGCATAGACTGAACCGGATATTTGGATAACTTTAGGTTCCTTCCCTTGAGTGGAATCAAAAGTGTCACTATCGAGAGGACCTGTGATAGTTCCTTGTGCACCTGTTGAAAAGGTTGCCACATTATCTGATTGGACATACCAATACTCCTGGTCTTCTATATCCACTAGTGTATACCCACCTTGTGACGGAGATTCTACATGCAAAATTATCTCTCCTTCACACCCTTCGAATACGGTATTTGATGACGCTGCTCCTGGACAGACGCGAACAGAATCTTGATCGGGAAGTTTTGGAACGATTAACTGAATAGTGGTAATTCCTGACCGATCTGTCTCTCCAAGGTGAATCCAGGATGTTCCATCAGCATGCCCCATTTCATAGCCCGATGTATCAAAATCTTTTTCTATCTCCAAAAATCCAACGAGCTTATTATCAAAACGAATGAACGCTCGYCCGGCTGTTTGGGTAATYGGATTACCTTCGGTATCAGTAAAGCTCACTGCTTTATCACTGTCAGTAAGGCGATAATCTGCTCTACCACCATCAATACCAACAACATCATAAGTGATAGATAACTCAATCATATGAACCAGCGATTCACAATTACTTGTAAGTACGGCAGCAAAAAGAATTCGCCCTGTCTCAGTTGAGAAATCTTTAATGTGCTTATCAATAACGTCTGCAGTGTTTAGATCATCTGAACTAGCCTGTTGCCACTTACCATCATTCCAGTATTTCCATGTGCTTCCATCATCATCTGATAGTTGATATCGAATTTCACCACCCTGCTTATCTGCCACTTCAACAAACCCAGTCCATTCTTTGAGTCCTGTAACATGAAGAGACTCAATTGGCTGAATTGATGCGGAACAAACTTCCCTCGTTACTTCCTCTTGTGCATACACAACATTTGCAAATACGCTTCTTAGAAAGCTCACCGGCGCAGGCTCTAGTTCTTCCTTAATAACCTCTGGCTCTAGCTGAGATTCTATAACAGGAATAACCTCTATCCCCTTTTCTTGATCTGTCTCAGTTTTCTCATCTTCAGTTTTAATCGAGGATGAAGTCCCCTGATTGTCCACCTCTACTGAAGTAGGGATTTTGCTTTCACTACTATTTAATACAGGCGTGTGTTCCTCTTTACTGACGGCCTTAAGGAGAGCAACTCCATCAGTTATCTGTATTTTTCTTGAATCATAAAGATATTTCTCTGGATGAGAGAAACTCCACCCCGAAGATATCGCCTGTATGTGTTGTGGGTTGCTTAATAAAACACCTCCAGTAATAATAAAATAGACAGATAGGAATATGGCAAAAAAACCTAACCCAGTAAGTGTGAACCGCTTGCGGACTCGATACATATCCATACTGTTCGATTCGGTACCCAACTTTTCTTTCTTAAGAGTAACAAAGAAATACGTAGGCAAAGCAACAATGAGTACCGTAACCTCGAAAGCAAATATAGATAATGCTAATCGAAGTGTCCTGAGTACTCCGGCATTAAGCATTTCCTCTTTGTACCAGTGAATCTTACCGGTTAGATAGAGTATTGAATTAAGCCAAAATCGTACCATAATATATTTATATAATAAGAACAGTTAGAAATATTCCGAACGCAACCAATCCCGCAGCCATATAATTAACCCACACATCAAATCTGTCAGTAAGACGGTCTAAGAATGTTTGTCTGACATCAATTGTACCAGCATACAGCGAATTACTTTTTATACCTCTCACCGCGTCATATGTCGTTACGTAAGCACTATAGATTCCTGGCTGCAATCTAGAAAGACTTCTGTCTCCAATAATTTCCCATTCGCCAAAATCTGTGACATCTGTTAGATACATATTTACCAATTCCTCCCGCTCCTTACTTCCGACATAAAGTACAGCCAGGGAGCCTGGAAGGCCTTTCCCTTTCGCCACTAGAGTTCCAGTTCTTCCCACGGCAATAGTAATATCAGTCGGCGGTGCAACCTGCTCTGATAACGGAGCGTTGTGAATATTAGGAAAAACATCTTCTTCTAGAATCAATTCAGAAACAAATGATTCTTGGATGATAACGAGAGAATTTGATTCGAGTACTGAAGGGACAATAACAATAAGCAGCAACTTAATAGCCCATAAGATAAGAAGCGCTACTAACACCGAAAGTGTAATAATTCTTCGTATTCGATACTCGACACTCCCTAGTGCACCTTCCTTTGATTGCATGATGAGATACATCGGCAAAGAGATCAAAGCCAAATATATTTCAAGAACTAAAATAACAATAACATCGGACAGTATCAACGCCCCGGTTTGCCGAATGAGCCCCCTTTTCCTCTTACTAATCTTAGCTGTGATCTGCAATATGGTATTTGTCCATTGTAAACGCATGATAAGAAAATAAAATGAAAACCGCTTATAAGATATTCCTAATTTTTTTAGTTATTTCTTCAAGTCGTGTCGTAGATTTTTCATAAAAAGCATCTGCCCCAAGTAACAAACCTTTCTTTCTGTCTGCAATATGACCAAGGTTTGTCAAAATAATGAGAGGTATATTTTTTGTGCTTTTATTTTTCTTCAATTCTTCAATGGTGGTAAATCCACTCTTTTTCGGCAACATCAGATCGAGAAGTATCAGATCTGGAGTCTCTTTCTCTACGAGCTCAATTCCTGCCTGCCCATCGTCGGCAGTAACAATTTCAAAACCGTTTCCTAAAAGCTCAATACTCAATGCTTTTAGTAAAATTTGATCGTCTTCAATAATGGCAATCTTTTTCTTCATAATTGTGTTTAATGTAAGATTGATTGTATCACGCCTGGTATTTATACGTGATGGACTGTGTGAATAAACACATTGTATGCGCTCGATATAATTGTATTAAAATATAACCCTCTCGGATTATTCAGTACCTTCGATTGTATGTCAGCAGAGCGCAAATGCTTTGAACTCTAGTCGCAATTATTTTCGAAGTGTCTACGTCAATATTCTTGCAGACTAACCACAAAGTAGGTATATTAGGAGAGGAAAAACTTTAGAGGAGAAGACCATGTCTGATCAAGAAATGGACACTATGAGTGTCAAGGATTGGGAACGTTATCTTTCCAATCGCGATCATACGAGAGATATTTCGTATCACGGGGGTGCAAACCATCTCTCAATTAAACTACGTCATCTAATAGATAGACCAAATTGCGCGATTATCTACTCAAAAATCGTGCAAGCCACACTTAATCTGTGGGAGGAACTTGCCTGTATTGTACGCGACCCATTTGAGGTGTGCCCTATAGATGCTGTTGCAAGTGCTGTGTTTGTTGGAGACGATTTTGTGTTTAATGAGGCTCTTGCCACGGATTACTGTCGCCTCTGGAAAGAGAGTCCGAGACCGTATACGGACACACACAAACATATCGCCCTTAACTCTGCTGACAAACTACCTGTCACCAGAGCTGAGGTTGAGTTCATGTTTGAATTGTCTGATGTCTGGTCCTATGTCGCAGTATCAATTGCCAGCAATAAAGGCTGGAATACGGACGCCAACATAATGATACAGAAGATGTTTGAAAGGAAAGCTAAGTTATGTTACTGGCACATCGTCACCCTTATCGAGAAGCACAAATTCCCAAGAAAAAATGGTATTCTCTGGCTGGAAGCATTGGGTTATGRYRMCRAMMYYRMKGTSSWGWSMKKKMMSKYGRMNTATAWYTYYSWGSARYWRRKKKMYKYKRMWRTGTTYTTSRRMAMMKSKWYRYSRWYWWTRKMGTGAAGCTGTTTTTTTATGTAGCCATGTAGTCTTTGAGCTGGATAAGTGTCATTTCAACGCTTCTCGTGCCAGATACTGTTTGCTACGGGCATTGGACGATGTTCGAAATACTGCCTAAAAATATTCCTATTGAATAAGAGCCAAGCCATTCTTAAAACCTTCGGTAAAATCTCCAGACTGTTCTTTTACTAGGTCTTTTAATTCTCGCAAATGCACCCAGCGAATTTGTTCTACTTCACTTGGGTTAAAGTTAACTTCCCCGTCATATTGCCCGGTAAAAATCGTCGTGAACCTATTTTTAATCTTTTCAGATTCATCAGTCTCAGAACATTTTATCTTACTTATCTTCCTCAAATAGATACCGGAGATGCCTACTTCCTCATTTAATTCTCTCAATGCAGCTTGCTGATATGTCTCTCCTTCGTCTACGTGCCCAGATGCAGAGTCATTCCATTTACCTGGACAAGAAACCAAAGATGCAGCACGTCTCGTAATAAGAACTTCGCCTTTTGAGTTAATGAGATATACACGAACGACACGGTGCCAAATCCCTTTCTTCCAGACATCTTCTTTTGTGCCAGAACCGAGAACGTTGTCATTCTCATCTGTAAAAGTAATTTTCACCATATGCTTAATTTAATGGGAGGGTGGTAGGAATTTTTTTAGCAAGAAATTCCATCCACTTTTTCCCAAACGGATCCTCGTGCTCTCTCTTATCTAGGATACTAAACCCTCCATCAATTAGAAAGTCAGTGAACTCTTTTTCGGTCCAATGTTTTCTATAACGCTTATGTAGTCCAGAGTAATCATCTTTGGTCTCAAAGCCTTCTTTTGGAGTAGTAGATTTTGTGGTTCCAGCATAAAGAAGGCCATCTGGTTTTAGATTCAATCTAATTTTCCTGAGTACTTTTACAGCTTCTTCTATAGGAAAAAGATGTAGAAATGCGAACTCTAAGATTCCATCAAAATATTTATCAAAGTCTTGGGTTAGAAAGTTTGCAGCAATGCACCTAGCTTCCGGATTTCTGATTTCCGCATATTCAATCATACGTGGGGACAAATCAATTGCCGTTACTTCAAAATTGTACTTGAGAAGTTCTTGCGTTGTGTTTCCAACCCCACAACCTATATCGAGCACTATCGCATCTTCTTTTAGTGACTCGGAAAACCACTTAACTGAGTCTTGAGTGACTTTTGTTAGAGTTGGTWCGCGYGCTTCGTATTCGCTRGCGAGTGCATCGTAAATTTTTAGATGTTCTTTTGCTAAATTCATACGATTGATTAGTGTGATGAACGAATGATACAGCAAAAAAAGCCACAGCACTATTCGTGTTGCGGCTTTTTGAACGTGCTACCGGACTAGGACTCGAACCTAGATTGCCTGGACCAAAACCAGGTGTCCTACCATTAGACGATCCGGTATTACGTGCATATCCTACCAAAAACTATGCATTAAAACCACTCCTTATCTTTTATCAACGAGAACTCATATATTGCAGCAATGCCTGCACCCCCGCAAGGTTTTTCTCCCACTCGATTGTCTCATGTGTTTTAAGTTCTACAGTGATTGCAGGAACTCCTATTGAAGCTAACCAACCTTCAGCATCACCAGTTATAGGGTATGCATCAAAAGATTCAACTGCCCTATACYCTGCTGCAGTTGCATACAGGTTCATTATGTCGCTCGTCATTGGCAGCACACCATTCTCACATTCTGATGCGTACACAGTATTTGCCTGRCTATGCCAAAAGACTACGGTGTCGAAATCAAAACCTACTACAAAGTCACGAAGTGCTGCTGCTTCTGGTTCAGAAAAAGCTCCCGTACCAGCACTAACAACCTTCCCTCGCCATGAACTTTCAGGTGCCCATTTACAATCAAAGTTTCTATTGAGATCTACATCATTTGCATTAAATCTTCCCGTACCATCTGAAATATCAACGGTAATATCATCTACTGTAAAGATCCCCTCCTTTCCGGTTACTGCATATAGTCCATCAGGGTTAAGTGTAGGAATAATAGTAACTGAAACACCTTCTGGTAGCACAGAGGAATCTGCACTGAAGTAATCAACGAACTGGTAGGCCAAGATCGTACTATTCCATTCATAACCTCCGTGAACACCTCCAACAAACAGAAGACGAGTGTCACCCTGACCAAATGTGTACGCCTCAATATCGCGCCCTTCTACAGATACTCCTATAACAACTTCGCTGAGAATCGCTTTCTCATCTACTTCAGTAACGACCTCATCAGAGGCACTGAAGAAGTAATAATTAGTAACACCAACTACTGAAATAATTAGAAATATTGCAGCAGTTATTATTGTTTTTCTTGGCAACACAAACTATTAGTTAGCGTAGTGATTAAAGATTGCTTCTATACCTTTTTGGTTCTTTTCCCATTCAGTGCTTTCGTGTGTTGAAAGTAGAACACTGATAGCAGGAGTATTGTTCTTAGCAAACCAGTTCATCATGTCACCAGTTATGTCGTAAAAATCAAATTCTTCGTATGCAGCGTACCCTGAAGCATCTGCATATACGTTGGTAAGCGTCTTTGTTTCTGTAAGCACTCCGTTACGACAACTTGAGGAGAAGACTCCTCCTGATGCACTGTACCAGGCAACAACTGCTGTAGGCTTGTGCACTGCGACATAATCACGTAAGGCTTGCGTTTCAGGCTCAGAAAACGTATTTGCGCCACCACTTACAGTAGTACTTTGCCACTTGCCTGTTGATTGCCATTCACAATCAAAGTTTCTGTTGAGATCAACATCGTTTGCGTTAAATCTTCCTGGAATAGTTGCCTCAGCTGAAGTMGGTACATCTGATTGAGTAAATCGCTCAGTAGTTCCTACAATCTTATACAACCCATCAGGGTTTAGTACGGGAATAACGGTGACCTGCACRTTCGCAGGAACGGCAGTAGGATTYGCCTCTAGATAGTCRATCATTTCGTATGCAACAAGTGCGGTGTTCCATGARTAYCCACCATGTATACCTCCAACAAAYAGAAGYTCAGTATCACCAGTACCGTAGTGGTAGGCGGTGATATCTCGACCCTCTACTGATGATCCAATACGAGTCATACTTTCATCAACTRCTGTCTCACTGTTTTCTTCCCCGYTAGTTTCGTCAGTAATCGTCTGYTCMGGTGCCACATCTATATCTGTAGATTTTTGGCTAACAAAGTATGTAACGAGACCGGCAAGAATAACGGTAATAATTGCAAAAATGATTGTTTTTTTCATATGCCAAGCATTTTACCACACTCTTATATTTGCCTTAAATTACAACATTTTTTGAAGTTCCTTTTTACATTCCAAATAATTTGGAACGGTACCGGCAACTAAATCCCAGAATTTCCGGGAATGATTTAATTCTTTCAAATGACAAAGCTCATGAACAAGCACATAGTCTTGCAGCTCAACCGGGAGAAAAATGATCTTATAGTTAAAGTTAAGATTCTTTCGAGCCGAACAACTACCCCAGCATGTCTTCTGATCTCTTATAGCTATTTTGTTGTAACCATACCCATACCGYTGATTCAATTCTTCTAGTCGCTGCGTAACAAATTTTCGTGCATCTTCTTTATGCTTTAAGTAATCATCTCTACCAAATCGTGCAAAGCGTGTTGGTTCCAAGGTATCAAAGTATGCAAGACGCTCAAGCAACCATTCACTTTTTTGAGTTAAAAACGCTATCGCAACACTTTTGGATGCAGTAGCGGGAATAGTAACGGTAACGTCACCAACAACGGATACCGAGATCCGTAATCGTTTTACGCGCTTACTCTTCTTAATTACATACGTAATGTCTCTATCTCCAATTTGTATTGAGGTGCTCATAAAATTTCTTTGTATAAAGATACAGCTAGATCGCTATCGTGACAAATGTTGATGATAAAGAAAAGAGCAGACAATTATGTCTGCTCTTTTATAAGGCGTTTTGCTTCTTCAAATGTGACTTTATCCCATGTAAAGCAACTATCTGTAAAATCATCTGAACCTCTRCAATAATCATCAGCTTCAGGATCACAACCGCAATCATAATCATCTCTCCARRCATATATGASCATAKCYKTRTCCTGAGAYAGATGATCTCCGTCATGATTCGGATCAAGGAGACATGGTCCAACCATACTTGATACAAGATCGTCGTTATCAGACATYGTCGCCCCGCATAGTAACTGCTCGGACATAATGAACATCCTTTCCTTTATGAGCCTATTCTGATACTACCAAAATAAATAGGCCTGTACACTATTTTAGAACCACCGCTTACTATTCAACTCACCTAAATGAGCGTGGTCATTCCAACTAGAAAGCGTCCATTTATCTTTCTCATCTAAAAACATATATGTAATACCGGTATTAGCACTAAACATAGTGTGCATAATACTATTCACAAATAGATCAGGTGTAAAATACTCACCAAGTAAATGATAGGAAACGAAGAACTTCATGAAAAATCCATGAGTAGCAACGACAATGTGCTTCTCTGGTCGTGCTTCTAACACTTCGGTTAATTTCCGTGCCCTCTCCTTCATATCTTCAAAGTGTTCCCCATCATCAATATGGGAATTATGGATCCAGCTGTACTCAAACTTCGCGACAGCTTCGTGCACAAGTGGRTCATCRCGATGCTTCCCTTCTATYTCTGCTGGAAGCTCTCTCTCRTGAGCCATGTCTACAATTTCAAGCGGTACATTGTTCACTGTTGCAATCTTCTCTGCAGTATCGTGTGCGCGCTTGTAGTGACTACTCAACACTATCTCAATGGGAATGCTTTTAAAACGCTCAGCAACGAATTCAGCTTGCCTGACACCTTCTTCAGTCAGCGGACTATCTTTTCCTTCACGTATCCCCGTCTCGTTTGCTCGACTACGCCCGTGCCTAACCAAATATATGTGCTTGAGGCTAGTCATGTTTAAGTGTTTCAATTAAAGCGAGTTCAAGTGGCARTTGTTTAATGTACGCATGTGGAGTATCTGAATATGCCTGCAGCAAAGCTACTAGTATTTTAGAGGTAAGTTTTGAACCATCTGCCTTTGCAAGATCTATAAGGAAAGCAAAATCATCTTTACTGAACTGATCCTCAAGAAAAGTATTGCTCGTAGAAGAGTTGCGAAGCAACATCACTGCGCGCACGCGATCGATAAGTAATTTTTGAAAGGTCACAAAATCAGCATCCGCTGCAACAGTCTTTGCAACTGCGGTAAGTGCCTCATCTAAATTACCAGCACCTATAGCTGATAGCACTCCATTGAT
Source organism: Candidatus Kaiserbacteria bacterium (assembly GCA_002401925.1). Classification (GTDB taxonomy): domain Bacteria; phylum Patescibacteriota; class Minisyncoccia; order Phycocordibacterales; family UBA2100; genus UBA2100. The sequence continues at coordinate 97,944 of NVUN01000001.1, forward strand.
AAGCTCAACACGTGGAGCACCGGTGACCGACTCGACTTCACTGCGAGATATTTTTGTATCCGTAGAATATGAAAGTACYTTCTGTAAAATACCGAGAGCRTCACGAAACGAACCTTCAGCTAAAATAGCAATGAGTTCTGCAGCATCATTTTCCAGAGTTACCTTCTCGCCTTTAGCCACATTAGCTACCGCAGTTGCCAAAATAGCACGCGTTGGTTTTTGRAATGTATAACTCTGACACCGAGAAACAATAGTATCGGGTAATTTATCTATCTCAGTAGTAGCGAGGATAAACACAACATGCTTTGGWGGTTCTTCAAGTGTYTTYAAKAAWGCATTRAAMGCTKCYTTKGWAAGCATRTGWACYTCRTCRATWATAWAWAYYTTKTWTTKMGAATCGAACGGTAATGTATGCACTGAGTCGTTTAGTTCACGAAAGTCATCAATCTTTCTGTTGGATGCAGCATCCATTTCATATATATCTTTTGAACTGGTACCAATTTCTTTTGCCAGAATTCGCGCGATTGTCGTTTTACCAGTACCGCGTCCACCTGCGAAYAAGTACGCATGTGCTACGTTTTTATCAGAAATTGCCTTTTTTAGAACTTTAACAATRCTATCTTGCCCAACAACCTCATCGAATGAAGACGGACGGTATTTTCTATACAGTGCTACGTGTGTTGTTTCTGTCATTCTCATAGTATACCAAAAAGAAATGACCGATGATTAATAAATCATCGGTCATAGTACTTAAAGTACTCGTTCTAAGAGTTTGATCTACTCGGTGGAAGATTGAGTTTTCCGAGCTCTGCAGCAACTGACGGTAAGCCAGCATTTTCATCTGCATATTTCACATCTTTTTTCTTCCATGGAGAAAGACATGTTATGCACCCACCAGAGCGACAGCCGACGCGTGAGATATGTTCGCACATATCCTGATCGACATATTCGCCATCTGAGTGAAAACAAGAATGTGTTTCTGTGCCATCGCTGTGCTTATGCACTAACGCATTAGATTCAACCATTTTCTCGTTCCCTCTATGTTTAGTCCGGGTACAAGATACTCCTCTACTGCTCGGTATGCAACTTTGATAAGTACTCTTCAATCACTTTTTGTACTTCATCCGCAGTAGTACAAGTCATAAGCGTAATGCGCAATTCTTTAGCACCGCGAAATCCCTCTACATAACTTGAAAAATGTTTGCGCATGACTGCAAATGTTTTTATCCCATCAAATTCCTTTTCAAAAAGTATTGCATGTTCTATGAGTACTCGAAGCTTTTCTTCCAACGTCGGCTTGTAGTCGCTCATTGCCCATGGATTCCCAAAGATTCCTCGTCCGATCATTACTCCATCTGAACCACTTTGTGCTGCACACTCTTGTGCATGCAAAACATCACGAACATCTCCATTACCAATAATGAAAGTTTCTTTTTTCTGYGCATCACGAATTGCTACAGCCTCTTTTATATACTCCCATCGTGCGGGTACTTTACTCATATCCTTTCGCGTTCTCGCATGTAAAGTTATAGCTGCAAGATCAGTCTCTAGGAGCGCTGGTAGCCATGTAGTGAGCTCCTCACTGTCGTAACCGACACGTGTCTTAACCGAAACAGGCAAATCCCCAGCACCTCTCATAGCCGCATAGATGAGCTCTTGTGCACGCTTAGGATCTTTAATTAATGCCGCTCCGGCTCCCTGCTTTTCTACAGAACGATCCGGACACCCCATGTTTATATCAACACCATCAAAACCAAGCTCAGCAACAATGCGTGCAGCCTTTTCCATATTTTCWGGCARCGCACTAAAAATCTGAGCGACCACAGGTCTCTCTGCTTCTGTTAGCCTTAATTTTGCGCGAAGCTTTGCCTGACCCTTCTCGTCAGCAAAAACTAAACCGTCAGCGGAGGTGAATTCAGTGAACGAAACATACGATGCTCCTGTACCTTTACTGTACTTCGAAATGATAGAACGAAATGCAATGTCCGTTACGTCTTCCATCGGTGCCAAGACCAGGAATGGTTTATTGAGATGTTGCCAAAATCCTTTATTCATATAGCGGCACAGTACCACGAAGCAGTACTATTCTTCCACTTTGTAATACACTCTGTCGTCAAATCTCATGTCTATATAGAGTAGTTTATCTACTTTCTCGCGAAGAGAATACTCATCCATCACTGCAGTAAAATTAAATGCAGCAGTGGGTAAATCCTTATCGAGAGCGATACGTAAATCCCAACCAGTATCAAATGTAATGCGAGCGTCATCGCCCTCGAATATAAACTTAGTTACGGTCAAATTATTATTCTGGATTGTCTCTAAAAATACCACCACCTCTTTAAAGTATTGAGGTGCGATAAGATTACGTAGAGTCACATTTTGTCTATCACTAAAGTGACCAGTAAAAAGTATCCGCTCACTACTTGTAGCAGTTTCTTCGTAYAYATATCCGTCGTTATCGATGAAGTAGCACTCAGTTCCACACCACAGAGCRTAGGGAAGACGCTCCTTGATACTCACTACTACTCGTTGCTGYGTTGGYTGGCTRTCTATAGCGATACTATCAATTTTTGGGAAGGTAAATAAAAGTAATTCTTCTAGTTCTGAACTTTTGTACAACAGAGTGCTCTGCTGAGAGAAAAACCCTAATGAAGGGTTTTCTGTTGCGCGCAAAAGCTCTGATTGTATTGAGCGTGTTCGTATATCTTCATTTCCCTCAACAACAATAGCTTGCACAGCAAACACATCTAGAAAAGAAGCCCAACTTAATCCACCAAAAATAGAGGTGGCCACAAAAAGTAATGCGGCAAGCTGCAATGCACGTTTTTTTGAACGTCGCATAGCAACTTTTGATTTGGCTAATTTCCCACGTGTATTGAGACTTCTTTTTGTGGTGCCAGATGTTTTTCGACGATTGCTACGCCACATACTCTATTTCTTAGTGATAGATTCTCTCCCTTGCATGTACGGCCGAAGTACCTCAGGAATAGTAATGGATCCGTCTTCTTGCTGATAGTTTTCGGTAAGAGAAACGAGGATACGCGGAGTTGGAATAGCTGTAGAATTTAACGAGTGAACGTAGCGACGTGTTCCTGTGGCGTCTTTATATCGAATATTAAAACGTCGTGTTTGGAAGTCATGAAAGTATGACGCAGAACTAATTTCACGATACTTTTTTTCCTGTGGTACCCATAGTTCAATATCGTACTTCTTTACTTGTCCCTGACCTAAGTCTCCCCCACAGTTTATAACAGTACGGTACGGAATTTTTAATGACTCGATGAACTCTTCCGTATTACGATTGAGCCACTCATGCCATTTAACTGATTCCTCATGACTTGCCTCACACAGAATGACTTGCTCTAGTTTGTAGAATTCATGCACACGTATAAGTCCCTTAGTATCCTTACCATGGCTTCCAGCTTCACGTCGGTAACAGGGAGAAAACGAAAGAAACTTCTTAGGAAGATCTGAGAGTTCGAGAACTTCATCAGCGTGATATCCCATAGTGGCAATCTCTGCTGTACCGGCTAGGTAATCTCCATCCTGTGTCTTGTACACATCTTCTGCCTCATTAGGTAAATGTCCTGTCCCATAGAGATTACTTTGTCGAACGATTGTTGGCACAATCATGGGATCAAGTCCGCGTGCGGTAAAAAACTCAAGTGCATAGTTCCAGATTGCATGAGAAAGAAGTGCTCCATCTTTTTGTAAAAAATATCCTCGAAACCCTGAGACTTTTACGCCGCGCTCAAAATCAACCATCTCTAATTCAGTCATGATGTCGACGTGACTTTTAGGTTCAAAATTAAAACTTGTTTTCTCTCCCCATGTTTTAATCTCCTGGTTATCTTCATCACTTAATCCATCAGGTACTGACATGTCAGGCACGTTAGGAACTTGAAGCATTAATGCTTGCCACTTTTGCATTACTTCTTTTAACTTATCCTCCTCTGTTTGTAGGGCAGCTTTAAGTTCTTGCATCTGTGTAATTTTTTGCGTGCGYACAKCAGAATCTGTTTCAGTAGCAATAGCTTTTGTTGCCTCATTCTGTATTGCACGCTTTTCTTCTAMWRYMWRMRRMWSYRMWKTRMRMKSWTCMWYMRKMSWARGTAGTGCATCGAGATCAATATCAATGTGTTTCTTCTTGGCGCCCGCAGCGACAATATCCTTGTTTTCCCTAATGAATTTAATGTTAAGCATATTTTCTTGTTATCATGTAGTTAGATGTATAGCTAAAGCGTACTATGACCTACCCCATTCGACAACTACCCGCAGAGGACTTTCCTCAACAACTCAAAGAAATAGCGGATCCACCGAAGCAACTCTTCCTGAGAGGAACCCTTCCGAGTCCAGCAACAAAAATATTATCYGTTGTTGGCTCTCGTAAATGTACTTCCTATGGACGCGATGTYGTTGATTATCTTTTAGGTGGCCTCAAGGGACATGACATCTCCATTGTCTCTGGCTTGGCACTTGGTATTGATGCCTGTGCACACAATGCAGCTCTCAAGGCTAGTCTCCACACCACTGCGGTACCAGGATCAGGATTAGAAGACTCAGTACTCTACCCCCGTTCCAACACCGACTTAGCAGCTGAAATTCTTGAGACAGGTGGAGCTCTCTTGAGTGAGTTCCCTGCAACTCAACGTGCAGCTGTGTGGACCTTCCCACAAAGAAACAGAATAGTCGCCGGACTTTCTCACGCTGTTCTTATCATAGAGGCGGCAGAACGCTCAGGTACTCTTATCACCGCTCGTTTAGCGGTGGACTATAACAGAGACCTCCTTGTTGTTCCTGCTTCTATTTTCGCTGCTTCTTCCTTTGGGGCCCATCAGTTTTTGAAATTAGGTGCTACACCGGTAACAACACCCGATGATATTCTTCAGGCATTAGGATTTTCACCCGAATCTACAGAAGGAAATTCTTCAAATCTTTCACTACTAGAAAAAGAAGTACGTAGCATTCTAAAAAAACCTACTGATCGTGATGAGCTGATTGATCAAATATCGTGCTCTATGAGTAAGGCAAATACTATTTTATCTAAATTAGAATTAGACGGAGTTGTTATAGAAAAACTTGGAAAACTACAGTGGGTGAAATAACAGAAAGGGTTGCTTCATACTAAGCAACCCTTTACAGCACTAGATGTGCTTATGTTTTCTTTCCCCGCCTGGATGACGATGATACGCATCATCAAAATGCTGATGAATATACGGATACCCGAATAGACATTCAAGAATCCGTATCGGCTCAACATCACGACGACAGAACTGCAGTACTGACGAAGATGGTTTTTTAATCACCTTCTTTTCCAAGGCTACTCGATCAAACAAGTACTGGTCAGAGTATTCGCTTAGATCATTAGTACACCCAGTGAATACAAGAGTACTCACCAGTACGATAAGGAACATACATTTTTTCATCTCGAACCTCCACAGTTAATGGAAACTGAGTTAACCTAAAATACTCCTTTCTCAAGAGTGTGCAACTACAATAGTAAAAACCCGTCCGAATAAATCGAACGGGTTTTTTGTGGCTAACGATCGAACTGATGCCCAATCGCAGCACCTACGATACCACCGATAATAGCCCCTAATGGAGCACTTCGATGCTGTCGTCTGTACTGTCCACTTTGACGTTGTCGCCCATAACGTTGAGCTTCTCGCTGTTGTACTGCGCGACATTCTTGCTTAGAACGAACACGGACCAACCTTAGCTGACCGTGCGGTCCGGGTACTTCACAACGCCCTGCACCACCACGTCTTGATTCATACGCCTGGACATTCGTTGACACAAACGCCAACATACCTGCCACAAGTAATCCTAAGATTCTCATAAGGTAGTTCCTCCTTTAAATGAGCCAATCCCAATAGTACGATATTTGACAGATATGTCAATGTGTGGCATCTTCACTCCTTATTCCATAGAATATTTTGCTTTTTTACTAAAGCCATGTAACCCTAGCGCCTATGAAGCTTGTAATTGTTGAATCCCCTGCCAAAGCTAAAACTATCGAGAAATACCTCGGAGAGGGTTTTGTTGTGCGTGCCAGTGTTGGACACGTACGAGATCTTCCCAAGAGTAATAAGACAGCTATTGATATAAAAAAAGGCTTCGTACCTAATTACGAAGTCGTAGATAAAAAGAAGGATGTTATCGCTGAACTAAAGAAACTCGCAAAAAAAGCTGATGAAGTCATCCTAGCGAGCGACCCCGACCGCGAAGGAGAAGCAATTGCATGGCATGTGAAGGAAGTTCTTAACCTAAAGAATCCTAAACGTATCGTCTTTAACGAAATTACCAAAGAAGCAGTGCAAGCTGCTCTTAACAATCCTCGTGCTATTGATGAGGACTTACGACAAGCACAGGAGGCACGACGAGTTCTTGATCGTCTTGTAGGGTACGACCTTTCCGGACTGATTTGGAAAAAAGTACGCTACGGACTTTCTGCCGGACGAGTGCAGTCACCTGCTCTTCGTATCCTTATGGAACGCGAACGGGAAATACGTGCGTTCATTCCAGAAAAATACTGGGTGATCACTGCTCACACGGAGTCAGCCACTCACATACCGATAGAACTCACTTGTACTGAGGAACCTAAAACTGAAAAAGCAGCAGATGCTATTGTTTCTGCCGCAAAGAAAAGCGACTGGAAAGTTGCTAGCATCAAGGAAAGTGGAGCAAAACGTACTCCCAAACCTCCATTCACTACCAGTACAATGCAGCAAGCTGCCAGCTCACGCTTAGGTTACGCCCCTTCACGAACGATGGGTGTTGCACAAAAACTCTACGAAGCAGGTCTCATTACCTACATGCGTACTGATAGTACAAACCTTTCCCAACAAGCACTCGATCAAATATCAAAAGTAGTGGAAGCAGAATATGGTAAAGACCATATTGAACTTCGCGAATACAAAACTAAAAGCAAGTCCGCACAAGAAGCCCACGAAGCCATTCGTCCTTCAAGTATTTCAAAGATGGCGGCAGGACGTAATGAAGAACAAAAACGTCTCTATTCTCTCATTTGGGCACGAACCGTTTCAAGTCAAATGATTGATGCTGAAATTGCACGTACTAAAATCACCGCTGAAGTAGCACATAAGGATGTACCAAACTTTGCCGTTACTGGTTCTCGTGTAATCAAAGAAGGTTGGCTTCGTGCAGATATCTCAGCACGAGGTGAAGACGTTGAACTACCAAAAGTTACCGAGGGTGAAGTACTCAATGCTAAAAATATTGAAAGTCTCGGAAAGGAAACACAGCCTCTACCCCGCTATACTGAAGCACGACTCATCAAGGAACTTGAAAAACGTGGGATTGGGCGACCAAGTACGTACGCTGCTATTATGCGCACCCTTAACGACCGGGGTTACGTTACCAAAGAAGGACGTACACTCATTCCTACAGATACCGGAGATGTGGTTAGTAGTTTCCTTGAAGAACACTTTGGCAACTATATAAGTGATACCTTCACTTCCAACATGGAAGACGAGCTCGATGATATTGCTTCAGGTAAGCGTAAGTATTTAAAAACTCTCAAAGATTTCTATACTCCTTTTAGCAAGCAAGTAGCGTCAAAAGAAGATATTCCTAAACTGACTAACCTCGGTCCTGTCTCTAAAGAATTTCTCTGTCCTGAATGTGATAGCGACATGGTCTTCAAATTATCTAAGAACGGCAAGTTTATGAGCTGTGCTAAATTCCCTGATTGTCAGGGTGCACGTAAAGATGATGGTGGAATTATTGAGCCACCTAAAGAGATAGGAGAAAAATGTCCCAAGTGTGGTGAACCAGGACCTCGAAGCAAACAAGATCCAGGAAAGCTGGTCATGCGTGAAGGGCGTTTTGGTATGTTTATCTCATGTGACCGTTATCCTAAGTGTAAGTACATTAAGCAAGACAATACACTGAACTCAACCGGCGTAACCTGTACTGACTGTAAGGATGGAGAGATCATTGAACGCCATGGACGCTTTGGAGCATTTTACAGTTGTTCAAACTACCCTGAATGTAAACTAGCGATAAAGGCAAAACCAACAGGGAATCTTTGCCCTATGTGTAACAAACTTATGATGGAAGGGACAAAGACAATTCCTGAACGATGTAGTGTCAAAACATGTCCTAACCACAACCCGCACAAACTAGAAGATAAGTAGACAACTCAATTAGGAAAAAGGACAATCTCACAGTACCATTGAGGGAATGTTTATCATGAGTGCAACGACGGCGAAGAAGAAGCCAAAGGCTCCCCCTTTGGCACTTAAAAAAATACTCACCTACCTTGATAATCCTAGCGACGAGGATGTCGCTTTTATCCTGCATGCCTATGAGATGGCACGAAAGGCTCAYCGTGGACAAAAGCGCTACTCAGGTGAACCATATCTCAACCACACYATTGCAACTGCAAAATACCTCGCAAAAATAGGAATGGGTCCAACTATGATTGCAGCTGCCCTGCTACATGATGCTTTCGAAGACTCAGACCTTGCCCCTGAACTTGTTGCAACTGAATTAAGTGAGGATGTTCGCGACCTTATTATAGGCGTCACCAAACTTGGTCATGTTCGCTATCACGGAATGAAGCGTCACACAGAGAGTTTACGTAAGCTTTTTGCTGCCACCTCRCAAGAYGTTCGTGTAATGATCATCAAGCTTGCTGATCGYCTACACAATGCAAGCACACTCGAACAYGTACCCGAGCACAAGCGCGCACGCATTGCTCACGAAACTCTTGAAATATATGCTCCTGTTGCCGATCGATTAGGAATGGGTGTCATGAAGAGAGAGCTTGAAGATGCTGTATTTCCACATGCATTTCCTGAAGARTATAAGCGYACACTTAAAGTATTTAAAGATTCCGGWGGAGRAGATCTTAAAAGAYTRGAAAAATTTCATAATTCCGTRCGBAAGAAACTTGCTGAATATGGTGTTAAAGATTTTAGGACAGCAAACCGAATTAAAGGTTTGTACAGTTTGTATAAAAAGCTAGAGCGCAAAAACTGGGACATTACTCGTATTTATGATGTTTGGGCACTACGCATAATCGTACCAACTATTGCTGATTGCTACACCGTTCTTGGTATTGTGCACAGTGAATGGAGACCTCTACCAGGACGTGTAAAAGACTACATTGCCCTTGAAAAGCCTAATGGGTACAGAAGTATTCATACTGTTATCCACACACGRGATGGTGGACTTATCGAGCTGCAGATTCGCACAGAAGAAATGCATCGTGAAGCACAATTGGGTATTGCCTCACATTTTGGATACAATGAACTTAAAGGTAGTGACAAAACAAAACATGGTAATGCACTTAAGTGGATTCTTCAATTTATTCCAGCACGTCTTGCTCCTGAAAATCTTGACGAGAAAAAGAAAAAAAATGCAAAACGTACATACGGTATTAAAGGTGCCCCTGAGTGGATTAAAAACATGACAGAGTCACAAGGGACAGAAGAAAGTGACCCAGATGCTTTTTTGCAAGATATGAAAATTGACTTTTTTAACCTCCGTATTTTTGTATTTACTCCACGAGGTGACGTTATTGATCTCCCTATTGATTCAACTCCCATCGACTTTGCATATGCCATTCATTCAGATATTGGTAACCGAACTGCCGGTGCTAAGGTAAACGGTAAGATGGCGTCTCTAAATACTGCTCTTAAAAATGGTGATATCGTGGAAATTGACACGAACAAAAAAGCCCACCCAACGAGCAAATGGATACCAATGACAAAAACAACACTGGCAAAAAAGCAAATACGTTCTTATTTACAAAAGGATAGCGCGTAACTCTAAACAGCAAAATCTCGAATAGAATAGATGTCTTCTTCCTCTTCAACTGGTGCTTCTTCAATTATTGTCTCTACTACTTCAACAACCTCTTTTTGTTCAGCAACTGCTACAAAAGCAGCTAACGGAGAAGGTATAGATGGCGCTACTTCTACAGCTGGTTCACTAGCAACCGGTGTGGATTCTACTGGTACTGCGTTATTACTAATTGTTGCAAGCAACTGTTGAATATCAGTTGGTGTAAAAAAGTCGATATGCACCTTCCCGCCTTTATTGCGTGTTTCAATTTGTACTCTCGTACCTAAGTGTTCAGTAAGTGCGCGTTCAAGTACAGCAAGCTCGGGTGGTAAGTCTTGTTTACGTGCACGATCGGTCGCGATACTACGAGCAATACGTTCTGTCTCTCGTACAGTTAGTTTCTTTTCAGAAATCTCTTTGAAAAGATCTATCTGTTGCTGTGGACGTCCAACAAGCATGAGAAGTGGTCGAGTATGACCTTCGGTGATTATTCTGCTCACCACCGCATTTTGCATCTCCTGAGGCAACGCTAATAACCGGAGTGTGTTTGAAACATACTCACGACTACGTCCAACCTTCTTAGCTATCTCAATATGCTTAAGGTTAAATGAATCTGCAAGTTGYCTGAAGGCAAGTGCGCGATCTATTGGATTAAGATCCTCACGTTGTAGATTCTCAATAATAGCGAGCTCAAGCTTCATCTTATCTGAGTCTTCTGAACTTCGGATCAATACCGGAACTTGTGAGAGTTGTGCTAATTTTGAAGCACGAAGACGACGTTCACCTGCAACAAGTTCATACTCCACAGAAATACCACCGTCAGCACGCTCAATTTCACGTCGCGTAACAACAAGAGGTTGTAAGATTCCGTATTGCCGAATAGATTCTGAAAGACTTTGGAGTGCTTCCGGATCAAACTCCTTACGTGGCTGAAATGGATTAGGTAAAATTCGGTTTACCTCTACCCAAAATACTGAGTTRTTATAGAAATCTGATGCCATAAGGACAGTATACCACAGCACCTATTTTAGCCTGGTGTGCATAAGTGGATGGTCACTGCGTGTAACACACTGGAACTTTTTTGTTCTCCGTGTAGAATAACTCAACCCTTGCCGGGATGATGAAATTGGTAAACATGCACGACTCAAAATCGTGTGGCGCAAGCCTTGAGGGTTCAAGTCCCTCTCCCGGCACAAATAGTAAGTTCTTGTTCTGAAAGAAAATATTGACATAAATTTATTGTGTTGTACATTTATGTTTGGTGTCAAATGAGCCCTTATGGCTCAGCCAACTTAGGAGAAGTATTATGGAACGCATAGCCATGTTGGTATCAGTTTCTAACGTAGCACTGCTTTTACTTTTGATATCACCGGCAAATCGGCGAATCAAAGAGATAAGCCTTTTTATTGCCTGTATGAATTTAATTGCGGCGCTGTACTTCGCAGCAATGACATTCTTCACATCAGATCCGATGGCAGTTTTGTTTATGGTGTTCTGGTTTGCAATCAGCATTATTATGTTCATTCGAGCTGGTGTGTTTTCTAAAAAGTCTACACAGATAGACTGATCTAAAAGGCTCTAAGCGAATTTACTTTCGCTTAGAGCCTTTATTTAATATACTCACAAATTATGAATAGTGTATAATTTTAATATATGACATCAATGATAGACGAAGCAGCTGAAGCCGTTCGCCGTGGCGAACTCATAGTATTCCCGACCGACACGGTCTACGGTATCGGCTGTGACCCATTTGATGAAGAAAGTATTAAGGCTCTCTTTGATGCAAAAAAGCGCAGCTCAGATAAAGATATCCCTGTGCTCGTTGATTCAATTGAGACAGCAGAAGCTCTCGCTGAAATTCCTACATACTGTACAAATCTGCTGGAAAAACACTGGCCAGGAGCACTGACTGTTATAGTGAAGAAGCGTGCACCCTTTCCTAAAAACCTAGCTGCAGGAGATACCATTGCACTACGTCAACCTGATCAYGAAGACCTCCTTGAGTTACTTACCTCAGTAGGAGGTGCKCTTGCTGCAACGAGYGCTAATATTTCYGGTAAAACTCCCCTCTTAACTTATGACGAYGCGTACGCAACTTTCTCTGAAAAAGCGACCGTCATTCTCCCTGGTAAGGTAGTTACTGAGAAACCTTCTACTATTATAGATTGTACAGGTGAAGAACCAGTAGTAGTACGAGAAGGTCCCGTATCTATTACCTAATTAAAACATCCGACTACTCTTTTGTCGTATCCAGTACATTTGCCTCATACAATGTTTTGTACACTTTATAAAATGTCTTTGCCAACCTATTAACCAGATCAGCGTCACTAACCTCAGGATACAGTGCGGGACAACCTCCGTGACGTTCAATACCATCTAATCCGAAATCCTTATCAAAGTTAGACAGTGACATTAAGTAGACAAACTCATCGCTAAATAATTTCTCTCCTTTTGGAGTTACAATTTTTTTCCCAGCCCAAGATACAGGGAGTAAAGCCTGAGTTGACGCCCAGAAATCAAAAGGTGCACGGGCACACAACTCAATGTTAGTCTGTAATTGTGAATTTGAATTACATACCTTCCCTTTTGAATTTTTGTGAGTATAGACTGATCGATCAGTGAACAGTCGTTGAATTACGTCAAATTGCTCATCGATACCCTTTGTATCTTGTGTAGCAACACGTATTACGTCTAATAATGTTTGGGCATTGTCCGCAATAATACTCTCTGGTTTTCTGAGGTCTGTTTTTTCATATGCAGAATCAACTTCCGGTGACCCACTATTTGTATAATATGCCTGCTTTGCTGTCTTTGTATAGAGCAGCGCTTTAAAGTATGCACTGGCACTCAGAAGCATGTAGTCCTCCTTTGTGACATCCTTTTCATTCTTAAAAAACAATTTTGCTCCAATACCTAAATAGTCTGCATCAAAATACTCCTTGTTTTTATGAGCTTCAAGTTCCGGGATATTAAATGAAGAATCAAACTCTACCGCATATTTGGAAATACCCTCATACTGATCTGAGTGATCTTCAAGAAAACGCCTTACAAATTTCTCTGGATTTAAAAGATCCCGATCTATATCATCAAGCACAGCTGTTTGATGTTTTTCCAATTCTCCCTCCGGTGACATAAGTAGTCGCCACGCTTCGGTACGTGCTTTTTGTCTTTTCCTATTCTCTAACTTTGAATTTTCTAAACTCATATATTGTAATGATAGTAACCCCTAGATAGTGAAGAATGATCCAACAAGATATGCAACAGTGGCAGCAGCAGAACCAATCATAACCACCTCAAATAGTGATGTCTTTAGGTCAGTTCCAACCACTCTCCACTTAAGTATCCCCAGCAATACCAGTGCTATAAAAGTTCCAAAAATTGAATACATGAACAGCGCTGTGTTTGAAGAATTCGAGAGAAACAAAAATGGAAGAAGCGGGATGATACCAAATGCCAAGAACGAACCAAAAGTTGCTAGCCCAGTGTAGAGTGGATTATCACCGGTGGGGTCAGGTATCTCTAATTCATGATTCATCATGAAGTCTACCCAATAGGTTGGATTCTTTTTATACAAATTAGCTATAACTACTGCATCTGCTTCGTCGTAACCCTTTTGCATAAGAATGGTAACCGTCTCATCGTATTCCATCTCGGTGTTATGTTCTATTTCGTGCGCCTCCTTATCCCTTGATGCTTTATACAAATCCTGATTACTTCGTACTGAAAGATAGTTTCCAAGTCCCATTGAAACTCCGTCGGCGAATAAGTTTGCCAGTCCAAACAAGAGAACCACTAAGAACGATAGTTGTGTAGTTGTCTCACTAGATAGTGCTGCACCAGAAAAACCAGCGACCACTGCAAAAGTGGTAATGATTCCGTCTATTCCTCCGTAAATTACCTCTTTAAAATAACCTTCAAATGGTGATACTTTATGTTCGTCTTTTAAGTGCTGTGCGTAAATTTCATCCCGAGTTTGTGTATGCATGGAAATATTGTAGCATTTATTGATCCTTAAGACGTGGTATGTAGACACGTAAAAGTCAACTCAATTGCATAAAGAAAACCCCATTGAAGTCACTGATAACAGTGCACTCAATGGGGCTTTAGTCTATCACTCTAGTTAGAGCGATAGAGAAGTTTGGCTATTGCCACATACACAATAATCATGAATAGAGAGAAGAAAAGGTTCACTTCGTCAGTGAACGTAGTCTCCTTCAGAAAATATATGTACTCCTCAACGGAGTTCACTAGAGGCCATCCCAGCATCCAAAAAACAAAAGGTAGATTGTTCATGACTTTCTCCTATCATAATGAACAGACAATATCTACTATGTACTGTTTCTTTTATACTGTCAATTGATAAATGAAGGATATTATCGCTTAACCTCCCCTTTTTTTGCAAAAAGAAAAGCCGCCCCTAGTCTTAGGGCGACTTTTTGTTTTGACTAGTGATACATCCAGTCTTCAGTTTTGGGTCGTGCAAGCACGACCCTCTCAGCGCCGTAATCACGGCACATTGATTTTAAAGTTGCGAATTCCAAATCTCCACCCGCACCCCAAACTGAAATATACAGTCCAAGTCCAATGTAGATTGCAGCGTGGTAAAACTGACCTTTTCCACCGAGAAGAAACACTACCGATCCATCTGGTATGAACCAAGGTAGTGATTTCGTTTCCCAGTACAGGCGCATTGCATACGCTCCGTGTGCTCTCAGTCCCTTAACCTTATTGGAAAAAGAGTAGCAATCGAACGATTCATCTTGCTTTGCGTGATAATTTCGCAAAAAGTTCAATACTGCCCGTTTAACGTCTTGCGGGAGTTGAATCTTCTTTGAGAAAAATCGTCTCCCTACTACAACTTCTACATCAACCAGCTCAGTAGATGGTTCCCAGTCCCTAAGACTGATGAATTCGTTTCCCTCGCGTGCAACCGTGCCCCTAACGAACATTTGTATGCCATCAGCGGTAACGATCGATTCCTCGCGAGATTCTACAGAAAGAGTCAGCATTAAAAACCTCCAATACTTAATCTAAATAATCCAAAAAAACAATACAATTAAAACAGAACTTTGTAAAGACTTTAACGGTTCCACCTATTGAACTGTTAAATAGCACGCAGCTCTGCTCTCTTTGCACAAACGTACTCAATAAATCCCCTTTGGTGAGCCAAGCGGGAGTGGAATGGAACCGGATGTTTAATCAATTGAGTACATCGACACAAAAGCAACGAACTCAGTTGGATACTCCAGCTTACAAAAAAAAGACCCCCACTCTCATACATAAATTATGAGAGTGGGAGATCTTAACGTGTCTTCAGAGCGTTTGGTATCCGAAACACGGTTTTTCCCAGTTGCCCTAACACATTATTTGCCTGCTTCTTGGAAACGCCTTTTCTCTGTGAAGCGGTGCTACTTGTTACATCCGCTTCCTCTTGGCGTTCTTGATAGCTAGCAATCGCTTGTTTGGATTTTTCACGCTTTCTGCTCATGTCGTTTCCTTTCCTAATCCGGCGATATGGAAATAATACACCATTATACTAAATTCAACATCGTTAGGGATTATGCGAACCGACAGTACCTAATCTCTATAGCAGGGTTACATTGAAACCCATTAACGTTTGAGGTACAGTGCGCTCAGAACCAGTACACCCTAACAACTAGTTGGATGGATCCCCTTTCAAACTGACGATCGAATGTTCGATTTTCAGTGGAGAGAGGAGATTCAAATGGAAAATCCAGTTATTCAAGGTCAGTTTACGGCTCAACAAGAAAAGCACATAATCAAACCTCTACAAGGGGTATGTAAGAAATGTCAGTCACACAATGTCTTTAAGACAGTGAAGTTGAAATTGGACCGTAGAAAAGAACAACTTACTGGATACGGTGTAAGCCACATCACCTGGTGTTCTTATTGCCACATTAAACTGCCAATGGTARATCAGATKATCCASTGCTRCCTRCCAGTCGTGAATAACGAACGACTGTCYGRGAAACTRSAARRTKTCTGCMAAAGRTGTGRTTCAYCTAAWATATTTCTGGGTGCAAAATTAAAGTGGRATCAAAAAATGCAACRRCTAGTTGTCTTTGACGCTTCTGCTTTCCCTCGATGTACTGACTGTACTTTCCAACAGAGCGCCTAAGGCGAACAAAAAATGCTGTCCAAAGYTWYGGASAGCATTTTTATTTTGCCCRCTTAAACGACGGTATAYAAAAAGTCCCAAACGGCACAATCACCCATCTAAACTTCCTTTCTCAATCCTTCAAGACTCTCTAGATAACTGATCTGACCTTCAATATTGTTTGTATTGCTACGAGTACGTTACTTCTTGTACTAGATTCACAATTGATTCTTAATCTAGTACAATCAGCAGTGGAGTAAATAGAATCAATCGCTGCAGATTGATTTAACTGGAGGACACAATATGACCGATACTGTGAAGCTTCACAGGAGTGCAGTAGAGCTTCTAGCTGTGCCTGCCATACAGAAGATAAGTCACTGGCGTCTGGAGAACCTTGAAAAGATCAACAACAACAAACCCTCGAAGGGGCATCTACAGTCGTTCTTTCGTCTTGCTGAAAAGGCAATCCGCGAGAGTGTAAGCAAAGATTCTCTTTAGTCACAAGGACTTATATAAAGAACCCGTTTTAAAAAACGGGTTCTTTTTTTAAAATCCTAACCTATGAAGATTAATCTCTGAATTCGACGCCCTGAAGGTCACATATCAGATACGTGAAGTACTCGAGTTTTAGCGTCTTTGATCTGTGAGCCAAGCGGGAGTGGAATGGAACCGGATGTTTAGAGAACTGATTAGAATGGAAACTAGCACTGAAGGCAGCTCGAGCCCCTGAAAATTACCGCGTTAATAAAATAATTCACACGTGCTAAAATCAGGCCATGGCCATAAAAATTAAAGGCACGCAAAATGTTCAAATAAATCCGGCTTCAAACGACTTCACAGAGGAAGTTGTGCCCCTGGAATATCGTACAAAAGGTTTAAATATATTCTTTATCTGGATAGGATTTATACTAGTCGTTGCCAGTATGAGTTTTGGCGGCGGTCTAGCTGCACAGATGACACTACCTGATTTGGCGTTTGCCATCATTAGCGGAAACATATTTCTCGCTTTGGTTTCTTTTATTACCGGATATATTGGCTCTAAATCAGGACTATCTTTCGGATCTCTTGCTGCCAAAGTTTTTGGTAAGGGTACCTGGCGTGTAGCCATTTTATATATTCCACTTTCTCTTGTGGGATGGTATGCCATCGAAGCAGCTATTTTTGGAAATTTACTTGCTGATACGTTTCAACTAAGCGACCTTGTTCGACGTTTAGTCATGGCCAGTGCAGCATTATTCTTTAGTATTAGTGCATATTTTGGAATGCGATTTATGGGGAAGGTCAGTTATATTCTCGTACCAGTCGTCCTTGGATTAAGTCTGTTTGCCTTGATTAACGTAGACCAAGCCAAACTCGTGTTCGCCTTTAGCGACACCAAGATCGATGCCTTTGCTGGCACTGCAATTGTGATGAGTACCTGGATATTTAGCGCCTTACTTGTCATACCTGACTTAACAAGATTTATAAAGAACCCTATTACTGCAGGTCTTTTAGCTGCAGTCGGAGTGTTTATAGCTAATTCAATTGCCTTAGGAATCGGAGCATTCGCAGCAGCTTATACTCAACAATATGATCCTTCATTAATTTTGGTAGCACTTGGCTTTACGCCCTTGGCAATCATTTTAAGTTTTGCTGGAATATGGAGCACCAACGATAACAATATGTACTCCTCAGCACTTAGCGTAGCAAAATCTTTTTCTTTGGAACGACGAAACGTAGTTCTATCCTTGGCAATCATCGGTGCCATCATTGCCTTTTTTAATCCAGCAACCATCTCAATAATGTTTAGCTTCCTAGTCTTTATGAGTGCCTCAGCACCTCCCTTGGCGGGAGTAGTGTTGGGAGCCTATGTGTTCGGAGAGTTCTCAAATACAAAAAACCTAGAGCGGCTTTTTGCGCCATGGGCAGCATGGATTTTCAGTAGTGTAATCGTTTTTCAGATCCAAGGAATTCTAGTGATACCAGCTGGAGTCTTTCTTGGTTTTTTCTTCTGGTGGAGATTCAGTAAAATAGAAAAATCATTACGTGATTCAAAGCTGAGAAAAATTTTCAGTTAACTCACTAGGAAATTTGCCAAACGCAGGTGCTATTGCTCGATAACTATATACTCTCCCTCTTTAGGTGCATGAATCGACAGTTTGGAGTCGCCGTACGACTCCAGTTGYCTRTAWGCTTCTTRCCAATCRATTGCGYCTCGRRGGTCATYAYTGCCAYANTTARAYTNCSAAATGGGCTAGGAATTTAATCTGAATTATACCAAGACCATCCATAGTCTGTCTCCAGTCACATGTCCAAAAATGCTTTGCAAGCGCATGTGAACTAGCAGAATTAGTAGCCACCACTTTGCCATCCCATATTTTGGGTAAATCAAATTGTCTTAGCCAATACTGTAACAGATGATCATCGCCTCCATGAATATATACAACATCTGTCTTCGCTAACTGGCTTTCAAAGGTGTCCGGGAAAGCTAGCTCAAATTCAGGCGTAMYAWTAWCMRKRWWRMMRYTWGKKTTMRATRYWWYKKYWWYAAACTTCTCCTCCCAATCTTCACGAGGATTCGCAAAACAACATATTAGTAATTTTGGATTTTCTCCAAGTCCTACCACTACTTCTGCAAAAAACTGTTTAGCAAGTTCTGGAGCATTACTTATTCCTCCAGAGTTTAGGACATATTTAGTCATTAATTAAGTATACCAAAGATTCCAACAGCCCTTAGGATAGTTGGAAACATTACTTAAAATAAAGTTGATAAATTTGTAGTAAGTGAGTGTGGAATGGAGCCATGCTTTAGTAACTTTTGTCTACTCAGCAAAAATAAGGAACGCAGATCTCAGGAAAATATTTTTACATCACCTAATATAATTTGCTCTATAAGCCTAGCACCWATTTAATCGCCAAGAGTCCGACAGCTACGAACAGGATGTGACGCAACCATTTGTCCCCTATTTTTAGCATTACACGTGTAGCCAAAGTCGAGCCAATAAACATTCCTAGAAGATAGACAAGGCCGAATTGAATATTCAAAATCCCTACTGTGAAAAACACCGTCAATATAGTTATATTCTTTAACAACCCCGGTATTTTGCTAGTTGCCTTTGTCTCAAGGATTGTTTGCCCAAAGAAATGAAGGTGTGTGTACAGAATAAATATACCCACGCCTATATTAAAACTACTACCCCATATTGTTGTTAGGAAATAAGCAAAATATCCTAGTCTTTTCCTTAACTTGGTTATCTCCTTTTTGATGGTTCCGAGTTGTGGCTTAAACATCATTAAAGGTATGAAGAATAAAACAACATAGCCAACGAGTTTTGTCAGTAATTCTTCATCAACTGACAATATAATTTGCGAACCAATATATGCTGATATTATTCCGATGACTGAAAGGACAGGTACTAGCTTCCAGTCAATTTTATTATGTTTTATATATTCCTGAATGCCACCTAAATCGAATCCAAATAAGCCAAAACGATGTGTAGCTAGTGCGGTATAGCTTGGAAGTCCAAAGGCCAATAGCCCTGTTAGTGAAAGCATCGAGGTTGTGCCACTAGCAAAACTTCCGAGAAAGCTCGATAGGAAACCAATAATAAATAAAATGAGTAAATCCATATTTAGCTTTTATGGTTATGGGCACCATTATACTAAATTCCACACCGTTAGGAATTATGCGGATGGACAGTACCTAATCTCTATAACAGGGTTACATTGAAACCCATTAACGTTTGAGGTACAGTGCGCTCAGAACCAGTACACCCTAACAACTAGTTGGATGGATCCCCTTTCAAACTGATGATCGAATGTTCGATTTTCAGTGGAGAGAGGAGATYCAAATGKWWRMWCCAKTTATYSAAKGYYAKYTTMCGGTTCAGCCAGACGAGCGCATAACCAAACCTCTACAAGGGGTTTGTGAGAAATGTCAGTTAGGGGGGCTCTATAAGAGAGCAAGGTTGAAGTGGGATCTCGGCGCGCAACAACTTGTGGGGTATGAAGTAACTAATATCACCCGGTGCGCTTATTGTCTTACAGAACAGGACCCAGCAGTAGATGGATTTGTCCAGTGCTACCTACCAATCGTTAATGACAAACGACTGTCTGAACTGCAAGATGTCTGCAAAAAGTGTGGCTCACTTAATCTGCACCTAATTGCAAGCTTGAAGTGGGATCATAAAATGCAATATCTAGTTGTCTTTGAAATTTCCACTTCCCCTTGGTGTAACGACTGTACTTTCAAACCGAACACCTAAGGTGAACAAAAAATGCTGTCCAAAGCTACGGACAGCATTTTTATTTTTCCCACTTAAACGACGGTATACAAAAAGTCCCAAACGGCACAATCACCCATCTACACTTCATTTCTCAATCCTTCAAAATGGTCAGTGGTCGAATGATTATCAGCCACTAACTAACATTGATAATATGAGTGAGAAACATTCCACTACATCACCGTGCTGCTACATCAAGAAAATGAAGCAGCTCCTTGAACGAGTGAAGTACGAAGCTGAAGAGCATGCAAACAACCTACGAGTATTAGGTAACACGTTTGAGAAGCTCGTCGCTATGGACGCACCGGATGAAGATTAACCTCTGAATTCGACGCCCTGAAGATCACATATCAGATACGTGAAGTACTCGAGTTTTAGCGTCTTTGATCTGTGATCCCACGGGGAATCGAACCCCGATTTCCAGGATGAGAACCTGATGTCCTAACCGTTAGACGATGGGACCAAAGCAACAAGATTGTAATATATTACGCAAAGAAAATAAACCCCCCTACCCTATAAAACAAAATCCCGTACACCACAAATAAATGTGATGTACGGGAAATTCGGTCGCCAGAGAGAGCCTTGGGGGGTTGCTAATCCCCGCAGTCGGGAAGATAACTTCTGAACTACGAGCTCTCTATACTAAGGCAGCGATAGTTATGGCGCCCGAATTTAAATTCTAATCAGAGAACACTCAAAARTATGTCTTCTGTCAAATAAAAACCCCGYACAYCWGTAACMRMGRGRRRYKRCWASWWGWKSKRSRKWSNNNGATCGCGATAWMGMSKGGGACGAATACCACGACCAGGGTGCATACAGTTAAGTCGCTTCCCTAGAAACAAGGTAATTAAAACTGGAACATCTGTCAACTATCTCRCCATCCATTCATCCTCTTGCCGCACAAGTAAATTACGCGCCTGCTGTGGCTCTTCAAGCATTTCTTTAATAGTCTTCTCGAGTCGAATCCCACTTTGAGAACCTTTCACTAGTACGACATCTCCCGGTGCAAGTTGTGATCGCAACATTCGTCCTGCATCTTGTGCCTCTCCAGAATTAAACTCTTGTATATTCTCAGCACTGAACCCTGCTTCACGAGCAGCCTGAGCAATTCCCTTTGCTCGTAGACCAAGAGTAATAATGACGTCAGCAATACTAGCTGCCTGCACCCCAGCTTTCGTATGTGCATCAGCACTAAAGCGTCCTAATTCAAGCATGTCGCCCAGTACCACAATCTTCCTCCCTTTTGTTTCTATTTTTTTAAGAGCAATCAGTGCAGCGCGTAATGCTGTGGGCGATGAATTATATGAATCATCCAAAATGGTAGAACCGTTGTACCCGGTCAGGATTTTCATCCGACCACGTGGTCCGTGCTCACTTTCAAGTGCTTTGGTAACGGTAAGTAAATTAAGTTCCAAAACTTGCGCGACAGCAAAGGTAGCAAGGGTTGGATATATTTGCTGCTGTCCTAACCTCCCTTGTACGCGCATAGGCATACTCACGCCATGTGCCTCAAGATGAAATTGCATTCCCGTTGGTCGGCCTTCATCACTATAGGTAACAGAAATATTTGAAGCAGATATATCATTATGCGCTTCTACACCAAAGAGTAATACGCGTGCATGTGAAAACGAATCTTTCAACGCAACTGTTCTCTTATCATCTCCTCCGAGTAGTAACGTACCTCCTTCTCGCAATGCTTCAGCAAGTGCTTTTTTCTCACGTGCTACTTCACTCGGATCTGAAAAATTCTCAACGTGCACAGGCACGTCCGGTAATGCAGTGATAACTACTATGTCTGGGGTAAGCCATTTAGTTAAAGACTGAATATCACCTGGTGTATCAGTACCAACTTCAAGGATTAGCCACTTTGGATAATGGTTCGCTAAAAAAATCAGCGCGAGCCCTTCAATAATATTTTTAAACCATTTAAGTGGACTATCCCACCCTGTATCACACCCTAAGATAGTTAGCGGCACCCCAAATTCACTATTAAAACTTTTCTCGCTCTTACGGATAAACAAAGAGTCCTCAAGACCTGTAAAGATTGAATCTTTTACACTTGTCTTCCCGACACTACCAGTAATGGCAATGATGGACGGCTTGTACTTACGTAGTACCAACCGTGCTTCCATGGTGATTATCCAAACTACTATTTTTTTTAAAATCTCCTTCATGCGCACATCAAGCATACCATACACCCTATCGATCCGGTGGAATATCGTAATAATTAATCAAAAACTGTGTCATATCCATAAAAGGTTCTGTAAGTGTTTGAGACGCATATTGCACGTCCTTTGGCTCTACATTCATGAGGAATACCAAATATTTAGCGTCGTAGGCGGGAAAGTATCCAAAAAACGAGTGTAAATATCTATCCTCATAGTATCCACCGTTTGGTGATGCAATCTGTGCGGTACCGGTTTTTGCAGCAATACTGTAATGTTCCATCTTCACTGTTCCACCTAGAAGTGCCTCATCAACTACTTTCACCAGCATACGAGTAACTTCTTCAACGGTCTCAGGACTCAGTACCTGCTCACGTACGTCAGAATAGTCCATGGTATGCGTAATACCATTAAGTGGTTGTATGGCCGATATCACATGCGGCTGCTCTAGGTAGCCATCTGGGAGCGCAGAAAGAGCACGCACCATATTCATCGGTGTCAAAGCAATACCCTGACCAAAACTTGCAGTCGCATATTCAAGATCCCGCGGRCTGTTTAAGTTCGCAGTTAGATTGCGTGCTTCGTTGGGCAAATCAATACCTGTTTCTTCATTCATTCCAAAGCGATACATATATCGCCGGAATTCATCTTTACCCATTTGCTCAACAATATGAGAAACACCGGTATTCAATGACTGTGAAAGAATCTCTTGCATCGGCACTACACCACGAGCTCGCCCATCGTAGTTAGAAATAGTATAACCATCAAGCGTAAGAGATCCGCGATCGTTGTACGTACTCTCAGGAGTAATRGCACCTGAATTAAGACCTGCTGCCATGGTAAGAGGCTTCATAATGGAACCCATYTCATAYACCCTYTCAATTAGMGGATTGGCAAACTGTGCRATCTCTGCACTTCCAAAGTCATTTAAATCAAATGTAGGAGTCACTGCAAGCGCACGTATGGCTCCTGTTTGTGGATCTATCACAATGCCTGCGGTAAATTTTGAATCCCATTTTTCATGAAGCTCTGCAAGCACCCCTTCAAGGTGYAATTGAACTTCAGGCTCAAGAGTAGTGATTATGTCACCYTCACGTTTGTTCAGAGGTACAAAAACTACTTCACGGATATTGGTAAACARCTCMGCRAAGAAGTTTACATAGAGACTACTAGCACCGCGCACGAGAACATCYTCAAAGTGGCGCTCTAATCCATAGCGTCCATTGCGCTCTTCTCCATCATAGGCAACAAAGCCAAGTGTATGTGCAGCCAGTGAACCACTTGGGTAGTACCGCCACCTCTGAGGAATGAGCAATACTCCGTCGAGATCATACTCACGTATCTCATCAGCTTGTATCTCATTCAAGTGTATTGCGATTTCTTCGTAGGGATCTCCTTCTTTGTTGGCTCGGAAATAAAAGGTTTCCTGGTCTATTTCTGTGTATGGTGCAAGTACGCGGTACAACTGATCTACATCAGTCACCTCAATTGGCTTCAGCGCTAGAATGTATCCAGTACGTATAGTGGCGCCGCGCACCTCAAGACCATCTTTACTCACAAAGAAAATACTACCTCGGTCGTAGAACCCGCCTGAAGTACTCACATATTGATCTGAAGCTTCAGCCCGATACTCAGTGCCGTGCACTATCTGAAGAAAATATAGTCGCACGATAAGAACACATGCAACCAAAAGAATCGCGCCTAAGATGACGCGAGTTCGTATTTTAAAATTATCCCTTTTCTTCGTCTTTGACATCAGTGTATTCTACCGTATTTCTGCATGCCCAAGATATCGAGCGCGCTCAAAGTAACTCTTGTCTGCGATGGCTTGTAGATTACGACTTGATGCTGCATCAAAAGTGATAGCTCCTTTTTTCTTAAAATAAGATACTTCCAGATCAGCAACACGGGAACCTTCCTGTGCAATGCTTTGCTGAACCTCACGCCGTTCTACCACGTGTAGTACTGCAGTACCTACAAAATATACATATAAAAATGCGAGTGCGAGTATTCCTATAAGTAATACACCGACTGCTTGCTGTTCTGCTTTATGTAGCACTAGTGCAACTGCACGTGCGCGCTTTCTCGTTATTATATTGTGCATAGTGTGTGAGTGTTCTCTTGGGTACGACCCATTGGAACTTAATTGAATATAAACGCCCGAAGCTTTGCGGATCTTGCCCGCCTATTTTGCCCAACTTCCTCTCTCGTTGGTGGAATTGGCTTTTTACTTGCCAACTCTCCCAACCCTTCCTTAGCCCATCCTCGGAAGGTTTCCTTAACCAACTTGTCTTCAAGACTATGGAAGGTTAAGAACGCCACTCGTGCATTAGCATGAGTGATGTTTGGAAGCGCTTCTAAAACACTTTTAAGTGCTCCCAATTCATCATTCACTGCTATACGTAATGCTTGGAATGTCTTTGTGGCTGGGTTTCGCTTACCATAGCGATACTGTGCTGGCATAGCGCGACGCACTATCTCAACTAGTTGCTCTGTGGTCTCTATCGCACCTTCTTTACGTGCTGCAACGATACCTCGTGCAATACGACGTGAGAATCGCTCACCACCCCAGCCATAAAGAATGTCTGCAATGTTTTCCTCTTCCCAGTAGTTAACAATCTCAGATGCGGTAAGTGTATCTTCATCCACATCATCACTGAGTGTCATCTGTAGTGGCTCGTCTCTTTCAAAACTAAACCCACGCCCAGAGACCTCAAGCTGATCGCTACTCCATCCAAGATCAAACAATGCTTTGTCGATACCATCGATTTTGTATTCAGCTAATTTTGCTGAAACATTTCGAAAGTTATCGTGTACGAACGTACGCTGCGGCTTGGTGTCTGCAAGTTTTTCACGTGCTCGTGCAAGTGCTCCACTATCAACATCAAAACCAATAAGGTGACCATCTTCGCCTAACCTATCAGCAAACGCTCGTGCGTGCCCTCCGCCACCTAAGGTGCCATCGAGCACGACGTCATTCTCGTGTATTTCAAGTACATCAAGTACTTCTTGTAAAAGAACAGGTATGTGCCGGGTGATTGTTGTTGTCGACGTCGAGCCGCTGGAGGATTGCATAATATTGAGTGCGCATGACTATGGAAAATCCTCCAGCAACTCGATGTAACCAACATCAAATTGCAACGTCTTGYTATTGTTAACTTATAAAACCCCTATTTCGCCTAACTTCTCTGCCATGGCGTCTCCCTGCTTTTCGATCTTCTCTTGGTACGCTCCCCATCTTCGTGCGTCCCAAATTTCGACTCTGTCTGATACCCCAGTCAAAACCACCTTGGTTTTGAGAGCAGCAAACTTTTTAAGATGTTCTGGAACAAGAATTCTTCCTGTACCATCTACATCAACCTCAACTGCACCTGAGAACATAAAGCGGTTAAAGCCTCTCGTATCTGCTTGGGCGAAGCTTAGTTCTCGTAATCGCTTCGCAATGTCGGCCCATTCTTTTTCTGAGTAAAGAAACAAACAATTATCGAGCCCACGGGTTATAACCAATTTCTTTCCGAGGCCATCTTTAAACTTCTTGGGTAACATAACTCTTCGTTTGTCGTCGAGTGTATGTGTGTATTCGCCTAAAAGCATATTGATGAATTATTTGACTTCCCACTCTCTACCACTTCCCGTACAGTCTACTACACTTTCTCCCACACTATGAAACGACTTATCCACATTATGAAAACACCCTCACGAGAAAATTCTCGTGAGGGTGTTTTTCTAAAATAAATTAGCTAACTTCTGTAAGTCGTTTGAGTAGATACTCTTTCGGTAAAACACTCAAGAACCATCCAGCTTGAGGGCCTGAATCACGATTAAGAAAAGCCCTGTAYAAACCTGAGAATAGTTCCTTAGGTTCTATCTCAATCTCCTTCTTAATTTCATGTAACTGGTGGTGAAAATCTTCGCCTGAAATTTCTGGYGTAGYTTCGACAAAATCTTTTATTTTCAAAAATGCTTGCTTCTGGAGATCAGAGAATTCAAACTCTGGAGCCTCGTCCTGYAGCTTGAACACATACCGCTCTGGCGCATACTCCTTCAACCAAGCTGTAGCGTAACTTACTCGCTCATGTATCTCTCCTTTTTCGATTTCGTTTAATGTAGATCCCTTGTCTTTCTCTGCTTCTTTAAAAATGTCTATGTGTGGCMTCTGACTCAAGAACGCAACCTGCGAAAAGCGCATTCGATAGTATCGTTCTGGCATGTCGTGCAAGTGTAGTAGCTCATAGAGTCGCGCGTCATCATCCTTAGTACCTTCCCAATACTTTTCAGCAATATCATCATACCTATCAAAAAGTGTTGGTATTGTCGCACCACTTGGTTCAAAATTAATTGCACGCATAGGACGTGTGCCCATCAGTGCAAGTCTGAAAATTTTTCGAGGTAACAAATCTGCAACTTCTCGTGCTGAAGCACCAGCTCCTTTTGAACTCGACATCTTCTTACCGTCGATAAGGAAAAATTCATAAGGTATATCAAATGGTGGCTGATGATCAAACACTTCACGTGCAATACGATTCGCTACATCACGTGAACCACCTCGAGTTGAGTGATCTTTTCCACCGCCCTCAATATCTACATCCAGCA
This sequence comes from Candidatus Kaiserbacteria bacterium, assembly GCA_002401925.1. Lineage (GTDB taxonomy): Bacteria > Patescibacteriota > Minisyncoccia > Phycocordibacterales > UBA2100 > UBA2100. Next base: position 124,895 of record NVUN01000001.1, read on the forward strand.
CTTTAAATTTTGCTGCCCACTCTACCTTCCAAGGAAACTTTGCATTCCCGTCAAACGGACTGACAACTCCACTGTGACCACAGCCTTCTGCCCAATCCACCAGATCCTTCAAACACACATAGGTTACCTTCTCTCCATCGAATGATGTTGTCTTTGTAGTACCTATCTTGCCGCACTCTTCACAAACAACTGAAAGTGGTAGCCAATCATCTGGTTTTATGGATCCGCTCGCTTTTTTGTATATCTCTCGAATATCATCTGCTCGATTCAGTGCAGTACGAATAACATCATTCATTCTTCCGGAAAGATATAATTCACTTGAACGATAATACTCAGGACTAAACCCTGCATCCTCAATAACCTGCTTGTATTCATTACCGTAATATTCTGCAAAGTTAGCTGCCTTACCATCAGGAGAAGGGATCGTATACAATGGCTTACCCATATATGGTCGGTACTTGTCTTGATCTAAGTACTTGGGCAAACCATCCATAGGATCAAAATCATTTATTTCATAAAGGAACGTAACGGGCACATCACTTCTCTCAAGTATGTCTGCAACAGTTCCATGAATTGCGACGCCACGCATAGACCCTACGTGCACGCGTCCACTAGCAGTCTTCTCATCACGTACGATAAGCTTCTTACCACTTTTAATAGTACTCGCTAATTGAGTGCGAGCTTCTTCTGTTATTTTGTCTCCCCAAAACATATACTAGTATTCTACTTAAAAACCGCCATACAGCAAATCTGAAAAGTTTAACAAAATATAAAAAGAGCGTCTCAGTGAGACGCTCTTTTTATATAAACTAACTTAAGAAATACTACCAATCTTGTACTTCACTGATCCGTTAGGTGTATCAAATTCAAATTCGTCTCCTTTCTTCTTCCCTACCATTGCCATTCCTAGTGGTGACATATGTGAGATCTTACGATCGCGCATGTTAGCCTCTACGGAACCAACAACTTCGTATTCTCGTTCCTCCTTTTCCCCCTGCTTGATGATGGTAACCTTTGAACCAACATGCACTTCATGAGCGCTCGCTTCTTTGTCTATCACCTCAGCTTGCGTCAAGATGCTTTCAAGTTGCTTGATTCTTCCTTCAGTTGCTCCTTGTAGTTCCCGAGCTTCTTGATACTCAGCATTTTCTGATAAATCACCGAGTGAACGTGCGTACTCGAGCTGCTCAGCAATCTCGCGACGACGTGTTGTTTTAAGGTGACTAAGTTCGTTGGTAAGTTCTTCAAATTTTTCCTGTGTTAGTAGGTTATCGTTTTCTTGTTCTTGATTCATGTGGGGCTATTATACTCGAGAAATTAAAAAACCAAAACTTTTGCTACTCTACGGCAACTTCTGGGTATCTACCAGCTGCATATTCAGGGTATTTTTCGACTAACCACTCAAAAAAACTACGCATTGCCGGAGCTGCACCCTGTAGAGTTCCTGCAGGTGCTTTTTCCAACACTACCGCAAATGCAAATTGAGGATCGTCTGCAGGCCAATATCCTATAACCCATGAGTTCATTGATTCATTATTGACTCCTAGCTGAGCAGTTCCTGTCTTACCTGCTAACTGTATCCCCGGAACATTCGCTGAAGATGCTGTTCCACGAAGCCCACCTTGCTTAATACCCTCACGCACAGTCTTTAAATATTTGTCGTCTATACCAATAGATCTACTCTCAACTACTGATTCTTCAAAAATTCGAGGTGTAATTAAGTTTCCGCCATTGGCGACTGCGGCAATATATCTCACCGCCTGAATTGGTGTCATTAAAAACCCAAACTGTCCGATAGATGTATGGTATGTGTTTCCTAATCGCCATGGATTATCTTCCCCAAATATCTCTGCCTTCCATGCAGGAGTAGGTACTACTCCATTCCCCTCAGCCTCAAGCTCAACGCCAGTTTTTGCTCCTAACCCAAAACGCGCGGCATAGGCTGCGAGACGTTCAATTCCCAATCCTTTTTGATCAGCAAACCCACCTCCAACAGTATAAAAATAGACATTTGAAGACACGGCGAGCGCCTCTACTGCATTCACCCATCCATGCGCTTTCCAGTCACGAAAGACTGAGTCATTACCAGGAGAATATGGATTAGGAATACGTATCTCTCCCGTCGACAGGAATGAAGTAACAGGAGTAACCAACTTCTCTTGCAGTGCTGCTGATGCGACATATGGTTTTACAATTGACCCCGGTGTGTACTCACCGAGCACCGCGCGGTTAAGAAATGCCTGCCCTTTTCCTAATGTGTATCCTGCTATCTTGTCGTTATCCACTCCGTCTGTCATAACCTGAGGAGAGTATTCTGGGTAACTGGTAAGTGCTATGACTTCGCCAGTGTGCACATTCATGATAACGCCGGCACCTCCATTAAATCCTGCTCTATCAGCACCTGCTGCTATTGCGGTAAACAAAGCCTCTTGTACGTCAGCATCAATGTTTAAAAAGGCATTCTCTCCATCAATAGGTGGACGGATAGTGTTCTCTGACTGTATAACATTACGGACATCAACTTCAATAATACGTACACCATTTTCCCCTGCAAGCCTCTCATCAAAGCTACTCTCAACACCTGATTTTCCGACATATTCAGTACGCCACCAATACCCATCTTTATCTTTTTCAGGATACCCAACAAAACCAAGTATATGTGCAAGCCCTGATCTCTCGGTATATGCTCGGAGAGAATACGTATCAAGTACAAAACCATCCTCATCTTCAAGAGGTGGTACATTCCACGCGAGTTCACGCTTGTAGCGATCGAAGATAACACCACGCTCAGCAAAAAGTATTTCGTGATCAAGTCTGTTTTGCTGTGATAGCAACGCCATCGAACTTCCTTTAGTCACCTGCAAGTTCCATATCTGGAAAAGAAATATCACGAAGACAACCATAGCGAACATCCCAAGCACCGTTGGTATTATTCCTTGAATAGAACGTTCAACACGTCCTTCAAATTGATTGGTATCAAATGCGGGTAAGTTAAAGGCATCAAGAAGCACCTCATCGGGATCTATCTCGGTGTGCATCCTACTCCGTGAACTGTKCCTATTAAATCTAAACATGTTATGAGGTCCATAAAAGCTTGCTTCGAACAAATTCAAAAACAACGGTGGTGACTAAAAATAGTATCGTATAGAATCCAATATAAAAAAATGATGCCCCCGAAACACTAAACCAAATATCTAACAAAACTCCCAATGCAAGAATGCTATATGAACGTTGTATAGCCAAGACTCCAACACCACTAATGATTACGAGCCACCATGCTCCAGCAAATACCGCAGCAACGCACATACCCATCAAAAAGAATTTGAAGTACTTCATGCTGCTTAGTGTACGCGAACAAATCGTACTGTTTTTATATTAAGTGGTGTGCGTACACGAACTATTTGAAACGCATCAGTCGATTGTACTTCTATGTCGCCCACAAACCCGACAAGTGTTGTGAGAGCCCCCGCAACCACTACAGGATCGTCGAGGCGGACATCAATATCTCTTGGCACCTCAATAATCATGTTCCCRTTACCTCGCCCGTACATRGTCGCCTGTGTCGCACGCGGTGATATACCAACTATCACATCAGTCTTGCTCGATAGCCCTGACACCAACTGTACGACTGCAGTATTTTTATCTACCTGTGCAACTGTCCCCAAAAATATGTTCTGCTCGCCATATACTAACGCACCGACCTCAAAGGCTCCCCGAGAAATGAGGATAGTGCCATATGGATATAATCCACCACTAGAAAGTACTTGTGCCAAGATCCCGTTATTTATTTGAGTCGCTCCGTCTCCCAAGAGTCGTCTCAATTCTTCATTTTCTGAAACAAGGACCAAATTATTAAGAGCGTACAATTCAAGTTCCCTAATTCTCTTTTTAAGTAACTCCTGCTCCTTCTGTAAGGTGATCTTCTGTACGCGCACGTTACTCATTGTAGTCACTGAATCTTTCAATGCGCTCGTAGTACCCGCAAGGGCAACTAATGGTGTACGAGCAACCTGTGCAACTACTCCCGAAAAGAAATAATTAAGTCCAAAAAGTGCTACTACAACCACGATAAAAGCCAGAAAGATTCTCTTTCCACCCAAACCTCTTTGCCGATTATTCCGTTGGTGAAAGTTCATGACTTTGTGTGATAAGTGCCTCTCTATAGGCATCGAGGTCTTCTAAGATCATACCTGTGCCGCGTACTACAGCTGTGAGTGGATCATCTGACACATACACTGGTACACCCAGCTCTTCACTCAGTAATTCAGCAAGCCCACGGATAAGAGCACCGCCACCAGCAAGATAGATACCGCGTCGCATTACATCTGAAAGTACTTCCGGTGGTGTTGTTTCTATAACTTCTTTAACTGCATCAACGAGCTGATCAATGGACCCTGAGATAGCATCACGAATATCGACGTCGGTTATAATCACTTCTCTCGGTAAGCCGGTAACTAAGTCACGCCCACGTACAGTCGATTCAAGTGGTGTGTCTAACTCTGAAACTGATGCAACTGCTATCTTTAGGTCTTCTGCAGATTTGCGACCGATAAGAATTTTAAATTCACTTCGAATATAATTTATAATATCGTCATCTAACTTATCCCCCGCAATCCGAACGTTCTTTGCATTTACYAACCCTCCGAGTGAYGTAATMCCAATGTCGGTCGTACCTCCTCCAATATCAATAACCATTGACCCTGAAGGGTCTCGTACAGGGAGCCTGATTCCAATTGCAGCTGCCATAGGTTCTTCAACAATATAGACTTGTCGTGCTCCTGCATTACGTGCTGCATCCTGCACCGCTCGTACCTCAACTGAAGTAATACCTGAAGGCACTCCAATAACAATACGTGGACCCAAGAGCCGCGCCTTACCATTCTGTGCTTTGCGTATAAGGTAGCTGAGCATTTCTTCAGTCACTTCAAAGTCAGAAATAACTCCGTCTACTAAAGGCTGCACTGCAGTAATGTGTGCCGGTGTACGCCCCAGCATGCGCTTAGCATCAGCCCCGACAGCAACTACCTGTCCCGTCTTTTGATTGAGAGCAACCATTGATGGTTCGTTAATCACAATTCCACGCCCATTTACATAGACTAGCGTGTTCGCGGTTCCTAGATCGATTCCGATATCATCAGAAAGAAAGCTGTAAACGCGTGTAATAATRTCTTTAACCCATGTACGTAGCTGTTCCATATTAATCGTTGAGTAACTCCTGCTCATGTGCAAAAGTTGATACGCCAGTTGCTCGTGCCACTACTTCATACTCCCCTGAGGCAAGTGTTTTTTCACTCACAATAATTCGTTTTGGAATACCAATCAGGTCGGCATCTGCAAATTTCTGTCCAGCACGAACATCACGATCATCATAAAGCACTGATATGTCGCGTGTCTCCATAGAAGCAAAGAGGCGTTCTGCGTCTGCACGCACCTCTTCATTACCATTATCGAGCACGATAAGGTGATATTCGAATGGCGCAACTGCTTCATTCCACACAATTCCCTTTTCATCAGAAAACTTTTCTACGAGCACACCCATGAGACGAGTGATACCAATACCATACGAACCTAACCATACAGGTATCTTCTTCCCTTCTTCGTTTTTGTATTCAACTCCAAGCTCTGCACATTTGCCAGTACCAAAGTTAAATATATTACCTACCTCAGCTGTGTTCACTTTTTCAAGTTCGTCTCTGGTAACTCCTAACTCTTTGAGAGTTTCATCGTTAAGCACCTCTTCATTTATGGCGATATTTTTCTCACGATTAATATAGATCACATCTTCCCCAGTTTCTACGATCGTTTGGAACTCATGACTAAACTTTGTGAAAGAACCACCATCAGCAAAAGTAACAAATGTATCCTCCCCTATACCAATGCGCTTAAATATTCGCTTGTACGCTTCAATTGTTTTGCTATAAAATTCATCATGCTCTTCTTTATCACTTGAAAACGAATACATATCCTTCATGATAAATTCCCGTCCGCGCATAATCCCACTCTTTGCGCGTAACTCATTACGCAGTTTGGTTTGGAATTGATATACGTATGTAGGTAGATCTCGAAAGCTTGAGATGTAGTTACGCATCATGTTCGCAATAGGCTCTTCATGTGACCAACCAAAGCCAACTTCACCGCCTGCATGTAGTTTTGATTTAAACCACACATCAACTTCCTTATCCTCCCATCGGTTTGTTTTCGCCCAAAGTTCTTTGCGCTGAAGTGTCGTCATGATGAGCTCTTGCCCACCGAGAACATTCATCTCCTCTCGTACTATATTTTTAATTTTTTCGATTACACGAATTCCTAATGGTAGGTATGCATATACTCCCGCCATCTCTTTGTGTATATAACCACCTTGAATAAGTAGTTGTGCATTTTTAGATACTTCATCACTCGGAGCCTCTTTGCGTGTCTTAGTAAATAGGTTGCTTTGACGAAGTGTAGTGTTCATGTGCAACATAATAACAAACAAGGCTTGAGTGGCGCAAGTTTAGATACAGTGGTATAGATTGATTTTTTTGGGAATAAAATAGCTCTACGAGAAAATACGTGCAATATCGTGATACGTGACAATGACCATTAATACGATAAGTAGTGTAAATCCAATAACATTGAAGGCTGTAGAGATCTTAGGGCTGATAGGACGCCGTATAATAGCCTCAATAGCAACAAACAAGAGACGTCCACCATCCAGTGCCGGAAGTGGAATAAGATTAATTACTGCGAGGTTGATTGATATGAAAGCGGTAAAGTACATGAGATACACTAGCCCTACTGAAGAAGCGTCTCCAACTAACCCAGCGATACCAATAGGGCCGGCAACCTGATCCCACTGTGCGGATCCGGTGACTATAGATATAAGAAAGTTAGCTAATCCTGAACCTACTGTTTGTAATGCGGTGAGTGTACTTACTGCACCCTGCCAAATCGCTTGAGGTAACGACAGAGACCTGTTCGCAACAAGTGCCATGGCAATACCTACAGCTGGTGTTCCTGGACTATCAGCAAGTACTCCATGTGCTGGCGTGAGACTAACCTCTTCAACTTCTTGAGTCTCTCTATCTCGTATATATGAGAGTGTCATTGTTTGGCCACCTCTCTCACTAATGAATGTTGCAGCAACACTTGGTAGTAACTCAGTTAACTCTTGATCTGTAGTTCGCAGTCCCACAATCTCATCGCCGGCGATAAGTCCAATAGCGTTTGCAGGAGAACCTGCAACAACTGAACTCACAATAAGACGTGCATCAAGCCCGACTGCTTCGGACTCATCAATTGCGGTTGGTGCACCCATCATGAGAGTTGCACTAAACAAGAACCACGCAAACAAAATGTTGAAAAGTATACCAGCAAGCAATACTGCAGCCTGCGCCCATCGCGACTTATATATAAATGCCTGTTTTCTCTCTTCCGGAGTATAGTCGTAGTCGTGGCTCTCACCAAAGATACGTACAAACCCACCGAATGGTAACCAGTTCAGTGTATAGGTTGTTCCTCCCCATGTTCCGAGTGCTAATGCTCGTGGTGGGTATCCAACACCAAATTCCTCTACCTTAATACCAAAGAATTTTGCCACCAGAAAGTGACCAAGTTCATGAACAATGATAAGGACTATAAGTACTACGAAAAAAAGAATAAATGACATAAAATTTAGCAGTATTTAAGATTGATATTATTGGCTTATCTCCTCTTCCTTTTTTTTGAAAAGATCTTCGAGTGTTGAGTTTCCTGCGTCGATAAGTTTCTGTAGTTCGTCTTTACTACCAAATTTATCATCTTCGCTCATCTCACCGTTTTTTTCCTTTGTCTGGATATCTCCCCATGCTTCTTCACGATATCCGCGAAGACTTTGTCGTGCATCTTCAAGTTTTTCCTTTCCGATTTTAATAAGTGAGGTACGACGTTCAGTGGTAAGTTCAGGGAACGAAACACGTACTCCTTTATCATCTGTCGAAATACCTACGCCAAAGTTTGCGTTAGTAATAGCCTTTTCTATATCTTTTACCTGACTGGCATCCCATGGAGTAACACGAAGCGTACGTGCGTCTTCTACACCAATGTTGGCCGCTTGATTAAGTGGTATCCGAGAACCATAACTTTCAATCTGAATTGAATCGAGAAGCGTCGGTGTGGCACGTCCAGTACGTAGCCCTTGATATTCTTTACGTAACCAATCTTCACCCTCTGATATTTTTTGTTGTAATGTTTTAAAATCGTACATAATGTAAGTATATCGTATTATTTCTAAATTGCGTATTAAAGAGTGGGTAATGTCACTGCAACACTCTCAAGCAAGACCTTCAATGAAGCACCTTTGTCTCGCAGTACACGGCGTGCATCAATAATATGAGCTACCACTTGTGGATGAGTACGATGCACACCTGTTGTGTAGAGCTGCGTCTCAATACTTTGTAAGAGTACTTCGGCAGCACGCACATCTCTCTCCTTAATAATTGACTCAAGTAGAGCAATTCTCTGCGCGGGTGTCGCTGCCAGGAAAGCAATACCTTCGTCAGACGTCGTATTATTTTTTGCATCAATAAACCAAACTCGCGAACGCAGAGTCGGTAAAATATTACGCACATCTGCAAGTACTAGGAAAAAGTGAGTACGTTCTGGAGGCTCCTCAAAAAGCTTTAGTAATGCATTCTGTGCTTCCCTCGTGCAAGATCCCACATGACAGATAAAAAGCTGCCTTCCGAGTGAGCGCATATTCGCCAAGTGCACTAATTCCCTACTGTCGTCTATTCCTAATGAATCAAATTTACGTACATGTATCTCAGCAGTATTGTGTGCAGTAGTTAGTTTTTGCCGCACAGCATCAAACACCCCTGCATCATCTTCAATAATATATGCGTGATGTAAATTTGCAGTATCTATCACCTGAAGGTGCTCCATAGTCATTAGTGTTTAGAGATAATAGCCTTCTTGTATACATCAAGGTGCTGCAGTGCAATACCTGTCCCCTTGGCCACACTATATAGTGCGTCATCGGCAAGTGTTGCCTTTACTCCAGTCCGGCGATACACGAGCTCAGGTAGGTTACGCAACTGGCTTGATCCTCCTGACATAGTAATACCGTTGTCGATAATATCAGCTGCCAACTCTGGTGGTGTTTCTTGAAGTACATCTCTAATTGCCTTAACAATTTCTCGTAGTTCGCGTCCGATGGCTTTTACAACCTCGTTAGTACTAAGCTCAACTGAACGTGGAAGTCCAGTAAGGTAATCTCGCCCTTTTACTGTCATGACTAGTTCGTCTTCAAGTGGAATGGCAGAACCGATTTGCATTTTTACATCCTCTGCGGTCTTATCGCCAATAGCGAGGTTAAATGTTTTTTTGATGTGTGCAGTAATAGCCTCATCGATGCGATTACCAGCACACTTTACTGATGTAGATGCAACAATACCTCCGAGAGAGATCACAGCAACGTCAGTGGTTCCACCGCCAATATCAACAATCATATTTCCCTGTGCTTCGTGAATTGGTATACCTGCACCAATAGCTGCAAGAATAGGTTCTTTAACTACCTGTGCCGTTTTTGCTCCTGCCTTTATAGCAGCTTCTATAACAGCACGGCGCTCAGCTGAAGTAACTCCAGCAGGAACTGAGATCATGACGTCAGGACGAAATATACTCCACCAGCTAGTAGCCTTACGCATGTAGTAGCGAAGCATGGCCTCAGTAACACGGTAGTCAGCGATGACTCCATCTTTCATTGGTCTATACGCCACGATGTCATCTGGTGTACGCCCAATCATTTCCTTCGCCTCGTCTCCCACTGCAAGAATTCTGTTTTCTTGTTCAGAAACAGCCACTACTGATGGCTCACGTAGTACTACACCCTTTCCAGGAACAAAGATAAGAGTGTAAGTAGTTCCTAGATCAATACCGAGTTTTGGTTTCCATAAAAATCCCATATAGCGTGATTGTACTTTGTTACGAGCATTTTACCAAATATGTTTACGTTTACTCCTCTCTGTGGCATAGTAATTGCAGATTTTCGTGATTTTAGAAAGGAGATTTCATTAAATGAAATACATCGATTTAGAATTATCCAATAAAGCGATCGGACAGCTCTCTACAATGATATTGGAACTGTGTGGTTCAGAAATTGAACGTTACGAATTAGTTGGCCAAATTACGGTAAAAGAGCTGGACTGCAATGAGCTAGAGCTGACTGCTTCGATTGAAGGCACAACTTTCACAAGAAGCGTGACCATCAAATCAGGCGAATGGTCTGTAAAAAGTGCCGGCGCAAACGATACTGTTCATTAATCTAAAAGGGCGACTCTATGAGTCGCCCTTTCTATTTGATAAAAAAATTGCTTTAATTGAATTAGGAAGAAAAATGCAAAGCAAGAACGACGTAAGAAGTATGTACTCGC
>NVUN01000002.1 GCA_002401925.1 Candidatus Kaiserbacteria bacterium
AAGTGAAAGTGCWGCAGTGACCMTCGACATCGTGAAYGACTCACTGAACTTYGCACAACTCTCAGACACACTCGTCGTTGATGCAACAACAACCTTCGACCTCGATACTAACTCAGCTGACTTAAACTTTGACTCAAACACTTTGGTGATTGATTCGAGTACTAATCGGGTTGGTGTGGGGACGGCGAGTCCACAAGGTGCACTTCATATTGCAGGAGGAGATCTATACCTTAAAACTGATAGTGACTTAAAGTTTAGAACACAGGACGATGCAGGTACTGCTGGTTACCTTGGTCTAGGTACTGGAAATGCACTTGTGTTATCAAACACATATAATTCACTCAGTATCCAAACAACAGGAGCGCACCCAGTAATATTAAGTACTAATAACACGGAACGTTTCAGAATTGACTCCGCAGGAAACGTCGGAATCGGAACCACTACACCATCAGCAGTCTTGGACGTATGGGGTGACCTACGTATTGGAACATCASTTAAGCCGGCACTATTTGCTGATGTAAGTAGCGGTAATGTTGGTATTGGAACSAGYACTCCACARACTGCTCTKGAACTTACCGGAGACGGACCAGTGATCCGATTTAGCCAAGATGCCGGAGGAAGCAATTACGACAAGATGGGAGGTCTAGAATTTTATGAAACATTCTACGCTAATACATTATTAGCAAAAATTGAAGGAGCACGAGGTGCGAACTCAACGAGTGGTATCTTGCAGTTCTTCACCACTTCAAGCGGTACTTCTGCGGAGGCTTTGCGTATTGAATCTTCTGGTAATGTTGGTATTGGTACTACTACTCCTGAAGCACGCCTAACAGTGGGAGGTACAGGTACTCCATCGTTTGTAGTTGAAGCATCTAATGGATCAAATTGGTTTGATGTTGGAATTGGCGGTGCTGGAGTGGTGAGATTTAACGCCGCTGGTGGGAGGACATTAGTAGGAGGTTCAGCTGACCTAGGTGCTCGCATGAACATCAGTTCACTCTCAACAGATAAGGTATCACTTGCACTTACCGGTATTAGTGGACAGACAGATAATATCTTCGAAGTGAACAGTGATGGAGATCAAGGCGGTGATTACTTTGTAATAAACTCTGCAGGTAATGTAGGTATCGGTACAACAACATTGACTGATAAACTTACTGTTGTAGGAGGCGGTATTTCAGCTAATTATCCAAGTAACCTAAGTATCGTCGGTAGTGTTACTTTGAATGTACCGTTCGGTGTCGAAGTCGTGGGTAATTATGCATATGTATCTACACAGAATGGCGATTCCCTTGAAATTATCGACATCTCAGATCCAACGTCACCAAATGTTGTCGGTAGTATACAAGACGCAACGAACTTGAATCTACTACAGTATGTGACCGTTGTTGGTAAATATGCATATGTTGCATCTACTATCGACCAGTCCTTCCAGATTATTGATGTCTCAGACCCAACATCACCAAGTATCGTGGGTAGTCTAAAAGACGCAACGAACTTGAGTGGAGTGCAGGATATAGCAGTTGTAGGTAAGCATGCGTATGTGGCTGCATCAGGTAACGACTCTCTCCAAATTATTGACGTCTCAGACCCAACAGCACCCGTTATTATCGGTAGTGTAATAGACGGAACGAACTTGGATGGAATAAGTGATGTGGCAGTTGTTGGTAATTATGCATATGTAACTGCAATAACTGATGACTCTCTCCGCATTATCGACATTTCAGATCCAACATCACCAAGTATTGTAGGAGGTGTAAAAGATGCAACGAATTTGAATGCACCATATGGTATCGAAGTTGTGGGCAAATATGCGTATGTGACTGCTTATGCTGACGATTCTCTCCAAATTATTGACGTCTCCGACCCAACAACACCGGTTATTGTCGGTAGTGTAAAAGACGCAACTGACTTGGAGAGGCCACGAGACGTTGTAGTCGCCGGTAAATATGCGTATGTTGCAACTTTCAATGACGATTCTATCCGCATTATCGACATTTCAAGCTCGACAGCACCAGTCATTGTAGGAGGTCTGAAAGATGCAACGAACTTAGATGGATTACGGAGTATCGTAATCGCTGGTAAGTATGCGTATGTTACTTCACTCTTTTCTAGTGCTCTCCGTATTATCGATATCAGTGGTTCAGAATTCTCATCACTCTTTGCAGGAGCACTAGAAACCGATAACTTCAATGCAACCGTGAATGCAACTATTGGTAATAACTTGAATGTTGGCGGTGGATTGAATGTTGGTACTGATGCACTTATCTCAGGAACACTTGCTGTCTTTGGTGGTATTAATTTGGCATCAAGCACACCAGCAACAACTACCAACGCATTGTATAACCAAAGTGGCTCACTCTACTTCAATGGTTCTGCTGTCGGTGGAGGTTCATCACAATGGACAACTGCAGGAAGTGATATTTATTACACTACGGGCAACGTTGGTATCGGTGTTACCGATCCTGTTAAGACTCTTGAAGTGTTCGAAACAGTCTCTGATTCACAGTTTGCGATTTCATACGATGCAACACGATATGCATACTTCCAGGTAAATTCTTCAGGTGATCTTATCATCGATGCACAGGGTGGCGATGTTCGATTTAACGACGAAAACCTCTGGGTATGTTCAGGTGGTTCGTGTCCTTCAGGAGCACCTTCAGGAACTGGAAATATAATTGTAGAAACAGCGATTGGAATTGGTACCTCAACACCATACACAAGCCTTGCTCTTGCAGCGGGTAGTGCCATCGTTGTGGAAGAAAAACTTCTTACTACAACAGGAACTATTGCAGTTGACTGGCGTGACGGTAACACACAACTTATCCGCCTTACCACTTCAGCTGCGACACTTAACTTTAGTGGATACATTGCGGGACAAAAACTTAGCCTGATAACTTGTAGTCCAGCAGGGTCAACCGCAGGAACTATCACTTGGGGAACATCAATTAGTTGGACAGGAGGYTCAGCTCCAACGCAAACAACCACAGCTGCAAAATGTGATGTGTGGAGTTTCTTGGCGACAAGTAAGACAGGTACATTAACCGTGTTTGGTGCCCAGACACCTAACTTCTAGTATACTTACCATATGAAAGATACACTGATAAATATCACTCTCTTCATCGTTGCTCTAATGATTATTACAGTGGCGACTTGGTATGTTTCGACACARCCTAARAATTTCAGTATAGKYGYTGAAGACTATTCAGTCATTGCAGAACGCACAATTCTTGATTATCAGGTACAAGAAGATGTATTTGGAAGTGTTGTTAACTATGCGTACTTAGGAGAAGTATTACCTGAAAAACTTGCAGAAGACGAGGTGGTGAGTCTACGTACTGACGCATCCTTTACTCGACACGTGGGTACTAAAAATGAGGGAGAAGAAAATGAGGAGCTGATGATGGAGGTTGTAAGCTACGCACAACAGACGTTTATTCAGCGAGATAATGTTTGGTACTACATTGAACATGATGAGGCACCAAAAGATGTTTTCAAGGAAAAGACAAAAAGGAGTTTTTTGTCATGGATCTTAGGTGATGTTGCGCAAGCAGTGGATATATATGCAGCTGCAGGAGATGGACATGTAAACAGTCAGCAGAGCACTTGGTCTGCAGCACAAAGTGCAACAACGGGAACTATCGTATACCCCACAGGTGTAACAACAGTAGTGAATAGTTTTTTTTCCAATTTTAAGAGTATCACTTATACTGTTGGTAGAATGTTTTTACCTTTCGATACTTCGTCTATATCGAGCGCCGCTACTATATCTTCAGCCAGCTTGGTGGTGAATGCAACTAATTTATCAGATTTTGATAATGATGGACTCGATTATATTACTGTCGTGCAAACCAGCCAGGCGACACACACAACACTTGAATTGGATGACTTTGACAATATATCTGCCACTGAAGGTATAGACTCAGGAGAACGCAAAGATCTAACAGGGATGGCTACAGGTACCGTTACTTTTGTGTTGAACAGTACTGGGATGGGATGGATTAAAAAAGCAGGTGAATCAAGCAATTGCAGTAGTTCCAATGGTATTTCTTGCTTTGGGTTACGAGAGGGTCATGACATGGCTGATTCGTCAATATCAGGGGGTCTAGGTAACTCTATGACTATAAACACATCTGAAGAAACTGGCACATCCCTAGATCCATATCTATCTGTAGCGTACACGGCGCCATCATCGTTTGCCCTATGGTTATTTAATGATTTTTAAGTATGTCACACAAATTTTTACATTTCGTTCAATATAACAACGCTATCCCAATACTCATGGGGGTGCTTTTTCTAGGCTCTGGAGTAGCATTTGCTTCGAGCGAAGAGGTGCGTGATACCGTACTTAATTCAACTCAGGTGCTCCGCTCAATGGATAACTCTCGTATTATTACTGCTGACCTTGAAAACTATTCGGTACGTATTGAGATTACAGGTGTTACCGAAGACGATGAATTTTATTACGTCACGTATCTCCTTAATACCATTGATGTGGTAGATGCATTGTGGCGTGACGTCATTAAGGAGCGAGTATTACAGGTAGGTAAATCTGCTATCGAAGGAAAGGACTTAGGAACTCATGCAAGTAGAGAGCTTTCGCAAGTGCGCGATCAGGAGTTCGTTCGTCTGAAGGAAACACAAGAAATAGAGAGAGAAATAGGGGAATCACAGAAAGTCGTTGCTACTGTATATACTGGTTTGGTAGGTAAATTCTTGGATGAGAAGACGGAAGTATTTGCAGGTTACCAAGAGGTTGTTGATGAGGAACCCTCACAGCCGTATCCTGACCATATTGTAGCTAACCCCCAGCCCAACCCAACGACTCAGAGCGTTGCTGCAGACATAGCTAGTTCAAGTTCAGACCCTGAGCCTGAGCCTGATAATGGTACAACTGCTGTAGTTGTCGGAGACCCAGTAGATACTGAAGCTCCAACAATATCGATATTAGGTAATAATCCAGCACGTATAGCGCTCAATACTCAGTATTCTGATCTTGGTGCATTTGTTTCCGATAATAAGCAGGGAACACTGGGATACAAGATATTTGTTAATGGGGTAGAGGTGCAGACTGTAGATCTTGATACAGCAACTACTACTACGTATACCATTACGTATGGAGCACAAGATCAGGTAGGTAATACATCAACCGCTAATCGTATTGTAGAGATTTTTGATCCTGCAGTAGTAGTGGAAGAGAATGAAACAGATACTGCCACAACCACACCTCCCGTAACAGCTACAACAACTACGACAGTAGAAGTTCCTATTGAGGAAGAGCAAACTGCCACCACGACACCAGAACAGACAGCAACAACGACCCCAGTAGTCGTAGAGCAAGCAACAACAACTCCGACAGTAGAAGAGCCTACTACTGAACCCGAAGAGGTTCCAGTAATTGAAGAACCTACAGCAACAAGCACAGAATCTGTTATTGAAGAACCAGTAGTTACTCCAGATATTACTGAAGAAGTGGCAACAACTACTTCGACTGAATAGGAATATCAATAGTAATAATCGTCGATTCTTCTAGCTCCGTTGTTATAACTACTTCACCAGTTGGACTTAAAACAAAAGAAGGGAATCCATTAGAAGCTTGTACGAAATAGGTTCTGTTTTGTACAGCATGTACTTTTGCCATCTGTTGTACCTTTGCGAATAATGTTTTTGATCCTCCAAACCAAGAAGTATGTGAAAGATTAACCAGAATGTTTGCGTTTTGTTTGGTCACCAAGTCACGATATAAACTAGGAGAGAGTATCTCAGAGCATAATAAACTACCAATCGTTACGTCTTTATAGGGAACACTGACGACTCCAGAACCGCGCACTAATGTTCCTCCAACGCTATTAAAATGATCATTTACTACTTTGTTATTGAGTATTCTAAGCAAAAAAGTTGGTACATATGGAGCATATTCTCCTTGAGCCATCAGGAACATTTTTTCGTAAGTCGCTATGATACCGCGAGTGGTGCTGTAGTAATATAGTAATGAGTGCATTTCTCCTGTACGGTCAGGTGTGTAACTCGAGCTTATTATAAGTACTTCCTTATCTTTGAAGAGCTTTTGTAATTCATTTTCTAGAACTTTTTTATCAGGGTATATTTTTACAAGTCCGTTACCTTCAGGAAGCACAATAACATCTGGTGAAATTCCGCTACGCGCAATTTCTTCAAGTTTTTCTTTGTAGATTACTTCTGGGCTTACTTTATATGGAACAGGAATATAGGTGGCTATAAGAGAAAAGCGTATTGTTTTGTCACTAGTAAATGTGTAGGTGTGCCAGGCAGGTATGGAAAGAATAAAGATCGTAATACTTATAAAAATGAGAGACTGTACATATATTTTTTTGTGCAGAAGACTGTAAGTCACCAGTGCCAATGTGCTCGCAACGAGTGCTACGGTGAAGCTAAGTCCGTATATGCCGACGTTTTCGGCAAGTTGTAAGAGGTAATGACTTTCGGCGAGAGTATATCCCATGTCACTAATGGAGAAGTGTGAGCCGAAGAGGGACTGCTTTCCTAGTGTCGCAATATAAAACAGCCACCCTCGAACCATTTCTTGTACAACCCAACCAAAGGAGGCAAGTATCGGCAACCAAAAAGTGATCTTACGAATTTTCCATAGAGCCAATGCAAAAAGAGCGGGTGCAATAGAGATGGTGGTCGACACGAAGGTCCATATTATTAACACAACAAACCACTCTAAAAGAGAGTTGTTTATTGAGGTCCAAGCAAGTGGTAGCGCGTCCCAAAGCCACCATATACTTGCTCCTGTAGTCGCAAAACCAAAGAAGGCGCCACTCCAGAAAGCTTTTTTACCAGTGTTTATTTTGAACCAGAGTCCGTAGAAAAATATTCCTAAAGCAATGAATGAAAGAAACCATACTGAAGGTAGTGCTATGGCAAGGCCTCCAAGCAAGCCACTCACTAACGGATATAGTATTGTCATACATCAAGTGTATCAGTTGAAATAAGAATTACATCACAGTTCCTACATCTCTTACTTTTGTAGTAAACGAAAACACGGGGTGCTCCGAATAAAGAAATACAGAAGAGGATCATGGATATTTTTCTCTTGTACCTCGTAATACTATTTTGTGAAATGAAAANATTCCAGATTGGTCCATGTTAGTAATGTCCGTCTTGGTTATATCTATTGCAATGTAACCTTCACCACTAACTGCAATCCAATCTACAATAACCCGCGTACCAACTTCGATGTCATTTCGAGTGATTAGGGTTAATGTTCTACCATAAACAACGGAATCTTTTACAGTTAGCCTTGAAGATCGGAAAATAGTTTGGTCGTTTATCTGTATAGATATTAGCCATTTTTTCCCTTCGTATAGATACTCGAATAAATAAGCATCATCAGTTATTTCTTTTACATTTCCTATCACACTCATATAACTGGCTCCATTTACTGAAGCAGTAATCGAGACTGGTTGAATCACCATGTACACAGTGCCAATACCTATCAGGAGTGATATTGTAAAAACAAAACTATTTATTGCGATTGTGTATTTTTTCATAGGAGTGGAGTAAGAGCAGTAATTTCTATTAGAAGTAAACCATTTGGTATTTCTATATATTTCATGAGCACGACTGTGTCGATGAGTTCTTTGAGTTGATGTTTTACTAATGTGCGGGCATCAATTTTTTTATGAATATCAGCAGTAACCTTCGTATAGGGGGTGAATAATATCTTTCGATGAGTCATTGTATCTCCAACAGAAATGGTAACATAATTGGCATCGATGACCTTTATCTTTCCAATAGACATAATTGCTGGCCTATCAAAATATTTATAAAATTGATTTGTATGTTGGTCCCTCGCTGTAGAAACGTAAGGTGAAGACATTGCGAGAACAACCCCTAATGCTATTCCTGTGAAAGCTATAATGGCAGTTCTCATAAGGTCATCCTACCATTTTGAGGTATAATTTCTTCATGTCTTCTTTTCTCATTCAGTTAATTTCTTGGGTATCCCTAACAGTTCTTACTGTTGTGTTGCTGGTGATTCCCACGGCTTTTGGTCGTTCAGATGAATTAATCCGCTCTGGTATATTGTCTGCAGGAGCTCTAATTCTAGCTATGATAGGGACAATCTTTTTTGTAAGTAAAGAAAAACATACTGTTTCTTATTCTTTGATATCCTTTTCAATTTTTCTGACGCTCATAGTAATATTCTTCTCTGCATTCTTCTCGCTATCTCCTGAGCAATCTATATTTGGATTTGGTATGGAAGTGGGAACTGTGATCTCATTTTTGTCATTGTTCGTAGTCTATTTTGTTAGTTTAATATCTTTCCCCAATATAAAGTTCCTCCAGACATTTTATTCCATACTTCGAATTACTTTTCTAATCTTYACACCAATTGTATTTACAATGGCTGTACTTGATACACAGAGTGTCGTGTTCGATATGTTTGATTTTGCTGTATTCTCAGGACTTATTCTCCTGTTGGGTGTCGCTTTCGGAGAATTCCAAAAACACACAATATATAATTACGTGGTCATTTTTGTGGCCTCTTTTGGTATTCTTTTAGGAAATGACAGAATAATTCAGGTGGCTATTTTTGTATCTTTACTCCTGATCTTACTTGTAAAGTTGTATGCAAAAAGAAAATCAGAAGAGGGAGTCCCACCGTACCTGTCAGGATTCTTTGCAATAGTACTTCTTGGCTCCTTTTTCTTCCCTGCAGTGCCAATTGTACAGACAACTCAACCAGTCGAAATACGACCGTCATTCCAAGTGACACGAATCATTGCACAAGATTCTATTTTAGATAATCCTGTACGCTCATTAYTAGGAAGTGGACCCGCGACTTTCTTGTATGATTGGCACAAATACAAACCACTTGCCATAAACGATACTCCACTTTGGAATATAAATTTTAGAAATGGATTTGGTGATGTACCAACATTATTTATCACGCTAGGTATTCTTGGTGGATTCGCGTTCCTTTTCCTATTCGCTGCCATTCTCTATGCCGGAATAAGTGGTGTGGCACGATATGTTTTGCAAAAAGAGAAGTTGTACGTTGTCGTAACAGCTTTTGCTGCTAGTTTGTATGGTTACATACTATTCATCCTTCAGATAGAAAGCGTTGCGAACTTAACCCTTCTCTTTATCTTTATTGGTATATTAAGCTTCATCACAGATAGGAAGAAGGTTATTAAAGTACCAGTACTTGTACGTAGGGTTGTAGCACTTTTGATGCTGTTAGTTATTGCAGGAAGTGCTTTCTTTGTGACAACAAAAATATACGACGTCTTTTCTTTCGAAAGTGATTTAGTAACTTTCAATAAGTCAGGTGACGTGGCAGCGGCAATTTCTGGGACACAATGCACTACAAAAAATATTGGTAATGCAGTTTGTTAYCGATTTCTAGCAGAACTRCAACGYAAACATTTGCAAGATATTTTTGAAGAGAGTGAAACACCTCCAGAAGATCTTTCTTTAGAGTTAGCATCAGGAATGCTATTGAATGCAGAGCGAGCAGTAACTATAAACAAGTATGATTATCGTAACTGGATGGTGTTAGGAAATGTGCACACGCAACTCTCGCTTATGGGTGCAGACGATACTTTCGAAAAGAGTCTTGATAGTTATGATAGGGCAATTGAACTGGCACCAAAAGATCCACTTGTTCTGCTACGGAAAGCTCAATTACTCTACTATCTTGGTAAAGATGAAGCAGGAGCTCGAGTCGTCCTTACTAAGAGTCTTGAGTTAAAATCTGACTACCTACCAGCGAAATCTTTCTTGGATGTGCTGAATCAAGTGGAATAGAAAGAGGTCTACACTCACTGTGTAAAAGCTAACTGCTTGCGGTGTAGTGACTCGCGCTTCCACATGAAGCTTTCGATATAGTAATGAGGAAAGCTGATGAGTATTCCTGCATATACGATTCCTGTATAGATGTTCAGTTCGTAACGTATTGTATATGCGAAGAGCATGCCAAGTACGGGGAGCAGTATGATGATTGGGATTTTTAATGGAGCTAAAACTTTGTAGATATTATTCTTCATACTATCAGCATTACGGTTAGTATCGTGGGTGATGTAGAAAATAAAGGCAGTGATATCATGCGTAAAGCGTAGGACGAAAATAGAAAAAAAGACGTAGCCAAGCAAGAAAAAGAGAACTCCAGACAGAAGCATAAAAATTGTTGCTACAAGATATTTTCGACCGATACCTTTCTTTGTCTGCAAATAAATAATACTACTCAGGACTAAAAATAAAATAAGGATTGCAGTAAAAAAGATAGTTACGTAACTCGGGGGTAGATTGGTAATAAAATTGAATTCTAGTAAGTATAGTTGGATTGAAATGGCGAGAGTAACGGCTGATAAGCTCCAGGGTGTGTAGAGAACATGCTTTACACCAATAATCATTGTAGCAATACCTGTTTGCTGCATAACMACGTGATACAGAGTAGCCGCAACCATTAATACAATTCCAAGGTTCAGATTAATATAGGTAACTACAAGTCCGACAACCAGAATAATAGGKAGRACATGGAGTAGTTTCTTTTTGTAGAAGYGTAGGTATTCCTTATCTGCAAAGCTGAAGAAGCTGGCAAAMAYATGAGGGARTTCAAAGAAAAGAAGATAGAGAAAAGCAGTTACTAATGTCACCGATGTGTATGGCTGTAGGATCCTGTCTAGTACAAATATATCAATTAAAACTATTCCCAAAAGAATAGGTACAATGGCATATACGGCCAATAGCCAGTGGAACGAGATATTCATTTTTGTAGAGGACAGCATAGGTTGCTCGCATAGTATCACAATATATTTGAGACATAGTGAACATGCTTTTTATAATGTAAATAACTAAACTTATCTCTGCAAAGAAAAATAATACAGAGTAAACAGTGTTAGAATATAGGGAAATAATAAAAATTATAGTATGACTAAAGTAGCAATAAATGGTTTTGGAAGAATTGGACGAGCTTTTTTTAAGCTTGCATCTGGACGTGATGATTTAGAAATAGTCGCGATTAACGACCTTGGAGATAAAGAGAACCTTGAGTATCTACTTAGGTACGATTCTGTGTATGGAAAAACGGATGAYGATATCGTGAATCAATTTARYMGAGTTAAATTTTTACAAGAACGYGAACCTMAAAACTTACCTTGGAGTGATTTAGATATTGATATCGTAGTTGAATCAACTGGAATTTTTACCAGCTATGAAAAAGCAAAGGTACACTTAGCTGCAGGTGCAAAACGTGTAGTAGTTTCTGCGCCATTAAAAGATGATCCTGAAGAAGCTGGTGTCGTTGGCGCCACTGTACTTATGGGAGTAAACGAAGACGCTCTTACTAATTGTCAGGTAAGCTCCAATGCATCCTGTACCACGAACGCCGGAAGTCCAGTAATTGGCATCTTAGATGAATCAATAGGTATTGAAAAAGCGATGCTTAACACTATTCATGGATACACAGCCACACAACGTACAGTCGACGGACCCTCRAARGGAGATCCGCGACGTGGACGTGCTGCTGCGGTTAATATGATACCGACTACAACTGGTGCGGCAAAAGCTACTACACAGGCACATGAACAACTGAAAGATAAATTTGATGGGATCGCAATACGGGTACCTGTACCAAGTGGYTCTATCGCAGATATTACTTTTATTGCCAAGCGCGACACTAGTATTGAAGAAATAAACGAAGTACTCACGAACGCTGCAGGAAATGTGCGATGGAGTAGYGTGTTTACAGTAACTAATGAACCATTAGTTTCAACGGATATAATCGGAGATACTCACGCTTCAATTGCAGATTTAAGTATGACACGGGTAGTAGGAGGTAACTTGGTAAAAGTYCTTGCCTGGTACGACAACGAAGTAGGGTATGCACAGTCACTGGTTGATCATGTTGCTAAGTCAGGATCTCATATTTAAATATGAAAATCTATTTTGCAACAGACCACGCTGGGTTTGAACTCAAAGAAGAGTTGATTACCTTTGTGCGTGATGAACTTCATTATGAAGTACATGATTTTGGTGCCAGTTCGTTCGATGCTGCTGATGATTATCCTGATTTTGTGACACCAGCTGCACAAGCAGTGAGTAATGAAAAGGAGTCACGAGCAATTATTCTAGGAGGCTCAGGACAGGGAGAAGCAATGGTAGCCAATCGAATTGCAAACATTCGAGCTACTGTGTATTACGGAGGTGATCTCGATATAGTAAAACTATCACGAGAGCATAATGACGCTAATGTACTTAGTATTGGCGCYCGGTTTGTAACCAGTAAAGAAGCAAAGGAAGCAGTACAGYTATGGCTTGCAACAGATTTTCCACAAGAAGAACGTCACGTACGACGTATTGAAAAAATTGACAGTGCTATACACATATAGTCAATAAAGCTGCCGCACGAATGCTACTATTAAGATATGCCAAATAATAAAGTTACTTTTGATGAACCTGGAATGAACTACGGCTCAGGTCCTCGCGGACCACGACAGTCGTGGATTACAAAAATTGTCCTAAAACTAGGACTCGCAAAAGACCCCAGGCAGGCAGTAGTAGTACTTATTGCCATTGGGATTCTTGCCGTAGTCGTTGGGTTTGTTTTGTGGCCAAAAACTGGTGCGTACGAAATAGTACCGCAGCCAGGACTCGATCTCACTGTGCGACAAAACTAATATGATTGACACACGTCCTATAATCGAGCCAGCTATTATGGCCGATGAGTGGGAGACACTAGTTGTTCAAATCGAGAAAATTGCAAAAAGTGCAACACATATACAAATTGATGTAATGGATGGGGTCTTCGTACCATCTAGAAGTTTTCCATATAACGAAACAGCTTTTGATGAGCAACAGATACCGTATTCAGATACGATTAATTTTGGTGTACATCTTATGGTGCAGAATCCACAAATTGTGGGACACCAATTTATTCAAGCAGGTGTGAAAAGAGTAGTCGCACAAATTGAAGGATTTCGTGAGGGGAGTGCATCTCGTATTTTTAACGAGTGGAAACAATCAGGAGTACAGACTGGCGTCGCGCTATTATTGGATACGCCTCTTTCTGTCATTGATCCACTTATCGAAAATGGAGATGTTTCTACCGTTCAAGTGATGAGTATCGCTCGTGTTGGTTATCAAGGAGAGAAATTTGATGAACGTGCACTTGTACGCATACGTGATATTCGTACAAGGTATCCAGATGTTACAATAGCGGTAGACGGTGGTGTAAATAGAGAAACACTCCAGTCGCTACTTGATGCTGGCGCCAATGTCTTTGGTATTGGTTCAGCAATTATGCAACAGGAAAATCCAGAAGATGTGTTGAAAGATTTCACTAACACCTATCATGCTCACTGATTCAAAAATAAAAGAGTTAGAATCCACAGCGAATACTATTCGTCAGGATATTATAGAAATGCTGCTTGAAGCTGGAAGCGGACACACTGCAGGACCTTTAGGTATGGCGGATATTTTTACCCTACTATATTTTCATATCATGAATCATGACCCCAAGAATCCATCTTGGGAGGATAGAGATAGAATAGTACTTTCCAATGGTCATATTTGCCCCGTGCAATATGCGACTATGGCGCGTGCTGGATATTTTTCTGTTGAGGAGCTAAARACACTTMGGAAGTTTCATTCACGTCTTCARGGVCATCCTCAYCGTGAATATTTACCCGCACTTGAARTAAGTTCAGGGCCACTTGGTAGTGGATTAGGTCAAGCAGTTGGTATGGCTATTGGAGAGAGAATGGATAAAGGRCGYARTACTGATAAATATATNNNTATGCTCTTCTCAGTGATGGTGAAATGGATTGCGGAATTATATGGGAGAGTGCCATGCTTGCCGGGCGAGATAAGTTACAAAACCTTATCGCTATAATTGATCGTAATGGAATACAGATAGACGGATATACTTGGGACATAATGCCATTGGAGCCATTAAAGGCAAAATGGGAATCTTTTGGATGGCATGTTATTGAGGTAGATGGTCATAATTTCCGTGCACTTGATGAGGCTATTGGTGAAGCTCAATCAGTAAATGATAAGCCKTCAGTACTCATAGCACACACTATTCCRGGTAAGGGAGTGCATGAATTTGAGCGTGATTAYCATTGGCATGGTAAGCCACCYAAAAAGGAAGAAGCAGACATGGCACTGAGAGAGCTTCGTACTCTCGGTGGTAGAGTAGTTAGTGAGCATGAATAAAGGAAGTACGAAACAAACAATTAGCCTATGTTAAATATCACACAAAAACTCAACAAAAAAATATTAGACGATGATGTCGARCAAGTACCRRTTCGSAAYGGGTTCGGAGAAGGATTGSTAGAAGCTGCAGATAATGACAAGTCTATTGTAGGACTATGCGCGGACCTTACGGAATCAACTCGGATGAAGGCTTTCGCTGATAAATATCCTGAACGTTTTGTACAAATGGGTGTAGCAGAGCAGAACTTGGCGGTGGTGTCGTCAGGACTTGCTTCAACAGGCAAGATACCTTTCATTACTTCATACGCAATGTTCTCGCCTGGACGCAACTGGGAACAGATACGTACTACTATTTGCTATAACGATCGACCTGTAAAAATAATTGGAAGTCATGCAGGAGTTTCTGTTGGTCCTGATGGTGGAACACATCAAGCTATTGAAGATTTAGCAATAATGCGTGTTATTCCACGTATGGAGGTTATTGTACCTTGTGACGCACCTGAGGCACGAAAGGCTACTAATGCGATTGCTCAAACAAGTAAACCAACCTATATGCGTCTTGCACGCGAAAAGACTCCGGTTATGACAACTGAAGAAACGTCATTCGAAATAGGAAAGGCATATGAAATGTGGCGTAACGAGAAAGTAGATGTAGCGATTATTGGCTGTGGTCCATTACTGCATCATGCTCTTGTAGCAGCACAGGAACTTGCTGAAGAAGGTATAGGAAGTGTTGTTTTGAATAGTCWTACAATTAAACCGCTTGATATAGAAACGATTACAGGACTGGCACGCGAAGCCGGAGCAGTGGTTTCAGTAGAAGAGCACCAGGCAGCAGGTGGTTTAGGRRGCGCYATYGCTGAGGTGTTAATGCAGACAAACCCAGTTCCYATGGAGTTTATAGGAGTTAAGGATAAGTTTGGACAATCCGGAACACCTAATGAACTTGTCGTACATTACGAATTGGACGCAGCTGCGATTGCAGATGCGGTACGGAAAGTTATAAAAAGAAAATAAAAAACCCTCGATAGCGAGGGTTTTTTATTTAAGGACGTACACAGTAGACAGGGTCTGCACAGTTAACTGCACCTACAGTTCCATCAATATCATTAGAGAGTGCGCTATGGCTAGTATTTTCCATATTTACTCCCACTACATAATTTGTACAAGAACCTGAATCAATAGAACATGTTGCTCCAGTATTGGTAAGGTTATCGTAATAGTAGACTGTGCCAGTACGTGGGTCAGTCGGTACGCTAGGGATGTGACCTGCGTCAGAGAGAGCAGATAATGCATCAGGATATTCTGGAGGAAATGAATCATCGAAAATGAGTTCCAATGCTGTTTGCAGTTGTTTGGTATCAGAGAGACGTCGAGCGTCGCGTGATTTAAGTCGWGCAGTRTTTAGTGAGGCCAGTACCACACTTGAAAGCATGCCTATAATGGCAATAACTACGAGAAGTTCTATAAGAGTGAAACCACGTTCTGACGTTGCTGTCTTCATTTGTGTATTCTAACAATAATACAACGAATGTTATAGCTCGCTGAGTTTATAATTCTCCGGTGCATTAGCAAGATATTCCTCAAGTTTTTCACGACTGAGAAGACCTTCTTGAGCTCCTACATACTGTACAACATTCATTGAGTTTATCGGTCCGCGTTTGAGTGCTTCAGGGAGTGATAGGCCTTCTGCAAGCATAGAAACAACAGTACTTGAGAATGAATCACCAGCACCTGTGCGATCAACTGGCGGAGCAGGATCAGGGTACATCGGCATCTTCCAGTAACCACTACCGTCTGATGCATATGCGCCATCAGGACCATCAGTCACCACAGCAATGGTTGGGCCGAGTGCCCGAATACCATCGATAAGTTCTTTGATGTCTTCAGTAGTAGTCTTAAGAATACGTTGAGCCTCTTGTATGTTGCAGAAGAATATTTCACTTGCCTCGTACACATCTTTTAGTTTTTCAGAACCAAGAGAAATCTGGAAGCTTCCAGGCTGGAAAGCGAGCTTCACACCGTTCTCCTTACAGTAGGCAGCAAGTTCATGGTGGTATTCTATTCCATGCTCACCTACGCTTGAAAAGTAGATCCATTCTGGCGCTTCATCAAAAGTAGGTACAGCGTATGGATATTCATGATGCTTGATAAGAATAGTACGTTCAACGCCAAAACGTAGAACATAGTGATAGTTACTCTGCATACCCTTATGTATATCAACCAGGGAGGTATCGATACCTTCTGCTTCAAGTGCGCGAAGTTTCTCCTTTCCAAAATCGTCATCTCCGATGTCGGTCACAAGTGCAGAAGATAATCCTAATCGATGTGCAGAAACAGTGGCATTAGGAGCATTACCAACGGCCGGTATAACTACAACTTCTTGGTATTCAAGCTTGTCACCAAAGCTAATACAAAGTTCTGTTCCGGTCTTCTTCTCATCTATATGTACTCCATCTTTTAGTTTTATAAACGCATCAGTTACGATGTCACCCAATCCTACAAATKTATATTTCATGTATACAGTATACAGTAGCTAGTCTAAGGCGCACATTTTTGTCGAACTGCTATACTKGCAGCATGAAAACACTTAAAGAAGTAATGGATGAAGCACTTGCTCGTAAGGTTGCTGTAGGACATTTTAATATTTCTGATTCGAATCAACTTAATGGAATTGCAGCTGCTGCTAAGGAGCTCGATGTACCAGTAATTATTGGAGTTTCAGAAGGTGAGGGAGAGTTTGTGGGTATTAAAAAAGCTGTAGCTATGGTACGTGCAGCAGGMGAAGAGTTTGGTATTGATATATTTATAAATGCCGACCAYGCACGTTCCGTAGAAGCGTGTAAGCGAGCAATTGATGCAGGATTCGATTCAGTTATTTTYGATGGGTCAAAGTTATCTATAGAAGAGAATATTTCTAGTACTAAAGAAGTAGTTAATTATGCAAATGAGAGTGGGAGAGAAGTAATTGTTGAAGGAGAGGTTGGATACATTGGTACTTCAAGTAAATTACTTGATGATATTCCTGATGACGTTCTTGCTGCTGCATTGCCTACGCCGGAAGATGTTGCCAACTTTGTCACCGCAACAGGAGTTACTGCAGTTGCACCGGCCGTGGGGAATTTACACGGAATGCTTAAAGGRCGATCTAATCCTTCTTTGAAAATAGATTTGATACAAAATATTCGAGAAGCTCTAYYTGAGAATGTCGGAATAGTTTTGCATGGTGGCTCAGGATTAACTGATGAAGATTTTAGTGCAGCAATTACTGCTGGTATGAATGTGATACATATAAATACGGAGATTCGCATYGCATATCGCAAAGGTCTTGAGGAAGCTCTTGCAGCAAACCCTGATGARGTTGCACCGTATAGGTATYTAAATGGTGGAAGAGATGCCTTGMARGCKGTGATACTCGCACGGCTAAARCTTTTCAGTAAGTTGTAAGATATATACTCCAAAATAWAGGTAGGRNCTTACTCTRCTGTAGAAAAAGGAATCTCTCTATTAGAGGAGAGGTAACTTCTCGTGGTATACTGTCTTTACTACTAATTAGAGAAAATAACCATGAATATTTTAGGAATTTTAGGAATTATTGTTATAGCAGCACTCGGATGGGTAATCTTTGCGTATAACGCTTTTGTACGCCTTATGAACCGAGCTGATGAAGCATGGGCAGATATCGACGTACAACTTAAGCGACGTTACGATCTAATCCCAAACTTAATTGAAACAGTTAAGGGGTATGCATCACATGAAARAGAGACACTTGATCAGGTAACGCGAGCCAGGGCTGAGGCAACAAAAATTCACGTTGATCCAAGTAATATTACTCCAGAGCAAATGCAGGCAATGGCAGGAGCTGAAGCAGGACTGACACAGTCACTTGGGAAACTTCTAGCTATTTCTGAAAGTTACCCAGACCTCAAGGCAAATGAGAATTTTGTAGAATTGCAACGTGAACTTACTGACACTGAAAACAAGATTCAAGCTGCACGACGTTTTTACAACACAAACATACGGGACTTAAATACAGCCGTACAATCATTCCCACAAAATGTTATCGCTGGGGTATTTAAGNTTTAGTGAACGTGACTTCTTTGAACTTGCTGCAGATGAACAAGCAGCAAAGGATCCTGTGAAAGTACAATTCTAATGAATAAGCGTTACGGAAAATTAGTACGAGATAAAATACCGACGATTATTCGAGAGAATAAAGAAATACCAACGGTTCGCACTATGGACACTGATGAGTATCGTAAAGAGCTTTTGTATAAACTTATTGAAGAGTCAGAAGAAGCACGTCAATCTGGGTACAGTAATGAGAATCGACAGGCTCTTTTAAATGAGTTAGTGGATGTTTCTGAAGTRCTRGATGCAATTCTTGTAGAGTTCAAAATTTCAAAAGAGGACTTAAAGACAGCACAGGATGCTAAGCGAGATGGGCGTGGGGGATTTACCGAAAAGATTTTCCTTGAGTCAGTAAAAGAAAACTAATATGTTAGAAAAGTTATTTCGGAAACGGAGTGAGCGAAAAGAAGCGGAAAGAAATCCTTATCTCATTCGTGGATGTATTGGAACATATGAAATGCCTCCCGCAGACTATTTTGTGGCACTTGATGCAGTTGGTGTTCAGTGGATTGAGGATCCAAAAGAACAAAAGAAAAAAGGGCAGAAAAATTCTGGAAAGTTATRCGATTACGTTATCTCTGCTGTCGATGAACAGAGCAAAAGATCAGATGCGTACGGACCCTGCCTAGGTGTTGTAGTTAGTGGTAGAAGTAAAAAGAATGGTAAAGATATTTCGTTTCTTTTGCATCACTCATCGCTACTCGATCCAAAGGTAAGAAAAAAATTTGAACGTGATTTACGGCTAAGTATATCGAATCTCATGAAATTGAGTAAAAAGGGCACGGTTGATGCAGTGATTTTTGGAGGCGACTTTTCAGGTATAAGACGTGAGGATTACAGCAGTAAAGTACAGTTCTTGAATAAAATTTTACAAGAGGGTACGGGGGTATCTCCTCATGTAATAAGCGGACCGAGTTTAGATGGTGATTCTGGTATCGATGCTTTTTTTGACACAGAGAATCGAAAGTTGCACATTACTCAACATGATGAAGATGCTAGATTTGCAGCAGGGAGCTTCCCCGCTTCAGAAGTGAAAAATGAATCTAAAAAATGKAAWKSAAMANAMTANGACATCACTCTACACACACCAAGCACAGAATGTACGAAAGACATGGTTCATCATGTTTGTCTTTTTAGTAATAGTTGTCGCCGTAGGTTGGTTTGCCTCAGAATATTTTGGTAATCCTATAATTCTTATAGCAGCAGTAGGATTTTCATTAGTAATGAATGTAAGTTCGTTCTGGTTTTCAAGTAAAATTGCTATCACTGCTGCGGGTGCAAAAATAGCTGATGAAAAAGAATATCGTGACCTCCATAATACAATCGAAAACCTAGTTATTACTGCAGGACTTCCAAAACCAAAAATCTACGTAATTAATGAATCTGCACCAAATGCTTTTGCTACAGGACGTAATCCAGAAAATGCTGCGATTGCTGTAACTACCGGATTATTACAAGCTCTTAATAAGGTTGAGCTTGAAGGGGTCCTTGCGCACGAGTTATCTCATATTGGGAATCGTGATATTTTAGTGATGTCAGTAGTAGTTGTACTTGTAGGATTTATTGCCGTCATATCAGATATCTTATGGCACGTCACTTTGTTTGGTGGTAATCGTGATAGGGATAATAGTAATCCAGTATTAATGATTGCAGGTATTGCACTTATCGTACTTGGTCCGGTGATAGCGCAGATAATGCAGCTCGCAGTATCACGTAAACGAGAATTTCTTGCTGATGCTTCAGGGGCACTACTTACTCGGTATCCAGAAGGTTTAGCATCAGCACTTGAAAAAATTGGTGCATATCAGCAGCCAATGAAAAAGGCTTCAAGTGCCACTGCACACATGTTCATAGGAAACCCCTTTGGAAGAAATGGTAAGAAGGGGAATACTATGCGGAAACTTTTCAGTACACATCCACCCATGGAAGAACGTATTGCCGCGCTCATAGGAAAATAACCATATGATTTTTGCACTACTTTATCTTGCTCTCCCTGCATTCGTTGCAAATATGATGCCGGTTATTTTTGCACGTATGAAAATTGCTAAGGCACTGGACATACCGATTGATGCTGGACGTACATGGCGAGGAAAACCTCTGCTTGGGAGGAACAAGACATGGAGAGGAGTACTGGCAGCGGTCATTGGATCTCTGTCAGTAGTGTGTGTGCAATATTATGTAGCACTACCTCTATCTATCACAACAAGTGCCTATGATACTTTCTGGATAGCTTGTGTATATGGTGTAAGTGTAGGTATACTCGTTATGGCAGGAGATGCCCTAGGGAGTTTCCTAAAGCGCCAATGCGGCGTTGCGAGTGGTGAGCCGTCAATTCCACTAGATCAAGTGGATTACATAGTGCTTTTTGTGGTAGGTACATTATTTTTTACCTCATGGACGACCGTATCTATCTTACTGCTTATAACAATAACTTTTTTTCTTAACCTCGTTACTAATACAATTGCCTATGTCACAGGAATTAAAAATACCTACTGGTAAATCGAAACAACATTTTGTAGTCATACATAATGCGCATGCGGGGCGCAAGAGAGAAAAAACGCGTATTAGAATTGCAGATTTTTTTGAGAAAAGAGATATATCATACGAGATCACAGAAATAGATGGTTGTGAATGGAGTGATATTCACAAAAAAGTAGAGGAATACGAAGAAGTGAGATTTGTCGCAGCAGGTGGCGACGGTACTCTACGCCTGGTACTCCAAGGTTTATGGGAACATAATTTACTTGAAGATTGTCCAGTTGCTTTTTTACCGCTTGGAAGTGCGAATGTAACAGCTCTATCGTTTAARCTMCCATTTGGACTTACACGMGCACTRAGGCGCGCAGCRCGTGGTGTACCAAAGAGAGTTGATCTCGGGTTGGTGAACGAGAAGTACATTTTTTTCATAATGGTGAGCTTCGGTACTATCTCACGTGTGGTGGTTGAAACTAAGCGCAATGCCAAGAAGCGGTTTGGTGCACTCGCATATCTGTTTTCAACTCCATCATTACTGAAACATTCGTATCATAAAGAAAAATTTACTCTTACTGGAACTGACAACAAGGAGGTAGAAATGCACAGTGTCATAATTTGTAACCACTTAAATATTGCAGGATTAACCCCAGCACGTGGCATTGCACCGGATGATAAAAACCTGCACTGTATTACCTTGCACAACAAAACACCATGGGGTTTCTTTCAGGGTGCACATGATTTCTATCTCACGACGCAAAATTCAAAAGTGTTGACGCATACACGCTTACAAGAGGAGACCTATATGTTTAAAGATTTTTCAGGGGAGGTTCACATCGATGGTGACACGTTCACTGACTTAGGAGATAAAGTATCATTTCGTATTTTACCTCATGCTGCTAAGTTGATTATATAATTATGATGCAACAAGTACCAAACATTCTGACTACACTACGTATTGCACTTACTTTTTTGAGTATTGCACTAGTATTCATTAATCCAGAACAGTTGTTTGTGTACTTATTTGGTGTTTTTATATTTGCTGCAGTTACTGATTTTGCGGATGGATATGTGGCGCGAAAGTATAATGCTGTTTCAGATTTTGGGAAAATTTTTGATCCGCTTGCTGATAAAGTGCTTACATTCGTATTTCTTATTATTCTCTTTAGTACTAACCTTATTCCCGCTACTATAATATTACTTCTTATCGCTCGAGATGTGCTAGTTGATGGCGTACGTGGTGCACTTGCAGTTCGTGTAGTCGTGCCGGCAATACGAGCAGCGAAATGGAAGACGACTCTTATTTTCTTACTAATTATAAGCACCCTTTTTGAGTTAGCATTTTTCTCGACTCAAGAACTGCGTTACGTTACCCAGGCTCTAGCATTCTTTGCTTTACTATTCTCGTATGTAAGTGCTGCACAATACGCACGTATTTTCTACTGTACTTTACAGAAAAACCGAACGAGAGAGTAGAAAGCGTCATCGATAATGTAAGTTAGTACGATGATGGTGCGATCATCTACGTTTGTGCGACGAGTCAGCATGATTGCTTCAGCATCAATACGCTTGGCAAAAATACCGTCAGTGAGTACTTTGTCACCAATCATGATTAGTGGCTTAGTAGTATCATATTTTAAATATTTCATGATACGCGTACTCGGCTTCTTGTAAGGGGTATTAATCCAGGGGACACCCAAAGTTTTACTCGTGTACTCACATCGCTTATCACTAAAATTATTTGAAATGATAACAACGTCATTATGTAATTTTAGTGTGGTGACGTACTCAATAATCTCCTGAGAAAGAGTTTTTTCACCATCGGCCATAAGTACACCATCGATATCGAGAATGATGGTCCGATTTTCTAGGTTGCGGTCCATAACATAACTCCATGATACTTTGGTGCCAAATGAGCACCATGATCTTTTAGTATTTTTTTGCATGTTTCGTACTAGTGTAGTCTATTTTGTAAGAATTGCGAAAGAGGTGAGAGCCACTAGGTTGTTAGGTGYAATCTAARGACTGAGACACAAAATAGAGGTAGTTAGTGAAACTACACAAGCTCGACAGAGTTTGTGTAATGAATAGTATCTCTATATACTATGTCGTGCATACAGTACGTATGTAGTGCGGAGGAGTGTCTGAGCGGTTTAAGGTGCATCGTTGGAAACGATGTGTGGCGTAAGTCACCGCAGGTTCAAATCCTGTCTCCTCCGCAGTGTATACGTTAAGAAGTGTTTAATTTATAGTGTGGATACTTTTACAGTTCTTGCACTTTATCTCTATTGTAGCTTGTTGAATGTCACCCTTGAAAAGGAGCTTGTGACATTTTTCGCAACGATATTCTTTTAACATATATATGGTGGAAACTAATAADTGTAGTCATCATACCGATTTAGTGTTAAAGAAATCTTTAAGATTTTCTATTGTATGAACTTTTTGGGAAGTAAGGCGTAGCAGAGATGTGTATCTGATGTCGGAGTGTTTATTGTACCCAATATATTGTATAAACCAAGACAGTTGTACACGTGGTAGTATATTATTATGTCAGAGTATGTTTTCTTTACTGGCACACATGATGGAAAGTAGGTTTACAAGAAAAACTTCACGTAGAGACTGAAGGAATTTGTATTGGAGTCCATAAAGAGAATTGCTCATCTAATAGCGAGAAGCGTATGAATAAAAATACCGAAATACAACCTCGAGAAACAAAAATAACTCACCTGGAAGATAGGTATCGTGATTTGTTTGAAAATGAAGATGACCTTATCCAAGGTGTAGATGAAACAGGAAGATTTTTCTATGTGAATAAAAAGTGGCAGGAAGTTTTAGGATATACCTCTGAAGAGTCTAAAGACATGAAATTTCAAGATATTATTGCACCGGACTATCTTAGTGTATATCAGGATATATTTACGGGACTTAAGGCAGGAAAAAAAACTGATGAAATTGAGACCACACTTATTAATAAGGAAGGTAAAAAAATTGATATAAAAGGGAATATAAGTGCTCAAATTGAAGATGACAACATATTGATAACTCGAGGTATTTTTAAAAACACATCGCAGAATAGCACCGTAGCGCATACGTTAGAGATAGAAAGGCAGTTTTCAGACGCACTTATAGATAGCTTTCCAAATATATTTTATGTCTTTCGTGCTGATAACCTACGTATAGTTAGATGGAACAAAAACTTGGAAGGTATATTCGGGTACTCCAACTTAGAGACAGCGGATATGAAGATGTCTGACTTTATTGTCGATTCTGATAAAGAAAAAGTAGGAGTAGCTATAGCAGATATTGCAAAAACAGGGAGCGTGAAAGTTGAGGCACACGTTAAGTCTAAGGATGGAAAAATTATCCCCTATCTTTTTTCTGCTGTTGGAGTAACTATTGCAGGGATAGGATACGTGATTGGTACAGGGATTGATATTACGGATCTTGAGGTAAAATCAAGACTAGAAGCGCTACTTGCTAGTATGGGTGATGGTGTTGTTGCAGTGGATGCCAAAGAAAATATTATGTTCATTAATGAACAGGCTGAGCACATGATTGGCTGGAAGAACAAGGAGGTAACGGGAGGGTCTTGGGTATCGCTTGTGCGTGCTGAATTTGAAGATGGAACAATGCTAGCAGAAGAGGAACGTCCTATATACGCAGCTATTAAAAGYGGTCATAGAGAATCACAAAATAGCTACTATTATGTCAAAAAAAATGGTGTACGATTTCCCGTTTCTATAACATCTACACCAATTAAGCTTGATGACCGTATTATTGGAGCTGTTATTGTTTTTCGGGATATTACTGATGAAAAAGAAATAGATAAAACAAAAAGTGAAATAATTTCCCTTACCTCTCATCAATTAAAGGCTCCTTTGTCAGCTATTAATTGGTACACCGAATTGCTTCTTACCGATAAGGAAAGAAGTGTGACTCGCAAGCAGAAGGAATATATAGATATCATTGATCGCAATAACCAAAAAATGATTGCATTAGTAAACGCTCTTCTTAGTGTTTCGATGGTGGAAATGGGGACTATATCTGCAGTGATTGAATTAACTGATTTGAGTTTGATTATGAAGCTAATAGAAGAGGAGTTAGCGCCGCAGATTAAGGAAAAGGATCTGCAAGTTAATATGCAGTATGACACTAATGAAGTTACAACGTTTACTGATAAGAATCTTATTCATACTGCGCTCCAGAATATTGTTGCGAATGCGATACACTATACGGATAAGGGAGGTACTATAAGTTTGAGTGTCAAAGGGTACGAAAAAGAGATTGTCATTGAAATAGCTGATACAGGTTATGGAATTCCAGAGAATCAAAAGAAGTACATCTTTACAAAGTTATTTCGAACTGAGCACGCAAAAAAAGTAAACCAGAAAGGATCTGGTCTAGGTCTCTATCTGTCTAAGATTATATTTGAAAAATTTAATGGTAAAATACGGTTTGAGTCTCGAGTTGATGAAGGAACAACGTTTTATATAACTATTCCACGAGTGACTAAGAAACCATTATCAGAGCAAGAAGAAAATTAATTATTTAGTAAAAACCATTATGAATACTCAGCAAAAAACAGTTTTAATTATAGAAGACGAACAAGATATGCTCATTGCACTGCGTGAGCAGTTAGGAGGGGAAGGATTCTCTGTACTACAGGCACGAGACGGCGCAGAAGGGTTACGTTTGGCTTTAGAACAACATCCAGATATTATCTTACTTGATTTAGCDCTTCCCAAAGTTGACGGCATGATGCTGCTTAAAGAGTTACGTGACGATGCTTGGGGTAAAAAGGCAAAGGTTATAGTTCTCACTAATTTAAGTGAAGTAGAGAAGATTAGTGATGCACTACAATCAGAAGTGTATGAGTATCTTATTAAGAGTGATTGGAAAATGGAAGATATTATTAAAAAGATACATACAAAACTTTCAGTTGAATAATCTGTAGTTTGACTGCGTAGCTACATTATATGCGCTACCTATTAAGATTAATTAGGTAATTCGTTGGCCGCGGACAAGTCTCCARAATACAAAGATAGCYAAGGCAAYRATAAAGATAAACCACATACGCAACAAGAAGGCGAAYAGYGARAGTACTATGCCGATTGTCTTTTTKCCGATATTAATGTGATCGYTTGTCGCAATTGAYTGAGTRTCTTGTATAAAAGTTTTTACCGCTGCAATTTTAGTTGCAGGGACCTCTTCGTTGGTACTACTCGCAACAATAAGGGTGTCACGGAATGCTTCAACACGTTGTGCAGTTTTTTGWKTAWKTKKWWMWWYWYTYYYWAATATGTTTTTGCTTGTTTCAGTCAGCGTTTCTGCTGCTTGAATAATGGTTGATGATGCGTTGGGCAGCGGCGCATCATTTTTTTGTTGCCCAATAGATATTGATGTCTCGGAAACAATAGTATAGGTGACGTTTGCATCTTCGACGGAGGTAATATAGGCGCTGACGTCATGTTCTCCTCCAAGAAAAGTGTAGGCAATGGATACAGGTAYAACATCATTACTTGTGACACTAAAAGGCGTGGAGCCAATTATTTCTGAGTTTACTAAAAAAGAAACAGTACCTGCTATTGTCTTACTGCTTTGATTTTGTATTGCAGTGAAGATACGAATTTCCGTACCAGCGACAGGTTCTGTTTGAGAGAACCATACACCATTAACTACACCTGCATTGAGTGCTGCGTACACTGAGATAGGAGTGGAGATAATAGCAAGCATGACAAGTATGCTCGAGATGTAGGTATAAATTACTAGATGGTGGTGCTTCATAGGTAATTTAAAAGCGTTGAATATAGACATGGCAATATGGTACTCCACCTTTTTTATTATAGTATTCTTGGTGATACTCTTCTGCAGCGTAAAATGTTTGAGCCGGTAGTACTACGGTAGTAACACTATGTCCGTCTTCCTCGAGTTTCATTATGAGACGTTCAGCTACTTCTTTTTGTTCGAGGGTGTAATAGTAAATAGCAGACGTATATTGCTCACCTATATCAGGGCCTTGTCCACCAATTTGTGAAAAGTTATGGGTTTCGAAGAAGAGCTTCGCCAGATTTTCATAAGTAGTTACAGAGGGATTGAATTCCATTTCAATAGCTTCGCGGTGCCCAGTAGTACCCGTACTTACTTGCTCATAAGTGGGGTGTTCTACGGTGCCGCCAGTATAACCAACAGTGGTGCGTATGACCCCGTCATGCTTATCAAAGTGGTACTGGACTCCCCAAAAACATCCTGAAGCGAATAATGCTTTTTCAGTTTTCATACGTATATAGTAACAAATGTAACCTGAGTGTGTGGTACTTATTGTAAAACAGATAGTGATGGCACCACTTTTTGAATCACAATTCTGATTATGTTTGCTTTGGCTCGAACGTAAGTGACAGTGAATTTACGCAGTGACGTATATTTTTATCGGTTAGCTGCTCACCTTCGAATACATGACCGAGATGTCCACTGCAGTTGGTGCACGTAATTTCAGTACGACGTCCGTCTGCATCAGTAGTACGTGTGATTGCTCCCGCTATTTCGTCATCGAAACTCGGCCATCCACATCCAGAATCAAATTTACTATTTGATTGGTAAAGTGCAGCACCACATTTACGGCAGTGATATATACCGGTCTTGGTGTTTTTTTCGAACTCTCCGCTAAAGGCTGCTTCGGTGCCCTTATGTTCAATAACACGCTCTTCCTCAGAAGTAAGTGGGTGAGTTTCTGCAGTTTTCATACAATAAGTGTATCACAGGCGACTATCTCATTGGCATATCAAATAGCGCCATCTATATGGTATTATTTCACACATGAACGAATTATTTACACAAGCTTTACAATTTATTACATCTGCACATCCGTATATACAAGCATTACTCATAATTGCTGCATCATTGTTTGTCGCCCTTATTATCCTGCCGTTTGTTGCCGGAGTGATCAAATTTGCTACACGCAAAACTAAAACGGACGTGGATGATAAGCTCATTGCTGCACTTTCAACACCGATACTATATTTGGCACTTCTTGTAGGGGCCGTAGTTGCTTTACCATTACTTGGTCTACCAGCAGGATTCACTGGAGTCGTACAGTCATTTTTAAACACATTCTTTGTGTTGGTTGTAGCTCAAGGTGTACTACGAAGTGTGCGCATCTTACTTGGTGCTGCTGTTCGCACACATCATATGAAGGCAATCAATATTCAGACTGAACCACTATTTAACAATACTGCGCTAGCAATTATCATTGCTGCCGCTCTGTACGGAATTTTTCTTATYTGGGGAATTGATGTTACCGCATGGCTTGCGAGTGCTGGTATCTTAGGTATYGCTATCGGTTTTGCTGCTAAAGATACTCTTTCGAATATAATTTCCGGAGTCTTTATTCTTGCAGACAAGCCATATTCAATTGGAGATTTCGTAGTACTAGGATCAGGTATTTCAGGTATCGTCAGTAATGTTGGTTTACGTAGTACACGAATTCGAACTTTTGATGATGAAGAGGTAACAATTCCAAATGCCACCATTGCAAATGACGCTATTACAAACAAAAGTACTGGTCCTGATACAGGACGCGTGAAGGTTAAGATAGGAGTAGCTTACGGCAGTGACTTGGCGAAAGTTGAGAGTATGCTGCTCAGTATTGCAGAGGCGAACGAACGCGTACTTGCTGAACCAGCACCGTCGGTGAGCTTTTTAAGCTTTGGAGATTCAGCACTAGACTTTATGTTGTCGTGTCGTGTACAGAACCCACTTGATGTATTCTCAGTACGAAGTGAATTGCACCATGCATTGAACACCTGTTTTGCTGAAAATAATATAGAGATTCCATTCCCACAACAAGACGTACATCTTATCAARGAGTARTTTAGTAATCTAAAAAAATAATTATGAAATGGTCTATTCTGGTTCTCGGAGCAGTAATTATTATCGTTGGTGTAATTGTCCTGTTACAGCCCAAGAGTGTAAACGACACTGAGGTGCAGATAGAAACTAATCTGTCAGTAGAAGAACCAGCAGTGGATCAAGAGTTCAATGTATTGGTTACCTATACTAATCAGGGATTTAGTCCAGARTCAGTTACTATCGCYCAAGGAGAAACTGTACGTTTTTTGAATCAAGCAGGRAGTGGCTTATGGGTTGGAGGGGACRATCAYCCTACWCAYAATCAATATCCAGAAACARCAGAAGATGCATGCCKAGGAACATCGTTTGATACCTGTCGYGTATTAAAGGYAGGTGAGTTCTGGGAATTCACTTTTAACCAYAKAGGAACATGGGGMTTACATAACCAYATACGTGCAAATAATACAGCAGAAATTATAGTGAAATAAATATGTACGGTTCACTCAATGARAARATACTGCGTGTCGGATTAGCTTTTACATTTGTATATCCTGCAGTTTCAGCATGGTTTAATTCGTATGCATGGATAGGGTATTTCCCATCATTTGTACTAGATATTGTAGGTACGTACGATATTGTATTTCTGCATATATTTGGTATTACTGAAATAATTATCGCGATTTGGTTGGTGTTCGGGAAAAGAATATTTTGGCCAGCACTTATTGCCGCAGGATATTTGCTTGCGATTATACTATTCAACTTAAATCAATTTGATGTGACATTTAGAGATGTAGGCTTACTTGCCATGGCGGGAGCTCTTGTGTGGAATCACGCTCGATAACGTTTTAGTGCACGTGCGAGACGCTCAAAACCTTCTTCTATCTGTTCAAGTGTTGAGTTCGTGAAATTAAGACGCATAGTGTTTTTGGGTGCATCATTAGTGAAAAAGGATTCTCCTGGRACAAATGCAACTCCTTCCTCAATAGCAATTTTAAATAGTTCAGCCGTATCAACATCTTCAGGGAATGTAGCCCATATGAACATACCACCTTCGGGATTCGTGTACGATACAGCATCACCTAGGTGTTTTTGGATCGCACAAATCATACTTTCCTTTTGCTTTTTGTATTGTGCTGCAATAGTAGTAACGTGAGCTTCTGTGTCACTGGTGGTGTAATAGTCATGCACTACGTATTGAGTAAAGGTACTCGTGTGTAGATCACTCGCTTGTTTGGCAATAAGTATTTTTTCATATAACTCCTTGTCACGSACAACCATCCATCCAAGGCGCAATCCCGGAGCTACTATTTTTGAAAAAGAACCAAGAAGCACCGTCTGATCACTAAAAAATGTAAAAGGAGTACGACGTTCTCCTTCAAAGCGAATTTCTCCGTAGGGGTCATCTTCAACCAGGAGTGTTGAAGTACCCTTGATCTCTTCCGCGATGGCAGATCGAGTTTCGTTAGTATATGTAGAGCCAGTTGGGTTTTGGAAGTTCGGAATAGTGTAAAGAATTTTTGGGGAATCTTTTTTTAGTACTGCACTAAGCTCTGCAACATCCAGTCCGTTTTTTTGTAAGGAAATTCCTACGAAACGTGGTTGAAATAATGAAAAAGCTTGTATGGCAGCAAGGTACGTCGGGTTTTCAACTGCAATAACATCACCTTCATCTATAAGAACTTTACCGAGCAGGTCGAGTCCTTGCTGCGATCCATTTGTTATTATTATCTGATCAGCAGTTACTTTTAGGTTATCTTTTTCTTGATATGACTCAGCAATAATCTGACGTAATTGTGGAATTCCAGCTGTGACACCATATTGTAGTGCCTCGTTTGCATGTTCGGCAAGGACTCTTTTAGTAGATTGAGTAAAAGCATCTACAGGGAATAGCTTTGGACTAGGTAGTCCAGCAGCAAATGAGATGATGCGTGTGTCAGCAATAATTTCGAATATCTCCCTTAGAAAAGAAGAGGGAACTTGTTCAATACGTTTTGAAAAAGTGTATTTCATTGAAGACGATTCTACCATAGCTAAAGGAGTGTGGTAGAGTACGCGAATGGAATCTATCGGTATAATTCACTATGATGAAATAGCTCTTAAGGGAGGTAATAGAAAAATATTTGAGGATACACTTGTGCGTAATGTGCGCCAAAAAATTAAGCAYCGTGACTTGCCACTTGAGGTAGTTAATACGTGGGGACGAATATTGCTAGTACCTAAAGAAAATGCTGAATGGAAGGAAACTTATGACCAAGACTTACGCACCATTCTGTCGGWKWNNCCYCAGGGGTTTCAGTTTTTGGATTTGGCGTTGTAACCACTCGCGATGAAGAGGGGATGAAGAAAGCTGTACTGCATCTAGCAGAAAGTAAGGCAGATACCTTTGAAACATTTCGTGTCACGACTACACGTCTAGATAAAACATATCCTGATACATCCCCTGAAATTGATAAGCGTGTCGGTGGTTATGTGTATGAATTTTTTAATGGTACAAAAAAAGTACAATTGAAAAAAGCTGATGCTAACATTAGGATTGAAATACTCGAGACTAAAATATATGTATATATAAAAGAAAAGGGTATTTCAGGTTTACCTGTAGGGTCCTCAGGAAATGCTGTGGCACTGCTTTCTGGCGGTTTTGATTCACCGGTTGCGACATATATGTGCGCAACACGTGGAGTAACTCCTTTACTCATGCATTTTCATGCCTACCCACAAACTTCACGTGCTGCTATCGAAAAAGTAGAAGACTTAGCAAAGGTGCTAAGTGACGTGTGTGGTCCACTTAAACTAGCGATGGTACCGTTACTTGATGCACAAAAAGAAATTGCACTCGTGGCACCTGAAAAACTACGAGTGATTCTGTATCGACGACTTATGATGCGTGTTGCAGAAGAGTGGGGGAAAAAGCACAAAGCGAAAGCTTTAATAACAGGGGAGTCAGTAGGACAAGTTGCCTCTCAGACACTTGAAAACATGGGAGCAGTTGAAAATGCTACTACATTACCAGTACTACGTCCGCTTGCAGGTATGAATAAACAAGAAATTATCGACAGGGCACGAGTGATAGGAACTCATGATATATCGGTATTACCACACGATGATACGTGCACAGTATTCATGCCTAAGCATCCAGAAACTAAAGCAAAACTTGAGGATGTGCTTGCTGCGGAGGCGTTATACGATAGCTCAAAACTTGTTGCTGATATGATTCAAAAAATTGAAGTACAAATAGTGTAGATTTCATCCACAGGAGATAATATGCCGAGCTTCTATGCACGGTACAATATGTAGATGAATATACTCATTGTAACCGCACACCCCGCCTCTCGTGGGTTTACGCATAAAATAGCTGAGCGATATAAAAAAGAAAAAGAAATGAAGGAGGAYAAGGTTTTTATTATGGACTTATACGAGAAGCAGTATGAGCAACCTTTTCTTTGTTATGAGAATATAAAAAGAGATTGTAATCCAACTGCTGCACATAAAATTATTCAGGAAAAAATAATTTGGGCGGATGAGGTGGTATTTGTATTTCCTATTTGGTGGTTTGGTCCACCGGCTATCTTAAAGAATTTTCTTGATCAAAACTTTACCTCAGGATTTGCCTATCAATATAACAAGAGTGGTGTCCGTAAGGAGTTACTTGAGGGCCGTACTGCACGCATTTTTGCAACTGCGGATGGTCCTAGGTGGGTGTACTTCTTGTTTCGATTCACTGCGATGATGCGATGGAAGCACGGTGTATTAGGTTTTTGTGGGATTAAGCTATTGTCCTTTGATGTTTTTGCTGAAATGTTTAAGCGAAAAGGAGACGTAGTACGAGGACGATTGCTTGCRCGTGTTGCTGAACGTGCRCGGGCTTTTACYTCAYTGCATGTGCAGAATAAAAACACAACGTAATCTTGGTTGATGTATCTATGCTCGAAAAACTTTTTACACTTTTTAAAGTATCTGTATTCACTGCAGTATTTATTACTGTAGGTACTCTAGGATATATTTTTTCTTTCTATACAGGTGATACACAAGACACAAGATATGATTGTGCAGTGGTTTTTGGGGCGGCAGTGTGGCCTGGAGGCATACCGAGTCATGCACTAGCTGATCGTACACATGAAGCAATTGATAGATATGTCGATGGGCAAGTATCATGTCTCGTATTTTCTGGAGCGGACTCTGTCTATGGTAAGCATGAGGTTGATGTGATGATCGATATTGCTGATGAGCGTGAAGTTACTCTCGAAGATATTGAACTTGATTACGAAGGAGGTAATACAAAAAAGACGATACAAAATCTTAATACCGATCGTTCATATCTTTTTGTTTCAAATGATTTTCATTTAGCACGCATATCTTTGCTTGCACGGCAGGTTGGGATAGAGAAGTTTGATGTTCAAAAAAGTGAGTATCGATTTGGGAGGTACTCACGAGAGTCATTTTTTGTCTTCCGTGAGTTAGTAGCATTTTGGTATTATGCATTTGTAGCAGTATAAAAAGAGCCTAGTAACTTTTTGTTACTAGGCTCTTTGTGCACATTCAAATATTATTCATGTAATAGGAGTGCGGAAACCTTCCCATGTACATTTGGAACATTTATGACGATCCAGTGATCCGCACTTAACTATGGTAACTTCTGCACCACATTGYGAGCACGTAGGTGCTGACTCGGTAGTTCTTGAAGTTTCGGTAGTCCCGGTGTGATTCATTGTATTAC
This sequence comes from Candidatus Kaiserbacteria bacterium, assembly GCA_002401925.1. Lineage (GTDB taxonomy): Bacteria > Patescibacteriota > Minisyncoccia > Phycocordibacterales > UBA2100 > UBA2100. The sequence continues at coordinate 33,371 of NVUN01000002.1, forward strand.
TCCATATGTGACTTTGGCTTGAAAAGAACAAACCCCTCTCTAGCGAGAGGGGTTTGGGCTGATGGAGAATAACTTTAKTGAATTACATCAGAACAAACCTCTCGCGGTAGAGGTGTTTGATAGAGCCAAAAAAGTTCAAAAGATATGTTTCTCTTCATTCAGATAGTGTACATGAGAGCCTGTGTATGGCAATTGTATCGGTGGATAATTATCGATAGACAGATCACAGCGGTAGGTGCACACTAGAGATATTAATAGGATAAAAATTCTCTATGGGTTTTGATATAAATATTTTTGCATTAATAGCAGCTGGTGTGACATCTGTAGTCATTGGTGCTGTTTGGTATACACCTGCAGTTTTTGGTACTGCATGGATGTCGCTTGCTGGTCTAACAGCAGAGCGTGCAGAAACAGCAAAGAAAAGAATGCCTTATATGGCAGTAGGTGGTTTTCTTGCGTCTGTGATATTGGCTTGGGTTCTAGCGCAGTTTGTAAGCGCATTGAATATTATTGCGTTTGGCGACGCACTTATAATAGGCTTTTGGATGTGGTTTGGATTTATGGTACCAGTACTGATTGGTCCAGTACTGTGGGAACAAAAATCAATTAAGTATTTTGCYATCAATGCTGGATATTGGCTCGTGACGATACTCGCTATTGCTACTATAGTTACTCTCTGGAGTTAGTAGAAACTATTTCAAAGGAATTCCAGATAGTGTCAGAAGTCCATTTACTTCTTCCTTTGTGAGTTCGCGGTTTTCACCTTCTTCAAGGTCTAGTGGTAGATGCATCATGCGTACTCGTTTAAGATCGAGAACTTGATATCCAAGAGCTGCACACATGCGGCGAATTTGGTGCTTTTTACCTTCGGTAAGTGTCAGAGTGAAAGAGTCATCAGAAAGTCGTTCTGCTTGAGCTGGTTTGGTGAGGTAACCTTCAATGTCTACACCGACAGTGAGCTTTCTGATATCAGACTCTTTAATGTATTTATCAACTCCTACATGGTATTCACGCTCATGTGAATACTCTGGACTTAGTATTGCGTTTACAATTCGTCCATCATCAGTAAGTAACATGAGACCTTGTGAATCTTTATCGAGTCGTCCGACAGGAGAGACACCTTTCGCAATCCCTGAAACATCTTCAACACTTTCTTCATCACGCTGTGGGTTATTACTCACAATACCGCGTGGTTTGTTGTAGAGATAGTATCGATAGGTACGGTTGGCAGCACTTCCGGCTACATCAACAGTATCAGCTTCTAATACTTTTTGGCCAAGTACGGCAATACTGCCGTTTATTTTTATTTTCCCTTGTTCAATAAGACGATCTGCTTCACGACGTGAACAAATATTCTTAAGAAATAGATAACGGTTTATTCTAATTGGATATGCTATTGCGTTCATATGAGCGTGATTGAACCATATTTTGTAAGACGATGGAAGCGATTACTGTGTATCAGCTGTTTCCTTTTTCTTTCTTTTAAAACCGTCGACGAGAGCTTCTTTGCGCCATTTGTTCATTCCTTTACCAAAACCATGTATAGCAAGAGGCACTAAACCACCTAAAATGGCTGCCGCTTTATAGAAATATTCTGCAGGCCACCAAGAAAATCCAGTCTTTTCCTGATGCAGAATAGTAGATACTCCTGCGGTAACAGAATTCCAAGAGTTAGTTACAGCATGTCCAAAAAGTGTACTCGCTAGTACAGCAGCAGACATTATTGTTTTGGAGGCTCCTTCTTTGTAGTATCCTTGCAGGTTTTCCATTGCATAGGTTGCAGCGGCGATAGGGAATCCGTCACCTTCGTAGGTATTTCTTGGTGCAGTACGTATATTTTCAGGAATTTGATATCCACGCCATGCCTTGTTGAGTAAGCGTAATGCAGGTGCTGTTACTGCGATAGCTGCTCCATGAACAACAATATCATCAAACGGGATAGGACTCAGATGGACAATAAAGTCCAGTGCCCACAGAGCAGCACTTACAGTTCCTAGTGTAAGACCACCTGTTAAGTAGGAGAGTCGCTTCCATCGGGGCATAAGTTCTTCTGGCATGTATGTTGCAGAAACAGCTTCAGTGGACTCATTCCCATGACTATGACCATGATTATGTGAATGTCTAGGCTTCTTTACCTTGGAAGGTTTTTTCTCTTTTATTGGATCTGGTTCTTCTTCAGGTTCTTGAGAAATTTCAGGAGGAGTTTCTATAGGGGGTGGGGTTTGCTCAACTGAGTTTCGTAACGAAGTACCTTCTGTAGTGTTGTCACTTAGTTCTTCTTCATTAGGAGTTTCTTCTATAGAAGGTGCGGTGTTGCCACTTAGTTTTYCTGCAGTAGAAGTTTCTTTGTTTTTTGAACTTCCAGGAGTTTCAAATGATTTCGGCATCAATGCAGTATATTATAGTGCGATCGCTGTGTATAGTGAATACACACACATGTTATATACTATAACTATGCACGATGCGGACAAACCCATGCTCATAGGCCTCATTCTACTAGTCGCCACATTACTAACTATTTTGGCGACAGGGGTATTTGTTGGGTCTGAACCGTCACCGGTGGATTCAGGAAACCTACAAAGAATAGTAATAAACGGCACTCTGTTGCACGTGGAAGTTGCAGCAACACCAGAAGCACGAATACAAGGACTTTCTAACCGTACACGTTTGTCAGAAAACAGAGGAATGCTTTTTGTTTTTGATACTCCTGGTACCTACTCCATTTGGATGCGTGATATGAATTTCCCCCTAGATATATTCTGGATTGATGAGAATGGAATCATTGTAGATGCATGGAAAAATGCAGATCCTGATTCGTACCCACAAGTATTTGAACCAAGAAGTGATGCTTTATATATTCTCGAAGTCGTTGCCGGTTTTTCTGAAGTTTACAACATAGAAATAGGGGATGTCATAACTGGTTTATAGCGCTCTACTATACGAAAGTCTGTATAGACATATATACGGTTATGTATCGTCTTGGATTATCCACAGCAGTTTCGTTTTCTAAGCGCATGCAGGGGATGTAGAATGACTCATAGAGCTCAATTTTTGAGACCTTACCAATTAAAGACATAAATGCGCATGACGAACAAATCYTCAACAAAGAAGAAGGCGGGAGCAACCCCTAAGCAGAAAGCTAGCTCAGTCAAAAAGAAAACTGTAGCAAAAAAAAGTACTACAACCTTAGGTAAGTACAATAAGTTTGTACCTAATGTTCGAAAGCGAAACGGTAAGATCGTTCCTTTTGATTTCACGAAGATTGAACGTGCGATATCTAAGGCAATGGCCGCAAGTGAAGAAGGTTCTCCTGAGGAAGCTACTATGGTGGCACATCGCGTAATAAGTGATTTGGTTCGCACTGCACGCAAGCACAAGGACTTCATTCCGAGTGTTGAAGGAGCACAAGATGAAGTTGAGCGACAGCTGATTCTTTCTGATTATGTAAACACTGCAAAGTCATACATTCTTTATCGAGCAGAACGATCAAAGCTCCGTTACAACGAGGGAGTACAAGTACCTGATAAGGTAAAGAAGCTTGTTGCTGAGAGTGCAAAGTATTTTGCAAATAACCCRCTTGGTGAATTTGTATATCTGCGTACGTATGCACGTTGGATCAAAGGTGAAAATCGTCGAGAGACATGGATTGAAACAGTTGATCGCTACATAAACTTCATGCGCGAAAATCTTGGTAAGAAACTTAGTGATACTGACTACGCTGAAGTACGTGAAGCAATTTTGAAACAGGAAATTATGCCAAGTATGCGCCTCATGCAATTTGCTGGAGACGCAGTACGACGCTGTAACGTTGCAGCCTATAACTGTTCGTTTATCGCACCAACACAACTCATTGATTTCGCAGAAATTATGTATCTTTCAATGTGTGGTACTGGCGTGGGATATTCAGTTGAAAGCCAAAACATTCAACAACTACCACAGATCAAAAATCAAACAGGAGTGAAGATTAAGACACATATAGTTGGTGACTCAAAAGAAGGATGGTGTGATGCCTTAACTCTTGGTCTTAAAGCTTGGTATGACGGTAATGATGTTGATTTCGATTACTCTCTCGTACGACCTGCAGGAGCACGTTTGAAAATTATGGGAGGAAAGAGTTCTGGTCCTGACCCGTTGCGTAGTCTTCTCGGATTTGCACGTGAGCGAATTCTGAAACAACAGGGACGTCGACTACGTAACATCGATGCGCATGACATTATTTGTAAGATAGGAGAATGTGTTGTTGCCGGCGGCGTACGTCGTAGTGCGATGATCAGTCTTTCAGATCTTGATGATGATGAAGTACGTGACGCAAAGAAGGGACAGTTCTACATGACTGATCCACATCGAGCGATTGCTAACAACTCAGCAGTATACGAAGAACGTCCAGGTAATGAACAGTTTATGGACGAGTGGATTGCATTGATGAAAAGTGGAACTGGAGAGCGAGGTATCTTTAATCGCGGCAGTCTTTTGGGAACATTACCAGAGCGTCGTGTTAAATTACTAAAAGAGAAATATAAAAATGTTGAGTGGGCAGGGGAGATTGGTAACTTGGGAGTGAATCCATGTGGAGAGATTATCCTGCAATCAAAACAATTTTGTAACCTATCGGAAGTAATTTGTCGCAAGGGTGATAATGAAAAGACATTACTCCGCAAAGCGCGTCTAGCAACTATTCTTGGTACATATCAGTCATCATTGAATAAGTTCAATTATCTTTCTAAGGAGTGGACAGAAAACTGTGCAGCTGAGCGACTACTAGGAGTATCTCTTACTGGACAGTGGGATTGTGATACTGTGCGCAAACCAGAAGTACTACGTAAACTAAAAGCTGAAATTAACAAGACAAACAAAAAGTACGCAACCAAGTTTGGTATTCCTCAGTCGAGTGCTACTACTTGTGTGAAGCCATCCGGTACAGTATCGCAGACATTTGACTGTGCATCCGGTATGCATCCACGTAACTCAGCGTACTACATTCGTCGAATTCGAATATCTTCAACTGACTCACTCTTTAAATTATTGAAAGACCAAGGAGTGCCATATCATCCAGAGGTGGGACAAACTATGGAGGGTGCAAATACGTTCGTGTTTGAATTCCCGGTTAAGGCACCAAAGGGAGCTATTTTGAAGGATGATATTACGGCACTTGATCAACTCAAGCATTGGAAGGATGTGAAGATAAACTACACTGAACACAACCCATCGGTAACCGTATCTGTCGGTGACGACGAATGGATTCAAGTAGCAAACTGGGTGTATGAGAACTGGGCTATTGTTGGAGGATTATCATTCCTYCCACGTACTGACCATGTGTACCAGTTGGCACCGTATGAGGCAATTGATAAGGCAACGTATGAGCGCCTGTACAAAACTGTTGAAAACATTGATTACTCAAAACTTCTTACTTACGAACAACGTGATGAGACTGATGTGAAGAGGGAATTGGCTTGTGCAGGAAACCTCTGTGAAATTGAGATCTAGATCGAGTAGTATTCCCATATCTAAGTATTGTGGTATAATATTTTCACTCGTGTAAGGTAATCGCGCGACATTGTCGTGAGGAAAGTCCGGGCACGTACTTCATTTATGAAGTTAAAATGGTAGCGGGTAACACCCGTCGAGAGCAATCTTAGGGATGCGAGCAGTGACGTCGAAGCAGAGATGCTAAGAATTCCTTTTGGAATAATCTTACGGTAACGTAAGAATGAAACGGCAAAATTCCTACCTACGTGCAAGGCCGTACTAAACTTCTTTGAAGTTTTGGGTGCCGCAAGAGATAGTTGGTAACAATTATCCTAGATAAATGATTGCACAGTATGTACTGACAAATACATACGGACAGAACCCGGCTTATATGCACGAGTAGTCAATTGTCAAAAGGCCGTCCGCAAGGGCGGTCTTTTGCTGTGTATACGAAAAATAATGAGCCGGAATCCTGATATAATAAGTGCAATAATTATTTATTATTTATTTTAACCGTATGGATATACTTCAAAACCAAATTAACAAAACTTCAGAGCGACTAGATACAATTGCTCGCAACATTATTGTCGTTATTGTATTTTTACTTCCGCTCATAGCATTACCTACTGATTGGATACCTTTTGCATTCGTAAAATCAGGGTTTTTTGCACTCGGTATATTCACATCACTTATGTTATGGAGTGTTGCTCGACTGAAAGAGCATAAAGTTGAGTTTCCACAAAGTAATATTTTGTGGACTGCGGTATTACTTGTTGTTGGATATTTTCTTGCAGCAATTCTCTCGGGAAATGTAATTCAATCTCTTATTGGATTTGGTTTTGAGCGTGACACAGTGTTAGCTATGTTGACGCTGGTTGCTGCTCTTGCTGTTGTGGCACTCACAACACGTAAAGTTATACACTTTATTCGCTTACAACAAGCTGCTTTGGCGGCGTTCCTCATTCTGGGTATCTTCCAGATCCTTCGTATTGTTATTGGTGCAGATGTAGTATTTCCTTCGATATTTTCAAATGATGCGACAGCAACACTTCTTGGTAACTGGAATGACCTTGCAGTCTTTAGTGGTCTAGTATTACTTATGGCACTCTCTGGATTAGCACTCTTTTCAGCACGTGCAATTCGAGCTGGATTATATGTGGCACTCACTGTAGCTCTCTTTTTATTGATAGTTGTGAACCTTAGTTCTGTATGGGCAACGCTCGTATTTGCGATATTCCTACTTGCAGTGTACGTGGTTGCTGATGCATCTTACGATCGAGAAAGTGGAACCTTCAATCCACGAATTCCTTGGAAGAAATTATTACCAAGTGCAGTGGTTCTTGGTATCAGTATTATCTTTCTCATCGGGGGTTCTGCGATTGGTCAAAAAATAAATTCTGCGTTTGATATTGCGTTCGTAGACGTACGCCCGTCATGGGAAGGTACTATTAGTGTTGGTGCAAGAGTTTTTGAAAATAATGCATTACTTGGTAGTGGTCCAAACACATTTAGATCAGACTGGGTAGCGTACAAGGCACCTTCGGTTAATGAGACAGAATTTTGGAATGCAGAATTCGACTTTGGAATCGGACTTATTCCTACTGCGTTTATTACAGGAGGTCTTGTAGTAGGGCTCTTGTGGCTTCTATTCTTTGCATCGTTCATTCATCTTGGAATACGGCTTCTATCACGCCGCATTACACAGCCTGCACACATGTACATAATCATCTCTTCGTACATAGGAGCAACGTATCTTTTGATACTTTCTGTAATCTATGTTCCACAAACAGTCATGCTGGCATATACCTTTATTCTTGTAGGAACAGTAATAGCCGCGGCTCGTATCTCTGGAGTTATTACTACACGTGAGATAGAAGCTAAAAAAAGCTACGCCACAGGACTCGCACTCACTGGAGTTACACTGCTTATCTTCATTATCGCTTTTGGAGCTTTTGTCGTAAATGGTGAACGTACGCGTGCAGGATCATCATATGCTCGAGCTATCTCCATAGCTAGTTCCGGAGATCTAGATCGTGCTGAGCGCGTAGCAGCACGAGCATCTATTTCTACTAAAGATATTCGTGAGGCACAAATACTCACTAACATAGGGCTTATACGACTTTCAGATGTACTTAATGCTGAAAATGAAGATGTGGAAGCACAACGAGAATTATTCCAACAACAACTTACCAGGACAATATCCACTGCTCAAACAGTAGTAGCTTTAGATGAGGATGATTATCAAAACTGGATGTTGCTTGCGGATATTTATTCTCAACTTGTACCATTGAATATTGAAGGTGCGTACGAAAGCGCAGTGGCATCGTATCGAGAAGCTCAGGTGCACAACTCTGCAAACCCCCTCATTCCGATAAGTCTTGCACGATTGGCATTGAGTGAAGACAGAATTGAGGAAGCTCGTGGTTATATTGAGGAAGCACTGGAATTGAAAAGTAACTACACAGATGCATATTATCTACTTTCACAAATTGCCATTCTTGAGGGTGATACAGCAGCTGCGATTGAGTCAACGGAAATAGCTGTCGTGTTGCGACCAACAAATACTGGACTACTCTTTCAGTTAGGTGTACTACAGTACGAGCAAAGGGAGTATGAAAAAGCTGTACTAGTGCTTGAACGTGCAGTAACTTTAAATTCAAACTACTCAAATGCACTCTACTTCTTAGGACTTGCCTATGAACAGGTAGGAAATACAGAAAGTTCACTACTTGTGTTCGAGCGTATTGGGGCACTTAATCCTGAAAATATTGAAATACAAGAGGTTATCGCATCACTTAAGGATGGTGGTTCAGCAATAGATATATTGGGGAAAGAATCAACGGAAGCCTCTAGTGAATTACCTATTTCTGAGTAGGCTTAATTTGTGATAGGCTGCTAAAGATGCATAGAATCATTAAGTTTGTTGAAGGTGAGATACGCGGTCTTCATGAGGCTGCGTATCTTTTGGGTGCATTTGCACTGCTATCAGCACTCTTGGCGTTGTTTCGTGATCGTTTACTGGCAGCAGCCTTCGGTGCTGGTCCAATGCTGGATGTCTATTACACAGCATTTCGTATTCCAGATATTGTATTCGTAACTATTGCGTCAGTAGTATCTGTCTTTATTCTTGTACCTCTACTGATGCGTTTTGAGAATGATGAGCAACGCCATACTCTTATAGGTGGTGTCATTGCCGCYTTCTCTATTTCAATGATTCTGRTAACCATCCTGTTGTGGTTCTTGATGCCAAAACTTACAGAGATATTTTTTCCAGCTCTATTGGCTGAGGGAGATACATTGGTAACCTTAAGTAGAATATTGCTTATACAACCAATACTTCTTGGTGCATCAGGAATACTGGCAAGTGTGACGCAGGTACATGGGCGCTATTTACTATTTGCACTTGCTCCACTTTTGTACAACCTGAGCATCATTGCAGGTATCATATTTTTGTATCCAATATTCGGACTTGAAGGTATTACATACGGAGTAGTAGTAGGAGCCTTTTTACATTTAGGAATTCAGGTACCATTTAGTTTCCGCAGTGGATATTTGCGACCAAATACTTTYAAAATTAATTACAGACAATTGTTTGAAATCATTCGTATTTCTATTCCACGAACTCTCTCCATTACAGCTAATCAAATCGCCTTACTTATTTTGGTGATGATTGCGGCAAGTCTTGGAACTGGGGCAGTATCCATCTTCTCATTGGCATTTAATTTACAGGCTGCACCTCTGGCTATTATAGGAGCGAGTTACTCAGTAGCTGCTTTTCCTATTCTTGCACGGTATATAGCAAGTGGAGAGAAGAAACACTTTTGTACTCAAATCATTAACGCATCACGTCACATCATATTTTGGGCACTGCCACTCATTACGCTTGTGACTGTACTGCGAGCGCACATTGTTCGCGTAGTACTCGGTTCAGGTGCCTTTAGTTGGGCTGATACACGACTGACTGCTGCAGCGTTAGCTCTTTTTATCATTTCGCTGGCAGCTCAGGCGTTGTCACTACTCTTTGTCCGTGGGTATTATGCTGCTGGCGAGACGGTTAAGCCCCTTGTAGTTAACGTAACCACAGCACTTGGTACTGTAGGGAGTGCGTATCTTCTTATATATCTATTTAATACTCATGATGGTTGGCGATACTTTATAGAAAGTCTCTTACGTGTAGAGGGAATTGCCGGTACTGAAATATTGATGCTACCACTTGCCTACGCTATTTTCTCTTTGGTAAACATAATTGTTTTTGCAACACTCTTCGAGCACGACTTTGGTAAGCTCAGGAGTCGATTACGAAAAACTTTCTTCGAGAGTTTTTCAGCTGCTGTAGTAGCAGGATTTTTTGCACATCAAACATTGGTCATGCTAGATGGGGTGTTTGATATAGACACATTCTTTGGGGTCTTTGCGGTAGGCTTTATTGCTGGTATTGTAGGGATTCTCACAGGTGCTCTCATACTGCATATGTTAGGAAACAAAGAGATGCAGGAAGTTTCTGAAACTATGCACAAGAGGTTCTGGAGGTATGTCCCAATCTTTTCAAGTGGAACAGAGCGGGGAACTGATATGTAAATATGAAAAATATACGAAACTTTAGTATTATCGCGCAYATAGACCATGGTAAAAGTACCTTGGCTGATCGCATGCTTGAGGTAACAAATACCGTTGCAGATCGMAAGATGCGAGACCAGTTGTTGGATAAAATGGATCTTGAGCGTGAGCGAGGTATTACCATTAAAATGCAGCCAGTGCGTATGCAGTGGGGTGAATACGTGATCAACCTTATCGACACGCCAGGACACATCGACTTCTCATATGAGGTATCTCGTGCACTTAAGGCTGTGGAGGGCGTAGTGTTGCTTGTGGACGCAACTCAGGGTATCCAGGCACAGACACTCTCTGTACTCCATCTTGCACGTGAGCAAGGATTAACCATCATTCCGGTACTTTCTAAGGTTGATTCACCTCTTGCACGTGTTGAGGATATTCAGACTGAATTAGCACTTTTATTGGAAATAGATGAAGAGGATATTCTTGCTACTTCAGGTAAGACAGGTGAAGGTGTGAGTGCATTATTAGATGCTGTGGTAGAAAAAATTCCAGCACCCGTTGCTGAAGTTGAAGAACTTCGTGCTCTTATTTTCGACTTCCAATATTCTGATCATCGCGGCATCGTTCTGTTCGTTCGTGTTACAGACGGATCGCTTAAGAAAGGTGATAAATTAAAATTTTCTGCCGCAGGAGAACAGTTCACTGCTCTTGAGATCGGTATATTTACTCCCGAGGAAGAGTCGCGCGACACTCTCAGTGCAGGAGAAATTGGCTACATTGTAACGGGGATAAAAAAACCAGGTATTGTTGGGGTTGGAGACACAGTGCTTGGAATACGTTCACAAACATCTGCTCTAGCAGGGTACATGGAACCACGTCCAGTTATTTGGGCCAGTGTCTATCCAGAAAGTCAGGATGATTTAGCACTTTTGCGACAATCTCTTGAGCGATTACGTTTGATGGACTCTTCGCTTTCTTATGAGGAAGAAGCTTCTGGAATTATGGGGCGTGGTTTTCGATGCGGCTTTTTAGGAATGCTTCATATGGAAATTGTGACAGAACGACTACGACGAGAATTTTCTATGGAAATTGTTGTGACACTTCCAACAACTGAATACGAGATAACATTTAAAAATGGAAATGTTGAAACGATCTATACACCAACACGCTTTCCTAATGATGGAGAGGCAGTAGGTGTTCGAGAAGGGTGGGTTGAAGCGAGTATATTGGTTCCTGCAGAGTATGTAGGAAATATTATGCAGCTTTTGCATGATCATGAAGCACATGTAACTGGTACTGAGACTATGCCTGATGGACGCACACAGATGATTGCAGAGATGCCACTTCGAGAGATGATGCGTAACTTTTTTGATAAATTAAAAAATGTATCCTCTGGGTTTGCTTCGCTTGCGTACGAGCAGATAGGGAAGCGAGATGCAAATGTAACTCGGCTTGATATTCTTATCGCTGAAGAAATTGCACCTGCGTTTAGTAGGATTGTGGCAACACGTCGCCTTGAGGAGGAAGCRAGAGAGATGGTAGGAAAGCTTAAAGAAATGCTACCGAAGCAACTTTTTGTGGTGAAAATACAGGCAAAGAGCCAAGGACGTATTATCGCGGGTGAAAAGATATCAGCAATGCGTAAAGATGTTACTGGTTATCTTTATGGTGGAGATATTACACGTAAGAAGAAGCTGCTAGAGAAGCAGAAGAGAGGGAAGAAGAAAGCACTCGCACGCGGGAAGGTTCACATTCCGCATGAGGTGTTTATGAAGGTTATGCGTAGTGAATAGACCGGTTTACGATCCAGGAATGACACCCGGTGCATACAGTGCCACCATACTGACGATAATAAGGACTGCAAAAAATCCCCATATCCATTTCATTGCTTTGCGTGTTTTTTCTTCGTACAGAAAACTCATGTGGACCAGTATAGCAAGAAAACTACTTTATACGAGATGCTGTATACTTAATATATGTTACGAGCTAGTGAGAAGCGCCTTATACGCAAAATAATATTCGGAAAGATTGGTATTGTGGTRCTCGTTATTATTTTCGCACTCTTTGCGAAAGGTACGTGGGGCGTCTATCAGAAAGCCCAGTTTGCAAAGGAGAAACGTGTTCATGCAGAAGAAAGGTTGAGTGTACTTCAAGAACAAGAAGTAACACTTACTCAAGAATTAAAGCATCTAAACACYCCTCGAGGTCTTGAAGAGGAGATGCGGAAAAAATTTGATGTAGGACAAGAAGGTGAACAACTTATTGTGCTTGTTGATGCACCTGCACCGGAAATAAATATCCCCGTAGTAGACACCGGAGTATGGGGAAGAATTGTTGAGTTTTTGGGGTTTAAGTAATCTAACTCGACACGTACATTGGCATGGTATAATACTTMAGTTAGTAGCATAATATTGAGATATGGATAAAAAAGTAACAATTTACAGTACGCCAACTTGTCACTTTTGTCAGCAGGCAAAAGAATTCTTTACTGCAAACAACGTAGAGTACACAGAGTACGACGTTGCTGCTGATCAAGAAAAGGCACAAGAAATGGTAACTCGTAGTGGACAAATGGGTGTTCCGGTAATCTTTATCGGAGAGGAGATGATCATAGGTTTTGATGAAGAGCGCAYGCGCACTTTGTTAGGACTCTAACGATATATAATTTTATRCACAAAACCCGCCTCACGGCGGGTTTTGTGCTAAAGTATTTTTAAGTCCCCGTAGTTCAATGGATAGAACAAGCCCCTCCTAAGGGCTAGATGCAGGTTCGACTCCTGCCGAGGACACCAATCTGGTATACTTATCGCATGCCTGAAAAAGACAAAAAACTAGACGAAATATACAAATTAGTTCGAGCGAATAACAAGATGTTGCGTGGAATGAAGCGTGCCGCATTTTGGGGAACGGTTTTGAAACTTATCATATATGCAGTATTGCTTGGGGTACCAGTGTATCTGTACTTTACTATTTTCCAACCAATACTTGCTGAGTTACTTAACGCGTATGCACAACTACAGGAAACTGGTGCTCAAATACAAGAAACTGGCAACCAGTTACGAAGCGTAACTGACGGACTTCCGTTAGATARGATTTCAGAAATATTCAAAAAGCTTCCTGGAGTCGGGCAATAGAGCGTGAAAGCGAGCGAATAATATGCTACGATAGCTCGCGATGCTCGGGTAGCTCAGTTGGTTAGAGCACTTGATTGAAGCTCAAGGTGTCGGCAGTTCGAGTCTGCCTCCGAGCACAAAATAAAAAACTCCAATGCTGAACATTGGAGTTTTTTAAAACACTAAAACCTTCAAGAAATGGCTAGATGTATAGGTATTTCATATGTGGATGAGCCTTATCTTCTCGCATGTTATACTTCTGTCAGGGTGAGGCGTGACTCGTTAGTAGCGTGATACACTACTAAAAATTAATGAGTTAAATAACAAAGTACGTATAAAATCTTTTATTCTATTATGTTTAAAAATATGTCATTAGACGCTAATAAGGCGCGAGAGATGGAAAATGTTGCACTAGGAAGTAACTCAAGCGATGTCGCTGAGGCTTTCAAAGCAATAACCTCAATGGTAGTAGAATAAGTTCTGGGTGAGCTTTAACTATCGGTAAAAAACGACCATTTGGTCGTTTTTTACATATCTACAGTCATTAAGCTTGCAAAGGTATGAGTGCTATGGAACACTAAGAATACATATGGGACAAAACACATTTCAAAAAATTCACGAGATTATTGAGAAATCAAACCTGAGCAACGAGGAGAAGCGTGACTTCACTGAACTTTTTGCACAAACAAAGGAATCTGCCCTCCGTCCTGTGCTCACATTGCTCACTAATGATCCAATTTGGATTGAAAAATTGTATAAAAACTATCGTGCCAAGAAGGATGCCATGGTTACGGGAAATATGGAGGCTTGGAAGGATGCCATTACAAAAGAGAAAGAAGAACTGGAACTAGTGTAGATTACTCAATCACACTCGCATCCTCCGTTCTTTCTACAAGACGGGGGATTTTAATTTTTATCTATGAACACAACTTTTAAAGAAATATTTGCATACTACTTACCTCACGTACGACGCTACAAGTGGTCTGTTTCAATTGGAATTATAACCTTTGGTCTGGGAGGTGTTTTAGCTAGTGCTATTACACCTTTGTTGTATAAGCAAATTATAGATATTACTACCACTCCAGTTAATCCAACCAGCTTACCTGAGTTAATGAATATTTTGATTCTCATTACACTTTCCGTTGTTGCGTATAACGTTCTTTTCCGTGTGGCCGATCTAGCTCATGCGTATGCGCAAAGTAATATACTAAAACATTTGGCAGACGAAACATTCAAGCGAATAGGTAATCATTCACAAGCTTTTTTTGCGAGCACATTTGTTGGTTCTCTAGTCGCAAAATCAAAGCGATACGTGGATTCATTTGAAACTCTCCATGATGCATTTGCATTTAACCTGTGGATGAATGGGATTACCTTACTCACAACTTTAGGTATTCTGTTTTGGTTTGCACCACTTTTAGCATACATTTTCAGCGGGTGGCTGGTCCTGTATATTCTAATCACTATTTGGTTTTTACGACGTAAAATACCAAAAGATATACTTCATGCCACTGCACAGTCAAAAACTACAGGAGTTCTTGCAGATGCGGTAACAAATATTTTGACTATTAAGATGTTTGCCAGTTTTCTACGTGAGCAGGATGTATATGCTGTGGCAACAAAAGAACAGGAACAGCGCCGACGCACTACGTGGAACTGGGACAACCTTCAGAGACTATTCCAAGGATTTGCAGTAGCTGTAGTTGAGATTGCAGTGATGTTTGGTGCAGTAACTCTTTGGGCTCAGGGAGAAATTACTTCGGGAACGATAGTACTTGCACAGATCTATCTGTTCAACTTGTTTGATATTACCTGGAACTTAGGGAGACAAATCTCTCGTACGGTCCAAGCGTTGAATGATGCTCGTGAGATGATTGAGATATTTAAGGCGCCACTTACTGTCGCTGATATTGCAGTACCTGAGAAATCACGTCTTGAAAAAGGCGAGATATTCTTTAAAGATGTTGCCTTTAAGTATGGTGGAGGTAAACGTATTTTTGATGGACTATCACTACATATTCCTGCAGGACAAAAGGTAGGGCTTGTTGGAAAATCTGGTGCCGGAAAGTCGACCGTGACTAAGCTCATATTGAGATTTACCGATATTGATGGGGGTGAAATAACAATAGATGGACAAGATATCACAAAGATTTCTCAAGATGATTTACGCCGACACATATCATATGTACCGCAAGATCCGATACTTTTTCACCGATCGCTTAAAGAAAATATCAGCTACGGTAAACCAGATGCGACCGACGAGGAAATTATTTCTGCAGCTAAGCGTGCTCATGCTCACGAATTTATCCTGACTCTGGAAGATGGGTATGATACTGAAGTAGGAGAACGTGGTGTAAAGTTATCAGGAGGTGAGCGTCAAAGAATTGCAATCGCACGGGCGCTTCTTAAGGATGCTCCAATACTTATCCTTGATGAGGCTACGAGCTCACTTGATTCTATTAGTGAGCGATACATACAGGATGCACTTACAGAGCTCATGGAAGGACGTACAACCCTTATCATTGCACATCGCTTAAGTACCATACAAAACATGGATAGGATCCTAGTGTTTGAAAGTGGAGATGTTATCGAGGATGGCACACACCGCGACCTTGTTAAAATAGATGGAGGAGTATACCAAGAGCTCTGGCGCGAACAGAGTACTGGTCTCATTGGGGAATAAAAAAACACCGAGTGCATATGCACTCGGTGTTTTTTTNAACTAATTAGCGAGCTTTAACTTTTAGTTTCGTCTTTCGCTCTTTGTTTATCTTAGGTAAACGAATGATAAGAATACCGTGTGTAGTGTTTGCTTCAGCAAGGTCAACATCAACTTCCTCGGGGAGTAGAATCGTACGTGTAAATGCACCCCAATATAGTTCTCGATAGAAATAATTTTCACCTTCAACTTCGTTGTGTTCTTCTCGATTACCTCGAATAGTAATCATGTCTCGAGTCAGAGAAATATCTATCGTTGCAGGATTTACTCCAGCAACTAATGCCTTCACTACGATGTCTCCAGGAGTTTGGTAGATATCAACAGAGAGTTCACCCTCTTGTGCTACTTCTTCTGCTTCCTGATGTTCTGGTTCTACAGCGGATTCATGTGTTGGTTCAATATTTTGTGGCTGTTGAGTTTCTGCAAGTGCAGATGGTTGGGTAGCAGGTTGATCGGCACCATCAAAGAGATCATCATAATCGTCTGGTGAAATAGAACCGGTAAGTTTTTCAAAAAAAGATGGCTTTCTCATATGGGTGCTTTACTTTGGTTTAGTAATTCTTTTAACATGCTCGAAAGCAATTAACAGCAGTATTAGTCCTATCCAAACGAAAGAAAAGATACGAAATAATTCGCCATTGTTACTGCTCAGTATAGATAAGTTGAAGGCGCTATGCAAAATTATGGAGAGGATAAGACCAACGGTAATATACCAAAAACGTACGCTCTTACGTTTGTAGAAGGCGAGACCCATAGCAAGACCAATTACAGAGGAGGCAAGTACATGAAGTAGTGTGGCCCCCAGGAATCGGAAGTTACCGGTGATGAGGCTCTCTATTATATTATTATCTGAAACAGGAGATAGTAGGAAGAGCGTATTTTCTGCTGCAGTAAAACCAAGGGCGACAGTTATCATATATATAAGCGCATCTACAGGCTCATTGTTTGCCTTGTGTGCGAGAACAGTGAAGTAGGCGAGGGCAAATTTCATAATTTCCTCAATTGCTGCCCAGGCTATAAACATTGCTGTACCAGAAAAGAACACAGAGGTAAGTTTTTCTAGTGGAATAACTGCCGCAACAGCTATCATACCAACAAGAAAAGCAGCAACAATCATTTGCTTTGGTTCAGGATGTTTTGCATCTTCTTTAATCCAGAACCATGTCCAGATAAGTGAAGGGATAATACCACCAGCAGCGGCATATAAAACAGTAGATAAATCCATTGCTACCATTGTAGCAYCTYGYGTTRCTTATTTATTCGGCCAACGTGCAATCATGAGTATATCGGTTTCCTTTGATGGAAGTGACTGCCAAATTTCTTCTGTGATAAAAGGCATAAACGGATGCAGTAACTTAAGAGATGTAGTAAGTATGGTGTAGAGAACCCACTGACGTGATTGTTTCGCAAGAACATCTTCTCCTTGAAGAATAGGCTTACTCTCTTCAAGGATAGTATCAGCAACTTCGTGCCATACATACTGGTAGAGTTTTTCACTKGTAAGATGGTATCGGAAATTATTAAGGTCATCTGTTACATCCTCCACTACTTCATTAAGTCGTGCTAGTAGTACTTCATCAACCTCAGTAATTTCAGRCTTRGCATCAAAASTCATTCCTTCTGTTTCYGTAAGAATAAAGCGAGTGATGTTCCATATYTTGTTTGCAAAYTTCTTGTATGCWCCAACTTTTTGAGGATCGAGATTTAARTCAGTACCAGGAGTATTACCAACAACAAGTGCCATGCGAAGTGCATCAGTTCCGTACTCGTCTGATATTTCTATAGGACTTATGACATTTCCTTTAGATTTACTCATCTTTACACCCTTTTTATCCCGAACCATTCCGTGGAGGTATACGTCTTTAAACGGAACTTCTCCAGTACGATAGAGTCCCAGCATAATCATGCGAGCTACCCAGAAGAAAATAATATCGTGTCCTGTCTCCATAACACTCGTTGGGTAGTACTTTTTAAAGTCTTCGCTATCAGGATAGCCAAGTGTAGTAAATGGCCATTGTCCGGACGAGAACCAGGTGTCAAAGGTGTCGGGATCTTGCGTTACTTCACCACCACATTCGCAAGAGGTAATTGTATTGTCTATATCAACAATACCCTTATCACAATCATTACAGAGCTTTGCAGGAATAGGGATACCCCATGCAATTTGTCGKGAGATATTCCAGTCTTCAATATTGTTTAGCCAGTGCAGGGCAACTTTCTTATGTTGCTCTGAGAGAATATTTACGTCGCCATTAGTAATAGCAGTAATAGCCTTCTCAGCAAGCGGCTTCATTTTGATAAACCACTGAGCTTTTATTTGAGGCTCGATAATAGTAGGGCATTTGTAGCAAATTGAGACCGAGTGTTTATACTCTTCATCAATATGGTCAACGAGTCCTTTGCCTCTAAGTTTCTCAATGATTTGCTCTCGAGCCTCTAATATTTTGATACCTTCAAATTCCTGTGCAATTGGCAGCAACTTACCGCGTTCATCGATCACTTGTTCGTAATCAAGGTTGTGGCGTTTCGCAATATCGAAATCGGTGGCATCGTGCCATGGTGTTATCGTCATTACACCTGTACCGAATTCCATATCAATGGATTCGTCCTTTATTATAGTAGCGGTCACTGGTCCGTTGATCCATTCAAGATCGAAAGTATCACCATGTTTATATTCTTTGTAGCGTTCATCATCAGGATGCATAACTACATACTTATCACCGAACTTTGTTTCTGGACGTGATGTTCCAATAACAAATGGTCCGTATTTTAGATAGTAGAATTTATCTACACGCTCCTCAGATATAGTTTCAAGATTTGAAAACGATGTTTGATGTTTGGAACACCAGTTTACAATACGAGCACCGCGGTACAGAAGGTCGTCATCCGCAAGTTGCTTAAAGGTGCCATATACAGTCTTCACTACCTTATCATCCAAGGTAAAGAGTTTACGTGACCAATCACATGAAGCACCTAGTTGGCGCAGCTGATTTTCCATAAACGACTTGTTCGATAAAGTGAATTCTAGAATTTCAGCATATAGTTCTTCGCGAGTCATTTGGAAACGAGACCGTCCCTCTTTAGTTAGTTTCTTCTCGTATACCACCTGTGTTTCAAAACCGGCATGATCAGCTCCCGGAACCCAGAGTGYACGCTTGCCACTCATTCGTGCAAAGCGAATCATTATATCTTCAAGAGTTACGAAGAGAGCATGTCCTGCGTGTAGTGAGCCGTTAGCGTTCGGCGGCGGCATAATAATAGAGAACGGTTCAGTACGTTCTTTACCATCTACATCGGGAAGATTGTCGGGGTTAAAATATCCAGACTGTTCCCATAGTTCATAGAGAGGGGTCTCTGATGATTTTGGGTCGTAGGGCTTGAGGAATTTTTCTGGAATGTTTGGTTCGGGTGTTTGCATGTGTGCCAATAGTAGCACCAGATCCGCTTTGTGGCTATATGTGAAGCTGTATTTTGAGCTAGAGTGAAAGGTTCCCTGAAGCGACGATATCATCGAGTGAGTCAGCAGGTACTCCATGTAAGGCTGCTGCAAAAGCTATCATGCGACCGTTATCAGTACTGAGTTCATGTTCTGGAATATATAAAGTGAAGTCGCTGTATTCTTGAGTGAGTGCCTCAAGACTTGAGCGAATATTAGTATTCGCTGAAACACCACCACCTACGATAAGAGACTGAATGCCGAATTCTTCGATAGCACGTTTAGTCTTGTAGATAAGTACATCTGTAATTGAGTCCTCGACTTCACGAGCAATTTGTTTTTTCTGTTCATCGGTAGGGTTTTCAATTTTTTGTACAAGAGTACGTACTGCAGTTTTTAGTCCAGAAAATGAAAAGTCGTAATCGTCAGTCTTAAGCATTGGACGAGGTAGGGAATATGGTTGGTCAAGATTTTCCTCTCGTGCTTCTTGGGCCAACTTGGCTATCTTGGGKCCACCTGGGTAAGCGAGCCCTATAAGACGTGCTGACTTATCAAATGCCTCACCCGCAGCATCATCTCGTGTTGATCCAATTTTCTCGTACACTGCAGGACTCCATTCTTTCATAAGTACCAGCTCGGTATGACCTCCTGAGATAAGAAGGATGAGAGTCGGAAGCTTAGGTGCCTCAAGAGTGTAGGTGTTCTCTGTAGTTTCCACAGCAAGTGCTGCGGCAACATGTCCTTCCATATGATTCATGGGCATAACAGGGATATCCCAGGCAATTGATAGAGCTTTAGCAAAATTAACACCTACCCATAATGCTGGTTCGAGACCTGGTCCATGAGTTACTGCGATAGCATCAATTTCAGGCTTTTTAATCTGTGCAAGAAGGAGTGCCAATTGTGTGAAAAGTTCACTTTCTCGTACCAATAGTTCCTGTATTTCTTTAATTTTTTCTTGGGGTACATTCGATGTCTGTACCTCTTCAAATTCGTTGGATTGCTTAAGTACTTCGATGAGAAGAGGTGTGAGATTTTTAGCGTGTTCACGCTTTGCGAGGCTTGGATAGACGCCACCATATTCAGCATGKAGGAGAGCCTGAGAGAGGAGAGAATCAGCAAGTACGTTTATAGAAACCYCAYCATTAGTGTGAGTAGTATCTATGAGCGAAATACCTGACTCGTCGCAAGAAGTTTCAATAGCTAATATTTTCATATGCCTATCATACACAAAAAACAGCACTACGGTATACTAATAACAATGGCATTAGAAAAATTTAATCAACCAGTACTGAAAATTTCCAATGAGCCTATCTTGAGCGAAGTCTTGGAAGGGACAGGAGATACGGGTAAGGAAATAGAAATAGAACGAAAATATCTCATCCCAGAACTAGACACCACAGACCTAGAAGTATTTCGTACTGCAAAAATAACGCAGAGATATTTACCTGCTATTTTTGTTAATCCAAAAACCAAGAAAGATGAAGAAATTACTTTTCGTCTTCGTAAATGGGACGCTGTAGGTTCAGACGTGCCCGTATTTTTCGTGCAATATAAAAAGGTTGTACCTGGTGGTTCTATCAATACCAGATTGGAGTATAAGAAAGTGGTGACTGAGGAGGAGTTTGATAAACTTTGGAACAAAGGGGTGGACCGAGTAGTGACGAAAACACGACAGTATGTTGAACATAAAGGTGCATCAGGACGTGAATATGAGATACACATTGATCATTATGAAGAAGGGGAGTTTGGACATAAAAGTATGGCAGGAAGAACAACCGTTGAGGTTGAATTTAAGAGTCCAGAAGATGAGGTGTTTTTTAGCGAGCAAGTAGCTATCATCAGTCAAAATGGCCCTACGGTGTTTTCTGTAGCAAAACCTCCAATGGAAGCTGATGTACCGGAGTGGATGTTCAAGGCTCAAGATATGACTAAAGATAAGAGATTTAAGAACTCATCTTTTGCAAAAAATGGCTGGCCAGTGAGTGAGTAAAATATTTATATTTCTGATGGGTTCGCAATACGAGTGTAGTTGAGTGTATTGCCACGAGCTAGATAACTTAGTGAGAGAATTTCAGTATCAATGGTGAGTACTGCGTAGAGCATTTCTCCGTCATTAGTAGTTTTTCGTAAGAAAATTCCTGTAGGTTCATCTACTGTACCGCTTTGTTCATATACTTCCCATGAACCGACTTCTACGGATACATCATTGTAGGTATCTGAAAAGGTGCCGTCACTATCGAAAGCGACAACTGATTCTTGATCGTCAACGCTACTCCAGGTACCGACTAGTGCTACTTGTATACGACTTGTCTCTGATATCATTGTTTCTGATTCTTTGTTTCCGTCAATGAAATACCAAACTGCGACTAATGCGCCTATAACTACAAGTGTTGTAATAATTTTTTTCATATTATGTATTTAATTATATAAAGTATGCCACCTTAAAAGACTTCCCTTGGTGGAAATTTTAGTATATCACGCGGATGAGGTGGAGAACCTTTGATGGTTGTTGTCTTCCGGAATTATGTCTCTACTGCAAAGCAAAGCTTATACCGATTCCCGTGAACAATTCTATGGCTTTAAGTTTTTTTTGACCGCTTACTCATCTTATAATTTTATAGCTCCTACACTTCTTGCGAGATCTCTAGTTTTTTAGAGTTGTGTTGCAGTAGGGGTGTGTAATTTGGCCGTTATCTACACTGCCTATACCACCGTCTTCTTTTCTTTGGATATGATCAATTGAAATCGAGTTTCTATGGAGATAGCCGTTACATATTTTACACCTTGTTGCACCATCCAGTGCTTCCTTTATAAATACAGCTGATTTTCTTTCTGTAGTAAATTCACTCGATGTTATAACACTTTCCTCAGCAGATAATTTTAAATAATCAAACTTTTCAAGTTTGGATATATCATTGATTACCTTAGTAATATCATCTTCTTCCAACAAACGTTCCATTACTTCAATATAAAATTCTTTAATATTTACATAGCTTGAAAGAGCACTACGGTAGTATCTGTTTATTTGTTGAACCAGATAATCATATTTTAATAAAACATCTTCAAAATCATGTCTAATCTTTATAAAATCAGAATATAAGGATTTTTTTTCAAGATAGAGAACAAATTCAATTATTGCATAAAAGGAAGCAATTTTATGTCTCCCGTCTTGAGAATAAAAATAAACTGCAGGATGTAATCCTAGAGATGATGCATGGTTACTGTTAATTATGTATGCCATTTTTCTAGTACGTTTTAAGATTTTTACAGTCTCATCTCCTGATACATCATCTTCCAATGTTGTCTTAAAGTCACTCGAAAAATCATTTACAATATTAATAAAGTCTAATACTAAAGGTAAGGTTTGTGATGAAAAATTTTTACCACCGATAGGTATATCTAGTGTTTTAATAGGTGTTTTTAACCTGGGGCTAAAAAGAATACTATTTATTTCACTGGCGACACGTTGGATTTCAGTTTGGTTTTCAGCAGAAAAGGCGGACCAATATTTATGACCTTTACCACTGCGGATAATTGCCCGTGCAGAAATGCAGTTAGGTTTTCTTCTTGATTCCAGTAAGATCAATTCTGTTTTGTTGATTGGTGCTGCCTGTTGATTAATCTTGAAGAAAGAACTCTCTGCTTTATTTGCATCTCCTTCAACCCATTGAAGTTGGATTGCTAGAGCTGCTAAATTTTTTGATCGAGTTACTATCTCTGGAGCAACCTTTTCAGGATTTGTTAATGCTAGTTTGTAGTCAGAGTATAGACCAACATTCTTTCTTATTATTTTTCTAGTTTGTTCAGCTATTTCTAACTGTTCCTCCTGGACTATTCCATCATAGAAATTTTTTGATATTTCACCATCACCAAAATCATTATTTAACCAAGCGGCCAATGAACTAAGTCTATGTGAACCATCAATCACAAATACGTGACCACTAGTGTTACGCCATAAAATGATTGCGGGAATAAGGTCGCCGTCTAAAAAACTGCTCAAAAATTCAGATATTTTCTTACTATCCCACTCGTTTGTTTCTCTTTGAAAATCAGGCTTGCGAACACTTGAAAAAAAGAAAGAGTCTGTTTTAATGTCTTCAATTGAGAGAGTTGATTTGGTCTGCATCGTTTTACCTCTTTTGTCGGTTACTTCAAAATCCTCTCTTGGAATAATTGCATCTAGGTTTACTTTTGCCATATTGGAACAATTATACCATTTTTACAAAAACACCCCAGTGAGGCTGTTTTTGTATGCTTCCCGTGCTATCTCTGTTTGGTGATCCCACGGGGAATCGAACCCCGATTTCCAGGATGAAAACCTGATGTCCTAACCGTTAGACGATGGGACCAAACTGCGTGAGCCATACTACAACATTTTTAACCAACGTGCTATCCTCTTTGCACGGAGGAGTGCCCGGAACGGTAACGGAGCGCTTTCGAAAAGCGTCGCGCGCAAGCGCTTGGGGGTTCGAATCCTCTCTCCTCCGCAATCATTTTAAGTAGTCTTATGATAAAATAGAGGCATGAAAATTGAATTTCCTAAACCACGGCTAGACAAAACAATAAAGGAAAATGACCTACAAGTATATTCTGGAGAGCCTCTCACACACAGCGAGGAATCTAGTGAAGATTCATTTAAGCTAATACAATTAGTCGTCTCAGACAAAAAACGCTTCATTGATAAGGGTGGGGCGGGTACTGTGCATCGTGTTGCACCTGGGATCTGCCTGAAAGCAATGCAAGATCGACATACTCGAGAAGATTCACATATTTTTGATTTAGGTGCCCCTCCTCATGAAGAGGCACATTTTTTATATTATCTTAATAATTTTAAGGTTGCGGGAGTGCGCTCACCTAAGTATCTTGGTTTTATAGCAGAGAATAGAAAGGGAGGTAATGCTTTTATCTTTATGGAGGAACTTGAAGCAGTTTCCTTGGTACATGCAATCAATCCTAAGTCAAAAGTGGAATTGCCAAAGAATTTTGAYGTAACAGATGCTTTTTCACGACTAGAGGAGTATTTTCTTAAATTGCATAAAGAAAAGAAAATTGCCCATGGAGATATTGCCGCAAGAAACATTATGATTGATAAAAAGACTGGATTACCATTTGTTATTGATTTCGGTAGGGCAGTTTCTTTTGCTGGAGGAAAGAGTGCACGCACTAGTAAGAGTAACCCTCGAAAGGATCTTGAAGATCTTGAGGGAGTTGAGGTGCAGGTACGGCAGTATTTAAAGCATTTGACAAAAGTATAATATGATGTATTTTTAGATTGGAAGTTAGGAGTACCGCCTTATGAAAAACGAATTATCACAAGATCTTAAACCTCGAGCAGAGAAAATCGCTCGTGAATTAATACATGCTGATAAAATCGAAGGCCCACTCGTCCTTGACGATGGCAACTCCAAGCTTTGGGTTTCGAAGATAAAGAAGGGACTCATTGTTTTTCATACTCTGGAAATCGATGGTGTACGTTTCTTTATAGGAACCAAAGTTGAGTAATAAAGTCGGTCTATGCGAATAGACCGGCTTTTTTTTATTGCAATAAAACCTTCACGAGGTACTATCTTCACAACGCGCGATTAGCTCAGTTGGCTAGAGCGCCTCATTGACGTTGAGGAGGTCAGGGGTTCGAGTCCCTTATCGCGCACCTTTTTGTATCCTTGTATTTATCATGAGATATTCAATAAAATTACAATCAAATCGTTGTCACAAAATAAAATGACACCAAAACCATGGAACTTCATTTAGAAAAAACTCTCGGTATCTTAAAGGAGGATGTTAATGGCAGAAGATATAATATCTGGCTTGGAATAAGCTTAGGCAATAAGTCTTTCACCCCTGAAGTTATTTACGAGTACGTTAAGTGGGGACTTCAGCACACCAGAGAGAAAGTCGTAGTTTTGTTGGTAGATACTATACATCAAAGCAATTATAAAATACTAAGCAGCAAAAGTGCTGGCGAGGCAGCAAAACTTGTGCGCAAGGAAGTCTCTTCTTTAAAGATTGGTGTTGAGAAGGAATTTACTAAACAAGGTATTCAGAATGTTGCTGTGTTAGGTTGGGATGATGTAGTAGATACAGATGAGTACCAAAATAACTTAAAGGAAATAAAGACAGAGTTTAAAACTAACAAGGATTTTCGAAATGACGTCTTCGACTTAGTTAAACAAGCAAGGAAAGATAAGATAGGCAAGATTAWCTCACTTAGTAGCAAAGAGATAGATGAGCTCGTCTCGTATCCGCTTAGTGAGCTGGCTCTTTTTGTTAACCCAATTAGATATCAAGATACCTCCTATGAGGTTAGTCCGTATCCAGTTTTTACAAGGCTTGATGAAATAATTGTTGGGGTGAATGAGGGGACAGCTTACGAAGATTTGGCAGCTAGATTAAATATAGTAGGCAAAGTAGGTCTAGCAATTGTGCCTATGGATAATGACTACAATGGGAGTTCCAGCTGATATTATATTATCCATAAACATAAGTTACATTGACTCATTTAAATAAAAAGTAAGACCAGCACAGAATGCTGGTCTTTTATCGTTGGGTCAGTCATCTCTCAGGATGTCTTTCCAAGGCTTCTTTCGCCACTGGCGCGAATAATGCCACCAGCTTTGTATTTTGCCAATGAGTTTCCGAAACATAATGCCTCCTTTCATTGCTTTAAGATATAACCATAGATAGGGAAGAGAGTCTACCAAATCACTTGACAGACAACCACTTTCTGTCCTATAATCAATGCTACTTAACAGGTCTTCTAAAAGAACTGAAAGGTGTGTATAAAGGCTCTTTTAAAGATATGAGCCTATATTAATAACTGTAATATATTTCACATGACATTATTTAACAAATTTACATCAGTAATCGCTACTCTTACACTTGTGTTCGGAGCTTTTGCTGTTGCATTACCAATTACGGTAGATGCTGCAAGTGCACCACGATGTGTTCTTAACACAATCGTACAACCATTTAATAACGGAGGTACGACACTTTCATGGAAAGTGTATGACGCACAGACTATCACCATCACTGGTGTTGGTACGGTAACTGACGCTGACTCTATAATCGTATATCCTAACGTAACGACTGCATATACTCTTACTGCTACAGGAAAGTATGGAGYCGACACTTGTACGGTAACAGCACAGCCAACTTCAGCATATTCATTTTCAAATCCTACTCAATTTCACGGAGTAACTAACCAGACATGTTCAATGTGGGTTAATCCAGATTATGTTGTACCAGGAGGTACTGCAATCCTTTCATGGAATGCGGGAAGTGCTACACACGTATCAATCAGTGGAGGAATCGGAAATGTGAGTAATGATGGATCACGTACAGTACCAAACATTGGCGTACCTCAAACGTTTACTCTCACTGCGAAGTGGTCAAATGGAGCAACACGTACTTGTGATGCAACAGTACTACCTCTTACCGCACCTACATTCTACGGTGGATCACTTACACCACAGATCACCGCTACATACACACCAACTAACATTGCGTACGTACCACTTAACCAAGTGCCATACACTGGTACAAGCGAAGTAGCATACGTACTGACATTACTTGCAGTTACACTTGGTGCATTCACACTTTTGTATCGACGTCGTAACTCTATTGCGTCAACATTGGTAAGTTTCTCACCAACTGACAATGACGATTATGAAATCGCTGTTGAACAATCAGTAATACACGAAGCGTAAAAGCTTAGTAGATATATAGAAAACCACCCTGATCAGGGTGGTTTTCTATATTGACTGCGTCTTGTTTGGGGTGTTTAATACGTTCGCTCGCAATTCTGTGAGCTATGACATAAGGGGAAACGCTATGTCAGACGAAGAGAAAGTTACCGATCACTCTCGAGAGAGTGCAGATAACAACTGTATGACCTGTGCCTTCAACGGTGGGCGATGTTCTGGTTACAACTGTGTTGCTGGTCATCGTAGTGTGACTCGCGACAATAAACAGAACATCGCTAACTATTTTGGTGGTGCACACATTCCGCGTGGTAGATAACTTATTCTGGAAAATAAAAGCGACAAGAGTACAACTGTACTGTTGTCGCTTTTTTTAACGGAGATACCCGTACATGTCTTCAATCGCTTTTACCGCATCTCCGGCTGCAATATTGTTTTGATGATACCGTCCGTCAGTACAGTCACCAGCTGCCCAGATACCCTCGGTACTTGTACGTTGTGTATAGGGATCTACTATAATCATATTTCGCTCATCAAGRTCTACGACATCAGCAACCATTTTAGTATTAGGAATCATTCCAATTTCAACAAAGACTCCGCCCGTAGGAAGCTTTATCTCTTCGCCTGTTGTTCGATCTTTATACGTAATACCACTAACAAATGCTTCTCCCGTTACCTCGGTAACTTCAACATTTCTGATAGCTTTAAATTTTTCATTGGCTTGGAGTTTCTCTATGGTTACCTCATCAGCAAGAAATTTTTCATTAAATTCAAGAAGTGTGACTGAGTTAGTGTAGGCGAGTAGTTGTGCGGCACTTTCGAATCCAGCATTTCCACCACCAATAACTACGACATCGCGTCCAGTAAAGAGTGGTCCATCACATGATGCACAGTAGGTAAGACCTTTGTGTTCAAAGATGTCGGCACTCACAGCAGGTAACTTGCGACGACTTGAACCAACACCGATAAAAACAGCTCGTGACTCGTATACGTCACCGCCTTTTGTAGTTACTTTAAAACCGCCATCTATTTTTTCAACCATCTCAGCAAGAGCGGGTGTTTTAATATCAATGATATCTTCGGCATATTCACGTACGTGTGCCTCGAAGGCTTTTGCCATCTCGGTACCTGAAATGTGTGGAAATCCAATCCAGTTCTGGATGTCCTCAGAGACGTTACTCTGGCCACCCCATTCTTCGGTGATAAGGACACTCTTTAGGCGTTTTCGTGCCGCATAGACGGCTACAGCCACTCCTGCAGGGCCACCACCGATGATAGTAAGGTCATTCATATTAAATATAGTTAAGTAATTAAAAGTGAGTACCTAGAAACACGTGAATTGCTATTTAAGTTTAGATCGTCGAAGAAATGATGGAATAGCACCCCAATCATCGTCATCTTCCACTTCTGGTTTTTGTACTGGAGCTGCCTTCTTGATAGGTGCTTTTATTACCGGAGCAGGAGCCTCAACGACTGGTTCTGGTTTTACAATCCTTGTTGGTTCTTCTGTAATTGCAGGAATAGCTTTTTCCTCTTGTTTCTCATCTTTCTTTTCGCTGCCGCCGAAGAATGAACCTTTGCGTGCGTTTTCAGTTGTAGCTGATTTGTTGCTTTCAGGGAAACCAGTTGCAATCACGGTGATCTTAATCTGACCCTTCTTGAGTGTTTCGTCAGTAATAGCACCAAAGATAATACGTGCATCAGGATCAACTGAATCGGTAATAGCATTTGCTGCCTCTTGTACTTCAAGCATTGATAGRTCGTCGCCTCCTGCAATAGCAAAGAGGACACCGGTTGCACCAGAGATTGATACATCCAAGAGTGGGGAATGAATCGCTTCTTGAGCTGCCTTAGTTGCACGTCCTTCACCTGAGGCAATACCCATACCCATAAGGGCAGAACCAGCTGATTCCATAACGGCACGAATGTCGGCGAAGTCGACGTTGATAATTCCAGGTGTAGTAATCAAGTCTGAGATTCCTTCTACTGCCTGCTTCAGTATATCGTCACACATAGCGAAAGCTTCTTTGATACCAGTATCTTTACTYACCGTACTAAGGAGWCGATCGTTTGGAATAGTGATGAGTGCATCAACTTCTTTTTTAAGATTGTCTGAACCTTCACGCGCAAGACGTGCACGTTGCTGACCTTCAAACGAGAATGGCTTAGTTACAATACCAATGGTAAGAGCACCTGATTCACGTGCAATTTGAGCAACGATTGGTGCAGCACCGGTACCGGTACCACCACCCATTCCTCCGGTAACAAATACCATGTCAGAACCTTTGATAGCTTCATGAATTTCTTCCTTGGTTTCTTCTGCAGCACGACGTCCTAGTTCGGGGTTCATTCCGGTACCAAGTCCACGTGTCAGGTTTTTACCAATGTGGATTTTCTTCTTAGCTTTTGAGTGATGGAGATCCTGTGCATCAGTGTTCACTGCGATAAAATCAACTCCCTGTACTTTAGAGTTGATCATGTGGTTGATTGCATTTGATCCTGACCCACCAACTCCGATAACACGTATACGTGCGAATGCTTCAACTTCTGGCTTTACCTGCTTCATAATTGTTTTCGTAATTAATTTAGCCTGTAGGACTAATGGACATTGTAAACCACCTACAGTGCATGCTGTTCATGTAATGTAGCCCCATAATACCAAGGGAGCGCTCCAAAAGGAAGTATGTACAAGTACACCAGTTCGGGTTCTAAGGAAGGAATTGCTTAAACCAAGAAAGGAAACGCATACCGGTTTCTCGTGCATTATCTATACCAATAGTATCGGCATCATCAGAAGCTCCCCAGATACATAAACCATAGGCAACCGCCCATGAGGCATCTTTGAGTCGCTGTTCACCAAGTTGTAATCCTGCAGTTTCAGAAGGAAGTTTAAGTGCTACACGAGCGTAGTCTTCTAGAGTGGCAATACCCGCACCACCACCAGTGAGAATAATTCCGGCTGGAAGAAGTCCTGCACGATGTATCTTCTTTAGATGATCTTGGACGAGTGAAAACATTTGTCGTAACTTACTCGCGATTATGTCATCAAGTTTCTTTTGAGGAAGTGTTGAACCAGTGACAACTCCACGCTTAAGTTGCTCTGCTTCAGGAAGAGGTACGCGTAAGCCGAGAGCAATCTCGTTGGTAATATCTGTTGATCCAATAGGGAAGACTTTAAGGGAAATGGGAGTATTTTCTTCAAAGACGACAATAGARAGTGTTTCAGCACCGATGTTGGCAAGAACACAGCCGGCCATCTTTTGCTGTTTGGTCAGTGTCACGAGGCTTGCGGCAATAGGTGCAGCCATCACGTCTATCGTTTCAACACCAGCAGCTTCAACTGCAGCGACGATGTCATCGAGATGTTGCTCGAGTACGGTCACAAACATAGCTTCAACTTCGAGCTTTGAACCATGCATACCAACAGGGCGTCCAAGAATGTGTTCTCCATCAAGAAGGTACGACACGGGAATAGCGTGAATAACTTTACGGTTCAGAAGTTCACGACTGATACGAGCCTCTGCTTCAGTAAGGGCATTCTCAGCATCAATTTCTGTGACCTCGCTATTCGCTCGGCTCACAATTGCTTCAGCACTTGAGTACTTGTCTTCAAGGCCAACGCCTCCAATGGAAACATAGGCACGGTCAACTTTTACGTCTGCTTCTTTTTGAGCTTGAGCAAGTGCACGCTTGAGACTTTCTATAATATCAACTTGGCTCGTTATATACCCATGACGAAGTCCACGCGAAAGCGCAGATCCTGTACCAATGATGTGTGGGGGAGTTCCGTTGTTTTGAATCTGGGCAATGACAACCTTTACACAAAAGGTTCCAATGTCGATTCCTACAACAGTATTTTTACGCATACCCCCCATTGTAGCCTTACGCCGTATACCTTTCAAATGGGTGAGCTGTGCGAAATATTAGTATAGTTTTGCCAAAAGCGCTTCTTCGCGCTTCTCCATAGATGTTCCATGTTCAGTTCCTTTTAAGTGCAGACATCCATGAATGAAGAGGAAAGCAATATGTTGATGTGGTGTATGTCCAAACTTTTTTGAATCGCGTATAGCACGACGCACGTTAAGGAAAATCTCTCCTTCATTTTTTGCGATAGGGAAGGTAAGTATATTAGTTGGTCCAGGGCGATTCTTATGTTCTTTGTTCAGTCGTGTGGCAAGAGTGTCACCCATGAGCACCAGAGAGAGCTCATATGAAGAGCCTAAGATCGCCTTCTTTATTTTTTCAAATGAAACCTTAGGTTTTAATTGGGTAGTGTTATGGATGTCGAGAGTCATAGGTAATAGGGTAACATGGGAAATGAAAACCCCTCTACACGTATGTAGAGGGGTTGGTTAAAGTGACAGTTATTTAACAGCTGTGCGGATCAATGTACAGTGGTTTCATAACCTCACCTCCTTTCCAGCAGGATACTATCACTTAGAGTTRRYRGTAACAAGATAATAAAAACCCCAGCATATGSTGGGGTTTAATCTTTTATTATTTTCGCCACTTCACTCGCTTACCGCGAATGCTGTCTGAAAGCTTACCTTCTTTGATAAGTTGTTCGAATTCAGCRCGACGTTCAATTTTTCGGAGTGTGTCACTTCGACGCATCATCCTTGATATTGGACGTGCTCGATAACGGATTTTACGCATTTTCTGCACGATACCTGCTGAACGCATACGTTGTGTAAACTTACGTAGGATTGCGCTAGTGTTTTCGTTTCCTGATTTTTCTACTTGTATGTTTGTTGCCATAACGGGGCAAACTTTACCATATGTAGCGCCTGGACGCTAGTGTTTGTTCGCTACTCTAAGCGTAGCCGTTTGAGGTAACTGCCGAGGTTTGCTAGAGGTACTACTACTTGTGAGCGTGTATGCATGTTACGGACGATAGCAGTGTCATCAAGTGCCTCTTTATGGCCAATTATCACTGTATATGGCACTGAGTGCTCCTCTGCCYGTTCTAGCTGAGCACCGATACTATCTACTGCTATTTGCTGCATAACGGGCACTCCTGCCTGTCGAAGGAGTTCAAGTACGGTAAAGCTTTTTCGCTTTGCTTGAGAACCTAGTTGTGCAAAAAAGAATTTTGGCTGTATAGGGCTGCGTCGCTTAGGCTTTGCACGTCCACTTATCTCGTGCTCGATAGTTGCGCTAACCATGGGGAGTGTCACACGGAAGCTCTTTTGTGCGATTGTATCGTGTCGTCCACCTCGTGCAATAGTTACCGGAGCACCGTTCTCATCAGGTACACGTAGTTCAAAGATAGTGTGCTGCCAACAATCGGTACTTCCAAGTATTGTCGTGTCGAGCTCGTACGGTACGCCCATGTGTTCAGTATATTCAAGTACGTTACGCAAATGCACACGACTTTCGTCGTTAAGATATTCCATAGGATTTGGAGCACCTGCAACGAGTTCGTGGTTCTTTTCTTTAAGTCGAACAAAAGCACGGATAGGGTTACCAGCCTGAAGATCTTCACGTGCATATCCGGGGAGGTCGTTCACGTTACTACGTAGGTAACTAGTGAGCTCACGTACGAAACGAGTYGAAGACTCACGGTCACCAATACTGTTGATGTGCACAGTGAAGTCACTCATACCGTTATCGCGCGCTATGGTTGCAAGAGTTGCGATGATGACTCCTTCGGCGATAGCAGAAGAACTTCCTAGAGCGTGAAGGTTAAGGGATGATATTTTAGATGTACCACCTTCAAGTTGGTAGAGGAAACTTGGGCGATCGTCACGGTTAAATTTATGTGCAACAAAGTTTTTAGTAGTTGCGGTAAGTTTTTTTTCAGCAATGTGTGCGAAATTTGGCGTACCACGCTGACTGACTGCTCGTGCAGGCTTACGTGCCTTACATACTTGTTCAACTGGTGCGAATCCATAAAATTCAACAGTGTCGATAGCGCTATCCAGTAATTCTCCTGTGCTAGTTCGGTTAGTGTGTGCAACTGTAAACATAATTATTTTTCTTCGTTACTAAATTCATACGTGGTACTCCCAGGCAATATATCTATGGTGCTGAATGGGAATAGYCTRATGTATGCTCGTCCAATAATGCGCTCATATTCCAAAGGACCCCAATAGCGTGAGTCTGCGCTCGCTTTGCGATTGTCACCCATAACAAAGTACTCGTTATCACCAAGAATCATTACAAGCTCTGAGGTCTTATTATTAACAGCATCAACATAGGGTTCATCAATGAGGAATCCTTCAGGATTATCACTGTTGATGATGGTGACACTTGTTCCCGTTAGGCTCACTGTCTCGTTAGGGAGGCCGATGATRCGCTTAATGAAAAAGCGGGAAGGATTTTGAGGAAAACGGAAGACGATAACATCACCACGTTCAGGTGCGTTAAATCGATAACTAAGTTGATCTATGATGAGGTAGTGCCACGTATCAAAGGTGGGGAACATTGAGGTACCGGAGACAATAAAAGGTTTTGCTACAAGTAATCGGATAGGAAGTACAATTAATAGTACGAGAAGTGCAAAGAGAATAAGGCTACGAGTTTTTTCAGAAGCACTTTTTTCTTGGGGCACAGGAGGTGTGCTGATGGTCTCTACGATGGGGTCATTGTTTCGATGTTCATCAGCTGACATTGCAAGATTATACTACAACTAATTATCTTGACGCAAAGTTAACTTTGTTTAATGGTACTGTTTTGCTTTTTGGATTCACGAGGTACACTAACGTATATGAAATTTGTAATTGTAGGACTGGGAAACCCAGGAGAAGAATATGAACACACACGACACAACGCGGGACGCCTTGCAGTTGATGCTTTTGAAAAAGTGAATGAGTTTGGCGGTTTCCAGGTGGATAAAAAGACAAAGAGCGATAGTTCCAAAGGTAGTATAGGGAAGCACACCGCAACTCTTTTGTTACCTAATACTTTTATGAATAAGTCGGGGAGTGCCGTGAAGGAATTAGTTACGAGCATAAAGGCAGCAGAGCGCTTGGTTGTAGTCTATGACGATATTGACTTACCGTTCGGAAAAATTAAGCTCGCGTTTGGCCGAGGAAGCGGTGGACACAAAGGAGTAGAGTCAATCATTCGAGCTGTGAAGACTAAGGACTTCATTAGGATACGTATCGGTGTAGCGCCAACCACTCCAAGTGGAAAGATAAAGAAACCATCAGGCGAACAGAAGGTGTACGATTATCTACTCGGCGAGTTCAAGAAGAAAGAAATGGATGAACTTAAAAAGATATTCAAGACGACAAGTGAAGCACTTACTTCAATTGTCATCGACGGACGAGCGAAGGCAACAAATACATTTAATACAAAATAAAACACCGACTGTTTCCAGTCGGTGTTTTATTTTAGCTATCTGAGTTAATGCTATTCGGCAGCAGGTGCTGCTTCAGCCACAGGAGCGTCTTTGAATGAGAGTGTCATCTTGTGATCTTTAGGATCAAAGAGAGTAATAGTGAATGGATAGAGGCTACCCAAACTTAATGCAGCTCGTAGTTGATCTGCACCACCAAACTCTGATACGTGTACCAAACCGGCAACACCTTCCTCAATTGAGGCAAGAGCTCCGTGCTTGTTGTACTTGATGATAACCGCTTTAACTTTGTCACCCTTCTTGTAGTTAGAAGACGCAGTTGTCCATGGATCTTGGATAAGCGCTTTAATTGAAAGTGAGACTTTGCCGTCTTTAACTTCAATAACTTGCACGCGAACCTTTTCACCAACCTTGTAGCGATTCTTTGGATCTTCAACAAGTGCCCAGTCCATTTCTGAAATGTGTACGAGTCCTTCCAATCCATCTTCAAGCTTCACGAATACACCAAAGTCAGTTGCACCGGTTACATCACCGTCATGTGCATCACCAACTCGGTACTTATCAACCATCTCTGCTTTTGCTTCTGCGTTGATTCCTTTTTCAGTAAAGATAAGTTTTTGTTCCTTAGCATCTGCAGTAATAACATGCAGGGTAAGTTCTTTGTCTACCAATTGCTTAAGTTCAGCAAAGATCTTGTCTTTGTCACCATCAGGTACTCGTGGGTAGTTATCAACTGATAGTTGTGACGCAGGCAAGAAACCTTGAATACCTTGCCACTCAACGATAAGTCCACCTTTGTTGGCGTCCTTAACAGTAAGTTGTAGAGGTGTCTTGTTCTTAAGTGCATCTTCAGCTTCACCCCATACCAATGCTTGGCGGGCTTCACGAAGTGATACCTCGATGTAACCATCGGGGTTTTCAGCACTTGAAACCTTGGCAGCAACAGTGTCGCCAGGGTTTACGTTTTTAAGAATGTCACGGGCTGAGAGGTATTCTCGTCCGTAAATGATTCCTGTACCGAAGGGGTGCAGGTCAATATAAATACGTCCTCGGTCGATATCAACTACCGGACCTTCTACAAGGTCACCAACCTCAGGACTTGATGGTGTCTCGTTCAAGAGAGCAGCCATTGGTGAATCTTTTTTGCTACGAACCTCTTGGTCGTCGCTTAACTCAACTTCTTCTTCTTTTTTTGTACTCATTATATATATGGTGCGCAATGTTTTCTGTACCCATTTCTTGAGTGGTTCGTGTACAGGAGGGTTACATAGTGCACTATGATTAATAAATGCCCCGTTGAGGGCCCACTTACTATACGGTTTTTCGACAAAAAGTCTACTGTTACAGGGCTCCAAGATGGTATTGCGCTAAAATGTATCCCGATTTTGTGGTGATTCAGCAAAATACGGCTTAGAATGGTTAGGTACTTATGTCTATATATAGAAGGATATTTACACTTAAAATCAACGTATTTCATGGTATACTGGCGGGGAAGTCCGCATATAATCATGCGGACATACTAGAATATATATGATAATCACACACCACACAGGCGAGTTTATTAAAGTTAGTTTTGGTGATACTACACTTGCTTTCAACCCTATTTCAAAAAAATCRAAACTCACCCCRACACGTTTTGGTGCAGATATTGCACTGGTCTCACTTAACTCACCTGATTTTAATGGTGTCGATGAAGTGCGTCGCAATACTAAAGATCTTTTTGTTGTCGAAGGTCCAGGCGAATATGAAATTCAAGGTGTTTTTGTAAAAGGATTTCCTGCAGCATCTGAATATGATAAGGATTCACAAATAAATACTATATATACTGTACGTCTCGAAGACATGAATATTCTTTTCTTAGGTGCACTCAGCGACAAGAAGCCAGACATGTCTATGATTGAAGACATGGATAGTGTCGATGTACTCTTTGTACCAATTGGTGGTGAAGGAGTACTTGATGCATCAGATGCACACGCACTCGCCGTGTCACTTGAGGCTAAGGTAATCATTCCAATACATTACGAGAGTGTAGGCGAAAGTGGAGCTCTTAAAAACTTTTTGAAGGAATCTGGTGCTGAAGACACTAAGGCTGTAGAAAAATTGACGATTAAGAAAAAAGATCTTGAAACAAAGTCAGGTGAGGTGGTGGTACTCAAGTCGTGATAGTATAGTGCCCAGAAACAAACATCATGAAATTTATCGACAATTTGCGAGAAAGAAGTGAAGAAGAGCGGCTTGCCGCGGCACTTGGTGCAGCGATTGTGGTGGCATTGATACTGTTTCTTTTTTGGAGTATTTCGCTTTTYTCTGGCAGCAAYCCAATGCAARCAAATGCAGRTCGSCAGAGCGCAAGTGCTGTATCTAGTTTAGATACAAGAAAGCAAGAAATTAGTGATTCTGTGGATGAGTTTTCGGAGCAATACCGTAAATTAAAAACAGCGCTCAGCGAAACAGACTTTAGTAGCGAGCCTCCCACGGTAAATACGGTGAAGCTTTATACTGATAACGATGGAGCCGTTCATGTTGATAATATTATTATACAAAAGAGTGAATTAAGAACCCGATAAACACCATGGCAGAAAAGAAACAACCAGATAATGAAAAGGAAGGTGCACCAAAGCCTGTAACAAAGGGAGTTATAGTGCAGGGAATTTCCGACGAGATGCGTGTTGCATACCTCGACTATGCCATGACGGTTATAACCTCACGTGCGCTTCCGGATGTGCGAGATGGTTTGAARCCAGTGCATCGTCGTATTTTGTATGCCATGCACAAGATGGGTCTTACCGTAAGTGCTAAAACTAGGAAGTCAGCGACAGTCGTCGGTGAGGTACTTGGTAAATATCACCCTCATGGTGATACGGCAGTATACGATTCTATGGTGAACATGGCCCAGCCATTTACCATGCGATACCCACTCGTTATTGGDCAAGGTAACTTCGGTTCTATTGATGGAGACTCTGCAGCTGCTATGAGGTATACCGAAGCAAAGATGTCTGGTATTGCTGGAGGTCTTTTGAGCGACCTTGAAAAAGACACTGTTAATTTTCGTCCTAACTABGACAACACACACAAAGAGCCAATCGTATTACCTGCAGCAGTACCCAACCTTCTACTAAACGGTACTCTAGGAATTGCGGTAGGTATGGCAACAAACATTCCACCTCACAACTTTAGAGAAGTGGTAGACGCCATTATCCATCTTATCGACAATCCAAAAAGTACTGTCGACGATCTCCTTGAGTTTGTTAAAGGCCCCGATTTTCCTACAGGATGTGTGGCATATAACCAAAAAGATATTGCACATGCATACGCAACAGGGCGTGGTGGTGTCGTAGTACGTGGTGAGGCTGAAGTTGTTGAGAACGAGAAAGGAGCTGTCCAAATCATCATCACCTCAATTCCGTATCGTGTTAACAAAGCAAACCTTATTACAAAGATTGCTGATCTCGTACTTTCAAAGAAACTTGAAGGTATTAAAGGATTACGTGATGAATCAACAACTGACATTCGTATTGCAATTGATCTAAAGGGTACTGCACATCCACAGACGGTACTGAACTATATTTACAAGCACACACAGCTTGAAGAAACATTCCATTACAACATGGTGGCATTGGTAGATGGAGTACCAAAAACACTTTCACTGAAGGCTATGATGGAGTCGTTTATCATGCATCGTCAGGAGGTAGTTACTCGTCGTACTCAGTTTGATCTTAATAAAGCTCAGGCACGGGAACACATTTTGCTTGGATTGAAAAAAGCACTCGATATTATTGATAAAGTAATTGCTCTTATCAGAAAGAGTAAGGACGTACCAACTGCACATGACGGCTTGATGAAAACATTTAAGTTCTCTGCACTTCAAGCAACAGCAATTTTGGAAATGCGTTTGCAAAAACTTGCGAACCTTGAGCGCAAAAAGATTGAAGAAGAACTTGCCGAACTCAAAAGAATTATCACTGAACTCGAAGCTCTTTTGAAGAGTAAATCTAAGATGATGACACTCATCAAGACTGAATTGCTGGATATTACCGCACGTCTCAGTGATGAGCGCCGAACGAAGATAATGAAGCGTGGTACAAAAAACTTCTCAGTGGAAGATGTGATCGCCGATGATGAATTTGCTCTTGTGTTAACTAAGGGCGGATACATTAAGCGTACCAATCCAAGTGAGTACCGCCGTCAGAAGCGTGGTGGTGTGGGGGTTATCGATATGAATACTAAAGAAGAAGACGTAGTGAAGACATTCCTTACTGCGAATGCTCATGCCGACCTACTCTTCTTTACTGACAAAGGTAAGGTATACCGTACAAAGATGTATGAAATTCCTGAAGGAAAGCGCTCAACTAAGGGTAAGTCTATTATGAACTTCCTGCAACTTGAGCAAGATGAGCACGTAAGTTCTGTTCTACCTATGCCGAAGGAAATAAAGAAGGGAGACGGGCTGTCACTAATAATGGTAACGCGAGAAGGTACCGTGAAGAAGAGTGCTGCACTTCACTTCCATGATGTACGACAGAGCGGTTTGATTGCTATTAAGCTGAATGGTTCAGACCGACTAATAGCCGCACACTTCCTAAATGAAGGAGATGATGTTGTATTGGTCACAAAGAATGGACAGGCAATTCGCTTCAAGGAAAGTGACGTACGCGAAATGGGACGTACTGCAGCCGGAGTAAATGGTATCAAGCTCGGAAAAGAAGACTTGGTTATCGGAGCAGGTATCGTAGAAAAAGGATCAAAGTCGAAAGCACTCTTTGTGCTCTCAGGGACTGGATATGGAAAGAAGACAAAGATTTCTGAATATAAGGTACAGAAGCGAGCCGGATCAGGAATAAAGACAGCTCAAATTACTCCAAAGACAAAAGAGATAATTGGTGCTGAAATTATTGAAAGCACAGGAGGGGAATTAGTGGCCGTTTCAAAGAAGGGTCAAGTAATTCGAACTTCGCTCGATGAAGTGAAACTCCAAGGACGTCAAACACAAGGAGTTCGCATCATGAAGCTCCGCACGGGAGACTCTATTGCTTCAATGGTGACACTTATTGATGATGACGACGATAGTGTTTCGGAAAAATAATCTATAGTTAAAAACCTCTCGCATGTGCGAGAGGTTTTTTGTAATCACCTGTGGACGTCTACTTTATGTGCGTATGTATGCGGTATAATAGCGTGTAATGAATAGACCTGTACGAACACATGTAACACAGAGAGGGCAAGATATAAGTATTACTGTACATACAGAAGAGCCGGTAAAAACCACGCCTGTGAGTCTTCTTGGTGGTGAGTACATACCTAATAATGCAGTTTCTGCRCGCACTGCACGAGAGATACAGAAAAAAGAAAGTGGTGCACATAGTGGATCTTTTTCAGATCCTAAGAAGAACGTACATCATTTTGGGTTACGCGAGGGTGCACGAGTAGCTGATTTTGGTTCTGGCTCTGGAGCATATACTTTAGCACTTGCCGCATTAGTGGGGAGTACTGGAGCGGTGTATGCCGTTGATGTGCAACGAGATTTACTGACACGTATTCAAAATACAGCAACAGCGCAGGGGTATCAAAACGTTGAGATTATCTGGGGAAATATCGAATTACTAGGGAGTGTAGGGTTGCGTGATGAGCAATTGACCGCAGTATTGCTCGCCAATACACTCTTTCAAGTGGATGATAAAATAAGTACACTCAAAGAGGCTTGGCGTGTATTGCAGCCTGGTGGCTCAATTATTATAATTGATTGGACTGACTCCTATGAAGGTCTTGGTCCACAAAAGGGTGATGTGGTGACACAGGCAGAGATCACATTACTTTGTGCAGATCATGGCTTCGCATACAAGCGAAATTTCGATGCCGGAGAGCATCATTACGGCCTCATATTTACCAAAGCACTTGCTGCACAAGATGCTCCTGCAGCTGGTACAATGAAGAAGGATACGTTTATTACAGACACTATTTCTCAAGAATTAATATAATTATATGGACGAAAAAAGAAGTACATTTCAAATGGTAATTTTTGGGCTATTTGCATTTTCCCTTGTTGCAGCGGTACTTGTTTTTGCAGGATTTTCAGGCGGAGGTAGTTCAGATAGAGCTATCGGACAAGTAGTAATGTGGGGTAGTGTTGACCGAAATTCGATGGATGCATATTTGCGAACACTCCTCGATGAGGATTCACTAGCCGGTAACATAGAATATCGAGAAATACCTGAAGATACATTTCAACTGGAATTGGTAGAAGCACTTGCGAGTGGTACTGGTCCCGATCTTTTTATTCTTGATCAGTCAAATCTACTTCGTCATTGGTCTAAGATTCAGCCTATTTCATATGATGAGATAAGTGAGCGTCAATTTAAGGATAGCTTTATCGACGAAGCTGAAATGTTTATGGGAAGTGATGGTATACGAGCGTTGCCACTTTCGGTGGACCCACTTGTTTTGTACTGGAACCGCGACATTTTTGCTGAAGAAGGTTTTGCGAAACCACCTGTCTACTGGAGTGAGCTTTTTTTACTTTCTGAACGAATTACAAAGCGCGACAAAGCTAATAATATAGAGAGAGCAACTATAGCTTTTGGTGAATTTGATAATATTAATCATGCCAAAGACATTGTTGCCACTCTTATCATGCAGGCAGGGGGAGAGATTGTCGGACTATCAGAGGATCGACAATTGTATGCATCGCTCACATCMRSTSGAGATRCTAATGARATTKCAKCATCRCAAACWGCACTGCGTTTCTATACTGAGTTTGCAGATCCAGTTAAGAATGTCTACAGCTGGAACCGATCACTYCCTATGTCACAGGATGCATTTACGCAGGGCAAGCTTGCTATGTATATTGGGTACGCTAGTGAGGTTGAATTAATTCAAGAAAMAAATGCGCATATAAACTTTGATATAGCACCTTTGCCACAGATCGAAGGTGGTGAGCAGAAGCGTACTTTAACGTTTGGGAGACTCTATGCGCTTGCAGTACCGCGTACTGCAGCGAACGTATATGGAGGTTCTCAAATGGCACAATATCTCACAAGCAAGAAGCCCTCACGACTTTTTGCAGAAATAACTGGAGTACCATCACCACGACGTGATCTTTTGAGTGCTGAACCGAAAGATGCTCTCGATCTAATATTTAGGAACGCAGCACTCATTAGTCGAGCGTGGCTTGATCCTCATGCAGAAGAAACAACAGCAATATTTAGACGTATGATCACTGATGTTACTTCAGGTACTCGTCGACTTTCAGACACCATTAATAGGGCTGATCAAGAGCTTCGTGTACTCATTAATGTTCAATANGNGTATGCACTTTGTATTGGCAGTTTTAATCCTTTCGATCTCACCGCTSTTACTTGAGGCAGCAACGTTTCAAAATCCATTAGCACTGAAAGTTATTACCGACATGCTTAAAGGGTTGGTAATGAGTGTTATCTATGTGGGTACACCCGCTCTTGTTGTTGCTATTATGTGGACGGGTTTTTTGTTTACTTCAGCTGGAGGAAATGCCGATAAGCTTACCAAGGCAAAAAGTATAGCAATCAAGGTTTTAATTGGCGGCGTTCTAYTACTTTCTCTGTGGGCAATCGTTGAGTTAGTGTCGAGCACACTTGCTGGGTTTGGAGCTGCAACACTACTTATTGTACTCGCTGCCTTTTATCTWTACGCGCGTTTTAAAAGCTAATTGTTTATATACACGCATCATTTTTGAGCGTCTATTGCGTGGTAAAATATACTTATGAAATTTCTTAAAAACATCTTCTTTACCGCTGCACTTACTTTGTTAGTACTTCCTATGCCTGCGTTTGCACAGTTTGATAATCCATTAAAATCAAATCTTTCGACAATTGCTGGATTTACAGAAGCCTTTCTCAAGGCGCTGATATTTATTATGTTTCCGATAGCAGTAGTCTTTATTGTCTACTCAGGATTCCTATTTGTTTTAGCGCAGGGTAAGYCAGAAGATCTCTCCAAAGCAAAGATGAACTTTTTCTGGACCATAATTGGAATATCACTATTGCTCGGCGCTTGGGCGTTATCTATCCTTATCAAGGGAACAATAGAGCCACTCTTAGGGTAATAATTTTATATGATTAAAACAGTTACAAAATTTGTTTCAAAACTCTCATTAATAGTGGTAGCTACATTTGCACCTACCGCAGCAACTTTTGCCGCTTCGAGCAATTTCAAAGAGTTTACTAGCCAGCTTATAGATTTTGTAAACTTTGCTACATCAGCATTATTGGGTGCKGCGATAGCATTCTTCTTCTAYAGTGTTGTACGAAACATGTGGGGATTCAATTCTGGAAACGCAGAACAAAAGGAGAAGCTTCAACAAACACTTGTATGGGGAATACTTATAATCTTCGTTATGGTAAGTATCTGGGGGATTATCGCTATTTTGCAGCGAACACTAAGTAGCGGACTCGTCTAAGCCTATCCCCATATATAGAATGGTTATCTTGTAACAAAAGGGAGATACGTTACTATGTAATGTATAGCTTTTAACTATAATTAGTAACTTTATTCAATACAATGCAAAAATTAAGCACAACACTATTTCTAGGGGCTGCCGTGGCCTTCATACCATCTGCAGCCAGCGCTGTTACTCTTTCTGACACCATTAAGACATTCAGTAATCTTATCAACGGCCTGATTCCACTTTTATTAGCGCTCGCAGTGCTRACATTCTTCTGGGGTCTAGCTATGTACATGCTCAACGCTGGTAAYACAGAGGAGCGYTCAAAGGGTATTAAYATAATGGTTATGGGGATTATCGTAATCTTCGTTATGGTAAGTATCTGGGGAATTGTCCGCATCTTGCAGTCAACATTTAAGGTGGATAGCGCTGCGCCTATTATCCCTCAATCGATTCAGCGAACGATTCAGCGAACTCTCTAATCTTCTATGGAAGGCCGTGAAGTCATGAGTGCAATAGTTGGTTCTATCATAGATCCAATTGTTCTCCTTATATTTTCTGCTGG
This sequence comes from Candidatus Kaiserbacteria bacterium, assembly GCA_002401925.1. Classification (GTDB taxonomy): domain Bacteria; phylum Patescibacteriota; class Minisyncoccia; order Phycocordibacterales; family UBA2100; genus UBA2100. The sequence goes on from NVUN01000002.1 coordinate 76,649, forward strand.
CGTGTTTATGTTCACCTGGGGGCTTCTTGAATTTCTACTTAAGGTAGATAGTCCTGAAGATCGTAAAAAGGGCGTACAGCACATGCTGTGGGGAATTATAGGTATATTTATAATGGCCACTGTTTTCGGAATCCTAAATATTATCACCGAAACCCTTGGGTTGGGAGACCCAACGAAACTAGGTTTGTAACAAAAGCCCTATGCATTGCATAGGGCTTTTGTTTGATAATAAAAATACCCCTGAAAGGGGTATTTTTTCTTGTACCGGAGAGAGGACTTGAACCTCCACACCTTGCGGCATCAGCTCCTAAGGCTGACGTGTCTACCAATTCCACCACTCCGGCAAGCTACTCACAAAGCCTTCTGGAAAGCTCAATTTGTGAATCACTATCATACATGAATTTAAGTATTTTGGTAGAGTTACATTTTTTATGTATGCTGTTTCGATTGGCTRCRCCTATTAATTTTGCACATTAAAATGATAAAACCAGTGACAACAACGTCTTTTCTGCTACAATGCTTCGCGTTACCGCCTATAGCTCAGCTGGTAGAGCAACCGCCTCTTAAGCGGTGGGTCCTAGGTTCGAGTCCTAGTGGGCGGACAGATATTAAAAAATAGCCTGTAGTACGAATGTACTACAGGCTATTTTTCGATGTGCCGAAGGCGGGATTCGAACCCGCGCGGCCTTGCGGCCAAGGGATTTTAAGTCCCTCGTGTCTACCAACTCCACCACCTCGGCATTGGGATATAACTATAAACTAAAATACCTAAAAATTCTATGAGGCTCAGACCGGAGTCGAACCGGTGAATGACGGTTTTGCAAACCGTAGCGTTAACCACTTCGCCACTGAGCCAACGACTCATATCCTATCATGCAGACGAAGAAACTTACAGCTACTAGATTTCAATAGTATCGAGATGTTGACGGTGTTTTTCACCGTAATCTATTTCAAAATCAAAGAAGGGGAGTCTTCGYAGTTCTGTTTTTTTCTTTACAAACGATCGAAATTCAACGCGTTTGCGCTTCGCAAAATCAAGTGCGATATCTTCGTAGCTATCAGGTAGGACTGTGAAGAATATAGTGGCCTTTGAGAGGTCAGGTGAGACGTTAGCACGTGTGACGGTAATGAGGGATTGGCGATTAGATTCACGACTGAGGTAGTCAGCAGCCAGTTGTGCAAGTTGTTCAGCTATTTTTTGTTGTCGTTGTGAAGGCATATTATTTTATTACCATCTCGAAACACTCGAGTACGTCATTAACTTGTAAGTCTACATCAGTTTGTATTTGAGCACCAAATTCGTTTCCTTCAGAAATACTGTCAGCACTTTGCTTTCCGCTTTGTAAGTTTAGTACAACACCTTTRCCRATAACTTCATTAGCACGCTTTATACGTAGGCGTCCCTTCTTTTTAATAACACCGTCTTTAACCTTTCCGCCAATAACATGTTTGTTTTTCATTGATGAAAAATACATAAGTACTTTAGCAGTACCAATGTCTTCTTCCATTTCCATCTTAGGAATACGTGAAGCGATAGACTCAGTAAGCCATTCRCTCAATCGGTAGATGATGTTAAAGGTTTGWATTTCYTTTTTATTTTGCATTGCCATATCGCGYGCAGCAGTATCGATACCAACATTGAAYGCAATGAGTATTGGTTCGTGTTTTGAAGCAATGGCCGTTTTGATATCKCCTTCAGAAATGTTTCCGACACCCTCAGAAATTATACTTATCACTATACGATCATTTTCAAGTTTATTTAGTTCGTAGGCGATAGCTTCGAGTGTTCCGGTTGTATCAGCCTTAATGATAAGGGGGATAAGGTGACGCTCGTCATGTTCATTAAATGTAGCAGCACTTGTTCGTGTTGTCGTAGTACCCTTGGCAAGTTCAGCATCTTTCTTGCGAGCGTATCCGCGAAAGGTACTACCCACACTGGGGAGTTCGTTGAAACCAATGATTCGTACCGGGCTAGAAAAAGTCGCTTCCTTAATTGGCTTACCATCGAAGCTTTCAAAAATACGTACTGGTGCTAGTGCATTGTCAGCTACAACGAATTCACCACTTTTAAGTGTTCCGTTTTTAATTACCAAAGTTGCCGCAACACCTTTCTTGGGATCACGATGTGCTTCGATAACGACACCCTCTGCAGGTGCGTCTGTTGTACCAGTGAGTTCTTCAAGTTCAGCAACGAGAAGGAGTGTATCAAGGAGGTCATCAATACCTTCTCCAGTTTTTGCAGAAATTTCGTTGTACGGTATATCACCTCCCATACCTTCAAGATATACTTCGTTTTCAATGAGGCTCGACTTGGTACGATTTGAATCAGCGTTTGGCTTATCCATTTTGTTTATCGCGACTACAAATGGTGTCTTTGCTTTTCGGATGGCATTAAGAGCATCGAGYGTYTGTGGCTTAACACCTTCTTCAGCGGATACAACCAAGATTGCTACATCTGCAACTGAGGCACCTCGAGCGCGKATTTTCTTGAATGCTTCGTGTCCTGGAGTATCAAGAAAGGTAATGCGCTTCACGACACCTTCGTGCTCGTGCTCGACTTCATATGCGGAGACGTGTTGAGTAATACCACCGACTTCGGAGTCAACAACGTTCGTATTACGTATGTAATCCAAAAGAGCCGACTTTCCATGGTCGACGTGCCCCATAACGGCAATAACAGGTGAGCGTGTTGTTTTAGAATTAGTCATATTATAAAAAGCGCTTTAGAGCGCTTGGATCCTAGCACGATGCTTAAGTGGCTCAAGTATGCAACGAATTCCGTGCTTTTTCAAGTGCTTCGGCCTCTTCTTGGGTAAGTTCCTGTTTACTCTTAAAATCAACAACATTCTTGCTGAAGATACTGAGACTACCGCGAGTAGAAAGAGTTGAGATAAGTAAACCGCTACCGGCCTCAGAAAGAAAGGCTGCAGCAAAAGATGGCTTACTATCACCRCTACCTGAGAAGGGATTAAAGCGTACCATTCCAATACCACGAACACTTCCTTTGATACGTGTATCAAGTCCCGATATGTTTTCTTGTATTTCCTTTTTGAAGGCTTCTAGGTCCTGGTAGTCACGTGCAATGTTTGCGAGGTGTGCCTCGAGACTTTCACCATCATGTCCTCGAGTGAGRCGACGGAGTCGCATTTCTAAGACGATATTCCAAACGAGGAGGAGAACACAAAAAGTCAGTGCRGTAAGGGYAATATAGATGAGATAGGGTTCGATGATAAGTAATATCTCCATTCGCGAGATTGTAGCACGGCCTGAAGTTTTTGATATACTGGATAACTATGTTTGAGAAAAAAAAGATAGAGCGCGGCGGGAGAGAAATTAATCTAAGTAATAGGGTTAGGAAGGCATTTGAACGTTTTAAAGATAATAAATTGAAGGAGCATGAATTAATGGCTAAAAAACATCCTAAAGCACTTGCTGCATTAGATCGTTTAAAAGAACACTTCGATTTTGGTGTATTGAACGATATTATCAGGGAGTACTTGATTAAATCTGGAGTGAAGCCTGAGAATTTAAATAGTGTACCGATTGAGGATATTCTAATCAATTCTAGTGATATTAATGATAATCATGCTGCTTATTCTGCAGAACTAAATATTATAATATTCCATCCTACGACGCTCGAGAAGCTTGATAAGACGTATGACCTTTCAAGATTACTAATTCATGAAGCAATACATGCAGCCTCTTATATTAGGATTAAGCGCTCATCAGTAAAAAGGTCGATCAAGGTAGGATACGATTATCAGTGGGGCGGAGCACTTACCAAACTGGTAGGATTTAACGAAGGTGTTACGGAGCTAATGGCTCAAGAAATTCTACTTGAATATTACAGACGTGAGGGGTATGGAACGAAAGATGCTCAAGGAAGTCTGGATAACATTGCGTTGTCTAATAGGTATAAATTTTATATGTGGACTGTGAAAAATATTGCGCATCGTCTCGATATATATGCAGGTATTGARGCGGGTACGTCATGGAAAGCTATTATCCGAGGTGCGYTTGAGGGTGAAGATTTACAGAATCCAGAATTCTCTAAGTTTTTTGAGGCACTTTTCCCAAAAGGATTTTTTGATAGATATGCAAATTTTATTAATTCAAGTTCCGATGAGGAGATGGACGAGATCTTAAATGATTTTAATGTGGAAATTTCAAAAATGGATATTCCAGCCAGTAAGTTAGATAGACTCTTAGAACATTTTGGAATACGGTACATTCCAAAAGAAAAATGGTTTCAGGGAGAAAGAGCATAATATTGTAGTAGACACATGAATCATTGTACGTACAATGGCTTCATGAATAGAATATTTCTCGACTACGCAGCTGGTACACCAGTTTCTGAAACAGCAATGAAAGCATATTGTGATGCGTCGCAATATTTTGCCAACCCACAAGCTTTACACACTGAAGGCCTGGAAGCTGCTCGTATAGTAGATGATGCACGAAGTTCTATCGCAAAAGTGCTCGCGGTAAAATCAACAGAGATTACTTTTGTTTCAGGAGGTACTGAAGGAAATAGCTTGGCACTTGCCGGCTACCTTAATGCACTTGAAGAAAAAGGTATTCCAATGAGTGATTGTCACGTTATCACCACTAATATTGAACATCCATCTGTGACTGATGTTTTTTCTCCTTTCGTGTCACGAGGATTAAGTTTGAGTAAAGTATCACCTAACGAACATGGAGAGATAAAACCAGAAGCTGTAGAGGCACTTCTTCAAGAAAACACCGTACTCGTATCTATCGCACTGGTGAACAGTGAGATAGGAACAGTGCAACCTATGCACGCAATCGGTAAGTTGTTGAAAGAAACAAAACCTAAAGTAGGGGATATCGCTCTTGAGAAGACGATGTTACATACCGACGCCTGCCAAGGACTCTATCAAGGGTTAGTACCACAAGGTCTTGGTGTTGATCTAATGACATTAGACTCTGGGAAGATGTACGGTACGCGTGGTACTGGAGTGCTATACATAAGACGTGGCGTTAAGATGGCGCCAGTTCTGCGCGGTGGTAGTCAGGAAAATGGCTTGCGCGGCGGAACAGAAAATACTCCACTCATTGCAGGATTTTCTGCAGCTTTTAGTGAAGCTTCAGAATTGAGAGAGGTTGAGAGTGAGCGATTAACAAAAGTGCGCAGTGAACTACTTAAAGGATTAATTGATGCAATACCAGGAGTTATCGTAAATGGTGAAGGGAGAGCTCAGACTCCTCATATTTTAAATATTTCAATACCGAAGATAGAAGCAGAGTATGTAGCAATGTATCTGGATCAGCGAGGTTTGGCGCTATCAACTAAGAGCGCCTGTCTTGAACGAACTGATGCCACTTCGTCTCATGTGGTAAAAGCGCTTGGTGGGGAAGCGTGGCGTGCAAGTAATACTCTCAGGTTCTCTTTTGGACGAGACACTACCATCGATGATGTTCCTACGATCGTTACTCAAGTACGGGAAGCAGTTGAAAAGAACCAGAGCTTTGCGAAATAGTGACTATTATTGACATATTGGTATTTGAAGGTATGATCTGATTTCAACTTCAATTAAAAGGAGGGCCCCCTTATGGCTGAGAATCTTAGTGATATGTCGTTTGCTCGAAGACAGAAACTCCTGCACAAGTATCTGGCACCGGACGGCGGACCATCATACGAAGGTTTTGATGAAGATTGGAATTTCACCGATCCTCGTCGCAAACCAGTCGTTCTATCGTTGGGTTTTATGGCGATCGTCGCCCTGGGATACTTTGAACTGTATCTTAGTATGTCAGTTGGATAACCGCTGATTTTGAATGTTGTAAAGCCCAGTTTTTCTTTTATGAAAAACTGGGCTTTCTATAATTCACGTTACAGATATTGACTCAATACAGAACTAGTTGTACTGTGCAGATACACACTATTGCTAACATTTTGATAAGTGGCAGGTGTGCGATACTATATGGTAATGCAACTAGAAGAACTAAATAAATCACAAATCGTATTGCTTACAATGCTTGTTTCTTTTGTAACCTCAATCGCAACAGGAATTGTAACCGTGGCTCTTATCGAAGAGGCACCAACTGACGTTACACGTATAGTGCAGCGTGTTGTAGAGCGTACTGTTGAAACAGTTATACCTGCAGAAACACAGCAAGCTACGGTAATAACGACTGAACGAACTATCATAATTAAAGAATCTGATCTTATCGCCGCAGCAATTGCAGATAACAAAGGACGTATTGTGAGTGTTATAAATGCAGACTCAGGTGCGTTTGTTTCGCTGGGAGTTTTTATTGATACCAAGGGAACACTTGCTATGGATGCGTCAGCTCTTACAGAAGGAGGAACCTATGCAGTAGACACTGGTGAAGAAGAAGCACTTCCAGCAGAGGTTTCTTATGAAGGAGGTGCACGTGGTATTGCACTACTAAAAGTGACTGCAGATCGTATTGGTGTAGAACCGATAGCGGCTTCAGAGATTGCACTACAATTAGGACAAACACTCGTAGCCTTTATTGGCAACGGAAGTATTACCCAAGGAATTGCTACGAAGCTCGGAGACGGAGGTTACATCGGAACAAGTATACAAGGTGCAAAGATTGCACCAGGAGCTCTCCTTATAAGTGTGGAGGGTGAAGTAGTTGGTATTAGTACTGGCGCTTCACGTGAGATTGGGGAAAGTTCATTTGCACCCATTCGAACAGCATTTGCTCAAGCAGCACTAGAGACTGCGGACGAGAGCGAACAAAGTGCTACTACCACAGACGAAGTTGCGCAATAATACGCCTGCTTTGTTATTAAGTTTACAATATGCCATTTCAGAATTTTACAACCAAAGCAAAGGAGGTAGTACATCGTGCGCATCAGCTTGCTATTGAGCGTGGGCAATCACACGTAAATCCACTACACCTATTAGCTGCACTGCTCCTTCAAGAGGAGAGTATGACACTTTCTATTCTCGATAGACTTGAAATCGATACTATTCACTTTGCCGATTCAGTCATTGATGCACTTGATGGTAATAGTACCGGCACTACTATGTCACCGTCGTTTCAACTTTACCTTACTCCAGAGCTAGCTCAGATCTTGCAAGATGGTGGTCCAAAAGTAGCAACAGAATTTAATGATCAATTTGTATCTACTGAGCATCTTCTTTTGGCAATTCTAGAAAACCCAGGAAACGCTGCGGAGATAATCGGACGTTTTCAGGTAAAGCGAGAAGATGTATTGGAAATCTACGGAGACATTAAGGATGGAAAAATAACTGATATTGAGGCTCCAAAGCAAAACCGTGCAATTGCAAAGTTTACCCGCAGCCTGACTGAACTTGCTCGAGAAAATAAACTAGATCCAGTTATAGGACGTGATAATGAAATTACTCGTGTCATTCAAATTCTTTCACGACGTACTAAAAATAATCCAATTCTAATAGGAGAAGCCGGAGTTGGTAAAACAGCTATTGCAGAAGGACTTGCACAACGCATAGCAACTGGGGATGTACCCGAATCTTTAAAAGGAAAAGACCTTGTGTCACTTGATTTAGGGTTACTGATTGCGGGGACAAAATTCCGCGGTGAATTTGAAGAACGCATGAAGGCTATTATGAAAGAAGTGGAGCGCGCTGAGGGTGAGATCATTCTGTTCATCGATGAAATCCATACGATTGTAGGAGCTGGTGCTGCTGAAGGTTCTATGGATGCTTCAAATATGCTAAAGCCTGCGCTCGCACGTGGCGAGCTTCGTGTTGTCGGTGCCACTACATTAAGTGAATATCAAAAGCATATCGAACGTGACCCAGCTCTGACGAGGCGCTTCCAGAGTATCCATGTTAACGAACCATCTATTCAAGATGCTATCGCTATCATGAGAGGTCTTAAAGAAAAGTACGAACTCTTTCACGGAGTACGCATTACTGATGAGGCTATTGTCGCATCAGTTGAATTAAGTAGTCGTTATGTAACTGAGCGGTACTTACCGGATAAGTCAGTTGACCTCATAGATGAAGCAGGAAGTGCACTACGTATTTCACTTGAGAATAAGCCACCAAAACTTGAAGAAGCACATCGCAAGATAATGCGCTTGGAGATTGAACGCGAAGCTCTTAAAAAGGATGTTAAGGAAGGGGAGAAAAGAGCCAAAGCACGAGTAAAGATAGTTGAGAAGGAAATTGCTGATCTTAAAGAAGGTACACGTGAACTCGAGGTAAAGTGGAAGAATGAAAAAGAAACACTTTCAGATATTAAAGGTATTAAGCAGGWACTTGAAGAAGTGCGCCTCGTAGCTGAAGCTGCAGAAGCACAAGCCGATCTTACCAGTGCGGCAGAAATTCGYTATGGTCAAATTCCAGAACTCGAAAAGGATTTGGAAGCAAAGATAGCGCGCTTAAAAAAACTACAAAGCTCTCGTCGTGTACTTCGGGAAGAAATTACTGAAGAAGATATTGCAGATGTAGTATCACGCTGGACTGGTGTGCCAGTAAAGCGCATGCTTGAAGATGAGCTGAATAAACTGGCACGCATGGAAGATGTACTGCGTGAGCGCATTGTAGGGCAGGACGACGCCCTCAAGAGGATCTCTGATGCGGTAAAGCGATCACGTGTAGGTATTGCTGACCCAGAGCGTCCTATCGGCTCATTCTTGCTACTTGGCCCTACAGGAGTTGGTAAAACAGAACTTACCAAGGCGCTTGGTGAGTTCATGTTCGATGATGATAAAGCGATTATTCGCGTTGATATGTCCGAGTTTATGGAGAAACATTCTGTTTCTAAAATGATCGGATCACCTCCTGGTTATATTGGACACGAGGAAGGAGGTTCACTTACTGAACGAGTGCGACATCGTCCGTACTCGATACTTCTTTTTGATGAGATAGAAAAGGCACACCCTGAAGTATTTAATATACTTTTACAGGTACTTGATAATGGGCGCCTTACTGACGCGAAAGGACGCACAGTGAACTTCAAGAATACTATTATAATAATGACAAGTAACTTAGGTGCTGAGCATATCGATAAGATGAGTCACCTTGGATTTGCTGCCGATACTGGTGCAAGTGCACAATACTCACACTCAAAGGATAAGGTGCTGAAGTCTCTTCGAGACTTCTTCCGTCCTGAATTCTTGAATCGACTTGATGAGATTGTTCTCTTTGATATYCTTTCTGAGGAAGCTGTTGCAAARATTGTAAAWATGCAGGTAGTCATYATTGAAAAACGGCTTGCTGAAAAAAATATTAAATTAGAACTTTCGACGGCGGTGTTAGCACATCTTGCTAAGGAGGGGTATAACCCACGATACGGAGCACGACCACTAAAAAGACTYATTCAAAGTAARGTACTGACRCCTATCGCAAAYATGATGGTATCTGARGGGATGATGGATGGTGGTTCAGTCAARGTRGGTCTTAAAGATGGTGAGTTTGTTTTYGATGTTAAAAAGAARAATRCTAAGCGGAAGAGTCCATTGAAAGTTCGTGGTAAAGCACCGGTAGCTGCATAAAATAAACCCCTTACATCTTTTGATGTAAGGGGTTTTTAGTTTAAGGAGCTCACCTTTTAGCAGTCATAAGCTTTTCAAATACTTGACCGAAGATATTTATCGGACTGAGGTGCTTTTGTAGAATAAGGGCCTCGCTTTTTCTATCTAGGGCCCGTACTACGTCAGGCTCACTTGGAAATACAAGTACATAGATACGACGTGTGAGCACTATTTTTTGATTGTAGGTTTTACCGCTGGTAATACCTGGAAAGAGATCTGCATACTCATCACTAAAACTAGTATGAGTACAAATCTCGTGTGTGCAGATTTCCTCATCAAACCATAAGCTGCCAAGAAAAAGCATATCTTTCGTTTCAGTGTTGCTCCAACGAAAGTTCACTTTCCCGGTACTTTCTAAGTTGGGTACCAGGGAACACATTAGTCTTTGTATCTTCTCAATGGAAAATGGATTCTCAATTCTGTGTGGAACGACGTAGAACGTCACAGTCTCCAAATCCCTCCTAACTTTTTTTGTGGTTTCAACTATCGTACGAGCACCGAAATGTTTATCCAGAGCTCCTTTAACTTGCTTCAGTTTACTCATCGTCACTCTCCTTTTATTGAGCAATACAATCCGTATTCTTTATACCACGTGTTTTTTTAGGGAACAAGACTGACGCATAAAACTCAGTGTGTACTTAGTCTTTTAAGGGGTATGTATATGAAAATCGACACAAAAGAGTTAGCTTTACAGCGTTCTTTTGTGTCGATTGTGGTTAGAGGTACTTTGTCCCATCTATAGGCTGAAATACATTTGTGTCGTAAGACATTAATATTTCGTACCCGGATTCACCCAATGGTCTATTTAGGCGGTATATCAGCTACTCCAATTTTGTCGAACATATACCCGCGAGGCCTACTAGATCAGCAGCAGTAGGCAGCTTACAGACACTCAAAATTGTTGTGTCTTCTGGAAGTATGTTTTTGAGAATAGCGAAAGGAATCACTCCKTCCTTTGTTCGAAGGATAAACCAGCTGCTGACGATGTCTATCAAGAATAGATTTCTATCGGACACCCAGGCAGCAGGGTTTTTTACTAATGATGCACTCATCTCTTTCTCCCTATTTAAGGTTCAAGCTGACCGCATACTATAATATAGATATATTTTTGTAAATGGTAAAATAGTCAGTATAGAACATCAATGGATTCTAATAAAAAAACCACTCAAAGACAGTCTTGTCTTTGAGTGGTCGCTTATCGTCTAGAGCGGATATGAAACTCCCAGTCTATTTGAGGCTTCTATTTTCTCACGGTTTGGAAATGTGATATTTGGCTCGTTTATGAATTCTCTTTTCCCAAGAACTTCTGTGAGTACTGTGCACATTCTGCTCAGTACGTTAGGAAAATAGTCTACATGGTCTGGCCAACCATACGCCATCAGTCCCCATGGGCGAAAATGAAGCCACCTGATACCGGGTGTCTCGAGCATGCCACGGGCTATTTTGCTCGTGTGTGTGCCGTTTCTAGAGGCACGTTCCCAGTCGACATGCTCTTCTCGGAAGCAGTAGTTGTCGCCAGTTGAGTCTTCATCTTCTTTGAAATTGCGAGCAATTTCAAATCCACCGGTTTTAACATTCATCGGAATGAAGTTGAACGGTAAAACACCAACAACTCCGATCAGATATTTTGGACCAAGTGGTTCATGGTTTCGTTGGAGATCTTGTACACCATACATAACCATGGGGCCACCACTATTTTTCCACCATTCATTAGACATGTCTTTTATCCTTTCATTGCTGACATTTCTGAGATTACATTACAACAAAGAGCACCCTCTGTCTACATTTTATTGAAATTCCAGTTCAGGCAAAAGAAAATACTCTTGTGCATGATAGGGCGGTTTGCCTGCTATGAAAAAACTCGAGTCATATGACTAGAGTTTTTTCATACCTTTGTGCGCCGAGCAGGATTTGAACCTGCGTAGACGTAAGTCGCGAGGTTTACAGCCTCGTGCATTTGACCACTCTGCCACCGACGCAGTGAGAGAGAGTGTAGCAAACTCCCACTGATATTCAACATTGCCCACAGATAAAACCCYAATTTCGTGTTGAGGTGTTACTATATAGCGATGAAAGGTAYCATACTTTTTGGACTCACGGGGTTAGTTTTCTTACTACCAWTGATTGCGTTTGGCGCACATGATGGAGGTATTGTTCCGTGCCATGGATCCGAGTGTGATTGGGCGGATCTGGTTAGTCTTGGACAGAATGTTTTGAACTTGATTGTAACCTTAGCTGTTATTGTTTCTGCGATAATGTTTGCGTATGCAGGGATGTTATTTTTCTCGAGTTCTGCAAACGCTTCCGGACTGGAAAAGGCAAAAAAGATTTTTGCAGGAGTAATCATAGGTCTTGTCATCATTCTTACTGCCTGGCTGATTATCAACACTATCCTAGAAACCCTTACAGGGCGTGGTTTAGATAAGAGGGTAGAGGACATCAGTACCGTACCCGTTGACATAACGCAGCCAATTGTTTAATGTAATCGCTACATGAGCCAAGATAAATTGAAAAAAATGGCGTGTACCGCCTGTAAGCGTATTAATTACTGGACRTCACGTCGTATTAAAGGAGAAAATCTCGAGAAACTTATACTAAACAAGTTTTGTAAGCACTGTCGTGCTCAAAAGGAGCATAAAGAATTAAAGAAATAGAGTAATATTTCTGGTATAGTATAAAGGCTCCATTACGGAGCCTTTTGTACTTTTGGGCGATTAGTTAAATGGTATAATTCCGGTTTCCAAAACCGTAGTTGGGGGTTCGATTCCCTCATCGCTCGCATTTAAATCTAACTCTTTAAAAACTCTTCTACCAAACCTTCTGCCTTCTCAAGTTCTGTACTTTCTAGCCAGTGAATATTCTCATTACGTTTAAACCATGTTCGTTGACGTTTGGCATATTGACGATCGCCACGTTCAATGAATTCAACGAGTTCTTCTTTTGATATTCGATCTCGTAAATAATCAGCGAGGTGCTTGTACTCTAGTCCAAGTGCCTCCATTCTGTCCCATGACAATCCTTCTTTGTGAAGTGTCTCGGCCTCAGCTATCATTCCTGTATTCATTCTTGAGAGCGTGCGCTGGTGGATGCGTTCATTAAGTACATCTTTATCCCACGTGATCCCAATCCAAAGTACCTCTAGTAATTCATCAGGTCCATGTGACTTATCTGATGCGGGAGATGAGGCTACTTCAATAGCTCGTACAAGTCGACGTACGAGATGTTGTTCTCCTTTGTTTTCTATATCAGACGCACGTCGTGCATCAATTGTTTGGAGTTGCTTAAAAAGTTCCTCAGCAGTTTTTTGTTCCAGTATGTGTCGCAGATCTTTGTTCGGTGGTACACCAGAAAGAATTGATGGGGTAATGAGAGCGTCTATATAGAAGCCAGTACCACCAGCAATAATAGGTACCATATTACGGGAGAAGATATCAGTGAGTACACGCTGTCCGTCACGAGCAAAATCAGATGCAGTATAGACTTCCTTGGGGTCAATAATATCCATAAGGTGATGCGGTATACCTTGCATCTCATCTTTAGTTACCTTACCAGTTGCGATGTCGAGTCCTGTGTATACTTGGCGAGAATCAGCTGAAATAACTTCTCCGTTATATTTTTGAGCTAATGAAATGGCCAAATCACTTTTGCCTGATGCTGTCGTTCCTACGATAACTATGATTTTTTTCGTCTTCAAGGTCATTATGGTACTATATAGGCGTTATACGTAAAAACAATACTATGGAAAATACAGAATACTACGACGAGCTTGAATTGTTTGGACCACTCACTGTTGGAGACTCAGTACCAAACTTTGAATTCAAGACATATCATGAGAACAAGATAAAGCCAATGACTATGGAGGAAACCCGTGGKAAATGGTTGGTTCTCTTTTTCTACCCATCTGACTTCACTTTTGTATGTCCTACAGAATTAGAAGATCTAGAAAAACTATACAAGGATTTTCAGAATGAAGGAGCTGAAGTTATTTCAGTTTCAACTGATACTGTATTTGTACATAAGGCATGGCATGATACTTCAGATGCAATTGGAACAATTACATACCCAATGGCAGCTGATCCAACACATGAGCTTTCACACGCATTCGGCGTACATGTAGCTGATGAAGGAGTTGCTTTGCGTGGTACATTTGTAATTGATCCTGAAGGAATCATTCGTGTTGCTGAAATCCACGACAACAGTATCGGACGCAATGTGCGCGAGACACTCCGTAAGATACAGGCTGCAAAGTTTGTTGCTGAACACGATGGTAAAGTATGTCCGTCTAACTGGAACCCTGGAGACGACACTCTAGAGCCTGGACTTGATTTGGTTGGAAAGATTTAAAGAAAAAACCCCTGCTCGGCAGGGGTTTTTTTATGCCCACAGGCAATCCTTCTTCGAACGCTCGTCTGCGATATACTAACTGGATGAATGCACTCGAGGAGAAAGCACAACGTGTAGTACATAATTTGTACAATAAGACACATTTCTCCAAAGATTTATTAGTACTCTATGCGAGTCGTACTTTGATGCGTATTTCACTCGGTGCCCTGGGAGTCTTCCTGCCCATATTTTTCTTTAAAGAATATGGCTACGACCTGCAGTTAGTGATTGCTATTTACCTTTCCATTTTTGGGATCCAYCTATTGCTTACTCCGTTAAGTGCTCGCTTATTAGGAAGTCTTGGTACGCGACGCATGATTATGTTGGGTGTAGTATTTGTGATACTCGCCATTGGCTCTCTATACTATTTTCCTGCAAGTCCTGCATATGCAACCATTGCCTATATTGTTTTCATCTCAATTTATCGTGCTCTTTATTGGATTCCATACCATGTCGATTTTGCGAATGCACTGGACAAGAATATGCTGGGGAGACAGTTAGCAATACTTCGTAACACTGCCAGTGTTGTTCTTATTGCAGTTCCAATGATTGGAGGAGTTATTATTACCACAGCAGGTTTCTCTGCTATCTTCCTTTTCTCTATCGTGGTGATGCTTGTAGCGCTTATTCCTCTATGGTTCATGAGTCATACATATGAGAGATACAGTTGGGGGTACTTAGAAACCTTTAAACATCTGTTTGCCCGCGCTAACCGTCCGTTGCTTCTTGCACATGCTGCAAGTGGTGCACAGGGAACTTCAATTACAATTTTCTGGCCTATCTACGTGTTCACGTTACTTGATGAGCGCTTTACAGTTCTAGGTATTATCGCGTCGCTTACTACTGTGGTTGTCATTGTCTTGAGAATTGTAGTGGGGAAGCTCTTTGATAAATGGAGTCATAAGCGTATGTTGGTGGTAGGGGTGATTATGGCAACTTCTGGATGGGTGACTAAGCTTTTTGTAAGCACTCCTGTTGAAGTACTTATGGCAGATAGTTACCATAACTTTGGACGGACGGTGAATTCAYTATCGTTTGATGCGACGACATACGAACAGTCAGCCGATAACGGACGTTACGTTGATGAATACACCGCACTTAAGGAAATAGCACTCGCAGTAGGTCGAGTGACCATGTTGCTACTTATTGCAGTGCTCGTTTCTATATTTGATATACGTGTTGCCTTTATTCTCTCAGCTGCAGTTGCACTTGTTATGTTGGTGTTGAACAAGAGAGTTAAGGTGCAATAAAAAAAGCACACCTAAGGTGTGCTTTTTTATAAAATATTATTTGAGCTTCTCAGCGACAATTTCTTTTACTAATGTGCCATCTGCCGTACCTTGCATCTCCTTCATTACTGCACCTACGACGATACCGCTTTTTGTAGGATCAATTTCACCAAGCTTTTCAAGAACGCTAACAACTACCTTTTCTATTTCTTCAGGAGAAGCTTGATCTGGTAGATATTTTTCTAATATAGCCAACTCTTCTTTTTCACGCGCTGCTAAGTCATCGCGTCCACCTTTTTCAAATTGTTCGATGGAATCTTTGCGTTGTTTTACTGCTTTCTTAATAACAGCTTCGACACCTTTGTCATCAAGCATTTCACTTGGCTTTTGATGTTGTGCAACGAGTTCGTTGGTTATBGCACTGATAATACTTCGCAGTGTAGTGAGGCGAACCTCTTCATGRGCTTTAAGTGCCTCCTTAGCTTCTTCTTTGAGTGTTGTATGTAACATAGGTGTGTATTGTACCATTCCAAACACATGATAGTGGTACAATTACTCCCATGAAGGTAAATAATTCTTGGCATAGTTATGCAGCAGACAAATTACTTACTATACTCGGTAGTAATAGTACCAGCGGACTGACCTCTTCAAGGGTAATACAACTACAAGAACAGTATGGTTCAAATGAACTTCCAGAAAATGGAAAATTTCATACACTCCATGGAATTATTCGTCAGATGAAAAGTCCTCTTTCTATTGTTCTTATAGTTGCTGGAGCCGCGACTATTTTTCTTGGTGAATATCTCGATGCCAGTGTGATCACGATCGCCGTACTTATAAATATAGTTGTTGGTGTGCTGCAAGAAGGTAAGGCAGATAGGGTATTTTTAGCTCTTAAAAAGTCACAAGAAAAATTTGCCACTGTACTTCGTAGTGGTAAGCATCAGGTTATACCTGCGGCGGAGCTTGTYCCTGGAGACATTGTAGTTTTGAGAGGAGGAGGTGCTATACCTGCTGACATACGACTACTTAAGGCAAATAATTTAATGGTGAACGAATCGTCTCTTACTGGAGAATGGTTACCCGTGGACAAGATTGCAACACCATTAGGACGCACACTGCCATTTACTGAGCAAAAGAACATGGCGTGGATGGGTACGCTGGTTGCCTCTGGGGATGGGCAAGGTGTCGTCGTCGCAATAGGTGAGGCTGCTCGGTTTGGCCAAATAGCCAGAAGTACTCAAGAGACAAATGTATCTTTAACCCCATTACAAAAGAGTATTCAACGTATAGCCCGCTTTCTTATGGGTATCATAGGAGTAGCTCTTGCAATAATACTAGTACTTGGACTTTTGCGCGGCGAACCATTGGTATCAATGATACTTCTTGCTATAGCAGTAGCAGTAGCTGCTATGCCTGAAGGACTTCCAGCTGCAGTTACTGTTGTACTTGCGCTGGGAATGGAGTCTATATTGCGCAAAGGTGGTCTCGTTAAAAATCTTTTGGCTGCTGAAACATTAGGTTCAACAACTGTTATTTTGACAGATAAAACCGGAACCCTCACACAAGGACGTATGCTTCTTAGTGGTCTATATACTGCGTGCGCACTGCGAGACGATGATTTAACAACGGAGTTGCCTGATAACAAAGAGTTACTTAGAGCATCAGTACTTTCTTCTGATGCATTTGTAGAGGAGGATAAAGAAGAGGCAGGTAAGCTCATTGTACATGGGCGTCCTCTTGAGAAGGCGATAATGGAGGCTGGTCTTGAGGACGGGATATCACAGGATRATTTATTTGCTCACGGATATAATCGCCTYGATTTTATACAATTTGAATCATCGCGCCGATATGCTATTTCTCTAAACAAATATTCAAAAAAAGGTAATCGTATTTATATTTCTGGATCTCCTGAACATATACTYGCRCGATCAAAKAAATACTTCTTTAACGGTAGAGAACGGAAGCTTGATGCTAAAACGCGTGAGATGTTTTTGAAGACTCAAAATACTATCTCAGCACAGGGGATGCGATTCACCGCTGTGGCATATTTAAAAACAACAGCATCTGCAATCCCCGAAGAAATTGCTGATGAGTCTAATGGAGCAGAGTTTGTGTTTTTAGGGTTACTAGTATTTGCAGATGCGGTCCGTGCTGATGTACCTGCTTCTATTAGACTGGCGCAGAGTGCTGGKGCACGCATTATTATGGCGACAGGGGATTATCCAGAAACTGCACGTGCTATAGCGTATGAGGTAGGTATTGATACGCGTAAAAACGCCCCTGTGCTYACYGGTRCCATGATAACTGATATGAATGATGCAGAATTGCTCNACAGCACTAAADACRCATAACATTGTTGCTCGGGTACTGCCTGAGCAAAAACTCCGACTAGTGCGTTTGTTGCGAAATAGTGGAGAGGTGGTTGCDATGACTGGAGATGGTGTAAATGATGCTCCAGCGTTGGTAGCTGCAGATATTGGTATTGCTGTTGGTAGTGGTACTGAAGTTGCAAAAGCTGCAGCTGATCTAATTTTGGTGGATAATAGTTTTTCTGTCATTACGGATGCAATTTCTGAAGGACGTCGTATTGTAAGTAATCTTCGTAAGATTGTCACTTATCTTCTTTCTACGAGCTTTAGTGAGATTGTTCTCATTGGTGGAGCACTCGTAATGGGGGTGCCTCTGCCACTTTTACCAACGCAGATTTTATGGGCAAATATTGTACAAGAAGGATTCATGAGTTTTCCGTTTGCGTTTGAACCTGCTGAAGAAGGTTCTATGCAAAGAAAGCCTGAAAAACGCGGTGCTCGTTCTATCTTAACTAAGCACGCGCGTATATTTATTTTTGCAGTCGGAGCAATTACAGGAGTCCTGCTTCTTGGATTATTTTTTCTTTTAATATGGGGTGGAGTACCAATTGAGAAAGTAAGGACATTGATGTTCGTAGCTCTTTCAATTGACTCCATGTTCTTTACCTTCTCATTTAAAGATCTGACRCARCCTCTATGGCGAATAAATATTCTYTCAAATAAATATCTTCTAGGAGCACTGGCGGCCAGYTTTACACTGYTGCTAGCTGCACTGACCCTTACTCCGCTACAAAAGCTTCTGTCACTTACCACATTGAGTGTTGATGAGGTGGGTGTGCTAGTGGTATTAGGATTGATGAATCTCGTTGCTATTGAAAGCGTTAAGCTATTTCTTAATCGAAATGTAGATGATAAGTAGTACATCTAGTATACTGTTGGAATGACTACAGCATCAATTCTATTAGGAGTACTGGTACTCGTGTTAGCCGCTAATTTATTCGCGGTTTTCTACGTTGTGCGACTTATCAAAGGGACAGGAGCAGCAGCAGCTGAAAAGGGGTTCACTTTCTTACAGAAGGAAATTCAAAACTTACGTAGTTCGTTTGATACAAAGATAGGAGAGAGTACACGCGATATTAACGACAGTATGCGTGAGCAATTACGATCATCTCAAAAAGTAGTAGTTGATGTAACTGAAAAGCTGACACGACTTGAAGAGACTAATAAGCAAGTGATTTCTTTTGCTGATCAACTACGGCAACTGCAAGACGTACTAAAGAATCCAAAGCAGCGGGGAATTTTAGGTGAATACTATCTTGAGACTGTGTTACAAAATGTATTGCCACCAGATAGTTTTAAAATGCAGTACACCTTCAAGGATAAAGAAATTGTGGACGCTGTCGTATTTGTAAAAGATAGAGTGGTTCCTATTGATTCTAAATTCTCTCTTGAGAACTACAATCGTATGGTTGAAGCAAAAGACGAGACAGAACGAGCTTCGTATGAAAAGGCTTTTGTAAATGACCTTAAAATTCGTATTACCGAAACAGCAAAATATATTCGCCCGGAAGAGGGAACTACAGAGTTTGCCTTTATGTTCATTCCTTCTGAAGGTATTTATTACGACCTCCTTTCAAACAAGATAGGTTCTGGTAACGAGAGTCTCATACAGCGTGCTGCGGGAACTCATAAAGTTATTATTGTATCTCCTACGTCGTTCCTAGCGTACCTACAGACAGTTCTACAGGGACTTAAGGCAATGGATATAGAAGAGAAGGCAAAAGACATCATTAAGAACGTTTCGAAGCTTGGAAAGCATATAGAAAAGTATGATACGTATTATCAAAAGCTTGGTAATTCTCTTTCCACTACAGTAAATCATTATAATGCGGGATATAAGGAGCTTTCGAAGATAGATAAGGATGTGCTGCGCATCACAGATGATTCACCAGGTATTGAAATTGCACAGCTTGATAAGCCACAGCTGGAAGAATAATATCTCCATTTAGAGCCGTATATACTCAAAGCCCTTGATTTTTGCTTACACTACGGTACTATTGCGCCACTATGGCTGAAAAGAAAGTTACAGAAAAAACAGAAACAAAAAAAGAGGCAATAAAGCTTTCAGAGACTTTTGCTGTTATCGCTACAGGCGGTAAGCAGTACATCGTACGCGAAGGTGAATTTTTGAATATTGAAAAACTTGATGGTGACCACAAAGAAGGTGGAAAGATCGAATTCCCAGAAGTACTCTTAATCGATGATGGTAAAACTACTGCTGTCGGTGAGCCAACTATCTCAGGAAAGAAAGTAGTTGCGGAATTTGTACAAAACGGACGTGATAAGAAAATTGAAGTTATCCGTTTCCGTTCAAAGAGTCGTTACTTCAAAAACCGAGGACACCGACAACCTTACACTCGTGTAAAGATTGTAAAGATTGGATAATTGAAATTCAAACAAAGCACTGTCAATGACAGTGCTTTTTTAATTGATGTGTAGATTGACAGCTTGCTTCAAAAGTATATATTCTGTTCAGGTTCATTAGTCTAATCTGAAAGGAAATGAGATGGATATCTTTATATTTATTGACTTTGCTGTAGTAAGTATCGTATGTGGATTTTTTGGGTATTGGATACTCGAAAAGGCAGTTACGTATGGTCCTGGAGATAAAAAAAAGAGAGTGGTCCTTATGATTATTGCAACCTGTTTCTTTTTTGCATCCGTATGGGTGGGGCTGGTTTTCGTATTTAATGTGTTATTGGCGATGCCTAGCCTTAAATTACTGGTGTTCATAGCCCTTGTACCTACAGGTGCTATTACATGGGCGGCAATCTTTTATGCTAAAAAAGAGGCACGTTAAAAATAAAGTTCTACAGTGTTTTCAAAAGTACGCTGATCTCAAAAAAACAAAACAGGCAATCTCAATGAGATTGCCTGTTTTCTTAAATTATCCCTAAACTCTATTCTTCAATGCTTGTTTGAGAGTTGTTGCATCGGCATACTCAAGTTCGGATCCAGTAGAGAGCCCTCGTCCAAGTGTTGAAATTTTAATATCTTTTCCTTCAGATAGTTTTGTAGTTAGATAGTCACTGGTATATTCGCCGTCGGTTGTTGCTGAGAGTGCAAGAATTATTTCACTCAACTCGCTAGCTCCCTCTAATCGTTTTACCAACTCTTGTTCGCGAATGAATCCCTTTTTCCCTGTAAGGGAGAGCGTGCCTCCAAGTACAAAGTATTTTCCAGAGTATGCACCACTTTTTTCCATTTGGTCTATATCAGTATCCTTCTCAACGAGCATAAGCTCTTCTTCTGTGCGACTACTGTCCGCACAGAGGTTACAGAGGGGCTTCTGGGCATGTAGTCGTGCATAACGGAGACAGTGAGTACATTGTTGTGCGTGCTCAGCAACGTCGCTAATGGCATGTACAAGAGTAGATCGATAACCAGCATTTTGGCGTAAAAGAAAAAAGACAAAGCGTCGTGCTTGGCGGGGTCCAATTCCAGGGAATTGTGTAAAAAGTTCAGTTAGCTTTTCAAGTTCGTTCATAAATTAAAAGTCATCGGTGCTTCCACCTCGGGTACTCTCAGCAAAATCACCGAAGTCATTTTTTTCTAAGGTGGTAAAGGCTACCTTGGTCTCATCAAAGAAGAGTTCAATTTTTCCTACGGGACCGTTACGATGTTTTTCAACCATAATGTCTGCAATACCAGGACGATCAGAGTTTTCGTTCATCTTATCGTCACGGTGGATAAACATAACAACATCGGCATCCTGCTCAATAGAACCAGAGTCACGCAAGTCAGACAGACGAGGTGTATCGCGACGTTGTTCAACAGCACGTGAAAGCTGTGAAAGAGCAAGTACGGGAACATCAAGTTCACGTGCCATACCTTTCAGTGATCGAGAAATTTCAGTTACCTGCATCACCATAGAATCACTTTGGCGTGTTAAGCCAGGTACGATAAGTTGCAGGTAATCAACAACGATAAGAGCGAGTCCTTTCTCTGCTTTAAGTCGTCGGGCGATAGACCTCATTTGAAGTACAGTACGCTCTGATTTATCATCGATGTAGATATCAGCTCCTGAGAGTCGGTCCATTCCATTACGAAGGCGTTCAAAATCTTCATCAGATGAAAGGCGTCCAGTACGTAGCTTCCATGCGTTTACGTTTGATTCCGAAGCAAGCATACGGTCGGTAAGCTGGGCTGCGGACATTTCAAGAGAGAAGAACCCAACTGCGTTCTTGTACTGGATTGCAGTTTGTCGGGCTATATCAAGAGCAAGAGTAGTCTTACCCATAGAAGGTCGTGCAGCAAGGATAATGAGGTCAGATTTTTGGAATCCAGCGAGCAGGTTGTCGAGGTCACGGAAGCCGGTGTGGATACCACGAATTTCGTCAGTGTTTTCTTGCAGTAATTCAAGTCGTTTCCAGGCYTCTTTAAGYTCCTCTCCAATGGAGACAAACTTTTGTAGGGARGATGTGTTGGCGATTTGAAATACWGTTGCTTGTGCCTCATCGAGTAATTTATCGATCTCGACATCYTCTTTRTATCCAAGTTCACCAATATGGTTTGCTGCCCCGATTAGTTCACGGTGCACGTGCTTTGCCTTAACTACTTGTGCATAGTGTGAAGCATTAGTTGCAGCAGGTGCYGCACTCGCCATTTCTGAYAGGTAACTYCGGCCACCAATAGCYTCGATCTTTTTTTGTGACTCAAGCTTCCCTGAAAGTGTTACGAGGTCGATTGGTTCTCCTTTGCCAAAGAGGTCGAACATTGCTCCRAAAATGTCACCGTGCTTACTAGCATAAAAGGAGTCAGGAGAGACCATATCTGCAATGTCGTACATTGCATTAGGYTTAAGCATAATGGCACCTAGAAGGGCGCGTTCTGCAGCAAGATCTTGTGGTGGGATTCTGCTTTCGTTCATGGCGATATAATACCATGAGTMGGCTATTGACCTCTTAGCAAGAAGATGTGGGTATGTGGGAAACAGGTGGATATCTTACAGAGAAGTCAGTACAGGTCCCGTATCTGTGTCATCTATTTCATATCCAGCAATACTTATCTCGCCACGTAATGAGTCAGCTGTCTCGAAGTCTTTTCCGATACGTGCTTTTTCACGTTGTTCTACAAGTTTTTGAATATCTTTAGGAATATCTGAAACGGTAAGTTTTTGAGCCTCTCCACGCAACAGTGTCGTAAGGTCGGTATCAGACTCGTTTAGTCCTAGTCCTAGAACAGTATCAAAGTTAAGAAGCGTTGCTCGCTTACTCTCTTTGGTAATTGATTCGTCATGAACAAGTTCCCAGACAAGGGCGATTGCTTTCGCTGTGTCGAGGTCGTCGTGTATGAATGACTGGAAACGTTCTTGGTATGCTTCGTCAGTTGCACCGGTGGGTACACTGAGTTCRTCAACAAAGTATCGATGTAGTTTTTTAAGTGCGGTATGTGAACCTTCTAGTGCTTCCCATGTAAAGTTAGCGGGTGTGCGGTAGTGTGCGGTAAGAAGCCAGTAACGGAAAGAAAGTGGTGAAAAGCCACGATCTACAATTTGTCGTAGGTACACAGTATTGCCTATAGACTTTGAGATCTTTCTTCCTTCAAGAAGGATGTGAGCACGGTGTAACCAAAAGCGAGAAAGGGGAGAGCGTCCGGTTGCGGCTTCTGATTGAGCAATCTCATTGTTGTGATGTACTCCTATGTGCTCAATGCCTCCAGTATGAATATCAATTTGTTTTCCCAGAGTGCTATAAATCATTGCACTACATTCAATATGCCAACCAGGAAAACCTTTACCCCAAGGAGATTTCCATCCTAGGTCGGTATCAAGTTTCCATAGTACAAAATCTTTAGGATCTCGCTTTTCAGTATTCACAGCAACACGCGCACCTTCCTTTTGTAGTGTGTCACTTTGTCCGCCAAGTGCACCATAGTTAGCAAAGCGTTCGGTATCAAAATATACTCCGCTGTCCGTTACATATGCGTAGCCTTTTTCTTCGAGTGTTTTGATCAATGCAATTTGTGCATCAACATATGCGCTTGCACGAGGAAATTCTATATCAGCGGTTGGGAGACCGAGAAGAGTGATGTCAGAGAGATACGCTTCTGTATATTTTTCTGCAAGCTTAGCCATGTTCTCGAGCGTTACTTCAAGTCCTTCGCGTGCAAGACCAATAGACATTTTATCGTCTCCCTCGTCGGCATCTGATGTGAGGTGTCCAAAGTCAGTGATGTTTATAACCTGCTGTACGTCAAAATTATTGTACTTTAATGTGCGGCGTAGAACGTCCACAAAAACTGCATTGGATAAATTACCGATATGCTGAAAGTCGTATGCTGTAGGCCCACAGTTGTACATGCGTACATTTTTCGGGTTTTTGGGGATGAATTCTTCTTTAGTATTGGTGAGTGTGTTGTGTAAGAGTAGCGGCTGTTTCTTTTTCTTTTGCATCATTAAACTAGTATACCTCGTGCACTTATCTTCACAATTATTTGGTGAGAGTAAATATATTACAATGGGGAAYAATCAAACACTTAACGGTTTGTGTCAAGTGAGCTTAAAGCAAGAAATATAGATGTTTCTACTCACTAAAAGCTAGTTTTTCCCATGTTTTTATGGCTTTTACCCAAAAAAGAGTAGTATTTTAGAATATATGCAAGTAYSRTATYAARWAYGGGGTTGCATATATGGTCATAAAAGTGCACCATTGTGGAACACTCACCTAGTGAGGTGTTTAACAACTAGATAAAATTATCATGGACAACGAGAACAACACAACAGAAGGAGAAGAGGTAAAGCCAACAGAAGGAGAAACTCCTGCTACACCAGCAGCAGAATAGTTCTGTTTGAACCAACTTGGTTCAGCAAAAGTCCCGCTAACGCGGGGCTTTTGTATTTTGTCCACAGTCTATGTAAAGTAAACTTTACGTAATTGATTGGAGGTATATACTAGAAATACATGTATGAGAGATCAATCACTTACAACAAAACTACGARCAGTTCGAACCAACGCCTCAGTAACTCAGGAGCAGTTGGCCGAATCCGTGCAGGTATCGCGTCAAACTATCATTTCAATAGAGAAGGGGAATTACACGCCTTCAGTCGCGTTGGCTATTCGCATAGCACAACACTTTAATGTTTCAGTAGAAACTATATTTGCCTATGAAAAATAATGTAACAATAGAAATTATAACCGGACTACTCCTCGCTATACTTGTTGCAGTTTTGACTTATGCGCATGAGGCATGGATGCCAAACATGGCAACTATGGTAACTCTGGCACTTATCGTTGCAGCATTCGGAATATTTGCCGTGTATGTATGGGGAGAGGATCAGGTAGATGAACGCGAGCAGCTTATTCGCTTTGTAGCATCACGTGCAGCGTTTCTTGCTACAGGATCAGTACTCCTGATTGGAATTATTGTTGAGACRCTYATTGACCATCARCCAAGYCCTTGGCTTGGGCTAGCACTTGTGGTCATGGTGGGTGCTAAAATTATTGGACACGCCTACGGGAGAAATAAATATTAATATGAAAACACAAAAAGGATTATCAACACCAGTAGTTATCGGTATCGTCGCAGTTCTTCTTATAATCGGCGCAGGGTTTGCTGTTAGCATGAGTAAAGATACTCAGGACGTGATGATGGAAAAGGAGAGTGTCATGGAAGAAGATGTAATGATGGAAGATGGCGTGATGATGGAAGATAAAAAGGAGACGTCTTTTAGCGGTGCGGTAATTGCCGGTTCAAGCTCACCGTTACTTGAATTTAACCAGCATGATTTTGAAACAGCAAAAGCAGGAGATAAGTTAGTGGTGCTCTACTTCTATGCAAGCTGGTGCCCGCTCTGTAAGAAGGAATTTGTCGATACACAGGCAGCGTTTGAAACACGCACTCAAGGTGATGTTATTGGTTTTAGAGTGCACTTCAACGATAGGGAGGTAACTAAAGAGATGGAGGCGCTTGCACGTGAGTATGGGGTAGCATATCAACACACTAAGGTGTTCCTAAAGAATGGTGACCGTGTGTTAAAATCTCCAGAGACATGGAACCTCGAACGTTATAATAGTGAATTTACTAAGTACGTTAAATAATCTTTATGTTTGGATCCGAAGTAACACTTATAGTCGCATTTATCGCAGGGATAGTATCGTTTCTTTCTCCCTGTGTATTACCAATTGTCCCTGGTTTTTTAGCATATCTCACCGGAACATCAGCACAGGAAAAAATTAAGCGCTCGCAAGTAGTTTTGCACAGTGCACTTTTTGTGCTCGGTTTCTCCTTTGTATTTGCAATGCTAGGAGTTCTTCTTAATACAGTTCTAGAGAGTGTCGCATACGATACTCAGATTTGGCTTTCCCGTATAGGAGGAGTCATTATTATATTCTTCGGTCTCTTCTTAATGAGGTTGATACGTATTCCGTATCTTGAACGCGCTCATACAGTGAAGGTGGCAGGAAAACTTAAGTCAAAGCACTTAACTTCAGTATTGTTTGGAGCTGCGTTTGCTGCTGGGTGGACTCCGTGTGTAAGTGCAGCACTTGGAGCAATTCTCGGAATTGCAGCAAGTAGTCCAGGTATTGCATTCTCACTACTTATGGCATATTCATTTGGACTTGGTGTACCGTTCTTGGTGATTGGATTTTTCGCTGCCGACGCAGGACGCCTTATTCAGAARTTTGCAAAATCATTGAACTACATAAACTTGGTMTTTGGAGCACTTCTTGTCATTCTTGGTGTTCTTATCTTCACACAAGACTTAGCGTTGATTGCCAACTTTGAGATCTTAAACAAGGTGCTTCTTCAGTAATATGAAACACACTCGCTTATTTGCACTACTGCTAATCTCTATTGCAATTGTTTCTGCTATTTTCTACCTGCAGAGCAAAAAAACGAGTGTCGATGTTGCACAGATAGCATCAGATGCTGAGATAGTGGTAGCTTCCCTTAATGTAGAAGCAAAAGCTGCAAAGTATGATCGTGCACGTGAGATAACACAACCCGCAGGATTTATAAACTCAGAACCTTTCAAGCTCGCTGATTTCATAGGAAAGCAAGTGATATTACTTGATATTTGGACATACAGTTGTATTAACTGCCAGCGTACACTTCCATATATAACATCATGGGATGCAAAGTATCGCGATGATGGTTTGTTGGTAGTAGGTATACACAGTCCTGAATTCGAATTCGAGAAAGATATTGAAAATGTAAAAAAAGCTGTTGAACGCTTTGGTATCAAGTATCCAGTTGTTCTTGATAACGACTTTGGAACTTGGCATGCATATCGTAATAGCTATTGGCCACGTAAGTACTTGATTGATATCGATGGATTTGTGGTATATGACCACATAGGTGAAGGAGGTTATCAAGAAACAGAAGAAAAGATTCAAGAACTTCTTTCTGAGCGAGCCCAAAAGTTGGGGGAAGATGTAGTCATGCAATCAACAATAAGTGAGTTTGTAGTCGCTGATGCAATCACTGATCGTATTCCACGTAGTCCAGAAGTTTATTTCGGAGCATGGCGTAATGCGACGCTCGGAAATGGTGATCCAGGAATGCTTGGTGGTTTTGAGCTTAAGGCACCACGAAAATTTGTTCGCGATATTTTCTATCTTGATGGATCTTGGAATATATTTAGGGAGTATGCTGAGAACGCAAAGCCAGATGCGCGTATCATCTATCGTTATAGTGGTGACAAGGTATTTATGGTCGCTAGTGCAGAAAACGGTGCTCGCATCCGTATATTTCAAGATGGTGTACCAATAGGAGCCTCGGGTGGAGAGGATGTTGATGAAAACGGTACTGTCTATATCCGTGAGGAGAAGCTCTATAAATTGATAGATAATCAGGATGGTGCAGCGGAGCATTTACTTGAAATTATTATTGAAGATGGAGGCTTGCAGGCGTTCACATTTACATTCGGATAAGCCAGAATACAGTATTACGTCTGGTATAATGAGTATGCATTATTCATTAATATTTAGTCGCATGATACATTCAAAAATTAAGCACTACGGACCACTYGTGGCACGTTTGCTCCTTGCTCTCATATTTTTAGTGAGCGCATATGGAATTCTTACTAATTTTTCTGCAACAGCAGATTTTTATGCTCAAATTGGTATTCCACTTGCAACACTATCAGTACTTCTCGTACTAGTAGTTAAGATCGGAGGTAGTCTTTCTATCATAACGGGAATTCATTCTCGTGTTGGTGCATGGGCTCTTATTATATTCACACTTGCTACRATYYTTGTCGCACATRCAAGTGCTGATCAGCTTATGCAAGCGCTTAAGAACCTTGCAATCGTCGGAGGTCTTCTTATGATCGCCGTTAATGGTACTGGACCACTTTCTATGTCACATAAGTGTCCGTGCCCAAAGTGTAAGGGAGGAAAAACAGATGTTGCTGGTGGAGTATGCAACTGTGGCAATTGCGATGAGTGTCGCGCACAAGGTGGTGAAATGAATTAAGTTTATACCACTTAGTATAGAAAACAGGCGCTTCGTGCGCCTGTTTTCTGTTATACTTTATTTATGCATACACACAACGAGACTCCACGTGATCAGATCCTTTGGAATATACTGTTTTCTATCTTTTTTCTGATACTTATCGTCAGTTTCTTTTGGTGGAGAACCAATGGTTTGGATACTTTTGGATGGCTCTACCTTATCGATATTACTGATATTGTACTACTTTCACTTGCGACGTTTCGTATGATCCGCTTGGTCAGTTTTGACAAAATATTTACCTTTGCCCGAAATTTGTTTTTGGTACAACAGGAGGACGGAAGCTACAAGAAATCAGGTGGTGGTCCACGACGCACTATTGCTGAATTACTTGAATGCCTTTGGTGTACAGGAATTTGGTCTGCACTATTTACCGTTATGTTGTACTTTGGTTCTAGTGTCGGGCGCTTTGTAGTTTTCATCCTGGCAGTTGCCGCACTAGGGAGTTTTTTGATTCTTCTTTCTCAAATGATAGGTAGATTAGGAAAATAGTTGTGAAAGGACCCAGTACTCATATTATACTTGATATGGACAGTACACTCCTGTCTATGGAGTGTCTTGATTCCGTTCTAGAAACTGCTTTTACCACTGCACTTGAGGCTGATGCGGTAAAGAGGGCTATGCAGGAAGTTCAACGTGAGATGGATAAAGGAATGGATGGAAAATCTCCACTTACCGATACAATCCCTGCACGCATTGCGATTGCAAAACGATTAGGTACGCCACTAAAAAAAGAATATTTTACGATCATCTCCGATACTGTAGCAAGCGCACTTTCACTCAGTTTGGTBAATGCATTAATTAGTATAGGGAAGACACATTCACTCATCATTACTATCGTCAGTGGTGGACCGCAAGAGTGTGTTGATGCAGCTGTGAAAGCACTACAAGAACGCTTAGGCGAGATAGATACAAAGGTTACTGGTGTGGGGAGTACAATAGTTTTAGACGATGAGGGTGTCTATGATCAGCTTGGTTCTTCATTAATTTCTTCCAAAGAAGAGATTGTACGAGAATTAGTAGAGGACCCTGCACACGCGATAATGGTAGGGGATGCAGCTACTGACGTAGCACTCTATGATAGCGGAGCTGTACATTTCTTTTTAGCTATGGGGTTGTGGGTACAACGTGATGTGTTGTTTGCTCGAGCAGATAATTCTCCGTACTATATAAAAGTAACTTCAGCTAAAGAAGTAGAGCCTGCGYTSMKTANGTRCKNTTRMRGCGWTKKRYKARTRSWWWRRYACYGAKWWSRTRGTGATSTWSYYGSTGCMTTRNNNACKYMSYRWAKCRNACTGMNNTARWTSASNTGAWARNNATKCWNAWYRWYKKWKCWGRRWWNAWTGCYWNGMTGGCNCNGATRMYCNNAYKGTCAYTMKCRWTATKCYWKAYMNCKRASTNTRAMGMSMKCATWNARSWMWRSTRGAATMANGGCMAATGCNNNNGCCAATCTCTCTGAGTACTTCTGCTGTCACAACGTTATCTCCTCTTTGGTGATAGACTAGCGCACTGAAATAGTGCATCGAATTATATATTTTGTCAATACTCTTGCTATTTCACCGGCACTCTGTAAAGTTATATATCTATGCAAGCAGTACTACTAGCAGCAGGAGAGGGAACACGAATGCGTCCGCTTACCTATCACGTACCAAAACCTATGGCTCGTGCAGGAGGACGTAACCTTCTCGAACACACCATATCGAGACTTCCTAGTGAAGTTAATGAACTCATCATTGTTGTTGGGTATCTTGCTGAGCAAATAATGAATCATTTCGGTGATGAGTATGAAGGACGTAAGGTAATTTATGTTCGGCAAAAAAAACTGCTTGGTACTGCTCATGCACTTTCTCTCTGTGAAAAACATATACGAGGTAGATTCCTAGTACTCATGGGTGACGACATGTATGGAGATGATGATATTGCTAACTGCCTTAAGCATGAATGGGCATGGATGGTTAAAAAAGTTCGAGGTAAATTTACGGGTGGGCGTATTGTGTATGATGCTGATGGGCATGTAACGGCCGTAGAAGAGGGGACTCACGACGTTGCAGAAGGTTGTGTCGGCACCAATCTCTTTGTTCTTGGGAAGGAGTATTTTAATTATCCTATGGTCCCCATTAAGGATGGTGAGGAGTTTGGTCTTCCTCAAACAGTAGCACTTGCCGCAAAAGATTTTACTATAAAAATAATAGAAGCAAATGGATGGGAGCAAATTAGTGATATGAACGATTTGAAACACTTGCACGCTCAATTCACTAAAGGACAATAATTGGCTAATTATATGACTTATTATAGGTTATCTGTCCGTTAAAAGTAGATTTTTTGAAACTATGTGGCGTAAAATATTTAGTTCTTGACATGGTAAAGAGCTGAGAACATAATCACTCAATCAGGAGCTCTTTTTGTTCTTTTGCACCGAATCTCGATGACGTGTAATTATTTTTAATCAAACAAACAAAATGAGTGCGCACCAACTATTTTTTACGCGACTAGGCGTAGTACATTTTTTAACTTCTATTTCAGCTGTGGTATTTATCTTAGCCGCTCTCCTTGCACCACAAATTGCTTCTGCCAACACTCTGCCTATCGGTGTAATTGAACGTCAGAGTTGTGGTGACACTACTATTGATATATATGGGTATGGTGCCGGTATGATGTATAACACCAACGCTATTGGTGTAATTAATCAACATGTTAGCCACATYAGTGCAACTSAAGGTTGTGCAGTAGTAGARTGGGAAACTTCTACTCCAGCAGCCACRCTGGTTATTTTTGCAAACCTCTCCGATGAGCCAGTAAGTATTGATTTAGAGGATGAAAACTTTGGATATCCATACGCTTCAACTCAGAACAATGCAGGTATTGCCGAGCATGCTGCTGTATTGAGCGGACTTGAGCCAGGAAAGGCGTACTCATATCGCACAGTTACCCGTTCACATCCAAGTGCACCACCTCAAATTAGTGATCCACAGGTTCTTATCGCAGGCCCTGCATTTATCGTGGCAGTTCCAGTGGTTGTACCAAGCGAACCTACTGCACCAAAATTTGATGCTGAAAAGTTCCCCATTATTCCGAGTACGGAAGTAGAAGTGGAAACTCCTGTGGTAGAGGAGAAAATGGAGGAGAAAGTACCAGCTGCTGTGACAGCAGTAAGTAAAGCATTCGGAGGTATTACCCGTGAAGGCGCTCTGTTTAAGCGGATTAAAAGTTTCTTTGTATTCGAAAATGCTGGTTTTCTTGAAAGTGATCGTTATATAGTTCCAGTATTACTGTTTCTAGGACTTATCTTCATTCTTCAGAAGTTCATCCTACCTGCATTTAATGTATCTCTAAGGAATCCACTACTTTACTGGCTCTTCGGATCGATAGTGTTGGCAGTTGTGTCAGCAACCTTTATGTTCTACTACGTCACACTGATAAGTATTACGCTTTTCCTAGCTGTACTTGCTTGGTACCTTCTGGAGAACGTATCTGAAGTTGAGGATATCAAGATGATTGAGGCTGATAAAAAGGATAGATAAAGTTTGAAAAACAGTAAAATACTCTGGAATTACACAGAGGCTGTGATACAATGCGCGCGCTTCTTAGGGAAAGGGGTATCGAAAAAAACTGCATGACTGCTTCAGAAACAACACTAACTATTGAACACACTGCGAGCGAAATTGCTCCGGTTGTTGAGGCAGCGGTGGAATCTACTGAATCAAGCATACACATTTCACTTGCTGCAGAGCAACTCGGTACATTTCTAAGTATTCCTATAACTAATACACTCATCACTAGTTGGGCAGTTATGCTGATACTAGCTCTTATCGCCTTTTTTGTAGGGCGTAACCTCAAGATGATCCCCGGACGTGTTCAGACACTTTTTGAGGAAATGGTTAGTTTTATTTTAGGGTACATGGGAGAGGTGCTTGAAGATAATAAGTTGGCACGGAAACTTTTCCCATTGATTACTACCTTCTTTCTCTTTATCTTCGCATCAAACCTACTTGAGTTTACTCCTGGTATTGGAAGTTTCGGATTCATTGAGATGACTTCACATGGTGAAATTTTTACACCCATCTTACGTAGTGTAAACACTGACTTAAACGTCACACTTGCGCTTGCTGTGATTGCCTTCATCGCTATTGAAACTATCGGTATTACTACACTGGGTGCTCTGAAGTATGCTGGAAAGTTCTTTAACTTCTCATCACCAATTGGTTTCCTTGTGGGAATCATTGAGTTTTTCAGTGAAATAGCTCGTCTTATCTCCTTTTCATTCCGTCTCTTTGGAAACATTCTTGCGGGAGAAATACTTATTGTTGTTATCATGTCGTTCGTGCCGTACTTGGCGCCTGTACCTATGATGCTCTTTGAGGTATTTGTAGGATTAATTCAAGCAGCTATTTTTGCACTCTTGACGCTATTCTTTGTTAAGATAGCTATTACTGAGCCACACTAGTGCGTTGCCAGCTCTGAAGTTTTCAGATCTGACAACGCTTTGGTGGAGCCAAAGTCATTATAAAATTAAGCATAAATACTATGGATATTGAAGTAGCAAAAACATTAGGTATGGCATTTGCTGTAGGAGTTGGTGTATTCGGTCCCGGAATCGGAATCGGTCTTATCGTTTCAAAAGCTCTTGAAGCAATTGGACGTAACCCAGAAGCCTCAGGTAAAATAACTTCAACTATGTTTATTGGTATCGCCTTTACTGAGGCACTTGCCATTTTCGCGTTGGTTATCGGATTTATTGTTAAGTTCGTTTAATTTTTGCTTGAGTATTGTACTCAATCGAAATTGAAATTATTATGGAAGAAATCGCAAAAGTATTTGGTCTCAACTGGAAACTACTGCTCGTTCAGATAGTTAACTTCGGTGTGCTCTTGGCAGTACTTTGGTATTTTTTGTATAACCCAATTTTAGCTATGCTCGATGAGCGTCGCAAGAAAATAGAAGAGGGTGTACAGAATGCAGAGGACGCAGGGAAACGACTTGGGGAAATAGAAGGGGAACGTAAAACTATTTTGAAAGACGCAACTCTTTCAGCTGGTGACATCCTTTCTACCAGCAAAGGACGTGCAGAAGAACAAGCTAAAAGTATTGTTGATGACGCTACAAGCAAGGCGGGATCTATTGCAGAAAGTGCAGCAAAGCGCGCTGATGAAGCACGTGAGCAAGCACTTCGTGAAAGTCGCGAAGAAATTGGTAGATCAGCAATTCTTGCAGCTGAAAAAATAATGCGCAAAGGTTAATATGCCTACAGAATACGCACAAGCACTCGCTCGTTCACTCGAGAATATTACAGAGGAGCACGAAGTTGAAAATCGTGTTTCAACTTTTTTCCGTGTACTTGCGCGTGACGGTAAAACAAAAGCACTTCCAGCTATTCTTCGTGAGTTTATCAAGKTGAGAAATCACAACAGTGCACGTAAAAGTGTACTTACAGTGGCAAAAGCTACTGACGAAGAGTACGCACGCAAGGAACTCACAAAACGCTTGGGCGAGACTGCGAGTGAAGCTACCTTAGTTGTAGATGACTCATTAATTGGAGGGTGGCGCTATGTTGATAATGATACACTTATCGACACAAGCCATAAGGCATCATTATTAGAACTGTATCGCCACATCGTATCGTAATAGTAATAAGAATATGGACACGTTAATTATTGAAAAAATTCAGAAGGAAATCGAAAAGTTCGAACGCACAGACGATCTTGAGAAAGTTGGTCGCGTGGTGCGTGTTGGTGACGGTGTTGCCGAAATCGAAGGATTGGAGAATGCACAGATGAGCGAGATGGTTCTCTTTGACGACTCAGGAAGTGAGAGTCTTGAAGCTGCCATGGAAAAAAGCGATGCACTCTATGGGCTAGTTCTTAACCTCGAAGAAAATGTAGTAAAGGTTGTTATTCTTGGTGATACAGAACGTATACATGAAGGTATGCTTGTTAAGAGTACTGGGCGTGTTCTTTCTATTCCTGTCGGCGAAGAGCTCTTGGGACGTGTAGTTAATACACTTGCTGAGCCTATCGACGGTAAGGGAGCAATAAATGCTAAGACACTTTCACCAATTGAGCGTGAAGCATACAGTGTTATCGATCGTAAGTCTGTTGATACACCACTACATACTGGTATTAAAGCTATTGATGCCATGGTACCGATTGGACGTGGACAACGTGARCTTATCATTGGTGACCGCTTCACCGGTAAAACAACTATCGCTATTGATGCCATTCTTAACCAAAAGAATGAACCAGAAGCAACACGACCTATATGTATMTATGTTGCTATAGGACAAAAAGAATCAAAGACAGCACGTATCGTAAAACAACTCGAAGAAGCYGGTGCAATGGAATACACTATTGTGGTTTCAGCATCAGCAGCAGCTCCAGCAGCACTACAATTCTTGGCTCCATTTGCTGGTGCAACTATCGGGGAATACTTTATGGACAAAGGKCGCGATGCACTCGTTATTTACGATGATCTTTCTAAACAAGCGGTAGCATATCGTCAACTTTCTCTTCTCTTGCGTCGTCCACCAGGACGTGAAGCCTACCCTGGAGATATTTTCTATCTTCACTCACGATTGCTTGAGCGAGCAGCTAAGCTTTCAGATGAAAAAGGTGGAGGTTCACTTACTGCACTTCCTATCATTGAAACTCAAGAAGGGGATGTTTCAGCATATATTCCAACTAACGTAATTTCTATTACTGATGGTCAGATTTTTCTCGACTCAAACCTTTTCAACAAAGGTATTCGTCCAGCGATTGATGTCGGTAACTCAGTATCACGCGTAGGATCAAGTGCACAAACAAAAGCCATGAAGAATGTCGGTGGTTCTATTCGTATCGAACTCGCACAGTTCCGTGAGCTTGAGGCGTTTATGCAGTTCGCACAAGATCTTGATGAGACAACAAAGGCACGTATTGGTTCAGGACGTCGTATGGTAGAGCTCTTAAAGCAACGTAACGGACAACCATTACCATTCGAGCAACAAGTTGTATCTATCTATGCTGGTATGAATGATCTCTTCGCGCAGGTTCCTGTGGAAGATGTTACTAAAGCAGAGGGCGAATGGCTTACCTATATTGACGGACAGCACAATGACGTCCTTACTGAAATTCACGGATCAGGAAAACTTGAAGATGAAACAAAGGCAAAAATTGATGCAGCAATGGAAAGTTTCAAAGAAGCACATTCTGAGCTTTTTGTAGCAGACGAAGAAGAATAATTACTTTATGGCGGGACTAAAAAAGCTAAAAACAAAAAGGGAATCAGTAAACAAGACTCGTAAGGTAACGCGAGCCATGGAAGCTGTTTCGGCGGTCAAGATGCGCAGTGCACAGCAACGTGCGCTTAATGGTCGCGCTTATGCAGCAGGTGCACTTAATATTTTAAGTAACCTCTCAGAAACAGTAGATACAAAAAATCACCCACTGTGTTCACCGCGCAATGATGGCGCATACGGTCTCATCATTGTAACCAGCGACAAAGGTCTTGCTGGAGCATTGAATAGTTCTGTACTTAAAAAAGTTGATGCCTTTCTAAAGGATGAAAAATACAATGGTGACAARTTGATTATGTGTATTGGACGACGKGGGCATGARTATGCACAAAGTCGTGATCTTAATGTRCTTTCGTATACTGAAAACAAAAGCGATACTGTAAATGAAGAAGATATGCGCAGTATTACTGATATTGCAGTTGCTAAGCATTTGGCAGGAGAAACACGTGAGTGGTATGTTGTTTACACAAACTTTAAGTCAACTTTTGAACAAGAGGCTGTTATCCGACGCATACTACCGCTTTCAACTGATACACTTCAGGAAGTTATTGAAGCAATCGTACCTGAGATAGGAAAGTACTCTGAAGAACACAAGGATGTTTCCAGTGTTAGTGCCTACACTATTGAGCCGTCAGCAGAAAATATTTTGGAGTCTGTAATACCATCACTCGTAAACGTTGTGGTGTACCACGCATTGCTTGAATCAAAAGCATCAGAGCACTCAGCTCGTATGGTTGCGATGAAGAATGCTACCGACAAAGCAGGTGAACTTTCACATGAATTGATGCTTAAATTTAACAAGGCGCGTCAGGCGATGATCACCAGTGAGGTTAGTGAAATTACTAGCGGTATTGAAGCAATGAAATAATATGGAAAAGTTTGTAAATAAAAAGTTTGAGGCAAATGATAATCTCACCGGGATGAGTTCGGATCCAGTACTCAATGCCATTCTTGAACCAATCAATAGCGCGTTTAGGGGGATTAAAGATTCTGAACAGACTACTATTTCTTCTAAAATATTTGAGGAGGCTCGTACTAAAGCAGTGGAAGAGGCAACACTATATTATGACAAAATGAAGCAGGTGGGTAGGGAATCTGCAGAGGAAATCGCAAAAGATGTACGAAGTTTTGCGGCAGAGCGTTTTGCCGAGCTTGTTAGAGCAAAGATGCCTGAGGGAACTAAAGATAACGTAGATATACGAGAAATACGTGACATTCTATTGAACGATAAGAATTAATATATGGAAAGCGGAAAACATATTGAGGCAATACGCACTGACATGGAATACATYAAGCCATTTGCTCGTGTTATACGGGAAATTACTGATACTATTAGAGAGAAGAGTAAGGAACACTCTGTCGAAGGAGAGGAAATTGATAATATTATATCTGATCTTGAGAGCGACTTAATTAAGTATATAAAACTTCACCAACAAAATGAAGAAAGTGGTAAAAACATACTAGATCTCACGAAGGAAAAGGTTTTAAAAGAAGGTGATCGTCTCTTCGAGTTTTATATAGAAAAAGACATTCAGGTTTTGCAAGAAAAGTATGCAGTTACTGATCTTGAAAATTTTTTAAGGGATTTAATACCAACATCGTTTGGTCCCACTAGATCAAAATGAAATGGATTATTAGAAAAGTGGAAGAAATTTATTCAGTCAACTAAAAATTAATTACTATGAACACAGGAACAATAAAAGAAATAATCGGTCCAGTTGTCGACGTACACTTTCCAGACAATGTACCCGCAATCCATAACGCACTYGAAGTGAAGAGAGAAGGTAAGCGTGTTGTATTAGAGGTTGCACAGCACTTGGGACTAGACCGAGTACGATGTATTGCTATGTCCGACACCGCTGAGCTCAGTCGAGGTATGGAAGTACTAGATACTGGAGGTGCTATTTCAGTTCCTGTGGGTGAACAAGCATTGGGACGTATGTTCTCAGTTCTTGGCGATCCGATTGATGGTAAGGAGGCGACTACGGGAGAGCGTCGTGGTATTCACCAAGCGCCACCATCCTTTGATCAGCAACAAACATCTGCTGTTGTATTTGAGACTGGAATTAAAGCCATTGACCTTATGACACCTTTCATTAAGGGAGGTAAAGTAGGTCTCTTTGGAGGTGCTGGTGTTGGAAAGACTGTTCTTATCCAGGAGCTCATCCGTAACGTTGCTAGCGAGCACGGTGGATACTCAGTGTTTGCCGGAGTTGGTGAACGTGTACGTGAAGGTAACGACCTCTATCACGAGATGAAAGAGTCAGGTGTACTTGATAAGACAGCTCTTGTATTTGGACAGATGAACGAAGTTCCTGGTGCTCGAGCTCGAGTAGCACTTAGTGGACTTACTATGGCAGAAGCCTTCCGTGACGAAGGTGGTAAAGACGTTCTCTTCTTTATGGATAACGTATTCCGATTTGTTCAGGCAGGTTCTGAAGTATCATCACTACTGGGACGTGTTTCATCAGCTGTGGGATACCAACCAACACTTGCTGAAGAAATGGGTGTGTTACAGGAACGTATTACTTCAACAAAGAAAGGATCTATTACTTCAGTTCAAGCGGTATACGTACCGGCCGATGACCTTACTGACCCGGCACCGGCAACAACTTTTGCTCACCTCGATTCAACCGTAGTACTCTCACGTGCACTTGCACAGTTGGCAATTTATCCAGCTATTGATCCACTTGAATCAGCATCCACAGCTCTTGCTCCAGAGATCGTTGGGGAAGAACACTACCGCGTTGCTAACGAAACTAAGCGTGTACTGCAGCGATACAAGGACCTACAAGACATCATTGCCATTCTTGGTATTGAAGAACTTTCAGATGAAGAYAARACWCTBGTATACCGHGCTCGTAAGATTGAACGATTTCTTTCACAACCATTCTTTGTGGGTGAAATCTTTACAGGTAAGCCAGGAGCATATGTATCACTAGAAGAAACCATTCGTGGGTTTAGTGAAATTCTTGAAGGAAAGCACGATGATCTTGATGAGCAGGACTTCTACATGAAAGGAAGTATTGATGAAGTTCGCGCTGCGAAAAAAGACTAAATATACCTATGGTAGACAACAAAACATTTACACTAAAAATAGTTACCGTATCAAAGCCACTTTTTGAAGGTGAGGCTGTTGAGCTGCATGCAAAAGGTACTGATGGGCAGATGGTAATACTTGCACATCACACACCTTTTATCACTAGGGTTGAAAAAAGCACACTACGTGTACTTGATGATCAAGGTGAAATGCATGAGTATCCAATCATTAGTGGGATACTTGAGGTTGCCAACAACAAAGCAGTGGTGTTATGCTCTGCAGGTGAGTAAGAAATTTATACGTAAGGTAGAAGATTTTACCTGCGAAAACTGCGGTACGAATACTACAGGAGATGGTTACACTAACCATTGCCCTGAATGTTTGTGGAGCAAGCATGTTGATATTAATCCAGGTGACCGTGCGGCACAGTGTGGTGGGCTTATGAAGCCTATCGAGGTGATTCAAAGCGCTGGTACGTATATACTTACACATAAGTGTATACGTTGTCAGTACATCAAAAAAAATAAGCTGGCACGGAATGATAGTATGGATGCAGCTATCGCACTTGCAGAAAACTTAGCGAAAACAAACAGAGAACCAAATGAAAAGCCCTAACGATCTTATATACACAATAAATAAAAAAGTTGGTGAGACGCCTCTTCAAGCTATGGAGTATTCTCGTGTAGAGCGTGACCTTCCATCGTATGTAAAAATGGCTTACGCAGGTAGACTCGATCCAATGGCAGAGGGAAGACTTCTTGTCCTTACCGGTGAGTACTGTAAGCGTATTAACGAATTCTGGAATTTAGATAAAGAATATACAGTATCTGTTGTGCTTGGTGTTTCAAGTGACTCGCACGATGTGCTAGGTAAGCTGCAGTACTCAAACACTGCACCAGAACCACAAACGATTGAGCAAATTACTGAAGTACTCAAGAGTTTTTCGGATGTATATAGTTGGCCATACCCAGTGATCTCATCGAAGCCAGTTGAAGGAAAGCCGTTGTTCCAATGGTTTCTTGAAGGAAGGCTTGATGAAATTGATATACCTAATTCAACAGGAGAAATTTTTAATATTTCTATAGATAAAGTGCGCATGATTAAACCTTCTGAGCTCAAAGCTCGTACCTTAGAGAAGATACATGCACTCGCGATAGTGACGGATGAATCAAAGCGTTTAGGGCGTGATTTTAGGCGTCATGAAGTGATTGATTCATGGAATACATGGCATAAGACAAGTGCACGACCGCTACAGGTGGTTGATATAACTTGTACTGCAAGTTCTGGTACTTACATGAGAACACTTGCGCATGAGCTTGGTAAGGAACTTGGTACCGGAGCACTTGCGCTTGAAATTAAGCGAACGAAAATAGGGAAGTACACTCATTTCGGACGATTTGGATTTTGGTGSWMAASSWATTAATTATAGATTTAGGGATCTTATATATAAAGTACGGCCTGAAACGTAAGTTTCAGGCCGTACAATCAAACGAACAATTTAGTCGANKTMGAKNTNACATMSGATNRTTRTNTCWWRGYKCNNATTNSTTCYTNNC
The DNA here is from genome assembly GCA_002401925.1 of Candidatus Kaiserbacteria bacterium. Lineage (GTDB taxonomy): Bacteria > Patescibacteriota > Minisyncoccia > Phycocordibacterales > UBA2100 > UBA2100. The sequence goes on from NVUN01000002.1 coordinate 116,474, forward strand.
ATTWCCYCAKMYYMYSRMAYSMRMWYRCWCRMSAYCNMMGAGRSMTWKMANGANMATNNNWARMMAMTWRACCANTTGAATMTNGYAKYCATCTCKYYCKYCTCNNWRGTTGTTAATCTAAKTATATTATAAGTAYTAAAGTRRAASTTGTCAATAAGTACACATAAAAAGAACGGCCAGAGGTTTTAATCTCTGGCCGAACACTGACATTCAGTCATTTGAGGCAAAGAACGGTTCCATGCTTTCCCTCATGTAGATCTACACGAAGGCGAACATAGAGGGAGTTAGGGTTTTTCTGTGACTGCAGGCGACCGCACTCAATGATACTTGCGGTAATTTTTGCAGGCAATTGTTCTTTGGCATGCTCTGTGCCCACCATAAACCCAAGTAATATGTTTAAACCAACTAGTCCTATCAACCAAACGTGGGACATATTGAACTCTCCTTTTTAGCGAGCACAATTACTCTCCGTCTTTAATATAGTCACTGTATGTGATTATGTCAATAAAGTAGACTTTTCTACGGATTAGATTATATTAACACCAGTTGTTTCTTTGGAGGTAACATGGAAAAGATTCAAAAGATTGATGAGTGGCTCATCACTCAGATATTCGAACCTGTCTCATGGTGGATTGAATATCATACTCGATATTCACATTTGCGAGTAGCTCAGGCGTTACTGCTTGGATGTGCCTTTGGTGCTTTCTCTCTACTGCAAACGTTGGCTGATATGGGAGGAGATTATGAAAAGTTTCGCTGGATTCTATTCTCTCYTTACATTGCTCCAGTCTTCTTCTTTTTTGTAGTATACGAATTTTTTGATCGTATCTTATCCCAGCGGGAGATGCAAAATCTTTTTAGGTTGGAATGGGAGGCACGACTTCCTTTAATTCCAATCTTTGTTGTATGCATTACAATCGGCAGTATTATTGGTCATGATGTGGGAGGATTTGCGACGTATGCGGCTTGCCTATTTTTTGCATGGTTTTTTGCAGCATGCAATCGTATGCCGCCTTCGTACAAAGAGAAGAAAGATGAGAAGATAAAACTGCCCATCCAGGCAGCATAAAAAACCCCTAGCAATTTTTATTGCTAGGGGTTTTCTTTATACAAGAAGTATGAATAAAAAGAACGGCCAGAGGTTTTAATCTCTGGCCGAACGATTTTATGGGAATTGAAGATTTTGTTCGCCGAGTATTGCTCGACAATCTTTCTCGTATCCATCCTCTCGATTTGTTCTTTCGAGAACACCTCCGAGAATGAGTGCTCCGAGGAGTAGGAGGATAACTCCTGATTGTTGTAAAACCATCTTTTGCTCCCTTCAAAAATGAACTTCAGGAACACTATGATCCTTAAATATTATTGTGTCAATWCTTAGTCATTCAACTTACCTGGCCAACGAGCATAGATAGAAGGTACCAGAAGGAGGGTAATGACCGTCGCAAATGCGAGTCCAAACATAAGGGCATATGCAAGCGGYACCCAAATAGCTGCTGCAAACAATAGGGGAACCATACCAACTACTGTGGTAAGTGCAGTAAGTAAGACAGGACGTAGTCGTGAAGCACTTGCTTCAACTACAATTTCCTTAATTGACTTAGTCGCACTGTCTCGACGTCGATGCACGTTTATCGTATCGATGAGAATAATAGAGTTGTTTACCACAATACCCGAGAGCGCGATGAATCCCATCATAGAAGGGAAGGAGAGAGGGCTTCCGGTAATCATAAGTCCAGCAAGTACACCGATAAGAGAAAGAGGTACGATTGCGAGTACATATATTGCATATCGGAATGAATTAAACTGGAGTACTAGAATTGCGAACATACTTACCATTCCTATAATGAGCGAGACAAACATGTCCTTGAATGATTGGTCAACATCTTCGCTTTCTCCACCGACTGCAATATCGACACCCTTAGGAATTTGAGTGGTTGCAAGTCTTTCTTCTAGTTTTTGGGAAATRATAAGAGCATTRCCACCTTCAGTTARTCGACTCGAWACCGTTGCGATACGTGTACCTTTTTTATGTGTAATAGATGCCCGACTTGGCTGTACACTTACATCAATGAACACAGAGAGTGGTACTGGTCCGCTTGGTGTCGCTATTTCAATCTGTGCAAGAGTATCAATAGTTGTCCTATTGGTTGCATAAATCTCTGCTCCATTACTGCTATCAAGTGCCAGGCGAGCTACTACATCGATATCATCTCCTAGTTGCTTTATCTCAGTAGTTTCCTCTCCATAGAGTGCTGCTCGAAGGCTGCCAGCGATAGCGATAATACTAGCACCACGTGCGACGACCTCTTCACGYTTTATVGTTAATACRAATTCGTTYGTGTTGTTTTTTACACTRGATGTTATATCAGTAGTACCGTCGATACTTGAAAGTATTTTTTCTACTTGYAGAGCAGCAGTTTCAAGATCTACCAAGCTGTCACCTGAGAGAGTTATTGTTATTGGAGCAAGAGAAGGAGGGCCATCACTGAGTTGGTCTACACGTATTTCAGATGTATGAATAGCACTGACTTTCTTGCGTACTTCATCAACAATTTCAGTAGTAGCGCGTCTGCGATCAGGATCGAGAGTAATGAATATGTTTCCTAAGCGGGAACCATTTGAAGAACCGGCGAATGGATCACTAAAGCTGCTAGTTCGTCCAATGGTGGTTACAAATGATTTAGCCTCAGGAATTTCATAAAGTATTTCTTCTATTTTTCGTACTTCAAGATCGGTTCGAGAAAGAATRGTTCCTGTGGGYAGTGCAACGTCAACAAACATATAATCTGAATCAGAGTCCTCAAAGAAAACGGTACGTACCGCTCCGGTTATGGGGAGTGAAAGTGCCACTATAAACAGAAGGATAAGGGAAACTATAAGAGTGTTTCCGAGTTCACGGCTACTGAGTAGCATGTCCAAATATTTTCTATAGTTGGCCTCAAAGCGAGCTATAAATGCATCACGTTTTTCAGCAAACTTACTTGTGGCTGTACCACGCTTAAGAAGTTTAGTAGCAAACAATGGTACGAAACCAAGGGCGACTAAGAGGGAAGCAAGGAGTACAAAAATAATAGTGAATGGAATACTTTTTATAAACTCGCCTGTAATACCAGAAACCATAAGAAGAGGTGCAAAAACTGCAACAGTAGTCATGGTTCCTGTAACAAGAGGTATATTAAATTCACGTACGACATCAAGTGCGGCACGAGATTTAATCCTCTCCCTTTCTTTTGGAGTCTCGTTATCATCGCGGGCACTTAATTGGTGCAAGCGTCGGTTAATACCCTCRACAATCACAATGGTAGAGTCGACAATAATTCCAATTGAAAGTATTAGYGCAAAAAGRCTRATGAAGTTCAGAGTGTTTCCAGAATAATARAGACCTATAAATGCAGCTAGGAACGAGAGGGGAATGGAAATAGCTGCAATGAGAGCTTCTCGCCATCCAACTGCAAGTAAGAGTACTAAAGTCACTAGTGCAATAGTTTGTAAACCACTACGCGTAAGTGTGGTGAGGTCATTAGCAAGTAGTTCTCCGTTATCAAACATCACGTGCATTTGCATGCCTTCCAGTAATCCACCAACTGCGGTCATTTCATCAAGTTTCTCGTTTACACTAGCGCTTACCTTCGTGATCTTTGCACCTGATCCTTTAAAGACATTAAAAGATATTGATGCTATAGATGGACTACTATCAATACTTGTACGACTAAGGGTTGTGGGTTCAGCACGACCATCTACTACATAGGCAATGTCACGTACATAAACAGGTGTGCCTCCGACGGCTAGTATRGGAATRTTAGCTACCTCTTGTGAAGATTGAATATCTCCAGAAAGACGAACAGGGAACTCCGCWGTRTYTATCTGGATATTTCCAACGGGCAGMGCAACGTTCGCRCTGGCGATGGCACGCGTAACGTCTGTGATTGTAAGACCATATTGYGCTARGGCATTTCGATTGAGTACGACGTGCACTTGTCGTTTCTCTACACCGCCGACTATTACAGATGAAACGCCACGGATATCCTCGAGTTCATCCGCTGCCTCCTCGCCGAGGGCAAAAAGAATTTCAGATGGAACGTTAGCGGAAAGGGTTGCAGTAACTACGGGGTCACTACCAAAGTCGAGCTCTATTACTCTCGGGTCGAAAGCCTCATCGGGTAACTCTCCTTTTACTGCATCTACTTCGTCACGGACACTTCTCATTGATTTAGGAATATCAGCACTGGCCTCGAATTCAATAGTAATATTTGAAAGACCTTCACTTGAGTTAGAAGTGATGTTACGTACGTCATCCAGATTATTCTTCAAGGGATCTTCAAGAATGTTGGTTATAAGTTTTTCAACATCCTCTGGAGACGCTCCAGGAAGGACAGTTGAAACAATGGCGATAGGGATGTCGACTTCTGGTGATGACTCCTTAGGTATATCGAAGATTGCATTGATTCCAAGAAAACCAATGGCGAGAATCAAAATAATTGAAAATCTACTACGCTGTGTGAAAAAACTCCAAAATGAAAACATAGGCTAGTTACCAATTATGACGATATCGCCGCTGTTAAGACCTCGAGCATCAAGAACTATTACTGTATCTCTATCGATACCACTTACTATTTCTACTGATGCTTGCACAACTTCACCGAGGATTACTTCATGTGCTACAAGTGTATTTTCTTCATTAACCGTATATACAAAAGCGTCACTACCGATAAGCTTGAGTGCAGCAATAGGTACAAGAATTTGTGCATCKGKTTCCTCAGWTACTCCCTCAGARCTGAGGAAYTTTAAGGAGAGRCGGGAACCATGTACTACCTCGACATCTTCGCCAGCAAAAGCAATGCGTACTTCAACTTGGCGTGTCACAGAATCAAGTCCGTGAGCGATACTGGTAACAACTCCTTCGTACTTACCATTAATTAGTGCAGATGTACCAATTGAAAGACGATTAACTATATTTGGTGAGACGAACGCAACAATTTCTAGAGAGCTTTCGTTTGCAACAAGTCCCACGTCCTGGAACGCAGAAACAAAGTCACCTTTGTCGATTGTTAAAGTACTGACAATRCCGGTGACTGGAGCGCGTACTCTTGTAGTTTCAAGACGTGCAATAGTTTGTGCAAGTCCCGCTTGAGCAGCATCAACCTGTGCTTGAGCAGCATCTATATCTTCTTTTTGTGCACCGGTAACTCCTTGATCTTGATTTTCTTGAGCAACAGTAAGTGCAGTTTGTGCACTATTGAGAGCGCTGCGAGCTGTAGACAGCTGCGATAGAGTTGCTAGTACACTTGATCTCGCAGATGAGGCAGTTGTTTTRTATGTTGCAATTGTAGCTTCATTTACTGAGGCATTTATTACAGCACCATCAAGCGCAGAAATAATATTATCAAGTGCTTCTTTTATTGAGAACATGTCATCTTCGATAGTCTCAATTTCATTACGTAGATCCTCGTCGTTCAATCCTAGAACAGTTGTTGCTGCAAGAACATGACGGTCGATAGTTGCTTGGAGAATAAAGCGGGCGTGTTCAGATGCTATAGCATTCGAGCTATGTACTGAGCTAAATGTAAGTGTAGGGTTCGCACCGTCTGGATTATTGAATAGTGCATCAATAGCACCACCAAATGTTGAGCTGGTGACTGTGTATGCAGTGAGTAGTGTATTTTTGGTTCCCACTCGTGCTTCTTCAATATTTTGTGTGGCRTTTGCTACGGTAGCCGAAAGCACTGCGAGTTGTTCGTTTCGAGTACCTCCTGTGACTTTGTCGAGCGAAGCCTGAGCTTGTGCAACAGTAGCCTGAGCTTGAGAGACGCTCGCTCGTTCAGAAGCATTTTCGATAGTCGCGATTATTGTCCCAGCACGTACGTACTGACCAACTGTGGCATATACTCTAGTTATCACACCAGCACGTTCTGCGCGGAGGTCTCCCTGTGTTTGAGAACGTACCTCTCCTGTGGATTCAAAAACTGATTCAAGTTTTGAAATGAGTCCAGCTGGAGCCGTGCGCACTTCGCGTTCAAGTGCAGATGTATCAGAAACAGCGTCAGGGGAAAAAGCTACCTTCAACATACCTATGCCAAGGAATACTATTATGATAATAGCGGCTGTAGCAGTGTATTTGTTCGAGTAGAGCTTTATTGTCTGCCGAAACCGTTCAATTATTCTTTCTATAAAAGTCATAAAGATTTGTTTTACGTGCTGATTGAAAACTGCAATACAATCGTTTGTTGCGTCGCGCTGTGTTTCTTATACAATGCACTTACTAATACCCGTAATAATACACTATAATATTTATGTTTAAAAATTTTCTTGTTAAAAAATTAATGAAAGCACAGCTCAAGAATCTTCCGAAGGATCAGGCTGAGATGATAGGAGCAATGGTTGAGAAGAATCCTGAGCTTTTTATGAAAATTGCTAAAGAGGCACAAGAGTTAGTTAAAGGAGGGAAGGATCAAATGGCAGCTATGATGGAGGTGAGTAAAAAGTACCGCAAAGAACTTGAACAATTAGCTCGATAGTAATTTTGACAGATCTATTAATTGTCCTATAATTTGTTGGCGCGTTGACAATTAATCTGCGTTTGGTATTCTCTTGGAGTGGTAGTCAGCTTGCTGATTGCCACACTGGTGACTTTTTCAAGTCTTTGACTCGAAATGGCCACCATGTAGTTCAGTTCTTCGGAACCGAACTACATGGTGTCCGTTTCAACCTTCGGGGAGAAATGAACACCACTGAAAGATGTCTACTTCGGTAGGCATTTTTCATATCTGGGCATTTAGCTACATACGCCAACGAACTTGTTTCGTTGGCGCTTTTTTATTGACAACGTACGTATCTTACGTTTAAATCAGGAAAGTATTTGTACCTTACAAAATATAGGAAGGAAAAAATATGAAAGCTCTTTGTGTTGGCGTTAGTCAAGAGGTGCAGAGGCATCTTGAGGCCGTGGGGATCATCACCGAAGCTGTAGACATTCAGGACTCTGATGATTTGAAGGGGTATCTCTGTTTGGGCTACACCGTAGTTATTGTCGATATCAATTCCAGTAAGTTGGGTCTAAACTTCGGCTGGAGTGTGCGCGATGCTAAATCCAAGATTGCTGTTATTGGGATTGCATCAGGAACCAGCGGGACAGCATTTTCAGAGCAAGCTGCTGTCTTYATGGAGAAAGGTGGAGAYCATCTGCTAACAAAACCACTTTGCAARCGGGAATTGGTTGCAGCAATTCGATCAACTTCGCGTYGCATGAATGGRGGRCTGTGTGATGTGGTGGTGTGTTCGCGGGGTGAACTCGAGCTCAGGATCAATACAGCAACGGGAAATGCTGCTCTCAATGGACTAGTACTTAAACTTACGACTAAGGAGAGCAAGCTTCTTTGTCTGTTGGCTCGAAGTGTAGATTGTCCACTTTCAAAAGAGGACATCTTTAGTAGCATCTATTCATCTGATAAGGACGGAATGAGCTCGCAGATTATCAATGTTTATGTGTGCAAATTGCGTCGTCTTCTTTCGAAAGATGATCCCGATGGGAGATTCTTTATTAARACARACTGGGGCAGAGGCTACTCTTTGGTCAGTGGCGATTCTCAATTCTTGTAGTTTTGTGACAAACATAAAGGCCCGGAACATTTTACTGTTCCGGGCCTTTTCTTTTATCGACGGGTCACACGCAATGCTTGTGTACCGCCCTTACGGATTGCTCTGCACCATTCAAACAACTCATCGCGTCCGATTTCTAGAAAATCTTCGATCCACAAGATCGTCAGAATATTTTTTTTAAACGCAAAGACCACTGCTGACTTGCGACGGATCGTCCAGCGCACAGGAATTTTTTTAAACTGTGCTTCGGTCATCCAGGAYGGATGGCCGACAACNNCYYSSYGCTTNNGTCRTAYTCAATTTCKGGRAATGTTAAKTCMTYGGYGTTTTGCATACGTCTCTCCTTTCCAAGAGCCTATTTTGAGTATATGATAGCGCTCTTAGTTTGTCTATATAAATACAATATATTATGTCACTTTCAATCGGAATAGTAGGATTACCKAACGTTGGTAAATCAACGCTTTTTAATGCACTCACTAAAAAAGCAGTCCAGGCAGATAACTTTCCATTCTGTACTATTGATCCGTCAGTAGGAGTGGTTGCTGTTCCTGATATACGCCTCAAGAGRTTGGCAGAAATGTCTGGTTCAGACAAAGTACTCCCYGCTGTAGTGGAGTTTGTAGACATTGCCGGATTAGTTAAAGGAGCMTCAGAAGGAGAAGGGTTAGGAAACCAATTCCTTGCTAATATTMGKGAAGTTGACGCTATTGCGCAGGTAGTACGGGTTTTTGACGATGCTGATATTACTCACGTGCATGGYGCTGTTGATCCGGTACATGACATTGATATTATTAACTTGGAACTAGTCCTTGCAGATACACAAACGGTTGCGAAACGACTCGGAGGTATTGAAAAAGATGTGCGTGCAGGCGACAAAGAATCAGCGATTTTAAAAGGAGCTTTAGAGAAGCTTATGCGAACTCTTGAAGAGGGAAAGCTTGCACGAGCAACACCTCTTGATGAAAAAGAACTTGAACAAGTAAAAGGGTTGCACTTACTGACAATGAAGCCATTTATGTATGTGCTTAAYAAAAARAGTGAYGGCCTTAACGTACACGAACAACCAGGTGAGCGYGGTCAGCAACTAAAGAGCTTTTTAGAAGATGCTGGCGCATTCTGGGTAGAGGTAGATGCTGGTGTTGAAAATGAGCTCAAAGAATTTGAAGGCGATGAACAAATGGATTTCAGACGAGATCTAGGAGTTATTCAGAGTGGGGTAGACGAACTCATTAAGACCGGCTATGCACTTCTTAATCTTATTTCCTACTTTACTACTGGAGAGAAGGAGACSCGCGCATGGACYATTGAAAAAGGAAGTACSGCACCTATTGCTGCTGGTGTTATCCATACTGATTTTCAGAAGAAGTTTATCCGTGCTGAGACAATACATTGGGAAGAGCTTATCACTGCTGGRTCATGGGCTACTGCAAAAAGTAGYGGGCAGGTACGCACTGAAGGAAAGGAGTATGTTGTGGGTGATGGCGATGTTATGGAGTTTTTGCACAGCTRAGAACATATTGTACCCTTTGCTAATTCCTGTACGATACAGGTTATATAAAGTAACAAATTTATTATGCCTGAAAAACTAAATGTAACGCCCAAGGATTTTTTCTTGTGGGCAGGTGCCATGGTTGCACTATATTTCTCTATTGGAAGCTTCATTACTCTATCCTTTGAGTACATCGAAAGATTGGTTGGAGTAAATAGTATTATTGGGTACGATCCATACTCCGGAGCAATTCGCTTTGCTATCGCAAGTCTCATCGTACTATTTCCTGTATTTATCATCATTACGCGAATTCTTCAAAAAGATATTCGTGCAGTGGCTGCAAAAAGTGATCTATGGGTGCGCCGTTGGCTCATCGTACTTACTATCTTTGGTTCAGCAATTGCACTCATTATCGACCTGATAGTGCTCGTTAATACATTCTTGGGAGGTGAAGTACTTACCGCTGCGTTTCTATTGAAAGTACTAACTATCTTTATAGTGTTTGGAGGTGTCTTCTATTATTACGTGCAGGCCATTCGGGGTGTGTGGGTAAAAAANGAAAAGCTTTCAAAGCTGATAGGTGCTGGAGTATCAGCAGTTATTGTAATCTTTATTATCACTGGCTTCTTTATTATGGGTTCTCCTGCTTCACAGAGAGAGTTTCGTAATGACGACCAGAGGATAAACGATTTAACTAATATTCAATCACAAGTTACAGGCTACTATCGAGAAACCGAGCGCCTACCAGAGGCACTTGAAGATCTGAAAGATCCGCTTGTAGGTGGCTATATCAACACTGATCCAGTAACAGGTGATGATTATGAATACGCAAAGACAGGTGATCTCACATTCGAGCTCTGTGCTGTTTTTGAACGTGCTCTACCAGAACTAGATGAGACAAGTTCACAGAGTGATAACTGGCGCGTACAAAACCTTAAAGAGAATATTGAAAACTGGTCCCACGAAGATGGACGAACGTGTTTTGAACGCACTATCGATCCTGAACGAATAAAATCATTTAACGGAGTACAACTTCGTTACTAATAAAGNAAAAACCCGCC
>NVUN01000003.1 GCA_002401925.1 Candidatus Kaiserbacteria bacterium
CATCACCTTCTTCTTCTTCAAGTTCACGTAAGGCACTTTCTATCTCATGTAAGAGAATGTAATGTTCCTCTGCGAAAGGTAAATAATGTATTCGTGTTTCCAAAATTTTCCTTTGCCTCTTTGCGTCATCACAATCCCAGAGCGTCAGAAGGTTATGGAGTCTATCAGAGAGTTTGATGAGAAAAAACTCACGAGGAGCATTTTTAAATCGGTCGTGATACATGCGGTTACGAGCCTCTTTGTCACCACCAAATTCTTTAATGTCTGGTTTGCTCATCCACTCGACAAGCAAGGCGATGTCCTCGTTGTACTCTAATTTTACACGCTCAATCGTCCACTCTGGACAGTCTTCTACGATATCGTGAAGAAGAGCGGCTATGATTAGCTTGTGATCTGTTACACGAAGACGCTCCATGAGAATGAGAGTGACTGCCCGTAAGTGTTCAAAGTATCTTTCACCACCTTCTCGGCTAATTCCACGAAAAGCATCTTTAGCGTCACCGTACGCTTTTTCGATGAGTTGGTATCGCTTATCTAGTGTGGGGAAGAGGTAAGAAATTCTCCGAAAAAAAGTTTCCCTGTTTTCCGAGTCATTGAGAAATGACATCTGACAAGACATAATTACTCCTTTCTTTAGCTGATGTTTTCAAAGGGCGATATCTATCAGTATTATGTGCCTGTAAGTATTAAAAGTAAATATGATTTGTATATTTAAGACTATCTCGGTAAGATAACTATATGAACCAAAAACAAAAACCAGTAGCGGTATTTGACGTCGATGGAACAATTTTCCGTTCGAGTCTTTTTGTTGAGTTGGTAGAACTACTGGTTGCAGAGGGTGTCGTACCTAAAGAAATGCAGGAGATGTATCGCGAAGCTCACAAGAAATGGCTTGATCGGGAAGATAGCTACACAAAATATATTGATGCTATGGTAAACGCTTTTGATACACACATTAAAGGTGTTCATTATTCTGACTTCGCTGAAATGTCTCGGAAAGTCGTTGAAAATCAAGGTGACCACACATATCGTTATACACGTAACCTCATTAAGGAACTTAAAAAACAAGGCTACTTTCTTCTTGCTGTATCACATTCACCTAAAACAATTCTTGATCAATTTTGTCCACGACTCGGGTTTGATAAAACATACGGCATGATCCATGAGATTGGTCCGGAAGACAGACTTACTGGACATGTAGCAGATAAGCATCTAATCCTCAAYAAGGCATAYATAGTAAAACGTGCCGTCGAAAAAGAAGGRCTTAGYTTTRAGGACTCAATCGGYGTTGGTGATACGGAGAGTGATATTTCCTTCCTGGAATTAGTTGATCGTCCTATTTGCTTTAACCCAAACTCAAACTTATACCGACACGCTAAAATAAATGAATGGGATATAGTGGTGGAGCGCAAAGATGTAGTGTATGAAATCTAACATACTCACATTTCAAAAAGATGTACTTGATTTTTATCATACAAACGGACGTCATGGCTTACCGTGGCGCAGTAGTATAAACCCATACAACATACTTGTATCAGAGGTTATGCTGCAACAAACACAGGTAGAGCGTGTCGTACCCAAGTACGAGGCGTTTTTGAAGGAGTTTCCGACGGTACAGGCATTGAGYAYAGCRCCACTCACTRCRGTACTAAAATTATGGAGTGGACTTGGTTATAATCGACGTGCACGTATGTTGCACGAGGCTGCTAAATACATAGTTTCTGAATGTGATGGRTGTTTCCCACAAGATATTGAATCTCTAGAAAAACTTCCTGGAGTTGGACCGTACACTGCACGAGCTATTATCACCTTTGCATATAATAAGAGGGTTGCCATGATCGAGACAAATATTCGTAGTGTATACATACATCACTTTTTCAAAGATACTCCTGAAGTGACTGATGTGGAGCTAATGGAATATATMGAGAAGTCTCTCGCACAACAAGATCCACRAGAGTGGTACGCAGCRCTGATGGACTATGGGACATATCTTAAAAAGACAAAAGTGAACCCTAGTCGACAGAGTTCTCAGTATAGTAAACAATCAAAATTTAAAGGGTCGCTGCGTGAGGTTCGCGGTAAGGTGTTGCCACTTTTGTTCACAGGCGGACAAACACTTAAGTATCTTTTACGTAATAGTGACTTCAGTGAAGAGAGAATAAGGGAGGCTCTTGCAGGACTTATCACTGATAAGTTGGTGCGTAAGAGTAAAAATNAATGGGAGTTGTGTTAACACTACCGCGTGTCATGTATTTGCATCGAAAATAAGATACCKNTSANTMATAYRAWACYSNTGMNAMGANAWAATGTACTGAAGGGGCATAAAGAACAAAGCTGCAGTTCCTAATAGTGGACTGACGATATATGCGAGTGGGTAGAGCATACGAAAGGCGCTCACGTTGTCTGTATCAGAGGCACTGATTTGCTTGAAAAAATACCCTTCAGTTGAAACCTCCACCATTGCAGCACCAATACGTGAGATAAACATCACAAGTGCCCAGATAAGAACAGATGTGGTTGTAATAAAGGAGAGTGAGGCAGTTGCAATAGCGAGTATTGCGAAGCCAATAATGAGTACCTCTTGTTCTCCCCAGAAGGCGTCCTCAAGCTTACCGAGAGGTATTTCGAGAAGTACAAATGCAGTTACTGCGATTGCGACTATGATACCTAGACTTGAAAGAGGCATACCAAGAACACCGTGTAGATATAACGGCAAATAGATAATCATTATTGCGTAGAATGAACGAAGCAAGAACGAAGCAATAAAAATATTTCGAATATCAATGTTTTTACTCAGAACTGTTATAAATGCAGGAACACTTAGTTGCTTGTAATCTGGATCTTTGAAGTGTTCGAGTTGTGATGAAGCTAGAAATATAAATGGTACGAACACGAGAGCTGATACTAAGAAGAGCCATGTGTAGTTCTCATTGTAAATAAGAAATCCTCCGACGAGAGGAGCTCCGATCCATGCTAAATTTGCGACGGTAAGAAATACACCACGCACACCACTTGTTGCCGACTCTGTTTGTGTAGAGCCCTCTAGAAAAATATCGAGAGAAAAAGCAATGAGTGTAGGAATAATCATTGCTATTAAAAAGAAAAAGAATACAAAGAAGATATTATGTACAAACGCAAAGCCAATGAAGGCAAGAATTTCTATTAACCCAAGAGTAAGCAGGTTTGTGTAATTACCATATTTCTTTAGAAGAGTAGGCGCATAGGCTATTGCAATCAGAGTAATCATTGATCCAGTAGCATACAAAAGCCCAATGAATGCCTCAGGGAATCCACTTGAAATCAAGAAAGGGGATAGGTAGTACGATATGAGTGCTAGGTGTAATGCAAAAACAAAGTTTAGAATATAGAGCACATAGCGGCTTTGTGAAATAAGCGCCTTTGCTCGACGATGCTTCCCATTAATGATAACCATGCGGGTATTATACCCCGACAATCACAGGAATAACGATAGGGTTCTTGTGCGTCTTTTGTAGTAAGAAGTGTGAGACAACTTCAACAAGCTCACTTTTTAGTTCGTCGATGTCAACTTTACTTGAATTCTTAAAGTTACTCTCAACAGTCTTCTTTACGATCAATCGTGATTGTCCAAGAAGTTCTTGTGACTCACGTAGATAAATAAACCCACGAGAAATAATATCAGGTGACTTACGTAGCTTACCAGTGCGGAGGTTTACTGTAACAACTATCACGAATATACCGTCTTGTGAGAGCGCTTGGCGATCTTTAATAACCGCTTCTTGAATATCACGTACGTGTAGACCCTCAACAATACGCATTGTTATAGGTGCTTTTGCGTCAAGACGTTTAAGAGTCTGTCCTTTGTCGCGAATTTCTATGATGGTACCGTTATCAGGAACAACAATGTCGTCTGATGTAAGGCCACAGGCCTCTTTGATAAGGTCACCATGGCTACGGAGCATGTAATGGTATCCGTGTTGCGGGATGAAGAACTTAGGCTTCACTTGCTTGTGGATCCATTTTGCTTCGTCACCGTTACCGTGTCCTGAGGCATGTACGTCACTTGTTTCGTAAGTAATGATATGAGGTCCTTGGCGTGCAATCCTATCTTTAAGTGTTTGTACGGCACGTTCGTTTCCAGGAATAACTGAAGACGAGAGTACTAGCGTGTCGTTTTTAGTTAGTTTAACGAAACGGTGCATCTTGTTGGCCATTCGCATAAGCGCAGCGTAAGTGTCACCTTGGGCACCTGTTGCAAGGATAACGATCTGACTTTCTGGGTAATCACTCATCTGGTCTGCAGTAATAAGAGTCCCTGCTTTTGGTTTGATGAGCTCAAGTTTTTTGGCAATCTCAAGGTTCCCCTTCATTGATCGTCCTTCCACAACAACTTTCTTCCCGTTACGTTCAGCGATTTCTATAATCTTAATCACACGCTCTAGCTGTGAGGCAAAAGTTCCAATGATTAGACGATGTTTTGCATCCTTAATTATCTTTTCGAATGTTTGAAATACTTTGAATTCCGGAATGGACCACCCTGGACGTCCTGTGTTAGTCGAGTCCATAAGCAAACAAACAATTTTTTCATCTTTGAAAATACTGAATGATTCTTCCTCTTCTTTATCAACTATACCGGTACCGTCGTGGTTGAGTTTAATATCACCAGTTACGGTAACTCCACCAAAAGGCGTCTTAATGATAACTCCCATAGAATCTGGAATAGTATGAGTTACTCCATAGAAGCGAAGTTTCAATGCACCGACGTTAATAGTTTCCGATGTTTCTACTTCACGAATATCAAGTTCAGGTAGGTGAGGGAATTCTTCTTGACGCTTTTTGATCATCACTCCAGTGAGGCGACGTGTGTAGATTGGAGGGTTGCCAATACGGTCCATAATATATGGGATACCACCGATGTGATCGAGGTGACCATGCGTGATAACGACAGCCTTAATTTTATGCTTTCGTTCTTCTAGGTACTGAGTGTTAGGTAGAATGTAGTCAACACCAGGAGTGTTGTCTTCTTGGAACATGAATCCACAGTCAACTATGATGATGTCATCATTTAGCTCAATGACAGTCATRTTACGTCCAATCTCTTCAACTCCACCAAGTGGGATGATACGRATTACGTCATCTTCAAGACGTGGAATAATATCGTCCTTCTTCTTTGCATGCGGACGCAGTTCAGGCATACCCCGTTTCTTACGTGGAGTACGAGCCTTAGATGGTTTTTGTGCACCTCCTCCTCGATAGGGAGCTGATGAGTTACGTGTAGGTCGCCCTGTTTGGCTATCGTTACGTTGTGTGTTTGTTTTGTTTTCCATTATATTAATTAAGTAATTTATAAATTCTATTTAAAGAAATACCAAATACGTTCTGTCTGTGTATGCCATAGATGTACGCCAGAAAATCTCTCACTCGGTGTCGCAACTATATCAATAGTTACTCCTTTGAGTTTCGTTGGGACTACGTAGAGGAAGTCGGGGACGTACAGAAAAATTGCTGGCATATCATCTAATATTTCTTCCTCAAATGCAAGGTATAACTCATCACGTTCTTCTTTATCGGATATCGTACGTGCTTCGGCTAGTATATCGTCGACAGCTGAGTTCGTATAATTTGCAATATTTAAGCCCGGATCATCTTTTTGCGATGAGTGCCAAAAAGCAAAAAGATCGAGTCCGCGTCCGACAACTTCTCCAAAAAGGAGTGCTTCGTACGATCGTGGGCGAATAATATTTTGATTTAAGTCACCAGTTTCAAATATATTAACTTTTACTGATATGCCAGCTTCTGTCCATGCTGTTGCCGCGATTTGTGCAGCACGTTTCAGTTCAGGAGTGTTTGCAGTAGCAATGGAGAAGGCGAGTATCTGTTCGCCATCATTCCATTGATTAGTTTCTTCATCAAACTCCCATCCAGCGTCACTAAGTAGTGTGTGAGCAAGTTCCCTTCGTTCAGACGCGTCGCCTGCACCTTGTGAGAGAGTCTCCTGCTGATTCACAATGGTTCCTGGCGGGATGGGCGAATCGATAGCGGTGCCGTAACCGTTAAGTACTGTCTGTACAATATATTCTTTGTCTATAAGTACTTCGAGTGCTTGCCGTACATTTTTATCAGCAAATACATGATTCTTGTTTTGATTGAAGAAGATAGCAAAGATACGAGGGAGTGCTATTTGTAATAGTTCTGAATCTTCAGTAAGAATTTCACTTAAGGTTGCTGATGAAATAGCGCTTAGATTATTAATGGTACCTGAAACGTATGCGCGCAAAAGGTCTTCTTCATTTGAATAAAAGTACACAAGGAGTTTATTTATGTATGGACGTCCAAGTGTGTAATCTTTGTATGCACGCAGATCATACTGTGTGGGTATACCTGATGAATTATACGAAATGTCGTTGAGTTTAAATGGCCCTGAACCTACTGGTTGTGTATTGAAAGTACTAAATGCAAATTCTTGCGGTGGTACATTCATCCAAAGGTGGCGAGGCAGGATACCAATAGTGGTGTTTTCAAGAAACGGTGCATAGGGGCGATCAAGTGTAAAAAGTACTTCGCGATCGTTTATTTTTTCAACTCGAACACCGTCCCAGTCAGCACGACGAGGACTTTTGATCACTGCGTCCTGGGCCATGGTTACGGTAAAGACAACGTCATCTGCAGTAATGGGTACTCCATCATGGAAACGCGCATCGTCGCGAAGTACAAAACGATACTCAGTACCGTCTTCAGAAATACTATAGCGCTCTGCGAGATCAGGAATGAGCTCACCTGAAGGTGTTGGACGTGTGAGTCCAGCATAAATCAAAGTAGTGAGATCACGGTCGGTATCAGAAAGTGCTAGTAGTGGATTGATAAAACGAGGTGCGCCAATAACTCCTTCGCGCACGGTACCTCCACGGACCGGTACTTCACTGGTAGTTTCTTTATTTACCTGTGTAAACACAATAAAGGTACTAAATATAAAAGCTGCAGTAAGTAACCAAAAAAGCACTCGCTCACTAGGAGAGAGAGAAGCTATTATTTTATGCAGAGAACTAACCTTCGGCAGGTCGTACCTTCGCATTAAAAGTAATCTGGTTTTAGTACCTTTCATTATTATTTTCTATTTTTAGAGTACTTATGTCTTGCACAAGTATCTTATCTACTTAGGCAACAAACAAGTTTGTGAGTGCAGTAAGTGCGAAGAGAACACCAAGTACGATAGATACGTAAAAGAGTGTACGCTCTAAACCTCGACGCGTGTGAAAACCCGAGCTGAAGTTATCTGCCCCGAATGCACCACCAAGCCCTGAACCAGTTTGCTGAAGCAAAATAGTTGCAATAAGCATGACGGAGAGCGCTATTTGGATGTACGGCAAAATACCGATAATTGCTTCCATGTCACCAGCGAGTATAGCAGGGGAATGAAAAATGGCAAGAATTATCCTAAGGCTCTCTAAAAAGTTGTTTAAAACTATCTGAAATTCATATTTCATTGCACATCGCACACGCTTTCACTATAATGGCGCCCACGTACGCATAATATGCGAATGTTTAAAATAACAACTAATAAATACCTATGGCAAAAACAAAGAGTGCTCCTAGTATTACCCCTTTAGGTGATCGTGTATTGGTACAGCCCACAAAAGTAGATGAAAAAACCGCAAGTGGCATTATTATTCCTGGTTCTGCTAATACAGAAAAACAAAACCAAGGAACTATTATCGCCATTGGTGATTTAGAACACACTACTAATGTAGCTATTGGTGACACGGTACTTTTTGGCTATTCGTATGAAATTGCGAAAGAAGGAAAAGAAGAATATTACCTTATCGAATCAAAAGATCTCTTTGGAAAGATCGCGTAAATACTAATTAAATCAGAAATATATGACAGCAAAAAAAGTTATCTTCAATCACGATGTTCGCGTTGCACTTAAAAATGGTGCAGATACTGTAGCGAATGCAGTACGAATAACRCTTGGTCCCCGTGGMCGAAAYGTGGCACTTGACCGAGGGTTTGGTGGGCCAACTATTACTAACGACGGTGTATCTATCGCAAAGGAAATTGAACTTGCTGATAAGTTTGAAAATATGGGCGCTGAAATTCTTAAAGAAGTAGCAAGCAAGACTAATGACAAGGCAGGTGACGGTACGACAACAGCCATGGTACTTACCAGTGCCATTATCAATGAAGGATTGAAGCGAACTGCAATGGGGGCGAACGCCACTGTCGTGCGTCGTGGTATTGAAGCAGCTGCTCGTGATGCTGTAGCCGAACTTCGTTCAATGGCGAAAGAAGTAAAGGGCCTTGAGGAGATACGGAACGTTGCCAGTATTTCTGCAGAATCACGTGAACTTGGTAAAGAAATTGCTGACACTATAGATAAAGTAGGAAAAGATGGTGTAGTAACTGTTGAAGAGTCACAATCATTTGGAATTACCTCAGAAGTAGTAGAGGGACTCGAGTTTGATCGTGGGTACGTATCACCATACATGGTGACTAATAACGAGCGTATGGAAGCTGAGATGAAAGATGCAGTAGTTTTAGTGACTGATAAAAAAATATCAAGCGCTAAAGAAATATTGCCACTTCTTGAAAAGCTTGCTCAGACTGGTAAAAAAGACTTAGTGATCATTGCAGATGATGTTGAGGGTGAAGCTCTTGCAACATTTGTAGTAAATAGACTGCGAGGTGCATTTAATGTATTAGCRGTAAAAGCTCCTGGGTAYGGTGACAGCAAAAAGGAAATGCTYGCTGATATTGCTTCGGTACTTGGAGCYGAGGTYATTTCTGAGGATCGAGGTCAYTCAATGGAGGAWATYGATATGGCTCAACTTGGAAGTGCAGGACGCATTGTTGCGACTAAGGACACAACTATTATAGTCGGTGGCAAGGGAAAGAAGAAAGATGTTGCCGCACGTGTCTCACAACTTCAGGCACAAATTAAGAGTGGTACTTCGAAATTTGATGTAGACAGACTTGAAGAACGCGTCGCAAAATTAACTGGCGGTGTTGCTATTATCCGTGTAGGTGCGGCGACAGAAACAGAAATGAAGTATCTAAAAGATAAAATTGAAGATGCAGTAAACGCAACCAAAGCAGCTATTGAAGAAGGTATTGTTGTCGGAGGTGGTGCTGCATTATTAAAAGTTTCAGCCAARCTGTCTAAGAGTAAAAAAATACAGGGACAYGATGAATTCTCAATCGGTTACCGTATTTTGGTTGACGCACTACGCGCACCACTTACTCAAAKTGTAGAAAATACAGGACGAGAAGATGCTCCTGTTATTCTACGAGACATACTTGCTAAGGGAGGTGATTATGGATTTGATGCAGCAAGTGACGATACTGAGGCAAGTATCATTGATATGTTCGCTAAGGGTATTATTGACCCAGTTAAGGTAACTCGTAGTGGTGTAGAGAACGCTGCATCAGCTGCTGCAGTACTCTTAACTACTGAAGCTGCTATCTCTAATGATCCTGATGCAAAAGAGGATGCACCTATAGGTGGTATGCCAGGCGGGATGCCGGGAATGATGTAATAAAAAAGCACCTCCTTGGAGGTGCTTTTTTAATTACTACGAATTTGTTGTGAAAAGTCACTAACGTCTCCAATTTCCTGGGCCCTTGTTGTTATGTAGAAGTATTTTCGCGCGTCTTCAAGTGAGAGTGATGTATCAATGAGTCCGCGTTTGTAGAATAGGTAATCTAGTGTTGTTGGTAAAATGTACGTGTAGTGCCATCGAGGAAGYRKAATTCYATTTTCACGCAAATGCCGAGCGATGGTAGTGGTACAGTTTTCTAAGATGGTATGAAAAAATAAAGGACTTTGGTACAGATTGTTTATCTCCTCGACATAATCTAAGAATATATTTTGTACTGTTTTTGTATCTATGGTGAGTGGATATAGACGTACATCATCTTTGCGATGATTGGTGCGGAGTTGTATGACATCACGCTCGTCGGCGACAACATACATAATCTCAAATTCACGGAAAATACCCGCGATGCTTTGCAGACCGTTAAAAACGTCTCCATGCTTTTTACGAATTTCAGCTGATACTGAGACAAAACTTCCATCCTGTAGTTCAAATGATATTAGTGTGTGTGCTGCGCGTAAACCCAATGGTAGCTTGGGTCCAAAAGGTTCTACCAAGAACCAGATTTTTTTAAGATCACTCAGTTTGAATGTTTTATCGTAATGGTCAACATGATAGTCGTCACGACTTTGGTACGTAGCATGTCGTACGTTGTGCATKGTAATAAAGTCTCCGTATACACTTACGGAAGGAAGAATCTCTTGGTCCTTGGACCAGTTACGATTGTTACTCGGTTTGCGTATGAAGAAATATATGAGAAAGCTCAACAATAGTGCTCCGATAAATATGAGAAGTATTTCTCCTAGGGAAATTGAATTCATGTCCACTATGGTACTGTTCAGAGAGTGTTTGGCAAGGAGTAGATGAGTAACGTTGCATTTGAGCCGCTGTTTGGTATAGTGCTGCCCTATATGACAGAACTGAACGTAAAAACACGCGATAAAAGCGAGAACATAGTAGCATTACGTAAAGAAGGGCAGGTTCCTGCTGTTTTTTACGGTCCCAAGGAAGAAAATACTCCTGTAACAATTAATGCACGAGAATTTATTCGTGTATGGGGAGAAGCAGGTGGTGCTACCATCGTTGACCTAAAAGGGGTTGGTGAAGATAAAGAAGTACTTATCCATGAAGTATCATGGCATCCTGTAACAGGAGATCCTGTGCACGTAGATTTCTACTGCATCGAACGTGGAAAGAAGCTTACTGTATCAGTGCCACTTGAATTCGTTGGTGAAGCACCAGCTGAAAAACTAGGGGGTATTGTTACTAAGGTAGCTCACGAACTCGAGGTTGAAGTACGTCCACGTGATATTCCACAATCAATCGAGGTAGATGTGACACTTCTTGAAGAACTCTCAAGTGCTATTACTGTTGCAGATTTGAAACTTCCCGAGGGAGTGAAACCAACAGTAGAAATGACAGAAACAATCGCTTCGATTACCGTAGCGAAAGAAGAAGTCGAAGAAGAAGTGCGAGATATTGCTGACATCGAAATTGAATCAAAAGGAAAAGATGTTGAAGAAGGAGAAGAAAAGGAAGGAGAATAATAATTTCAACATAGAGAAAACACCCCTCACGCAGGGGTGTTTTTATATGTGCACAGCACTTTAATAGCACTTTGCTATACTATGCGGGTATGCGTATTTTTATATTAGCTATATTACTTATATCTGTTGCAGTGGGCCCTTTTGCATACGCTGAAACTGAAGCAGAGCGACGTGCTCGCCTTGAGGCTGAGCTGAGTAAAATTGAATCTGATATTGAAGTACAGCAAGTACTTCTTGATGAGAAGAGTGGTGAGCGCCAGTCGCTCGAACGTGATGTTGCTGTACTTGATGGCAAAATAAACAAAGCGCAGCTCGGTATCAAGCAGCGGAATCTCACTATCTCGCAAATCGCTAATGACGTAAGTGATCGTGAGCAAGCCATACGTGCTCTTGATGCAAAAGTGATACGCGAGAAATCTTCACTAGCACAACTAATTCGCAAGACAAACGAGATAGATAATCTTTCCTTTCCTGAAATGATCCTCGGCTCAGATGATTTATCGAGCATTTTTGTTGACCTCGATTCTTTTGACGTCGTGAAAGTATCTCTTTCTAGTTCATTCGAACTTATCGCCAGTACACGAATTGCGATAGAGGGGCAGAAGCAAGTGCTCAAAAGTGAACAAGTGGAAGAACAGGAACTACGACGTTTACAGGTATTGGCAAAGGATAAGGTGGAAGATMGTAAAGATGAGAAGGATGTCATTTTACGAGTAACYAAAGGAGAGGAGGCACGCTACCAGCAATACATAAAGGAGAAAGAAAAGAGTGCTGCAGAAATTAGAACCACTCTCTTTGCGTTGCGTGGTACTGCCGCCATTCCCTTTGGTGATGCCTATGATTTCGCACAGCAGGCTAGTGCTGCAACAGGTGTACGCCCTGCATTGATCTTAGGTATCTTAGCCCAGGAATCTAACCTGGGAGAGAATGTAGGAACAGGAAACTGGGTGGATGACATGCATCCCACACGTGACCGACCAGTGTTTGAACAAATTACCTTAGCTCTTGGATTAAATCCCGATACATTGCCTGTTTCAAGAAAGCCGTGGTACGGATGGGGAGGTGCCATGGGTCCTGCACAGTTCATACCTTCTACATGGGTTTGCTACGGTGGCTTTATCAATACAGTGACAAACGACTGTAATAACAGTAAACGTTCATTGACTTGGAATAATTTCTGGCAAGGTCCTTGGAAGTACAAAACAAGTAAGGATCGCTTACGTAAAATGATGGATGTAAATGTTCCATCAAACCCGTGGGATGCACGCACAGCTATCTTTGGTACAGCGACACTTATGATGGATAACGGAGCAGACAAAGGTACTCGAGAATCAGAGCGTCTTGCAGCATTGAGATATTTTGCTGGGTGGACGAATGCTAAAAAAGCTTCATATGCTTTCTATGGTGATGGGGTAATGGAGCTCGCAGATAAATTCCAACGACAAATTGWAATACTAGAGGGGTAGATATAAAAACGAGCCGATTATCAAGGGATAATCGGCTCTATGTTTTTTGCTGAATTACAACTTTTTAAAAAGCATCCAACCAAGGTATAGATCTAAGCGGGTACGGTCTTTAGATATGGCACGAACCACACCCTAGGACTTAGTACTCAAGTATTAGATGCACTTCAAATACATCTACTCGCCCAAAACATGTAGACCAGGATATTTTGAAAGAACTTTTGACTGCTTGCTGAGTGCCAGTTCTTTCTTGGTACCTGGCTTTGTACCGTCACAGTTCCCTTCTGCGATAAGGAGAAGCAGCTCAGCAAGCGTAGTTGTATCTTAGTTTTCTTTGCAATTTTGTCAATATTGAGTATAATCGGCATCCATGAAAAAGGAAATACATCCAGACAACTATCGCGAAGTAATTTTCGTTGACAACACCTCAGGTGAGGAGTTTCTTCTACATTCTACTGTAGAGACAAGCGAGCAGGGAACATACGAAGGTAAGGAGTATCCWCTCTACCGCGTTGAAATCTCAAGYGCGTCACACCCGTTTTACACAGGTGTAAAGACAACTATCGACACAGCAGGACGTGTTGAGAAGTTCAAGGCTCGTCAAAAGGCAGCCAACGCTTAACTTTAGATTTACGAAAAAATCACGCATGCACCGCACGCGTGATTTTTTCTATGGAGTGTATACTAAAATATATGACTGAAAGAGAACCTCGACCAGAAATACTAACAGAATATGCCAACGACTCKCGCGTGGGGTATTTAGTGCAAGAGTAYGACCGTATCGATGCTGAAGAAGATGAAGCTATTCAGTTGGGAGCTGCAGATGCTGAAATGATGGCACTKGCACAGGAAGATATCGCTCGYATCAAGGAATCTAAGAAAGCTTTAATCGACCAGATAGAARCTATYGTTAARGAAGCTCARGAAGARCARAAGTTYCCGAATGAGGCTGTACTCGAAGTGCGTGCAGGTGCAGGTGGTGAGGAAGCAGCTCTTTTTGCTGAAGAGCTCGCGTTTATGTATATCAAGTATGCTGAGGTGCAGGGATGGCAAACTCGCGTACTCAGTGAATCACGTGCCGCTATGGGAGGGTACAAAGAAGCAGCGATTGAAATTAAAGGKCAGGGRTGTTACAAGAAATTACGTTTTGAAACTGGTGTACATCGTGTACAGCGAATTCCAGCAACCGAGAAGCAAGGGCGTATCCATACTTCTACTGCCAGTGTAGCTATGTTGCCGGTGTACAAGCATCTTACAATAGAAATAAATCCATCTGATTTAGAGATTGAATTTTCACGCTCGGGTGGAGCTGGTGGYCAGAACGTTAATAAGGTAGAAACAGCGGTACGACTCACTCATATTCCTACTGGCCTTACTGTACGTTGTACAGCCGAGCGTTCACAACAGAAAAACCGAGAAAAAGCATATTCTATTATCGCGAGTCGTTTGCAAGAAATGTACGATGAGCAAGTGGCGAAGAAGCGTAGTGACACACGTGCTTCACAAATTGGAACAAGCAATCGTTCTGAAAAAATTCGTACGTATAACTTTCCTCAAGATCGCATAACAGACCACCGCTTGAAAGAATCGTGGTCRGGTATGGAAAAAATACTTGSTGGKGCWGTCGGSCCCATTCTTGATGCTCTTGCCGAGTTTGACGAGGKAAAAGAGGAGTAAATGAAAATAGGTAGAGAGGCATTGCCATATATTCTTTAATTTGGTAGTATCTCTTTGCCCTGCTTGCGCGGGGTTTTCTAATAAACGTATGACAACAAACATAACAATTCAAAAACTATTTGAGGCCGGATCACACTTCGGATATTCACGTGCACGACGTCACCCAACTATCGTGCCTTTTATCTTTGGTCAAAAGAATCGTAACGACATTTTTGATCTTGAGCTCACTGCAGAAAAGCTTGAAGAGGCTAAGGCAGCAATTGCCGCAATAGCGAGCAAAGGAAAGAAGATTCTTTTTGTTGCTGGTAAGAACGAAGCTCGAATCATTATGCGTAACGCAGCTGAAAAAGCTGATGAGCCTTTTGTATGCAGCCGATGGATTGGTGGAACACTCACTAACTTTAAAGAAATCAGTAAGCGTCTGAAGCGTCTTGAAATGCTTCGTAGTGATAAGGAAAAGGGAAACCTTGAGAAGTACACCAAGAAGGAACGTCTTCTTATGGATCGTGAAATAGATGATCTAGAAGCAACATTTGGTGGTATTGCTGATGTAAAAGAATTACCGGGAGCACTTTTCATTATCGATCCTCGTGCTGAAGAAATTGCAGTACGTGAAGCACATGCTGTMGGAGTACCTATCATCGCACTAGCAAACACTGACTGTGATCTTTCAATGATCGCACATCCAATCCCAGCTAACGACGCTACAAACAAGAGTATTACTTTTGTGGTGAACGAAATTGTTGAAGCTGTTGCAACAGGAAAGAAAGCTATTCCACCAAAGGCAGCTCCAAAAGAAACTACAGAAACGGAGAGTAAATAGAGTCGTTACTAAACTTACGTATTTAAATATTATGTCATCTACTGAACTCATTAAGCAACTTCGCGACGAAACAGGTGTTTCAATTATGCAGTGCAAAAAAGCACTTGAAGAATCAGGACAAGATATCGAACAAGCAAAAATTGCACTTCGCAAGATAAGCGCACAAATTTCAGCAAAGAAATCTGATCGTGAACTTGGAAGTGGAGTAGTACAAGCTTACATTCATGCCGGAAACTCAGTTGCYGGTGTGGTAGTACTTGCATGYGAAACTGACTTTGTTGCAAAGAATGAAGAGTTCGTGAAAGTTGCTTATGATATTGCAATGCATGTTGCAGCAATCGCACCTGAGTTYCTTTCTCGTGACGAGGTAACAGAAGATGCTACTTCAGCAGCTCAGAAGYTATTTGWAGAAGAAGCTTCAGAYAAACCTGAGGARATGCGAGAGAAGATYATTGARGGTAAGATGAAYTCATTCCTTAAAGAAAAGGTTYTGCTTGAACARCCGTTTGTTAAAAATGGTGAYATTACMGTACAAGGGCTTCTTRATGAAGCAACTCAAAAGTTTGGGGAACGYATCGAGATTTCTGAGATCTCTCGTTTCGCAGTATAATAATYAATATGTCGGCTATTATTGCCTTTAGTATTTCGTTGGGAGTCTTAGTACTCTTTTTTGCCTTCAAGCTCTTTGAGCAACCACGTTCATTGCCCTTGTACGTGAATCTAAGGGTTAAGGCAGATAGATTAGTAGTTATGTGTGCAAACGAGGTCATAAGTCGCACAACGAACACTGTGGGGCGTTTGTCACTACGAAATATGGCGCATATCGTGTTACATCACACAGCAACTAGAGTAGCGAACACTGCACGTAGAGTTGAGGTACACGCACAAGACATGACACGTAAAATGAATCGCACGAGCAATGGCGTAGCTCGAGCAACACGTTCTTCGTTTCTTGAAGAGGTAGAAACCCACAAGAATGGACTTGACACAGAGAGCATAAAGCGAGAAACTAGTCTGACTTCAGACAGGGAATAGAAGTTGCGGTTTTGGATCCGCTCAAAATTCACCATGCCAGAGTAGCTCAGTTGGTAGAGCAACTCACTTGTAATGAGTAGGTCGGGGGTTCGAATCCTCTCTCTGGCTCCAATATAATAAAAAGCTCATCCTGTAACGGGATGAGCTTTTTATTATTCTATCTCTTCTTTCACTTCAGGTAAGAATTCTTGCACGTCCTCAATACTTTGGAAGCCAGTTAGTAGGTTTCCATTTACCACGAGGGCAGGGAGCTCACTAGGAATGTTCTCGAGTGAGATAAGTGTCTCAATGGCTGAGAGATCTAGATTGTAATCAAACGAATAAATACGCAACTCAGGGTGTTCTTTAGCAAGTTCAGTTAGGACATATCCTTGTCGCTTACAGTCAGTACATGCGCCTTTTTCATTTGAATAGAAGTAGAGCAAGAATACTGGTTCCAAGTTACACTTTTCAGAAACTTTCTTCATGAGGAGAAGATCTTTAATTTCAAGAAGTGAGTAGTGGCGCTTTAGTCGTACTACTTCTTCATTATCCGCACCAAGACGAGCCTCAGCAAAGGAGAGCTTGTGAGCGAGAGTATCAAGTTCACGGGATAGGATAGGGTTCTCAGAAATACTATTACAAGACTGTTCCTGTAATAATTCAAACTGTGTTTCGAGAGATAATATATCTATTGAGATACCTTCTTCGATTGAACGAATTTGCGCAATACGTTTTGCATTAAAAAAGTTATTCGCAACAATAGCTGTTGAGAATATGAACGCAGTTATAACAAAAGCGAGTAGGTATTTTATCCAAGGCATTGTACGCATCGAAGGCAATATATCACTAAGTGATTAGAATAACTAGCACATTAACGCCATTTAACACTGTTGCTAGTGATTGTCTTATAGAGTGCTGCAGTAAGCCATAGAGGTGTCACAAAGCCATAGAGAGCCAGGTAGATTGGCATGTCTGAGGATATGAATGAATCACGCGCCAAACGCTTACCAAGCCCCATGAGAACAAAAGTCAGAGTAAGTAGCACCAGGGTCATCGTTAGGATGACACTGGTATTTATATAAAAGAAATCAAATTGAATACTTGGAGCAGCAAGTCCAACAGTTTGGAAGCGTACTATTTCTTGTGCAACACGTACCAAGACATTCCAGACGATGGTAGAAAAAAGAAAGATTGCACCGATAAGAGATATCACACTAACGGGGAGGACAAACAGACCGAGCGTTCCGTAGCTCGGGTTGAAGAACATGTAGTAGTAATCTATCGCGTTTTTAATAAACCCATAGGTCCAACGTACTCGTTGCTTATGTAGTTGCGGTAGAGTATTCGGTGCTGTGGTGTATACAACGGCTCTAGGTTCATTAGTAACTTTCTTGTGGTGCTTTTGAAGACGCATGCACATCTCGAGATCTTCAGTACTGTGAGCATGACGCCATGGACCCACTTCTTCAATTGCACTACGGCGAAAGAATGAGAATGGTCCTGGGGTAATAAAGAGTGCGTCCATACGAGCAAACACATTACGTACAAAAATAGCGAGTCCGTATTCTGCCTTTTGCATAGTTTGAATTAATCCCTTCGCATTATGTATTTTAATGCTTGGTGTCACCGCAGCTACTCGTTCGTCCTCGAAGTGCGCAACTATGTACAGGAGTGCTTCAGGTTCAACAAAGGAATCTGCGTCAAGACATCCCACAAATTCAGAATTGGTTATTTTAAGAGCCTCGTTCATGGCGCTGTGTTTACCACCGTTTTCTTTATCGATAATTCTAATTGCATAGCGCTGTTCAAATTCTCGCAGAACGGCAAGAGTGGTATCAGTTGATCCATCGTTTACAGCAATAATTTCAAGTTTATCTTTGGGGTAGTCGAGTGCAAGAAGTGAGTTGAGTGTACTGGCAACGGTAGTCTCTTCATTAAAGCAGGGGACAATAACCGCTACACTCGGAAGTGCTACGTTATTTTTTCGTGTCGATACCTCATTATCTGAAGGACCTTGCTCAAAGAAAGTAATGAGCAAAAAGACTTCAAAATACAAAGAGATAAACAACATGAAATACATTACTGCTTGTGCTGCATCCATTAGCGCGATTTTAGCACGGAATAGCATAAATTACAGCTTGAAATGGGGACTTTTTCATATACACTAGTCATAATGAACGAGAAAGATACGCCGAAGTATATACATCCGCTAACGAGCGCTATTCGAGATATATTCGCTATTTTTACTGAACTAGGATTTGAAGTAGCTTCTGGTCCCGAACTCGAAACTGAACATTATAACTTTGACGCTTTGAACGTTGCTAAGAACCATCCTGCTCGTGATATGCAGGATACGTTTTGGGTAGATGAAAAACGAGTACTCCGTACTCATGACACTTCAGTAACTGCACATAAGTTAGAAGAGAATGATGGTGACATGCGCTATGTATCTTGTGGTAAAGCATACCGCAACGAAGCAACTGACATGACACATGAAGCGCAATTTTTTCAAGTAGATGCTTTTGCCGTAGGAAAGGATATTACCCTTGCACATCTTAAGGGCACATTAGAAACATTTTTTAGTAAGTTTTTGGGTGGTGCAGTAGAAATACGTTTCCGCCCAGGGTTCTTTCCTTTTGTTGAGCCTGGAGTAGAGGTAGATATGCGACTTATTGGAGACAATATACCTGAGCGTCTGAAAGGGAAATGGATCGAAATACTTGGTGCAGGTATGTTGCACCCAAATGTTTTGCGGGCTGGCGGTATCAATCCTGAAGAATATCAGGGATGGGCATTTGGTGGTGGTATCGAGCGTCTCTGCATGCTTAAGTGGGARATTGTTGATGTACGGTTTTTCCATTCAGGAGACCTGCGTYTTATCCAACAATTTATCGTAAACGAATAATATGAAAGTAAGTTACCAATGGCTACAATTATTTTTTGAAGAAGGGGCACTGCCGAGTGCTTCGGAACTTGATGCAGCACTTACTTTCCATGCGTTTGAAATAGAGGGAGTAGAGAAAGTTTTAGGTACTGAAGTGATAGATGTGGATGTACTTCCTAACCGTGCAGCTGATGCACTTTCTCATCGTGGTATAGCACATGAAATTTCTGCAATATTAAATATTCCCATGCGTCACGATCCATTACGTGATGCTGCTGAAACTACACCTCCAACAGATAGTGTGATGGTTACTTTAGATGACGATGCATCATGTTCTTTTTATGTAGCAGCACACATTACGGGTGTAAAAATAGGAGAGTCTCCTGAGTGGCTCAAGAATGCCTTGGAGCAAATAGGTCAGAAATCTATCAACAATGTTGTTGATGCAACTAACTTTGTACTTTTTGATATTGGACAACCTACACATGTTTTTGATGCAGCAAAATTTGCAGGAAGTATCCCAAGTATTCGCACTCGACGTGCAAAGGAGGATGAAAAGATGACACTTCTTGGTGGCGATGAAGTAGTGCTTCGTAAAGACATGACAGTCATTACTGACGCTGATAGCGATGCGCCAATTGCAGTTGCTGGTGTTAAAGGTGGAAAATACGCTGAAGTTACTACTTCAACCACTGATATTATTATTGAAGCTGGAAAGTTCCATCCCACACAAACACGCCTTACCTCACAAGCACTGAAGATGCGCACTGACGCTTCTGCACGATTTGAAAATGATGTTGCTGACACACTTGTGCCACTTGGTGCTCAGGCTGTTGTTAAGCTTATCTTAAAAATTGCTGGAGGTGAATTGCAGGGGTATAGCTATGCTGGTGCAGCAACAAAAAAGAATGACCCGGTCTCTGTTACTGTAGAGAGAGTAGCAACTATACTAGGGGCTTCATTAGACGCAAAAGAAATCGCAAGTATTTTTGACAGACTCGAATTTACCTACACACAGGAGAATAATACCTTTGTCGTTACCGCACCATTTGAACGTAATGATATCCATATTACAGAAAATCTTATCGAAGAGATTGGGCGAATATATGGATATAGCAATATAGAAAGTGTTCAGATGACTGAGCTTGGAGAAACTCCGCCAGTACACCAGAAGTTTGCATATACAGAAATTATTCGCAATCTTCTTGCTGAAAATGCATATACAGAAGTGTACTTATATTCACTCCGTGACAGTGGCGAGGTAAAATTACGCAATGCACTGAATTGCGATAAGGATCACCTTCGTGCTGACCTGTCACAAGGAATCAGAGAGTCACTCATAACTAATGAGTACAATATGCCTATCTTAGGGCTGCATGATGCAGTGAGGATATTTGAAGTTGGTAATGTATTTACTGTTAACTCAGAAGAAACACACATCGCAATCGGTATCCGCGTCACTGGAAAAAAGAAACAAGAAGCGCAAATTAACGAAGCACTTTCTGAGATCAAAGAAAAAATTGAAACAGTACTCGGCGTAGAACTGCCCGATCCTGTTGATGGTGTATTGGAATTTAGTATGGATACATTACTTGAAAAATTACCAGAGCTGACTGAATATCCGGAAACTAAGACAGTTGTGGATGGCACACATTATTCTGCTATAAGTCCATATCCATTTATGTTACGGGACATCGCTGTGTGGATGCCATCGGACTCATTACCTGAGGAATTACATGAAATAGTAAGAATACATTCAGGAGAATTGTTAAAACGTTTTGATGTGTTTGATGAATTTGAAAAAGAGGGRCGTACTTCTTATGCATTCCATCTTGTATTCCAATCGATGGAAGAGACATTAACTGACGTTGTTGTTGGCGAAATTATGGCTAAAATTGAGGCTGATATAGCCGCTAAAGAAGGTTGGGAAGTGAGGTAAGGTATTTGTGCTCTAATGTGCATAAAAACGAGCATTTACGGGCATTTTTTGCTATACTGCTGAGGAATCTAGGGAGAGCCTAACGTGCTCTCTTTTGTAAAATTATGGCAGTTAAAAAAACAGAAACCAAGAAAGAAACAAGCAGTTACGGAGCAGATGATATTACCGTTCTGGAGGGACTAGAGGCCGTACGTCGTCGTCCTGGAATGTACATCGGTACAACTGGACTTGATGGACTACATCACCTTATTTGGGAAATATTTGATAACTCACGAGATGAAGCGATGGGTGGCTTTGCTGATACTGTTGAAGTAGCACTCCTACCAGGAAACCGTATTCGCGTCGTCGATAATGGACGTGGTATTCCGATTGGTAAGCACAAAAAGACAAAGGTATCTGCACTAGAAACAATCATGACCACACTCCACGCTGGTGGTAAGTTCGGTGGTGAAGGATATAAATATTCAGGAGGATTACATGGTGTAGGTGTTTCTGTAGTGAACGCACTTTCACGGCATGTTCGTGCTGAAGTACACCGAGAGGGTGGACAGTATTTGCAAGAATATACTAAGGGAGGTAAGGCAGTGAAGCCAGTACGAAAGTTGGCTCCATCAAAACTTACTGGAACAATTATTACTTTTGATGCTGATCCTGAAATTTTCCCAGAAATTGAATACAATTGGAAAACTATTGTAGAGCATTTACGTCAGCAGGCGTATTTGGTGCGCGGTATGCATTTAACGATTATCGATGCACGCGAGTACACAGGTAATCTTGACGATACAAAAACTTTCTATCTACGAGAACAAAAACTAGACGTACCATCTATGACCTTCTATTTTGAAGGAGGACTTACCAGTCTAGTTGCATTCCAGAACCGTCACCAGAAAGAACTTCATAAAAAGATTTTCTATGTAGAACGTGAACTCGATAGTGTACACGTAGAGGTAGCACTACAGTATGTAAATGATATCTCTTCTCGTGTATCTGCGTTTGCTAACAATATTTACAACCCTGAAGGTGGTATGCACATCACTGGGTTTAAGACTGCACTTACTCGAACGCTTAACAACTATGTTAAGAAGGCTAATCTAAAGGGATTGGAAAACGGATTCACCGGAGACGACGTTCTTGAAGGTCTTACTGCAGTTGTTTCAGTGAAGATGGTAGAAATTCAGTTTGAAGGACAAACAAAGGCAAAGTTGGGAAGTGTTGAGGCTCGTGGAGCTGTCGACACAGTATTCTCTGCAGCTTTTGGAGAGTTCCTTGAAGAGAACCCAAATGACGCTAAGTCGGTGATTTCAAAGGCAGTACTTGCCATGAAAGCACGTAAGGCTGCAAAGGCTGCAAAGGATTCAGTACTTCGTAAAGGAGCACTTGATGGCATGACTCTTCCTGGTAAGTTATCAGATTGTCAGTCACGTAGTCCTGCCGAATCAGAAATATTTATTGTGGAGRGAGATTCTGCTGGTGGTTCTAGTAAACAGGGGCGTGATCGTCGTACGCAAGCCATTTTGCCACTACGAGGTAAAATCTTGAATGTTGAACGAGCACGACTTGATAAGATGCTCGCTAACAATGAAATTAAGGCTCTGGTTGTAGCTCTTGGTACTGCTATTGGAGATACCTTTGATATCTCTAAATTGCGATACCATAAAGTTATCATCGCGACTGACGCCGACGTCGACGGAGCTCACATTCGTACACTCTTGCTTACACTCTTCTATCGATACTTTAAGCCACTTGTAGAGGGAGGATTCCTCTACATTGCGCAGCCGCCGTTGTACAAGATAAAGCAAGGTAAAAAAATAGACTACGCTTACACAGAGGAAGAAAAGTTAGCTATTGCTGGCGATGTGGAGCCTGAAGAAGAAGAGGAAGGTGATGATGCACCTACAAAGCGCACACCAAAAATATCAATACAACGTTACAAGGGACTTGGTGAAATGAACCCTGAGGAACTCTGGGAAACGACCATGGATCCCGAACGTCGTTTGCTGAAACAAGTAAGTATTGAAGACACACAAGAAGCCGATAACGTATTCGACACCCTTATGGGAACTGATGTTGCTTCACGTAAGGCCTTTATTCAGTCACACGCAAGAGAAGCTACTATTGATATTTAAGTAGATATGTAAAAAGGCCACACAGCTWAGCTGTGTGGCCTTTTTACATTGTTCGTTAGTAGTTGAGTACTGTTATTGATTGAGCTGCTGCGTTGTTGTATTCACTAATCTCTACAACGTAGTTGTTTGAATCTACATGTACACTGAAAGTGTGAATACCAGGTACGAGTTGATCAAATGTTATGAATATTTCTATTGAAGAACCTGGCATCAGTGATGGTTGTATTTGTGAGTTATATGGATATCCAGCTTGTGTAGGGAGTATCGCACTAAAATTCCAAGACCCAGTTTCTTTTGTACCTAGGTTAGTTACTTTAAATTTAGCAGCGGCACGAGAGTAGGGATGCACAATTCCTTTTGGTTCAAATGTACCAAAAGCAGTTATTTCACCAACGGCTACCATCGCCACTTGTAAATCTGCAATACCATACGGATCTGAGGTACGCGGTACACGTATGATGCGCGTAGGAGTTACTGTAGGAGTAACAGAGGTCACTGTAGGTGTTGTCTGAACCTCAGGTTCACGCGGTCCTTCTTCAGTAGTTTCTGTAGAAACTTCTTCAGTAGTTACTACAGGACTTTCTCCAGTTACGGTAAGAGTCTTTGTATCTCGGATACTGACACCTTCAGTATTTGTATAGGTAATTGCTAGAGCTGCTTCTACTGTTTCGTGGGTTGTGATTGGAGTAACTGTTAGAGTCTGTGCATCAGCATCTACATTGTGGGGTGCGTTACATGCTATTGCATCACCATCGATCTCAAAGTAGAAACCTTCAACACATGCATATGAAAACGAGACGATACCGTCATCATCCCCGCGGTGTGCCCAGTTGATCACTACATCATCTCCGGAGTTTGCAGTTGTGGTACTAAGTTTTGCTGCAATATCACGCTCGTTTAGTTCAGTGCTCGTAGTAGCTCCCGTATCTGAGAATAGGCGAGGGATGAAGGTTATTACTTGGTATGCACTCCAGATACCGATGATAAGAAGAATACCAAAWCCAATAATGGAGATGATATTTTTAAATTTTGAGGTTCCCTTGTCTGCTTGTACATTCATATGTAAATGGTTATTACGTGGAGTATTTGTACCACAGTTACACGAATATGTCAATAATATAATGCATATACGTGGGCTTTAAAGCCGTATATTTATACAGTAGCATATACGTATCATTGACAAAAGTTGCTTATCTCAGTACAGTTATGCGTATTATATATGGAACCTAATCGAAACGACAAGATAAGCACTATAGCTGGTGCACTTTTTCAGCCACAAATACTCTTGCGGCTTCTATTTCTATGGATTGCTGTTGTAGTCGTAGGGACGTTGTTGCTTATCGGTACAGCTAGTCGGGGAATACTTACTGATGATGATGTTAGTGCACTCCTTACCGAAAACGAGCGTCTGGCGCTCGCAACTAACGTAGCTCTAGTCAGTCGTGTACAGCAAGAAGAGGCACAAGTAGCGGGACAAAATCTTCCAGCTGTATTTCCAGATAGGCTAATTGTTAAGAGTCTTGGGATAGATTTGCCGGTAAGTAATCCACAAACACGTAATATTGAAGCACTTGATGCGGAGCTGAAGAGTGCTGCCGTACGCTATCCTGATTCTGCCACACTTGGGGAGCAGGGAGGTAACGTATTACTCTTCGGACATTCAAGTCGGTTACCTATCGTTCGTAATCCTTTGTACAAGGCGTTTAATGATATCGAAAAGCTCGAAAATGGAGATATTATTGAAGTCGTATCCGGAGGAGATGTGTATAGTTACAGTGTTAGTAATGTATATCAGGCAAGTGCGGCATCTAATGACAGAATTGCTCTCAGTGTTCCAGGGCACCGTATTACACTACTTACCTGTGATTCATTCGGTAAAAGAACAGATCGGTGGGTAGTTGAAGCTGAGTTTATTGGGACGAATATTTAGTACATTATATTTGCAGACACCTCCATTTGAAATTTCAAATGGAGGTGTCTGCCAGTATTTTGCTGGTAGGATAGTAGAGAGGGAATCTATGTATAACATTGAGGCTGGAATCTATACCTTCGAATGGATCGCAATAGTGGGTGCAAAAGCACTTGCTGCTGTGGTGACTTTGGGACTGACCGTCCTGATAAATGTTCGGTACGGGGTGTATTGATTCTAATTGACTCTTGCTATAAAAGGCGGTGATTGTGAAAACGATCACCGCCTTTTTCTTATAAACATTGACAAAAATTCGATTTGCTATTAAATACTCCAGCCGAGCAGTATAAGGGGGAAATATTTCTTCACAAACTGCTCAGGTTATAATCAGAGGAGATGCACTTTTGTACAATACAGTGATGGAAGCCGTAGAGGGGGCCGACAGCTTGCTTTTGTTGGTAGGGATCCTATTCTTTAGGTTCTCAGCTAAGACACAGCAGGACTGGCAGAAGCGAAGACAATTCGATTGATTATTTAGGGGCGAAACTTTTGTTTCGCCCCTTTTTATATTTAAAATTCCAATACAGAGCCTATATATGCCGCATCGAGAGAGATGTATTAATACTTGACAACTATAATTACCTATGTCACTATATTGAGTATAGAGGACTCTTTGTGAGTACCTAAAGCTCTTTTGTTCATTGAATATGTTCTCCCCGTTAGTGAGGAGCTGATAGGACGTGCTAAGGCATTTCTTATCAGCTCCCCAATTCCGGAGGGGCAAAATATAGGAGAAAAAGTATGTTAAAGGTCTTCACTTGGATTTTGGCCGCTGTTGGCTTAGTTGCAATTGTTGTTGTGATACTGACCGGGGTCGGAGGATATTTTTCCAAAGATCAACCTGTTGTGGTGTCTACACTACAACAAGAGTCAGTCGTTACAATGGCTGCAGCACAAACAGTACATACTCGATCTACCCAGAAGCACGGTACGCGGGTGCCACGTAATGGGGAAGAGCGTGCAGACAGGTTCCGGACATGCATGGTGCATGCTGGATTTGTTTTAAACAAAGATTTTCAGGTTCGTCCGAAAGCAAATGTCGTCGGTGGTTACCAAGCGCGTGTACGAAATTCAGTTCAAAGAAGTTCGACACGCCTTGCATTGGCAAACAAATGCGCAGATGAGCATGAACATAGCCGGTTTGTATCTCTTAACTRGACTTGGAACGGAGTGGTAGTACATGTGTACACCACTCCATCCTCTTCTTTTTGTAATCAACAATATGTTGACCTTTCTGAGTTTGAGTACGTCTCGAAAATAGAAAGGTCTATGTAGGCCCATGTATGGAGGAGAAAAACRTGAAGTTCTTTAAAAAAGTAATTCTTTCGCTAGTTATTGGTGTGGCCCTCCTTGCGGCACCAGTAACGACAGCATTCGCCGAAGGATCCGCATGTCAAAACTGTGGATCGCCAACTGCCCTGCGTCCAGTAGGGTGCACGCTGGTGCGACTACACTTTACTCARMMAGAAACTGGTTCCGTAGCTATTCGTCTTTACGACGAAAGCGGTGAGGTCATTTATGACCGATACTCGCGTGACAGATCCTTTATTAAGCAGATGGCAGATGATTATGCTATTTGTGAGGGAACTGTTGCTCAGGCACATAAGGTGACTATTACCAGATGTGTACCTGATGTTGCAGAACCACTTTCTTTTGACGGAGATGTCCTTGTGGCGTTTCGTCGGAGTGAACAGTCGCCGATTCGACTGCCATAACGAAAGAAGAAGTGTTTGGTAAGAATCTCTTAAGAGATTCTTACCAGGTGCTTTACTTATTCAGATATTGTGGTATAGTATCCACACTTATTTAACTTTTTAAACATTATGAAAATTATTCAAACCTCAATAAAAGAAAATATCTCAGTACTATTTTTAGTACTGATGTTCACTGTAGCTGTTTTCAGTGCATTTCCTACTACGACAGCCTATGCAGATGACGGATGGGGATACTACGGTGATTCCTATGCAGATTATAACTATACCGACTATGTCTCAAGCGACGGATGGTCTACTGGGGGTGATATATGTACTAACTGTTCTGACAGTTGGTCAGATTGGGGTACTTCGTACAACGATTATGTCTATGACGACGGTTGGGCAGATTGGGGAAACTCATATACCGACTACACCTATGATGATGGATGGTATACAGGAGGAGATGTGTGTACTAACTGTTCTGACAGTTGGACAGATTGGGGTACTTCGTACAACGATTATACTTATGATGACGGGTTTTCAGATTGGGGGAACTCATATAATGACTACACCTACGACGATAGTTACTACTCATACAACGATAACTACTACCCACAGAGCGACAATTATTACTCATACGATGACGACTACTACTACTCATACGATGACAACTACTATTCGTACGTCGAGCCAACGAACTACTACAGTTACAACGTAACTCCACAAATTCACTATTCAGATCCGTCATCATCGTATTACTACAACAATGTAAATACGAATGTAAATAATACGAATATAAACAACGTAACGAATACAAATACAAATATTGTAAACACAAACACCAATACGTACCCAACATATATTCCACCGGTATACATTCCACAACAACCTGTTGTAATCCAGCAGTATGTACAACCGCGTCCAGTGGTTACCGTTGCTTCAGCGGGGATAGTGTATGACTACGTAAACATCAATCAGGTTCCATACACTGGAACAGATGAGATTGCCTATGTACTTACATTACTCGCAATCGCGCTTGGTGCAGTAGCCGTATTCTTCTTCTACCGAAGAAATGTTGCGAATGCCTTTGGTAGCATGGTTCCATCATTTGTTGCAGGATCTGTAATAGATGAAGAAGTTGAAGAAACTACAGAAACAAAAAGTGATGAAAACGAAGCTCCATCTACACATACTCTTACCCTAGAGAAGGGTGCAGATGGACCAAAGCTCATCTTTAAATAACAAGAATATTTTAAACAAAAAACCACCGGCAAGCCGGTGGTTTTTTATTTGCAAAGCGAGGGAGAAGGGTTCATTATGTAACTATGATAACTACATACAGACACAATATACTATTTATCAGTATCCTGAGCGCCGCAGCACTGCTTTTAGTGCTGACACTACCTATGTCAGCTGAAGCAACTTCATACGTAGGTGTTCCATCATCAAATACTGGATATTATGGATCTAATACAAATTTCCAATATCAAAATACCAATACAGTGTATTGGCAGTATAATCGCTATCCTAATACCAGTACCTACTATACGTATCAGTACTACCCACAGTATCAAAACCAATATTCTCAGAATAGTTACTATCAGTATCCGCAATATAATAGTCAGTATTACTCATATCCAAGATATCAGTACTATACGCAGACCCAAACATACCCAGTAAACTACCAGTATTACGGAAATAGGGGATATTACTACTAAATACACGGCTCTAATAGGTGCTATTTAAGATTAAACCAATAAAACGGCTCTATAGAGCCGTTTTATTGGTTTAATAGTGGTAGAAAGTACTATTAAACCCTTGACAGGTATATATACATGTGGTAATATATCTATTGTATGACATTAAATCAAAGAGGAATTTCGGCGGTCATCGTAACATGTGCATTTGCCATGTTTGCTGTCGCGGCGATTCCTACACACGCACAAGCTTATACTTATAATAATGGTGTTAGTACTGCTCTTTGTTCTAATTAATGGTATTTGTGGAAACGCATATTACCAAGATAATAATAACTAAGGCGTAGGTTTTAGCTATAATTATCGTGGATATCCAGTAACATACCGGAATTCACAAAACACTAACGTAAATTACGGAACTCCGTACAATACGAATAGTTACAATAACCCACGACAAGTACGATATTACCCCCGTGTACGATCACAATATGGTGAGGGCAACACATTAATGCGAGATTATGTGAATGCAATCAACCAAGGTAATGCGCGAGCAAGTCAGTGGTTAATCTAATTTAATCTACATAAGTAAAAAGGCACATGAGAAATCATGTGCCTTTTTACATGTTTAGTACGCAGCTTCGTCAGAAAGACGACTAATGAAGTCTTCGACTGACATTTCTCCTATCTTTCCGTCGTCACGACTTTCAACTGTTACTGTGTTGGCAGTACTTTCTTGATCTCCCAGTACAAAAAAGTATGGGACTTTATCTACCTTAGTGTTCCGAATACGCTTACCGAGTGAATCATCTGCGACATCGAGATGTACGCGAACACCAGCGGCTTTAAGTGTATTAAAGACCGTTTGTGCGTAGTCATTGTGTACGTCGGCAACAGGAATGATACGCACTTGTTCAGGTGCGAGCCATGATGGGAAATTACCAGCGAGATGCTCTATAAGAACTGCAATGAAGCGTTCAAGTGATCCCATGACAGCGCAGTGAATCATAACAATCCGTTCTTTTTCACCTTGTTCGTTTATACATGTAAGGTCAAAACGTTCTGGAAGATTAAGATCAAGTTGGATTGTAGCGACTTGATGTTCGCGGCCGATAGCGTCTCTCGCCATAAAGTCGAGCTTGGG
The DNA here is from genome assembly GCA_002401925.1 of Candidatus Kaiserbacteria bacterium. GTDB lineage: Bacteria > Patescibacteriota > Minisyncoccia > Phycocordibacterales > UBA2100 > UBA2100. Next base: position 29,547 of record NVUN01000003.1, read on the forward strand.
TCCATACATAGCGGCTTCGCCGGGGGCCTCGAAATAATCTGCATCACGTTCCTTGGCGATTTCCCTAAGTGCATTCTCAGCTTGCTCCCATACTTCTGGGGTCCCAAGATATTTATCTTGATTCTCACTGTCATGAAACGAAAGACGTACACGCAATTCAAATCCAAAGGTACTGTAGAAAGTGTCGATGATATCCCAGATACCAAAGAATTCCTCTTTTAATTGAGAAGTGCGACAGAACACATGGGAATCGTCTTGTGTGATTGAAATTACTCGCGTAAGACCACCAAGTTCACCTGATTGCTCGTCACGATACACCATTGTAGTTTCTGAATAACGACGTGGCATTTCGCGATAGCTGTGCGGACGACGTGCAAAAATTTGTGTATGATGCGGACAATTCATCGGCTTTATAGCAAATTCTTTACCTTCGCGTGTTTTAACGCGGAAGAGTTCATCTGCAAATTTTTCCCAGTGTCCGGATGTCTCGTAAAGATCTTTTTTAGTGAAGTGCGGGATGGTCACCTCCTCGTATCCGTATTTACTACGCAACGATTGTACAAAGCCATCGAGTTTTTTACGAAGGATTGTTCCTCGTGGTGTCCAGAGAGGAAGYCCAGGTCCAACAAGTGGAGAGAAGGTAAACAGATCCAATTCTTTTCCTAGTTTTCGATGATCACGCTTTTTTGCTTCTTCCAGCATAACGAGATGTTCTTTAAGTTCCTCCTCAGTCTCAAACGCAAATCCGTAGATACGGGTAAGCATGGCGTTTTTTTCGTCTCCTCGCCAATAAGCACCGGCAATAGTACTTAACTTAAATGCACGTGCGTCTATATCACGTGCGGGATTTTCTGCATGGCCTCCCCGGCAAAGATCGGTAAAACCACCTGATGTGTATAGAGTAATCTCCGCACCTTCTTTTTCCAGTGCATCAATGAGTTCAAGTTTGTATTCGTTACCCTTGAAATGTTCACGTGCCTCAGTTGGTGAAATGACCTCGCGTTCCCATCCCTCCCATTTATTGAGGCTCTTACGCATAGATTTTTGAAGACCAGATAGATCTGCATCTCCAGGTGCATCTCCACCTGAGAAATCAAAGTCGTAATAGAACCCAGTAGCAACAGAAGGACCAATAGTGGCCTTTGCATGAGGATATTTTTCAAGYACCGCCTGTGCAAGTAGATGGGCGAGTGTATGACGTACTGAATCTAAATTGTTTTCTGACATGATATGTATATTAGTGATAAAGAAAAAACGCCCTAGTACACACGCGACAATAGTCGTGTATGCACTAGGACGATTTACTCATAGTAACCCGCGGTTCCACCTAGTTTTTCGAGAATATATTCTCGAACACTTTAAAAATCAGATTAGGCGCAATGCGCATATATATCTTTGGTTGGTAGCCAAAGCAATCTCTGATGTGTGCGAATAGTAGCACTCAGGAAAAAAGCGGTCAATCTCTTTTAAAGAGCTTTCACTGCCTCAACAATGAAGCTAATCTCGTCATTCCTTTTAGAGACTCGTCCTTTGAGAAGTACACAAGTATCTGGTGTGAGGAGTTCACCAAATTCAGCAAGCACACGAGGGAAGGCAACAGCTTCGATGGTGTCCTGTAAATCACTAAGTCGAATGAAAGACATCTTGTCACCTTTCTTGGTTAAGATTACTTTATTCTCTGAAATGATACCTCCTATAACAGTGATAGTACCTTCGCGCTGCTTTGTCTTAATGTCTACAATAGTTGGCTTACCTTCAAGTTTTTGAGCATGAGCCTCAAGCGGGTGTCCAGAAACGTAGAGTCCAAGAAGTGCTTTTTCCCACACGAGACGCTGTGCCATATCAACATCTTCAGCAGGTTGGAGGGTTATTGCGCCGCTTGTTTCAACTGCACCAAAAAGAGAATTTTGACCCTCTGGTTTCTTATTCATCTCCTTTTGGAATTCAATGAGAAGATCAAGATTGGCGAGTAATACACCACGTGTGTTAAAAGTATCAAAGGCACNACATTGGATAAGAGACTCAAGTCCACGCCGGTTCATACCGCTTCCWCGAACTCGCTCAAGGAAGTTTTCTATATCAGTATAGACTCCACCACTTTTACGTTCTTCMACAACGGCGTGTGCTACRTTACTTCCAAAGTTCTTAATTGAAACTAATCCAAAACGAATCTGATTTTCATTAGGAACAACCGARAATTCTTCAAAACTTTCATTTACGTCCGGCGGTAAGATTTCTAATCCAATAGCTTTACACTCTTCAATAATTTCTGTTATTTTTTCAACATCTCCCGAGTCAGCAGTAAGAAGAGCAGACATAAACTCAAGGGGGTAGTTTGCCTTCATGTACGCTGTTTTGTACGCCAAGTTACCATAGCTCACACTGTGAGATTTGTTGAAACCGTACGCAGCAAACGTTTCGATCATATCCCAAAGTTTTTGTGTAGCCTGAGGCGTCATTCCACGTTCGATACAACCGGTGTGGAACTTGTCTTTCTGAGCCGCCATTTGTTCAGGAATTTTCTTACCCATAGCCTTACGGAATTTATCAGCTTCACCCCATGAGTAGCCGGCAAGTTCTACGGCGATAAGCATCACGTCATCTTGGTAGATAAGAATACCAAAAGTTGGTTTGAGATATTTTTCCATTCGAGGGTCAATATATGTCACCTTCGACGGGTCACGTTTTCGGGCAATGTAGTCAGGAATGAACTCCATCGGTCCAGGTCGGTAGAGTGCAACCATGGCGTTAATATCGTGAATAACCGTTGGTTTAAGCTCCATAAGCCATTTTGTCATCCCGGTGGATGCCATTTGAAACACACCCATAGTATGTCCTTGTGAGAGCATTTCATACGTTTTGGTATCATCTAGTGGAATACTATCGGCATCGATTGTCACGCCGTGAATTTTCTTCACGCGCTTGATAGAGTCAGCGAGCACTGCAAGGTTTTTCAATCCCAAGAAGTCGAACTTCAACAATCCAACACCACCGTACTCATCAGCAATGGAGTACATATTGAACTGGGTAATTGTCTTACCACCTTTAGGGTCAGGCTGTATGGGAGAATATTCTATGACGGGTTTTGGAGAAATAACTACACCCGCGGCATGTACACCAATGTGACGTGCATTTCCTTCTAACTTTTTTGCCAGGTCAATAATCTCTCGTGTCTCAGAGTCTTCTTTGTATGCTTGTTTTAATTCTGGCTCGATCTCCATAGCCTTATCAATAGTCATAGGGAATCCCTGAGCTCCGAAAGGAATGAGTTTCGCCAAGCGATCACCGACGCTATATGAATAGCCAAGAGCACGTGCAACGTCGCGCACTACAGCACGTGCCATCATACTGCCGAATGTGCCGATTTGAGCTACATGCTCGGTACCATATTTCCGACGTGCGTAGTCGATAAGGTCATCTCGCCGGTTGTCAGCGATGTCCATGTCGACATCAGGTGCTGACGGACGCTCAGGGTTCAAGAAACGCTCAAAGGGAAGGTTGTAATCAAGAGGGTTTACCGTAGTAATTTCGACAAGATATGAGACGAATGAACCAGCTGCAGAGCCACGAGTGTTAGTGTATATTCCTGCGCTTTTTGCATAGCGAAGTAAATCAGAAACTGCGAGGAAGTACGGGGAGAATTTTTTTAGTGCGATAATACCAAGTTCGTAATCGATACGTTCGAGCGCTTCTGGAGTTGCTTCTACATTACGTTTTTTAAGACCCTCCATGGTTGCTTCTTTGAGCATCTCATCATAGGTCTTTCCTTCTTCTTTAGGGTAGTCGGGGAAAATCCAGTCACCGAGCTGTAGCTTCACATTACATAAGTCAGCAATCTTTATTGTGTTTGCAAGTGCATCTGGAAATTTCTTAAAATACTTCTGAGCTACTTTTTGTGTAAAGAATGAAAAGTCTTCCGGGCGATCAGCCTCATCACCCATAAGTGGTGTACCGCTTTGTATTTTGCGTGCTACTTCACGTGCTAGGTTATCTTCGTGCTTCATATAGTACACGTCACCTGAGGCTACCAGAGGTGTATTGGTTTCTTGTGCAAGATCAGCAATACGCTTCTGYAAGTCATCATGACCATCAATTTCAGGGTGGTGAGTTACTTCAAGATAGAGATCYTCASCGAATATTTTTTTGTACCAGTCTAAACGCTGGGTCGCTTTTTGAGTGTCGTGGTCACGGAGAGCRTGGGACACTGATGAAGCAAATGASGGAAGTATTGCGATACAGTCCTTACTATATTTTTCKATGAGTTCTTGGTCGATTCGTGCACGGTAATAGAAKCCCTCGGTGTTCGAATAGGTAACAAGTTTAATGAGGTTATCGTATCCGGCTTTGTTTTTTGCAAGAAGTACCAATCGACTAGTTACGTTGTCGATACGATGTTCCTTATCATGACGTGTGCGTGGTGCCACAAAGAAATCTACACCTATGATTGGTTTTATATCTTCTTCTACACACTTTTTGTAAAACTCGATCGCCGCGTAAAGATTACCGTCGTCGGTGAGTGCAATAGTATGTTGTCCATCTTTTTTTGCTGCAGCAATTAGGTCAGGAATTTTAGGGAGAGCATTAAGCAGCGAAAAATGGCTGTGCGTATGCAAATGAATGAAGTCAGCGCTCATGTGGGGGTAGTATACCAAAATTGCTTTTCCACACCTAGGGCACTACTATGTATGCCATGAACATACGCTATGTGATAGGTATTGATGAGGCAGGACGCGGTCCAGTCGCTGGTCCCATTTCAGTGGGYGCAGTATGTGCGCCAGTAGATACTGAGGTAATGCATGAGTATTTTGAGAACGGTATTCGTGACTCAAAAAAACTCACACCAAAGCGCCGAGATGTACTTTTTGATTGGATACAAGAACAAGACAATTTACATTACGGAGTTGGCTTTTGTTCGTCACAAATGATTGATACGGAAGGTATAGTACCAGCGACAACGAGTGCATTAGCAGAGGCATTGAGGCAGGCAGTACCTGCGGACTGTRGTGAGRGCGAAGTATTGGTACTACTTGATGGGGGACTTAAGGCACCAAAAGAATTTKTKAATCAAAAAACTATTATCAAGGGAGATGAAAATGAAGTTGTCATTGCKCTCGCTTCAGTAATGGCAAAAGTATCTCGCGATAGGGAAATGGAGAAGTTTTCGGAACAATATCCACAATATGGTTTTGCAGGACATAAAGGGTACGGAACCAAAGCACACTATGAAGCAATAAAAGAACACGGCATGTGTGACATACATCGTAGGAGTTTTTTGACACGTTTATAATGTGTGGTAGGATGCGCGTACGTTATATCAGAAGTCAAAGGAGCAAGAATTGGCAATTCATGAGAAGAAAAATCGTTCTGAAATTGATGCTGAAGAACTGCGCGCCATTTTATCGCGTGGAGACTCATCCTCTATTCAAGACACGTGCGTCTGTTGTTCATTCTGTGATTACAAAGGAGATCTAAGAAGGTGTAGTGGTTGTAAAGAGGATAGTTCCTTCGAAGTCTCCCTTCTTTTGCCAGAAGAAGGAGTGCGTCTGGAAACCCTAATTGCTCTTAAAATTGCAGACCTTTACGGCATAGACGACAAGGGCGATGATCAATAACGTATGGGCGCACTATTGCAATATATAGGGCGCCCATTACTATATACTCCAAACCATTGCCTTTTCTCAATTTTTCCGTATAATCATGCGCAATGTCAGTACGAATGCGGGTAAACCGCTCACATACCGGTAATCGCCGTTCACACCATGCGCTCAAAGAGCCACGTCTTTCAACGTGTGCTAAATGTAACGCACAACATCTACGTCATCGTATGTGTCCTGAGTGTGGTAACTACCGAGATCGAGAAGTGGTAGACGTTGTAGGCGCAAAAGCCGCACGTATGGTTCGTCGCGAAGAGCGCGTAAAAGCACTCACTGGTCACGATACTACTGAAGAGGAATCTACAGAGGAGGAGCCTAAGGAAGAAAAGAAAGAGGTAAAAGCAAAGAAGGAAACCAAGAAAGTAACTAAAGAAAAGAAAGAGAAGTAAGAAATACACACCCTAGGTGTGTATTTTCTTATGCACCTCATGTACACTCTATTCAATCTGTTCTATGTCAAATCGGCACACCGCACGTTCAATTGTTCTTCAGACGCTTTTCGAGCTCGACTCGGAAGGTATGGAGCAGTCGCGTGCCGATGAGATTCTAACTAATAATGCAAATGAGTTTGCACCTAACTCCAATTTGTTTCCATTCATGAAGCAACTGCTTGATACGACTCTAGCGAAACAATCTGAAATAGACGCAATAATAACTAAGGCGGCACCTGAATGGCCGATTGATAAGATCGCGGTTACTGACCGTAATATTTTACGTATGGGACTTGCTGAGCTTTTGTATGCTGATCGTAGCCAAGTACCACCAAAGGTTGCTATTAACGAAGCTATTGAACTAGGAAAGGAGTTTGGAGGTGAATCAAGCGGACGTTTTGTAAACGGAGTACTTGGTGCAGTCTACAAAGAAATGGGTGAACCTGARAAGGAACAGCAGAGCAAAAAAAAGATAGATGAAAATAACTTACGTGTAGAAGAGTTAGTTGGTGCTGTCGTGTATGCAGAAGATGAGGGTTCATTGTACGTAGCTTTGGTACATGACGTGTTTGGRCAYTGGACACTCTGTAAAGGAAAACTTAAAGAGGGAGAAAAGCCAGAGGACGGAGTGAAGCGTAAAGTACTTGAAGAAATTGGTCTTGTGGCTGAAATTCAAGACGAACTAGGTGAAAAYACTTACATTGCCTCAGATCCAAAAGAGGGAAAGAAAAAACGTCACGGAACATACTATTTAGTTAAGACACCATTTGATGAGTTAACACTTAAGAGTGATGGAGGACTGGATGATGTGCAGTGGTTTAAGTTGGCAAGTATCGTTGAGCTCAACTTTTATGACGATATTCTCCCAGTTATTACTCGAGCAGTGAACATTTTAGCGCAGTACAGAGGATAGATAATGGCTCGAATCTTAACTCTATGTGTGCTAACGTGATGCAATAGGAATAAGAAAGCCATGAAAGATTTTAAARYWTYTRAWGNCANAAYASGWTTTTCATTCAAGRATAAGCAGCTTTTGCAAACAGCGTTTACGCATCGCTCGTTTTTGAATGAGAACCGTGGAGTAGTTAAGGAGCATAATGAGCGCCTTGAGTTTTTAGGTGATGCCGTACTTGAACTAGTAATCRCTGACTTTTTGTACAATAAGTACCCTAATCGCCCTGAGGGCGAGCTTACTGCTTTCCGAGCCTCTCTAGTGAATACTCAAAGTATTTCTGCTGCTGCAACGGAACTTGGTATGAATGATTTTCTATTGCTCTCACGTGGTGAGGCTAAAGATACAGGACGTGCTCGCCAGTATATTCTCGCCAACACTTTTGAAGCGTTTATCGGTGCACTGTATCTTGACCAGAAATATGAAGGCGCTCAAGCTTTTATAAAACAAGCACTATTCGGCAAGATAGAAAAAATTGTAGAAGAACGGTTGTGGCAAGATGCAAAAAGTTCTTTCCAAGAAAAGGTACAAGAAGAATACTCGGTAACCCCATCGTATAAACTAGTAAGAGAGGCAGGGCCTGATCATGATAAAAAGTTTATCGTTGCGGCACTCATAAATAATAAACCAATTGCTCAAGGTGAAGGACTATCCAAACAAGAAGCTGAACAGGCTGCAGCTCGAAAAGCACTTATTGAGAAAGGTTGGTAAAGTCTCTAACATTATGACCAAGGTAAAACCTTGGTCATTTTAGTATCTCYACATATATACGATATAATGTGGGCATGAATTTAAAATCGATTGAGCTATCTGGGTTTAAATCTTTTGCTAAAAAAAGTGTGCTCACATTTTCATCTCCTATCGCTGGTATCGTAGGCCCAAATGGTTCGGGTAAGTCTAATACTGCAGAAGCGTTTCGTTTTGTGCTGGGGGAACAGTCAATGAAGTCGATGCGCGGTAAACGTGGTCCTGACCTTATCTGGGCTGGAAATGATCGACTTGCGCAAGCAAACCGAGCACRTGTTGCCATTTGCTTTGATAACCGACAGCAGCTACTAGATATCGACTTTGATGAAGTGGTAATTGAACGCATCGTACATCGCGATGGGGCTAATGAATATTCTATTAATGGGAGCAAGGTACGTCTCAAAGATATATCAGCATTACTCGCAAGCGCAAACATTGGTGCATCAGGACATCATATAATTTCACAGGGTGAAGCTGATAGAATTCTTGGTGCGTCTGAGTCTGATCGTCGAGAGATGATAGAAGAGGCATTAGGACTAAAAGCATATCAATACAAAAAGGTAGAAAGTGAAAAAAAGCTTGAACGAACTTCAGAAAACATGAAAGAGGTGCAAATTCTACGTCGCGAAATTGCTCCTCATCTGACGTTCCTTGAGCGTCAGATGAAGAAGCTTGAGCGTAGTCGTGAACTAAAACAACAGCTTAAAGAAGGGTATGCGATATATATCACTCATGAAGAGACACGGACGCGCAGAGAGGCTTCAGAACGCGTTACAGCGCGCGTAGCGCCTCGTGAAGAGCTTCGTATAACAAATGTATCTATGGTGCAGGAGGAGCGCCCAGAGAAGGTTTCTGAAAGCAATACAGCACTAAGTGCACTCGATGAACGCATGGCAACAGCGGCTCAAGAGAGAGGGAAGCTGGAACATTCTCGTGGACGTGTAGAAGGACAAATTGCATTGGTGAGTAAAAAAAGAGAACCACAACAAGAATCGAGAGTGGCCCCAATTCCTTTTGAAAAAGTAGAAGACTTTCTCGGTCAGGTTCGTCGAGGAATAGAAGGTGTACAGGATATTAATGGATTGGGAAGTGTACTGCATAGCATTACTTCTTTTCTTGATCAGTTTAAAAATAAAGAACCAGTGGTTGTTGAAGATGAAAGTACTCCAAAACTATTAGAGTCACTTAACGCTGAACTTAAAGAGACCCAGGAAGCACTTTCTGCTCTGGGGAGCGAAGAAACTGCTATTGGTGTGGAGCGAGCGAATGTATTGAGGTCTATTGCAGTACAACGAGAAAAAGAAAGAGAGGATCAGAAACATTACTTTGAACTTAAAGAAAGGAAACGTGATCTTGAGAGAATACTATCTGACATAGATAGAGATGAAGAGGAAGATAAGCGAAGAGCAGAGCGCTTTGAAGCTATTATCTATCATGCTCAAGACATAGGAGTCGTCATTCAGGAAGTAGTGTTGGAAACTGTCCATACGCGCGAAGAGCAAGAAGATGCTATGCGAGACATTGAACGCATTGAGGCCAAGCTCGAAGAGTCTGGGTTTGTGGATGAGGATACTGTGCGCGAGTATGATGAAACAAAGAAGCGTGATGCATTTCTTGAGAGAGAAGTTGCTGATCTCGAAGCCTCAAAGAAATCATTACTTGAAGTAATCGATGCATTAGACACCGAGCTTACTGCTCGTTTTGAAGAAGGATTAGTAAAGATAAATGCAGAATTCCAGAAATTTTTTGAGATGCTGTTTGATGGTGGCACGGCAACACTCCGCTTGGTAAAAAAGACCAAGAAAAATGAAGACGGTATTATGGAAGAAGATGAGGAGAGCAAGGAAGGTATTGAAATCCGTGTACAGTTGCCACGAAAGAAGATTGCATCACTTGATGTCCTTTCAGGAGGAGAGCGTGCACTCACATCAATCGCACTTATCTTTGCAATGAGTCAGGTAAATCCACCGCCATTTATCATTCTTGATGAAACTGATGCGGCACTCGATGAAGCTAACTCACGTAAGTACGCAGATATGGTCAAAGCGCTCGCAGCACGAAGTCAGTTGATACTCATTACACACAACCGACAAACTATGGAAGCAGCAGGGGAATTGTATGGAGTTACTATGGGAAGTGACGGTATCTCTAAATTACTTTCAGTGAAATTTGATGAAGCAGTGAATGTAGCTAAGTAATAAAAAACACCCAGTAACGGGTGTTTTTTAATTACTATGCGACCTTCTTAATTTCTTTTTCAGGAGAAGCTGGTTGTACTGGTAATGGTCGCAATCGTGCCTCTCGACGTGTTTCACTTCCAGATTTCGGTTTCTCCTTACCTAGTTTACGACGAGATCTGTCTTTGAGTGCAGGCTGTTGAGGAGCTGCTGGCTGAGAAGCTCCCTTCACAGCTATTTGCCAATTCACACTACGTCGCTTAAGGTCAGTATCATGCACCTGTACTTCAAGGGAACTATTCTCTTCGTATTGTTTCTTTGTTTTGGTGTGTACATATGTGCCTTTTTCTCTATTAAAGACCCATCCAGATCCGAGATGATTACTAAACAACATTCCAATAATACCAGTCGCGGTGTCAACAAGTTCGAGTCCTTGAGCGTTCACATTCAAAACTTTAGCATGACGTACACGACTCATTTCATTAGACTGAGACATAAATTCAGTGTTCTCTAGTGCTTCTGCATCGTCTTGTGCAGAATCGGCATTACGAGCTCGTTCAGTAGCAATTTGAGCTACTTGTATGTAGTAATCCATGTCTGCTCGGCTAAGTTTATTCTTTTTGAGATCCTTGAAAAGAGAGCGATGTACATGAATATCCGCAAGACGACGAATAGGGGAGGTGAACTGGGCATACTTTTTTGTGGCTAATGAGAAATGCCCTTTACCTTCTGTATTATATGAAGCTTTAAGCATTGAACGCATGAGACGCATRCGAATTTGTTCCTCRTGYGTAGTRCCWTCAATTTTRTCGAAYAGCTTGTTCATAAGCTGCGGAGTCATAAGKCCACTCGAAGGAATTATATTTGCTGCRCCACTGATYTGTGAKYYCTTTTCAGATTCCARCARYTTCAAAAGNTTTTTCACCTGRAGTATYTTTTCTGGRTGTGGTGGTTGRTGRTCACGAAAGATMGARAAGTTRSYRTTACCRGCGTARKATTCAGTYACAATTTCRGCWGCAGCAGTGTTTGCTGCRAGTGCAAATTCGGCAATAATAGCCTGTGTATCGTATTCCTTTTTAGAACTTACCTGAGTAGCATCANCCTTTCNTGTTAAATTGATATTGTCGTTCGCTACGATTGTTTGTAAATTCAACAGCGCCATTTGCTAGGCGTGTCTTTTCAAGACCTTGGGCAAGTTTACGCGCGTTATATAGCGTCTCAGCATATTCTTCTTGTTCGACTGTTTCAGTCGTATTGCCAGTCAGTGTGTACGTTAGTTTATTTAAAAATGTTGACTTATTCTCCCGACGTTTTATTTCCCGATCAAGTGTTTCTTGCGCATTTTTGTACGAAAATTGTTTGTCAGAGCGCATAAGTACTTTCATTATTCGCCTTGAAACAATTTTAGCTTTAGGTGTCATTTCAAATATGACTGCGTAGGAACGTCGCTCTTCGCCTTCATTGAGACTGCAAAGATCACTCGCAAGTACCGGAGGAAGCATGTGTATTGTGTTATTAGGAAGATATATAGAGGTACCTCGTCGCTCTGCTTCTTTATCTATTTCAGAACCAGGTTTTACATAATGACTGACGTCAGCAATATATACGACAGTGCGGTAGTTACCATTGGGTAGGGCCTCTACTGAAAAAGCATCATCAATGTCACCAGCTCCTTGGGGGTCGATAGTAACGGTCTCTATTTTTGTAAGGTCTTCTCTCCACTCTCGTTCTTTGGGAGTAATCTCACGCATAGTTTTTGAGATAACTTCTGCTTCTTTAAGAGCAGCTTCAGGGAATTTATTTGAAAATCCAAAGGCATAAGGAATAGCATCACGCTCCACAGATATAGTTCCTGAAGGACCAAGATTCTTCACAAATTCTACTTCAGGAGCATCATTGGAATTGTCCCACCTCTTAAGCTTTACCAACACTTTGTCACCTTTTTCAGTATTTTTTGGAGGAGGAGTGGTAAATGTAAAAGGGGGGAGCTGACGAGATGTACCCTGTGGCGACATAGTAAATGTACCGTCTTGGTTTGTCTGTATATCACCGACAAATAGTTGACGCATATGTTGTATATTCACAATCTCTCCTTTGGGAGCGCGATGCCCTTCCCTTTGTTTTGTAATTTTTATTGTTACCAAGTCACCTGCAAAAGCAGTGCGTAGGTTACTACTCTCAATACTTACATCTCCATGATGTGGAGTGGAGACGTAGCCGTTACCATTACGAGTGATCGCAAGATATCCCGTGCGTCCCATGCGAGTGATTCTATCGAGCTCGACTTGTTCCAAGTTTTTTTGTTTTGCCTTCTGTTCTCTTCCTTTTGCAGTGAGGATTTCTGTGAAGCGTCCAGTTAACGAAGGTTTTTCAAACGTACTTTTTCTACTACGTGCTTTTCTGTCTATCGTGGGGCGCTTGAAGTTCTCGAGACTCATATGAATGAATTTACTGGGTAATAATTAACTTCACAATAACATGATTCCTGTCTGTATTATTTTTGAGGTAAAAGTAATGCCCGACAAGTGAGTCGAGCATTAAGAAGATATTTGTCAGTTTGTCCTGTACACCTATTCTATAACTTCCCAGTCTAGTTCTTTTGCATCAAGGTTTACATTTTTGAGGCGCATTTTGACGGCATCACCGATACGGTATTTCTTTCCGGTGCGTCGGCCAACGAGTGAGTATTGCTTCTCGTTTAGTTCAAACCAATCTCCGGGGATTGCATTAACACGCACCATACCTTCAGCACGGCTGGTTTCTTCAGAGATGAACATTCCGCCTTTGGTTACCCCAGTAACTTTTCCATTAAAGGTCTTTCCAATACGGTCATTCATGTATTCCATTTGCTTTAGTTTGACTGATTCGCGCTCAGCACTTACGGCTTCTACTTCGCGACGACTTGAAGCAATAGCAAGTGCGCGATAGCGTGCTATTTCTTCTGCGGAGATAGGCGAGTTGTCGATGTGTGCTGCAAGAAGACGGTGAACAATAGCGTCAGGATAGCGACGAATGGGAGATGTGAAGTGTGTGTAGTGACTAAAGCCAAGTGAGAAGTGACCGATGTTCTTGTCACTGTATATAGCCTTTGCCATAGAACGTAGCGTTGCCATTTGCACCACTGCTTCTTCAGGAGTTCCTTTAATATCTCGCATGAGTTGTGCTAGATCACGAGCTTCGATTTGATGAGCTTCTTTATCTAAATGATCGTGACCAAGAGCACGCAAGAATACGGACAGCTCAGCAAGCTTATCTGGATTAGGACTATCGTGAATACGATAAATACCCATTGTGCTAGCAGGGTTCTTACCCTTTGCCTTCTCAGCAAGATGTGAGGCTACATATCGGTTAGCAAGAAGCATAAACTCTTCGATAAGCTTCATGGTGTTAAGGCGCTCTTTTATAGACACTTTGATAGGTTTTCCGGTTTCATCGAGCTCAAACTGAATCTCATCACTTTCGAATTCAATGGCTCCAGCTTCTACACGTGCTTTTCGCAATTCACTTGAGAGGTTCCAAAGTGTTTGTAGTTCTGAAGCAAACTCGTGATGTGCACCATCAAGTACATCTTGTGCAGTTTGGTAGGTGAAGCGTTCGTTTGAATTTATCAGTGTTTTTGCAAATGAATAGTTAATCACTTTTGCGTTCTCATCAAGCTCAAATATAGCGGCGAATGCTCGCTTGTCTTCATGTGGGTTAAGACTACAAAGATCGTTTGAGATAACTTCAGGGAGCATGGGTACGGTACGATCAACAAGATACACTGAGGTACCACGCTTACGAGCTTCCTCATCAAGGAGGGTGCCTGGACGTACATAGTGAGTTACATCAGCAATATGTATACCTATCTCGTAGTTTCCGTTATCAAGTTTCTTAATCGAAAGGGCGTCATCGAAATCCTTCGCATCATGCGGGTCTATAGTAAAGGTGGATACATCGCGGAAATCTTTACGCGTCTTCATTTCTTCGTCAGTAACATTACGGTCTGATTGTAGTTTTTTTGCCTCCGCTTCTACTTCGCTAGGGAAGCCGCTTTCAAAACCACGAGCCAGTAGAATGGCACGCATTTCAGTCTCGTGTTCTCCGGACTTTCCTATCACTTCAATAACAGTTCCTTGTGGAAGTTCTTTCGGTGAGTCCCATTTTTCTAGTTGTATCAATGCTTTGTATCCAGATTGTGCCGTGTCTGGTACATCACTAAGAGCGAACTCTGTATGTATACGTTTCTCATCTGGAGTGAGGAACCATGCACCATCTTTTTGTTTCAAGTCACCAACGAATGTTGTGCGTGCGCGGGAAACGACAGCTATTACTTTTCCTTCAGGTCCACGACTACGTCGGTCGCGCGGCAGTTGCTGTACCTCTACTGTGTCACCGTTAAGTGCAGTGTGTATGTTTCTGGAATCAATGTAGATATCATTTTCAAGTTCCTCGTGCATGAAAAATCCAGCACCACTTTTAATGACGGTGATAATACCAGTAAGTATATGATTATCTGCCGGGGCAGATTTGCTTGTATTTTTATTGTGTTGCATAACCTTCTATCAACAGCTAAAAAGCTGTGACGGTATGATACCATTACTGGCAGTTAGTACATTATTCTTCCTATAACAAGGAGGGTATGGGCGCTCCCTTATTTTTTAGGGGGCGCTTAATATTATCTATGTACAACCTACCGTTTGAGCAGTATTTATACCTTGCTGAGCGCTGAGGTCAAGAACTATAGACATTGGGTGATATTTTGGTATAGTTCCGCACACTTACGAATACGAAACATATGTTAAAAATACGATTACAAAGAATTGGTAGAAAAAATGACCCCTCATTCCGTGTGGTGGTTACTGAGCACACTCGTGGTCCTAAGAGTGAAAAGCACGTTGACCGTGTAGGATTCTATAATCCTAAGACTAAAGAGCAGAAACTTAATGCTGAACGCATTACTCACTGGATCAGTAACGGAGCACAACCAAGTGGTACCGTACACAACATGCTTCTTAAAGCAGGTATCATCGAAGGAAAGACAATTAACGTACTTCCACAAAAATCTCCTGTAGTTAAAGAGCTTACTGAAGAGGAGAAGGCAGCAGCTGAAGCTCCTGCAGAGGAAGTAGTAGCAGAAGAAGCACCTACAGAAGAAGCACCAGTTGAAGAAGAGAAGAAAGAAGAAGCTCCAGTTGAAGAGGTAAAAGAGGAAGAGAAGGCAGCAGAGTAATCTCGTTGACTTACTACAATCGCATGTAATAATAAATGTGTCTCCACTGGAGGCACATTTTTAATAAAATAATACAGAAACTCATGGAACAGGATCAAGACTTTCTAGAATTTGCCGTGAAGGCATTGGTAGATAACCCGGATGACGTAAAGGTTAATCGCACAGTAGACGAGATGGGAGTACTCCTTACACTCGATGTACACAAAGATGATATGGGAAAGATTATCGGACGCGCAGGTAACACTGCAAAAGCGCTCCGCACACTCTTGCGTGTTGTAGGTATGAAGAACGACGCACGAGTAAACTTAAAGATTAATGAACCAGAAGGTGGAGAACCACGAGAACCACGAGAACCACGAGAACGTCGTGAAGAAGCACCTGCTGCTACAGAAGCTCCTGCACCAGTTAAGTCAGATGCAGAAGAAATGTCTGCAGAAGAAAAGTCAGCTACTTCAAAGTCAGTTGACGAAGCAATGGAAGACCTAGGTCTCTAAACATCTTATTTTTGAASAAAAAGCCGCGACCATCGCGGCTTTTTGTGTTATATACTTAGATACATATGATACATTTTCACCTTATAACCCTCTTTCCTGAATCAATCGAAGCATATTTCAATGCGTCGATGCTTAAGCGTGCACAGCGYGATGGGAAGATAAAAGTGTCGTACTATAACCCTCGCGATTTCACGAAAGACAAACATAAGCGTATTGATCAAAAACCCTATGGAGGTGGTCCAGGTATGGTGCTTGAAGCCGAAAGTGTATTGAAGGCAGCAAGTAAGGCAATTGGACGTAAAAATATAAAAGACGTTGAAGTTATATTTTTTACCCCGAGTGGTAAGCAGTTTGAACAGAAAGATGCAGTACGATTAGCAGCAAAGAAGAAGCATGTTGTATTTCTTTGTGGTCACTATGAAGGTATTGATGCGCGAGCAGTGAAGATACTAAAGGCAAAAGCAGTTTCGGTTGGACCTTTTGTCCTTACCGGAGGAGAATTACCAGCAGCTATCGTCGCAGATGCGGTCACACGTAATATTCCAGGAGTACTCGGCAATGCATGTTCCCTTGAAGACACTCGTGTTGCGAGTCCTGAAGTGTATACACGCCCAGAGGTATTAAAGTGGAAAGGGAAGAACTACAGGGTGCCAAAGATATTGCTCTCAGGACATCACGCCAAAATAGAGGAGTGGAAGAAGAGTAAGAAGAAGTAGTGTATATAAAGTAAAGCCCGTGCGATTAATTTCGCACGGGCTTTTTACGCTTAGTAGCTACTGCTTCACACGAGGCGTTGTGTATATATAACCAGTATCATCCAAACTGATGTTAGTACAAATTGGGTAATACCAAAGAATATGGCACTTTGTGCCATTATTTTCGTTAACCCCTTCATACCAAAGTTATATGTACACATAAAGCCTAGAATACTCAGAATCAGTGCAGATAGTACGCCATATGTTCCTGTGACGAGTATACCCGTCAGGAATTCAGCTTGTTCCATTTGTGACCTCTCTATACTTCCGGGAGGTAATGTAACACAAAGTATTGTATAAGGAACTACACAGTTAGTATTAGATACCTACATTAAGAGAAACGACTACGATGTTCTCCCCAACACCTCATTGACACCGATATTGACACTTATCCCCAAAACCTGTAGAATATCGGCAACTTTTTGTATGATTGTGTTAAGGCTAACTTCTACGGAAGTTGTGTAACGAAAAGGTTTTTAATACTCGTTTGGTGGTTAAACTCCCACATCTCCAAACAAACCTTTACTAAATAACGTGTAAGTTGAAACGAGACATGATCTTTATGGTCTGCCTCGCTATATATATTTATGAGCAACACTGCATTACCTAAAAAGCATTTCGGAAAGTTCACTACGAACCTAACCGAAACGCCAAACCTTGTCCGAGAACAAATTAACTCGTACAAGCGACTCTTGGAAGAAGGTGTAAAATCCGTCTTCGAGGAGTTTTCGCCGATTGCCGATTATTCTGGCAAGAAGTTCGATCTAGATATCTCTAAGTTTACATTTGGTAAGCCTGAGTACGACGAACACTATGCCAAGTTTAAACGACTGTCATACAAGATCCCGCTTCGTATCGAAGCAAAACTCACCAACAAAACAACTGGTGAAACAAAGACACAAGAAATTTTTCTTGCTGACTTTCCATACATGACAGATCACGGTACGTTCATCATCAATGGTGTTGAGCGTGTTGTTGTTCCACAGCTTGCCCGTTCATACGGAGTCTTCTTCTTGAAGAACGAAATGAAAGGCGCTGAGTACTTTGGAGCAAAAATCATCCCAGCACGAGGTGCGTGGGTAGAAATCGAAAGTGAGCCAGACGGAGCTATCTATGTAAAGATTGACCGTAAGCGTAAGTTCCCSGTAACAACACTTCTTAAGGTGTTTGGTATTGAAACAGAAAAGGACATGCTCAAGGCCTTTAAAGATATCGATGGTGCTGAAGAGGTAATTAAGGCATCACTTGAAAATGACGAAACAGAAACTACTGTKGCTGCATTTATCGAAATCTATAAGCGTTTACGTGATGGAGATCTTGCTACACCAGATTCAGCACGAGAATTCGTACTGTCTATTTTCAGCAAGGAGCGTTACGACCTATCRCGTGTAGGRCGCTACCAGTTTAATCACCGATTTGAACTTAAGTCAGAAGGAAAAGCACTTGACGAACAAGTRCTTACCAAAGACGATGTAGTTCGTATCGTTGGTCAAATAATCACACTCAACAACACAAAGGGAGCAACAGAAGACGAYATTGACCACCTTGGTTTCCGTCGCGTACGATATGTGGGAGAAATGATGCAGCACCAGGTGCGCATCGGTATGAGTCGTATGAAGCGAAACATCCAAGACCGTATGTCTACTGTGGATGCAGAAACTATTCTGCCTATCCAATTCATTAACCCACGACCGTTCTCAGCAGCGGTGATGGAGTTTTTCTCAACAAACCAACTTTCACAGTTCATGGACCAGAACAACATCCTGGGTGAACTTGAGCACTTACGAACTCTTTCAGCACTTGGTCCCGGAGGACTTACTCGTGAACGAGCAGGATTCGATGTACGTGACGTTCACACAAGTCACTATGGACGTCTTTGTCCAATCCAGACTCCTGAAGGACAGAACATTGGACTCATCCTACGTCTTGCAGTACACGCACGACTTAACGACTTTGGTATTATTGAAACACCATACGCTCGCGTAAAGGGGGGTAAGATTACAGACGAAATCGTATACCTTAATGCACTCGATGAAGAGAAGTACTACATTGCTCACGCAGCAACTGACCGCGACAAGAACGGCAAAATCACTGAAAAACTTATCGAAGTTCGCAAGAAAGGAGAACCATACTTCATTGAATCAAAGGAAATAGACTACATTGAAGTAGCAACAGGACAAGCGTTCTCAGTTGCAACAACTATGATCCCATTCCTAGAGCACGATGATGCTAACCGATCACTTATGGGATCGAACATGCAAAAGCAGGCAACACCATGTATTATTCCTGAAATCCCGTACGTTGCCACAGGTATTGAAGAAAATGCTGCACGTGACTCAGGACGACTTATCATTGCTGATGAAGGAGGTACAGTTACGTACGCCGATGCACGAAAAGTCATCGTAAAGAACACAAAAGGAAAAGAAAAAGAATACACTTTGGTAGCGTTTTCACGCACAAATAACATGTCGGTATTCCACCAACGTGTATCAGTTAAGGTAGGGGACAAGATTAAGGTAGGTGACATTCTTGCGGACACTTCTTCAAGTGTTGGTGGGCAAATTGCCATCGGACAAAACGCACGTATCGCCTTTATGTCATGGGCTGGTTCAAACTACGAGGATGCTATTGTGATCTCAGAGCGTCTCGTAAAGGAAAGTAAATTTACTTCAATTCACACTGAGGAATTTGTTGCGTACGTTCGTGACACAAAGCTTGGTGCTGAAGTAACAACCTACGATATTCCAAACGTTTCAGAATTGAAGCTAAAGAACCTCGATGAAGAAGGTGTAGTACGTATTGGTGCTGAAATACGATCAGGAGACATTTTGGTAGGTAAGGTAACACCAAAGGGTGAGACACAACTTACTCCAGAAGAAAGACTTCTACGTTCTATCTTCGGTGAAAAAGCTAAGGATGTGAAAGACACATCTCTCCGTATGGAGGCAGGAAAGCGTGGACGTGTAGTGAAGGTGCGAATCTTCTCACGTGATAACGGAGATCAGCTTGAATCCGGTATTATCAAGCGTATTCACATTGAAGTAGCTCAGCTACGTAACATTTCAGTGGGGGACAAGCTTGCAGGACGTCACGGTAACAAGGGTGTTATCTCACGAGTACTTCCTGAAGAGGACATGCCTTACACAAAGGAAGGGAAGCCAATTGATATCATTTTGACACCGCTTGGAGTGCCATCACGTATGAACTTGGGACAAATTCTAGAAATGCACCTTGGATTGGCAGCAGAGGAACTTGGCTACCAAGCCATCGTCGCRCCGTTCTCAGGTACTACTGAAGATGAGATTACTGACGAGCTTGTGGAAGCTGGATTCCCAAAGTCTGGAAAAATTAAGCTCTACGACGGACGAACAGGAGAAGCATTTGAACAAGATATTGCTATTGGAAAYATGTACATCTTGAAACTTCACCACATGGTGGAAGACAAGATCCACATGCGAAGTGTGGGACCATACTCTATTACGACACAGCAACCACTTGGTGGYAAAGCCCARAACGGTGGGCARCGTATTGGAGAGATGGAAGTGTGGGCGTTCCTCGGKTACGGTGCAGCATATGCACTTCGAGAAGTGCTCACTATCAAGTCTGAYGATATCTTRGGACGTTCTGCGGCCTTYGAYTCYATCGTGAAGGGYGAGCGYATTAAAGMRCCTAACGTCCCTGCGACGTTTAACGTGCTCATACGTCACCTCCGAGGACTTGCACTCGACATTAATTTAGAAAAAGTAAATAAMGACGACAAGTAACGCGTATGAAAACCAACAAAGAACTGCTCATAAACGATTTCGACAAGGTTACGCTGAAGCTTGCGTCACCAGAGAAAGTATTAAACTGGTCTCGAGGAGAGGTAACGAAACCAGAAACAATTAACTATCGTACACAACGACCTGARAAGAACGGTCTATTCGACGAAAAGATTTTCGGTCCAGAGAAGGATTTCGAATGTTACTGTGGTAAGTACCGCGGTATCCGCTTTAAGGGAATTGTATGTGAAAAATGTGGTGTAGAAATAACTCGAAGTGTCGTACGTCGTGAACGTATGGGACACATCGAGCTTGCAACACCAGTTGCTCACATTTGGTTCCATCGTGGTATTCCATCACGTATCGCACTCCTATTAGGAATTTCAGCATCAGATGTTGAAAAGGTTGTGTACTTCGCTGGTTACATCATTACTAAAGTTGATCAAGACGGAAAGAGTCGTCTTTTGAAAGACCTTGAAAGTGAATTTAAGGCAAAGAGTAAAGATGTACAAGACGAAAAAACAAAGAAAAAACTAAAAGAACTTGCTGTCACAGCAAAGAAGGAAATTGAAAGTATTAAAGAAGGTGTAGTACTTGATGAGGCTGAGTACCACAAGTTCGCACTAAAATATTCTGCATCWYTWRWARCAW
This sequence comes from Candidatus Kaiserbacteria bacterium, assembly GCA_002401925.1. Taxonomy (GTDB): domain Bacteria; phylum Patescibacteriota; class Minisyncoccia; order Phycocordibacterales; family UBA2100; genus UBA2100. The sequence continues at coordinate 50,381 of NVUN01000003.1, forward strand.
GAMYWRKWGYAKRMKYTSTCNTATGMKAWWWYWKKKSMKCWTRWKYYTRMAGAGWWWCKWMWSWARMWWMTWRMWCKMYWYSASMWARYWRKWKMASYAGAGCGAACAAAGCTTCAGAAGCGAATTTCACTCGTTACTCAAATGCAGGGAGCAGATGTACGTCCTGAATGGATGTTCATGACACGTCTTCCCGTCATTCCACCGGCACTTCGTCCGATGGTGGCACTTGAAGGTGGACGACATGCTTCATCTGATATTAACGACCTCTACCGACGCGTAATCAACCGAAACAACCGTCTCAAGAAATTGAAAGATATTTACGCACCTGATGTTATTCTTCGAAACGAAAAACGTATTCTTCAGGAGGCAGTTGACGCTCTACTCGACAACTCAGTACGTCGTGGAAACACAGCCTACTCAGTAGGAGGACAACGTTCACGTCCACTTAAGTCTCTTGCTGATTATCTTAAGGGTAAGCAAGGTTACTTCCGACAAAACTTGCTTGGTAAGCGTGTCGACTACTCAGGACGTTCCGTTATTGTCGTCGGTCCTGATCTTCTACTCGACCAATGTGGACTACCAAAGCACATGGCACTTGAACTATTCCGTCCATTCATTATTGCGGGACTTCTAGAGAGAGAAATCGCCTACAACATTCGTGGAGCAGGACGACTTATCGAAGATAGTATCCCAGAAGTATGGGCTATCCTTGAAGAAGTAATTAGTAATAAGCACGTATTACTTAACCGAGCACCAACACTTCACCGTCAGAGTATGCAGGCATTCCGTCCTGTACTTATCGAAGGATCCGCTATTCAGTTGCATCCGCTTGTTTGTGAGGCCTTTAACGCCGACTTCGATGGTGACCAGATGGCAGTTCACGTTCCTCTTAGTGACGAGGCACAGTTCGAGGCTCGTACAATCATGTCAGCCAACAAGAACATTCTAAAGCCTGGTTCAGGTGACGTGACTACAAATGCTCGTCAAGATATGATCTTGGGAATCTTCTGGATGACCAAAGATGTTGAAGGAGCAAAGGGTGAAGGAAAGATCTTTGAGAGCACTAACAGCGCAATTAGTTCGTACGACTATGGTGTCGTTGATTTCCGCGCAAAGGTACAAGTGCTCCCAGGAGATTCAAAGAAATATGCAGAATTTGAAGGAAAACTATTTGAAACAAGTGTTGGACGTCTTCTCTTTAACTCCGTACTTCCTAAAGACTTCCCATACATTAATGAGGCAGTTGATCGTCGACGCATGAACAAACTTGTTGATGATCTTATCGCTATCTACGGACTTGACGGTATGCCAAGTATTCTCGACAAGATTAAGGTATTCGGATTTAAGTACGCAACACACTCCGGTATTACATGGGGACTTGCTGACCTTAAGTCACCTAAAAATAAAGAGAAGGTTATCGCAGCAAGTACAAAAGCAGTTCTTGAATTGCGTGAGCAGTACAACGACGGACTTTTGAGCGACGGTGAACGTCGTCGTATGACTATCGAGATATGGCAGAAAGCAAAGACATCAATTGAGGAATCAGTTATGGCTGCAGTTGACCCACATGGTTCAGTTTCAGACATGATCACCTCAGGTGCTCGTGGTTCGATTGGGCAACTTACACAGATGACTGGTATGAAGGGACTTATTCAGAACCCGAATGGTGACATTATTGAAACACCTGTTATCGCTTCATACAAAGAAGGAATGACACCGATTGAATACTTCATTACTACTCACGGATCTCGAAAGGGTCTTGCCGACACAGCGCTTAAGACAGCTCAAGCCGGTTACCTTACTCGACGACTCTTTGATGTAGCACAAGATATTGTGATTACTGAAAAGAACTGTGGTGCTAAAGAGGGAGTACTCGTATCACGTGTGAACGCACTTGGAATGGAGATTTCTCTCGGACGAGCAACAAAGGGACGTACACTTTCTGAACCAGTAGTGGACGGTAAAGACGAACTCTTCAAGCGTGGACACTTAGTGACTGCACTTGATTCAGAAGTATTAGCAAATTCATCAGTAGATAGCGTTATGGTACGCTCCCCAATGACCTGTAAAGTAAAACGTGGTGTGTGTCAGCAATGTTACGGATATGACCTAACTACTAACGAACTCGTAGACATTGGAGAAGCAGTAGGAACTGTTGCTGCTCAATCACTTGGAGAGCCATCAACACAGCTAACCATGAACACGAAGCACGCCGGTGGAGCCGCCTCAATTGGAGGAGACATCACACAAGGTTTGCCACGTGTGGAAGAAGTATTTGACCGCCGTTCTCCTAAGAGCCCAGCTCTTATCGCTCGTATAGATGGAGTGGTAACTGATCTCATTAAAGAAGGTGATGACACTATTATCATCTTGCTTCCTGAAGGAACAAGCAAGAGCTCACGTAAGCGTGATCTTGAGTACAAAGTACCTTCAGTACGACAAATTCTTATCAAAAAAGGACAGAGTGTGACCAAGGGAGACTTCTTGACCGACGGTTCAGCTGAACTTTCTGACCTATTCACATACGCAGGTAAAGAATTAGTACAAGAGTACATCATCTCTGAAATTAACAAGATTTACGAATTGCAGGGAATTGCAGTATCACGTAAGCACCTTGAAGTTGTTATCAAGCAGATGTTCTCACGTCGTAAAATTAAGAGTTCAGGAGATACTAAATTCTCAATTGGACAAGTTGTTGAAGCAGTACAGCTTGATCGAGAGAATGATCGTATTAAAGAAATAGGAGGTGATATTGCAGTTGGCGAACAAATCGTTACTGGTATTACTGAAACTTCTCTGACTCGTGACAGTTTCCTTTCTGCAGCATCATTCCAGAACACTACACGTAAGCTTTCAGAAGCTGCGGTTCGTGGAGCAGAAGATAATCTTATCGGATTGAAGGAGAATGTTATCGTAGGACGTATTATTCCAGCCGGAAGTGGATTTGAAGGTAGTGCGAAGTACAAGCGTATCAAAGAGCTACAGAGCACATTGGACGCAGAAGAGAGAGGAGGAAGAAGTAGAGAATAGTACTAAGGCTGCCACGTGGTAGCATAAGCACATCATTCGTTATGTCAGGTAATGTTGAGCAAATTAAAGAACGTCTATCTATTGAAGAGGTAGTCGGAGCGTACGTGGAATTGAAACGTGCGGGGAGTAACAGCAAAGGGCGGTGTCCTTTCCATGCGGAAAAGACACCATCGTTTGTGGTATCACCCTCACGCGAAACCTATCACTGCTTTGGCTGTGGCGTTGGAGGAGATATATTCACCTTCGTACAAGAAATTGAAGGTCTCGACTTCAAAGGTTCATTGAAGATGCTTGCTGACAAAGCGGGTATTGAATTGAAATATGAAAAAGGTGCAGAGAAGAATGACAACGATGAACTCTTCGCCGTCTTGGAATCAGTCACTACCTACTACAGCGAAAATCTCACCAAGAACACTGATGCACTTACATACCTTAAGGAGCGAGGACTTACCAGYGAGAGTATAACCTCATTTCGCTTAGGCTYTGCGSCAGAAGGATGGAGTGGCGCTATAGATCACTTAAAAGCTCTTGGCTTTAGTGAGAAGCATATTAATGACGCTGGACTCAGTATTGACGGTAAAAAAGGGAAGTACGATCGATTTCGATCACGTATTATGTTTCCTATCACCGACAGTGTTGGTCGTGTTGTGGCGTTCTCAGGAAGAATATTTGGTACAGAAGATGAGAAAATGGGGAAGTATATCAACTCTCCTGAAACCACTCTGTATCATAAGTCTAAAATATTGTATGGGTATGACCGTGCTCGCCAAGCAATTCGAAAAACAAACTTTGCCATATTGGTAGAGGGGCAAATGGATCTGCTGGCAACACATCAAAACGGCTAYACTAATGCCGTAGCACTCTCGGGTACAGCACTTACAGACGAGCATATTACTTTATTGCACCGCATGTCGGACAACTTAGTAATAGCTCTTGATGCTGATGCTGCTGGAATYGCGAGCGCAGGGAAGTCGGCTCGAGCAGCATTACGYAAAGGGTTTGACGTAAAGATTGCAGCACTTGCTGAGGGTGAAGATCCTGCCGATATACTCGGCCGTGGGGAAATCRATACATGGAAGGAGGTTATAAAAAACTCAAAGCACGTTGTAGATTTTTTGCTTGATCACTATAGAAATACAGCAAAAGATGATCGAAGCTTTAAACTTACCGTCCAAAAAGAAGTATTACCCTATCTTCACGACATTGCGAGTGAAATAGATAAGACGCATTTCATTCAGCGAGTTGCTGCTCAGCTCTCAGTAACTGAAGCAGTTGTTAGAAATGAATTAGCAAAAATACATGCGCCCGTGAATGCACAAAAGACCACCCCCCAAGCTCCTCAGGAAGAAAAGATTAGTGGAGCAGAGAGTGAGTTAATGTTGATGTTTCTGTGGCAAAAAAGTCTCGAAACACCTCTGATTGATATCAAGGGTATGCAAAAACTTATCGAAGAAGTCCTTACACCAGTTGGCTTTCAAGCAAATTTTGCAAAGCTAGCTGAAAACACAGAGGCAGCATTTAGATTTGAGCTTCTCTATGCAACGGAGGAACAGACAAAGAATGCAATGAGTGAGCTTCTTGAACGTCTTACTAGGAAAGCGCTAGCGAAGGACTTGGAGACGGCCACTGCGGCATTGCNGGMGNNGKCGGMRMGCGAGSGRGAKRTRMWRMRRCWRRYMGMSYKCGCACAAAAATGTCAGGAATTACATCAAAGGATAGGGCAATTACCCCAACATGGGTAAAAGACAAGAAACCTTGTAAATTATCAGAAAAACTATAAAGTAATGCAATAATATGGCTCAAAAAAAGGCAGTAAAAAAAGTTGCTAAAAAAGTAGCAACAGCAAAGAAAAAGGCTCCTGCAAAGAAGGCAGTAGCTAAGAAACCAGTGGAGAAACCAGTGGAGAAAGCTGCGGTGAAAAAAATGACACCGAAGCGTACCCCACCAAAGAAATCTGCTAGTAAAAAAGAGAAACAGGCAGAGAAGCTGATGAAGAAGGGGCACGAGCACGGTTACATCACGTACGATGAAATTCTTAAGGAGTTCCCAACTATTGAGCAGGATATTGTATTTCTTGAAGAACTATACGAACGTTTTTCTGTTGCAGGTATAGATATACTTGAAAGTGGAGGTCTTCTTGTAGATRACACTGAACTACTTCTCGAACGAAAGAAGTTTGGTTCTGGAAGTGATGCTTCACGTGACTCGGTACAGATGTACCTACGAGAAATCGGSCAGTATCCACTTATTACTGCTGACCGCGAGAAGGAGCTAGCTAARCGTATTGAAGTTGGTGACGATGARGCTCGWGGTATWCTYGCRCGTTCYAACCTGCGTTTAGTGGTTTCRATTGCRAAGAAGTAYGTAGGRCGCTCAAGCGACCTAACACTCCTCGACCTTATCCAAGAAGGTAACCTAGGACTCTTTAAAGCTGTAGACAAATTTGATTACACAAAGGGTTACAAGTTCTCAACCTACGCAACTTGGTGGATTCGACAAGCTATCACACGTGCGTTAGCTGACCAGTCRCGTACCATCCGTATTCCGGTTCACATGGTAGAAACTATAGCTAAGTACAAGCAACGCGTGCGTGAGCTATCACAGCACCTTGGGCGTGATCCTATGCCAGAAGAGGTTGCTGTAGAGATGGGACTCGACGTGGAAAAGGTACACCACATTCAAAAGATTAGTCAGGCGACTATCAGTCTTGAATCTCCGGTTGGAGACGAAGGAGAGGACAAGTCGACTCTTGGTCACTTTATCGCTGATGATCGAATGGAATCTCCTGATCAAGTAGCGAGTCGTCGTATTCTTTCAGAGCACATCACTGCAGTTCTCGAAGAGCTTTCAGATAAAGAACGAAAGATTCTTGAGATGCGCAACGGTCTGAACCCAGAAGGGATCTGCCACACTCTTGAAGAGGTAGGTAAGATGTTCGGTGTGACACGTGAACGTATTCGTCAGATTGAGGCAAAGGCACTTGAAAAAATTCGCTTTCATGACCGCGCCGCTCAACTCAAAAACTATTAATAAACAAAAACACCCCGAAAGGGGTGTTTTTTTATGCCAATCTTAAAACAAAAAAACCCACCAGATATCTGGTGGGTTTTTACACATAAATAATCTATACCAGAGCTACAAAGCCAGAGTAGTAGAAAACAACTAGTACGAAGGACGCGATTGTGAGCCCCGCAGCAGTTGCAGGTATTCCATAGCGTAACCATTTCTTGWAGGTGATTGGCTCATCAGTTTGCTCAGACTTGGTAACTACAATGATACCTGCAGTTGAACCAATAGGGGAACCGTTGCCACCAAAACCAACACCAAATACTAACGCCCACCAGAGTAGCTCTACAGGAACTCCTGACTGCTGTAGATAGAGGATAATAGGGATCATGGCTACAGTCAGTGGAATGTTGTCGACAATAGCTGAAGCAATTGCAGAAATCCAAAGGATGAGAATAGCAGTGAGCAACAAGTTGCTCTCAGCACTTGCAGTAATTATTTTTGCAAGAGATTCAAGAACGCCAGCATGTTCAAGTCCACCAACAGCAATAAAGAGTGAAGCAAAGAATAGCAAGACTGAAAGCTCAGTCTTTTCAATAATTGGCTGAGGATCTTTTGTTGCGGTAACAAGCAAGAGAATCATCGCTGCGCCAAGTATGGCAATAAGAGATGCTTCAATATGCAGCATGCCGTGCAGGAAGAATAGAACCACTATACCAGCAAGAACAGCTAGGCCTTTTTTAAGGGTAGGGAGGTCGGTAATAGCATCCTTCTCGTCCATCTTCATAAGCTCATTAATGTTTTTCGGCTTCTGAGAAAGTTCCTTTTTAAAGAGGAATCGGAACATGATGAATGTCACAATACCTACTAAAATAACGACAGGAAGTGAATGTGCAAGGAATGAGTTAAAGGTAAACCCAGCCGCAGAACCAATCATGATGTTGGGTGGATCACCAACTAGTGTTGCGGTGCCACCAACGTTTGAAAGCATTGCTTCCACTAGCAAGATAGGTGTAGCACTAACTCCAAGCATGCGAGTGATGATAATGGTGATAGGAACAATAAGAATGATAGTCGTTACGTTATCGAGGATCATTGAAAGAAACGCAGTGAGAGTTCCCAACGCAAGCATGAGGAGCCAGGGGCTACCTCCAGTCTTTTTTGCCACTAAGATACCGAGATATTGAAATACACCAGTACGCTCAAGTACAACTACAATGATCATCATACCGAAGAGAAGTCCGAGMGTRTTAAAGTCTACRGCTGCAAGAGCGTCTTCAGGGTGATAGAAATCGAAGATGATTCCGGCAAGTACCATAAGTACTGCCCCTGCCATTGCGACGACAGTACGATGCATGCGCTCAGTTAAAATAAGAGCGAATGTTACTCCAAAAATTAAACTACTGATTATTACTGCTGTTGTCATATAAGTGATTACATATAAAAAAGCCACCAAAATAGTGACTCTTTACATCTTTAATAAATCTATTTATCGTCGATATCGGTAAAACAATCTCCACAGATGTCGAGCGTTGCACCGATTACCTGCTTAAGTTCAGTGCGAGTAAGTACACCAACGGGCATATTATCGGCATCTACCACTACAATACGGCCTTGGCCGTTATGTGCTGCAATTGCTGCTGCTTCTATGATATTACCGTCTACCTTAATAGTAGGCATATCTTTCTCCATAAATTCTGATATAGGAGTGTCTTGGACACGCTCTGCATCTTCCTTTAGTAGGTCAAGATTTGAAAAACGTGCCGCAAGGTTACTTTCCTCAATATAATTAGGTAGGACTGCTTTAATAATATCGATAGCATTTACCATACCAGCGAGAGATCCGTCTTCAAAAACTGCGATAAGGGAGTTACGACGCTCACTAATCATTTTCTGCAGAGTTTCTTTAAGTGTTGCTGTTGAATTAACAAAAACAGCAGGACGCATGATGTCCTTCACTTCGTACGATTTTTCGTTTATTGTCATCATAATTTTGGCAACTATATACCTGTGTACCGTCAAGCGCAAGGGGTTTGTGCACAGCTCACCTTGTTGGTCTATAAGAGTAGAAATGAGGAGATATCGTACGTGCTTCATGAGCGTCACTGAGGTATAATTTTCGAATGAATTATAACGAAGAGTCGCTACGACGGCATGAGGAAACAGGAGGAAAAATTACAATAGAGAGTACTTTCCCCGTGAAAAACAAGGACGATCTTTCGATTGCATATACACCCGGTATTGCTGCAGTCTCACAAGCAATTGTAGAAAACCCTGAGCGCGCACGGGATCTTGTTGCTACAAAAAAAATGGTTGCAGTAATCACTGATGGTTCAGCAGTTCTTGGTTTAGGAAACATTGGTCCTGAAGCAGCGCTGCCAGTCATGGAAGGGAAGTGTGTGCTTTTTAAAACTTTTGCAAATGTAAGTGCTTTTCCTATCGCACTCGCAACACAAGATGTTGATGAAATAGTTGATACAATCGTCCGCATTGCACCAACCTTTGGCGGTATTAATCTTGAAGACATTTCAGCACCTCGCTGTTTTGAAATTGAAGAGCGACTGCAAGCCCTCCTTGATATACCTGTATTCCACGATGATCAGCATGGTACGGCAATTGTTGTGCTTGCTGGATTAATTAATGCGCTTAAGGTCACCAATCGAAAGAAAGAAGATATAAAAATTGTGGTGACTGGATCAGGTGCTGCTGGTATTGCCATTGTGTCTCTTTTACAAAAGGCTGGGTTCCCACGAGTAACTATAGTGGATAGCGAAGGAATAGTTTCCAAATGCCGAGATGACTTGAATGTTGCTCAAGAAAAAATACTTGAATGTTGTGCCATTAGTGAAATTTGTGGAGGTATTAAAGAATCGGTAGTAGGTAAAGATGTATTTATCGGTGTCTCTGCACCAGATATTTTAACTGCTGAAATGGTTGCCACTATGAATGATGATCCCATTATCTTTGCTCTCGCAAACCCAGTACCAGAAATAGATCCAGCAGTAGCCAAGGATGCTGGTGCGGTAATAATCGCAACAGGACGATCTGATTATCCCAATCAGGTAAATAATTCATTGGTGTTCCCTGGAATATTTAAAGGAGCACTTGATGGAGGTATATCTAAAATTACTGACGACATGAAAATTGCAGCAGCAGAAGCGTTGGCAGCAATTGTAGAAAATCCTACAGCTGACAAAATCATCCCTGAGCCATTTGACGAAGGTATTGTTGAGGCAGTGTCCCATGCGGTAATGAATACATAATAAAAAGGTCGCAAGTAATACTCGCGACCTTTTTTCTATTTAACGAACTCAGAACCTTCTGGTGCGTTGGTCTTGCGTAAGTCGTCAATAGACGAAATACCAAGCACCCAAAGAACTCCCTGCATAAAACCCAACCAACGCATGGCCTTTTCGAGCTCTCCAGCTATTACTAGAGTGCGTCCCTCGGCACATATCCAGCGACAATGCGCAGATGAATACCAATTATCGAGGACGCCACGTAAGGACCTGTCTGCGCGGCATACGAGCTCGGCGTTGAAGGCTTCGAGTTGGAACTTCCGAAGAGTATGGTCACCTTCGTTAAAAGCGTCTTCTATTTTTTGTGCTTCCATTGAGCACTCCTTTCTGTAAGCAGGATAGTCTGTAAGTAAATTAGCAAAAATCGCTAAAGATTACAATTAAAAAAAGAATAGTAATTGACACGAGTACCTATCGATATTATTAGAAACAGCATACAGCACGTATGTTGTATACTAGGGTCATGGTACGTCCACGAACAACTCCAGAGTTCAACAAGCGCTACGCTATGCTTAACGCTGAGCAAAAGAAAGCGGTTGATACTGTCGAAGGTCCAGTTATGGTTATTGCTGGTCCTGGTACGGGAAAAACTCAGATACTTACACTGCGCATCGCCAACATTCTCAAGCAGACCGACGCTGAACCGTCTTCTATTCTAGCTCTGACCTTTACTGAAGCGGGTGTTGCAGCTATGCGTAAGAGATTGGTCTCGATGATTGGTCCTGACGGATATCGTGTCGGTATCTACACCTTCCATGCATTTTGTAATACAACCATTCAACGTTTCCCTGATGACTTTCCTCGCTTGATAAGTTCGGACGCTATTACAGATATTGATCGCGTTCTATTGATGCGGGAAATTCTTGCTGAAAAAGAACACCTCGAACAGCTGCGACCTTTTTACGATAACTTTGCTTATGTCCGCGATTGTCTTTCAGCCATTAGCGAACTAAAAAGAGAATATGTAGACCCTGAAGCATTCGCTACTTTAGTAGATCTGAGTGAGAAAGACTTTTTGAAGCGCGAAGATCTTTATAATGAGAAAGGTGCCTACAAGGGTAAGATGAAGACTGAGCACCAGAAAACACAGAAACGTATTGAGCGAAACAAGGAGCTCATAGAAATATATGAGCAGTATGAAAAACTCATGCGGGAGAAAAAGCTATACGATTATGAAGACATGATCGGTGTTGTTGTATCCCGTCTGGAAGAGGATAGAGATGTACTGCAACGCTTACAAGAAGAATATCAGTATGTACTCGCTGACGAGCAYCAGGACGCCAATACAGCTCAAAACAGGCTCTTAGAGCTCTTGGTGGACTTTCATGCAACTCCTAACCTATTCATTGTCGGAGACGAGAAACAGGCCATTTTTCGCTTCCAAGGGGCATCTCTAGAAAACTTTTTGTACTTTAAAAAGAAGTATCCTGAGGCCCTATTGGTAACACTTAAAAACTCATACCGATCAGGACAAAAAATCTTAGATGTGGCACATAGTGTCATTACTGCCTCAGGTGAAAACATAGAACGTACTGAATTAATGTCACATGCTGCTATTGAAAACGAAGCAGTAGAATTACGAACCTTTTCAAATGATGACCTTGAAGCATTGTGGGTTGCACGAGATATTGAAAAACATATTGCTGAAGGAGTRCCTGCACAGGAGATTGCAGTTCTCTATCGTACCAATGCTGACGCAGGGTACATTGCGCGAGCYCTTGAACGCGAACGTATTCCATACACGGTTGAATCAAATCGTAATATTTTAGATGATCCAGAAATTGCTCAGTTCATTCTTCTCTTGCGTGCTGTTGCTGATTTCGGTAACGAAGAAATATTGGCGCGGGCGTTGCATGCACGTTTTTTGGGTTTTCAGCCACTCGATGTATTTAAGATCCTTAAACATCGCGCACGTAACAGAAAGCCATTRTACGATTCAATATATAGTGAAAAAACTCTYAAAGAAATTACGGTAAGTGAACCTAARGCAATTTCGGTATTTGCGAAGCGGCTGACAAAGTGGGCACAGTCCGGACATAACGATCCAGTGATTGATGTCTTTAATACTGTGCTAGATGAGTCTGGTTTTTTGACTATGATTCTTAACTCAACACGCTCAGTAGAAATGCTTGAAAAACTTAGTGGGTTAGCACGTGATGTTGAACAGCTAGCTGCAGGTAATCGAGACTACACACTTAAAGACTTAATTCATCATCTTGATTTACTCGACGAATATCATATTAGTATTACAAAAAGCAGTGGTGGAAAAAACGCCGGAGTACGCTTAATGACAGGCCATCGTTCAAAAGGTCTGGAGTTTGACTATGTATATCTTGTGGGAGCGTGGGATACCCATTGGGGGAATAAGCGGAGTATGTCTATTTTCTCGCTACCACTTCAGAGTGAAGACGTGCAAGATAATGCAGATGAGAGACGGTTGTTCTATGTGTCACTCACGCGCGCACGACAAGCTGTGTTGGTAAGTTACGGGCGTGTTGCACAGAGCGGAAAAGAAAGACTCCCGACACAATTTATTGAAGAAATGCATGAAGGGATTAAGGAGGATATATCAACTGATGAATTCGAAGCTACCATTACCCCTGATGTATTTTTAAAGAAGATTCCTGAGGCAGTGCATCTAAGTGTCGCTGACACCGATTATTTAAAAGACCTGTTTGTAGAACAAGGGCTTTCAGTGACTGCTATCAATAATTACCTTACATGCCCATGGAGCTATTTCTATAGCAATCTCATACGTATTCCTAAAATACCAAACAAGCATATGGTATTAGGGACAGTAGTTCACAAAGCATTGAACACATTTTTTGATGGAAAAATCGGCACAAAGGAAGTGCTACTAAATGCATTTAATGATGCCCTTACTCGCAGCGCGCTTTCTGGACCAACGTATCAAGAGATAGAAGAGAGAGGAGGCGAGGCCCTCAGTGGATGGTTTGATGCATACGAAGGGAAGTGGTTTACCGAGGTAAAAAACGAATACAAAGTTGATACAGTCGTGTCACTTTCTCTTGAAGAACTACCTCAGTTACGAGTACGTGGAGAGCTCGATAAGGTAGAGATACATTCAGACGGCGTCACTGTAATTGATTACAAAACAGGAAAACCTAAATCAAGAAACCACTTACTAGGTAACACAAAAGCAAAAGACTCGGGAAACTATTTCAGACAATTGGTGTTCTACAAGATGCTTCTTGATCTTGATGGACGATTTGTGATGAAACGTGGTGCCATAGATTTCATACAACCAAAAGATAATGGTAAATATATCTTTGAAGAATTTGATATCACRGGTGCTGATGTAGATGTATTRATAAAGGAAATTCAGAAGATAAGTACTGAAATTTTAACCATGTCGTTTTGGGAGGAGCGCTGTGCTGATCACAAGAAAGGAGATTGTGAATATTGTGCACTGCGCGATGCGATGCAATAAAAAAACCCTTGCGCTTGCAAGGGTTTTTTACTTCATGATTGGATCTACTGTGTAAGTAGCTGATCAATAATTTGCTTCATAGTGTCAAATGACTGAGCACCTCCAAGGGGGAATTGTTCACCACCCACAAGAATAATGTTGTGTGGAGTTCCACGTCCTCCTGCTGCAACTACTTCATCAAGATCAGCCTGAACACGCTCTGCCATGTCACCACTTTCAAGACATTGGTTGAATGCAGTAACGTCAAGGCCTGCAAACTCAGCAATTTCTGGCAACAGAGCCATATCGAGCTTGTTGTTTGATGGTGTGAGTTCATAGAGTCGGTCGGTATATTTCCAGAAACCATCGTTACCACCAAGTTCAGCTGCACACTCAAGTGCCTCTGCTTGYTTMAATGCCTTTGAGTGAAGCTGTGCAATAGGGAAGTTACGGTATACCCATGCTACTTCACTTGAGTCGTATGTATCGATAAGTTGCTGCAGCGTAGTGTGGTGTCCCTTACAATAAGGACATTCAGTATCTGAGTACTCTACGATAACAACTTTTGCATCAGCGTCACCTTTGATGTGGTCGTCTGCTTGTACCTCTGCAATTGGTGTCGCTACGGTTGGTACTTCCGGAGTAGAGTCGACAACTGTAGTGCCGTTACTTGTTCCAGCACCAAAATAGAGTGCTGCGGCGATTAAAGCTCCAGCTCCTAGAATGGCAACTGGAACGGTGTAATTTGTTTTTGAATTTTCCATGTTCTTTTTAATATTTTGTTAACTAACAATAATGTTGTAGGATTGTATCATACATGTTTGATGCTGCTATTTTTTCACATATTGCTCTTGGAATCGTTCAGGGATTAACTGAGTTTCTTCCCATTTCCTCGTCTGGGCACCTTATTTTGGCCCATAAAATACTTGGTTCAATTGGTGAGTCTGATTTGGCGTTTGATGCATTACTGCACTTTGCAACGGCTACTGCGATAGTTGTATATTTTTGGCGAGATATTAGTTCGTTGATTATTGCGGCAATTGGAATACCAAAAAAAGTCTTGGCACGACAATCACTTTTTGGTAACGAAGAAATAGTTTTAGCGCTYATCGCCGGAACAATACCTGCCGTTATTTTAGGATTACTACTTGAGGATATTATGGCAACTACTTTTAGGAACCCGCTACTTGTAGCAGGTACACTTGTGTTTGGTTCAGTAATTATGTTTATAGCCGAGAAACATTCGGGGTACTTGTCCCGCTTCACTGTAATTGCTAATGGATGGAAGCGTGGCTTAATTATCGGGCTATTTCAATCACTTGCATTGATTCCTGGTACAAGTCGCTCAGGGATGACGATATCGGCCGGGATGCTTTTTGGTATGAGTCGTGGGGAGTCAGCTCGCTTCGGATTTCTACTTGGAGTTCCACTCCTTCTTGGTGCTGGTGCAAAAAAAGCGCTTGATCTAGGACTAGGGGAGATAAGTGGCTATATGATTGCTGGCACCATTGCTTCTTTTGTTGTAGCACTCTTAGTGATTCACTTACTGCTTAAGTTTTTACAAAACAATACACTCTACGTGTTTATTATCTATCGATTAGTACTTGCCGTTGGAATTGTAGCGACAGTATTATTGACAGTATAGTAATATGGTGCATAATCTGCTTCCAACTCTAGAGGAGAAAAACCATGAGTGATCGTGACGATGGTACGGACAGTATTGAAGATGTTCCGTTAATACCCGAACATCTCGAAGGGTATGACGAWTACGAGGCAGGAGAGGAGCCAGAACGTAGTTTGATTTCACAAATTCCGTTTTCGTGGTGGTTACTCATCGCAGGCGCCATCTCAGGCGGTTTTGTCGTAATCTTTGCACTGCTTGGCAGTTCCTAAAAAGTTGAAAGAGCCTAACACATGTTACTTGTGCTAGGCTCTTTTTATTTAAAACGGTAGTGTATGTGTAAGAGAGGAGTCCTCTTTATCTCCCCATGTACTCGTATCAAGAGAAATTTCTTTTATCTTTCCTAAATCTTTGTATTTCACTTTCTGGTGCTCGAGCGCGTATTCGTAGACTTCTTTGGTAACTTTAACGTCTTGTATACAGTAATCGATAACTCTCTGGTATTCACCATCGCGCCACCACTTTATCGCTTGTAAGCCGTGTGCACTTTTACCTTGTCCAAGTGTTGCCTCAGCAACCACATCAAGTTTAATACGACGCCCCAAAGAAGCGTGAATTTCCTTTAGTAGATCCAAACTTTTAATATGTGTTAAGTCTCCTGGGTAGTACTTATTCAACAGTGGAATATCAAAATGATCCGAGTTGTATCCGACAAGCATATCGGCCACTTCAATATATTTCCATAATTTAGGAAAATCTTCTTGTAAGAAGGAGTGATATTGATCTGTTTCGGAGTCGTGGATACATACTACAGAGATATCTAGTGCAGTGGGATCACCCGAACCAACATCAGAAAATTGGTTACTCGTTTCTATGTCAAAAACTATAACGCGCATACTAGAGTTCTTGAGTAAAGATATGATCAGCAACGTCTTCTATTGAGAGTTCCTTTTGGTCACCAGACGCGAGATGCTTCACAGTAAGTTTATTACTCTCTACTTCTTGTGCACCAATACAAGCAACAAAAGGAATGGATTTCTTGTCAGCTAATTTTATCTGGTCACCTGCCTTTTTGTATGAATAATTTACAGCAACGTGTATGTCTTGCTCACGTAGTGCAGTAGCAATTGTGTTCGCAAATTTTGTAGCTTCGGTATTAAGTACACACAACATTATTTCGGTAGGGGAAACATATTCAGGAAGGAGGTTGTGTGTCTCAAGAAAGTCACGCAGTGTGACATCCCCCACAGCAAAACCAACCGTAGGGATAGTATCAACATCAAACATCTCAAGTAAATTATCGTAACGTCCACCTCCGGCAAGCGCCCTTTTGTTCTCAGGAGAAGTATCGAACACTTCAAATACCATACCGGTATAGTAGTCAAAACCACGTACTATTGAGGTATCGATATGAGCGTTGGTAATACCAAGTTCTATGAGACGACCATGAAGCTCTTCAAGTAATGGGTTAGTCGCTGCACTTTCTAGTAGAGTTAGTAGCTGAGGAGCCTTGTCTCCGGTAAGTTCAGTTAAAGCACTTTCGAAGTTATCAATCTTGGCACGACGATCAAGAAGTGACATAACACTTTTGCGTGTACCAGTATCAATATCAGCTGCATCAAAAATTTGTTCAAATACTCGGCGATCATTAATACGAATTTCAAAGTCACTCTCAAGGGCACCAAAAGAAGTCATCACCTTATGTGCAAGAGCGAGTATTTCTATGTCAGCATCAATTCCAGCAGAACCAAAGATATCAACATTTGGTTGCCAGAATTCGCGAAGACGTCCTCGTTGTGGTCGCTCATAGCGAAAACAGTTTGGTAATGAATACCAACGTAATGGAAAGCCGAGCTCTCGTGAGCGGGCAGCAACCATGCGTGCCGTTGTGGGAGTCATTTCAGGACGTAGAGTTACTTCGCGTCCACCACGGTCTTCAAATGTGTACGTTTGCTCGTTAACTATTTCTTCACTAGTTTTTGCCTTGTAGAGATTTGCGTTTTCAAGTATTGAGGCATGATAGGATTCGTACCCAAAACTCTCACATACCTGTGCCACAGTGTTTAGTAAGTAGTCTTGTATGAATTTGTCGCGAGGGTAAAAATCACGGACACCTTTATAGCTCTCTGTCGGTAGTTTTGTCATTGGGGAATAGTAGCAAAAAAGCGTATACGTGTCGCCTTACTCACTTTCGCTCGGACGTTGCTCAGTATTATACTCAAGACGGTTTTTGTGCTCGGTAGCCATATCTACTTGTTCAAGAATTGTGTTACGTATATTACTTGGGTTTGGGATACCGTTGATGTAATAGAAACTGGATTCAGGCCCAGCGGTTTGTACTTGTAGGTTTCCGAAGTCAAAAATAGTAGAGAAGACTCCATATTTCTCTACCTTAATATCTTGAACACGTTCCATACGTAGTGTAGAGACATCGCGATTAAAGAGATGTATTTGGTCTATATTGATAATACGTTTATCAGTAACTATCCATATATCGAGATAGTAGTTGGTCCATACAGTAAACAACATTGCGAGAGCTATAAGAAGCCAAAGGGAAATAATGAAAACAATAAACGCTGGATTAGCATTCACATATGGCGCAATGAGAGGAATGATAATAAAAGGTGCTATGGCAGCAAGAAGTACTCCTGTGGAGTCAGAGAGAAGAGCAAACCAATGCTTACGAACTACTTGAAGGACCACTTCGCCATCCTGGAAGTGTAAGCTTTTTTTGAATGCAATTTGTTTCATATCTATACCGTGCGAAGCGCTAGAAGACTAATAAGAATAAGAAATATAAAGAGGGCACTGAAGCTACCATAAATGATAGTAGCAATAATGGGTGCGCGCGTATGCATACTCAAAGAAAACCAGTGGTAGATAAGTACGCCACTATAAATAAGAAATATCGTTAGGATCACTAAAAAGGCAATACCCGCAAAAGGGAAGCTTGGTGCGCTTGCATAAATATCCATGATGCTTATTATACTACCGATTTATGCAGAATACACAAAACAAATATCTGGTACGACGCGCACCTCTTGGTATGGGGCTTGGTCTTTTCGCATCTCAAAATATTAAAAAAGGTGATTATATTATCGAATATACTGGTGAACGAATTACCTCAGCAGAAGCTGARAATCGCCTRACCAAATATCTTTTTGAAATYGATGACRACTAYACAATTGATGGAGCAGCACGAACTAATACTGCACGATATATCAATCATTTATGTAGACCAAATGTTGAAGCTGAAATAGAGAATGGCCAGATTAAGTTCTATGCACTACGTGACATAAAGGAAGGGGAGGAGTTAGGATATGACTATGGCAAAGAGTACGTGGATGAATTCATAGCACCCTTTGGCTGTAAGTGTCCCGTGTGTCGGTAGAGACTATTGTCCTACCATCACTGCCCAGAGTACAAAGGCAATAGAAGAAAGTACTACAACGGTAACTATTTTTAGAATTGTATACATAAATATATTGTATCGATTATTCACGAATACGCCATCCAGTGTAGAAAATCCACCAKACAAATGAGCCTAGAGTAATAACAAGACCGACAATAACCGCTGCTCCGATGAGTAAGTTGGAATCATGAATACCTATCATGGCGTAACGAACTCCATCAACAAAGTAGAAGAATGGGTTGAGAAGGGCAATTTTCTGAAACGAAGCAGGAAGCATATCAAGTGTATAGAACATACCTCCCAAGAAAGAGAACGGAAGAATAACAAAGGTACTCAACGCAGTTAATTGCTCGAAAGTTTTGGCCAAGAGCCCAGTGATAATACCGAGTAGGCTAAAGACAATAGCGATACTGATTATATAAAAGARAAACAAAGGATAGCTAAACATGTGTACKGCACCAAAGAGAATACCTATTCCAACAATACAGAGTGCAATTATAAGAGCACGAGCAACGGAACTAAGGACACTACCAAGCATTATTTCAAAATATGAAAGTGGTGCTACAAGCATTTCTTCAATTGATCGAATCCATTTAGCAAAATATATTGAACTTGAAGCATGTGTAAAAGCTGAAGTCAGGACGTTCATGATAAGAATACCGGGGAAGACAAAGACAATATATTCGACACCTCCAATATTTTCGATACGCGTACCCACGATTGTTCCAAAGACAAATATAAAGAGTGTTGCAGAAATCAGTGGACTAAGAATTGTCTGAATAATCACACGAAATGTGCGCTCAATTTCTCTTCGTATTAATGTGTAGAGTCCTATCCAGTTCATACGTTCTTTTTACTAGTTAGTTCAAGATAAATATCCTCAAGCTTTTTACCACCTGCAAGCATTTTTTCTTTTGAGCCCTCAGCAATAATGCGTCCTCCRTCAATAAAGGCAAAGCGGTCTGCAAGAAGYTCYACTTCRTCAAGATAGTGAGATGTGAGGAGAATAGTTTTACCTGCCTTAGAAAGGTCTTGTAGGTACTTCCAAAGTTCACGACGTAGTTCAACATCAACTCCTGCAGTCGGCTCATCAAGAATTARGAGTTCRGGRTCGTGYACCATGGCACGYGCAAGAATAACACGACGTTTTAGGCCACCTGAAAGCTGTTGAAAGGTTTTTTCCCGATGCTTATGTAGATCAAATTGCGTGAGGAGTTCTTCAATGCGTGCATAACGTTTTTCTTTTTTGATTCCGTAGTATCCACCGACATAATCAAGTATATTCCATACTTTAGCAAAAATATCGACATTAAATTCTTGTGGTGCGACACCAAGAGTACTGCGTGATGCACGGTAGTCGTGTACAACGTCRTGTCCAAAGGTKKYTATRGAMCCRTGAGTGATTTTGTTTACMCCAACAATACAGTTAATGAGAGTTGATTTACCGGCACCATTTGGTCCCAGAAGTCCTAAGAAAGCTCCTTTTGGAAGGGTGAGAGATATGTCCTCTATTGCAACAGTCTTGCCGTAGAGTTTTCTTAGATTTTTTACTTCGAGTGCAGGGGTATTCATATATATAATGCGTTGCGAAGTATAGCATATGATATACTTGGGATAGGTTTTCGAAAAAAAGGTTGTGAGGTTCTTACAATCGAGTCGAGTAGAGAACACACACCTTAGTAACTAACTCACAATACAATGAACGACGAACGAAAAATGTTCACTGGTGACTGGAAGTGTGGTGGCTGTGGAGCTGCTATTACTGAGTTACCATTCGAACCTGATCCAGCGCGAGCTGATTCGCTCAAGTGTCTCGATTGTCACAAGAAAGGACAAGAGAGTGCATCACGAGCAGATCGCCCTACGCACGAAGGTAACTGGACATGTGCTGATTGTGGYGGAGCTATCACAAGCTTGCCATTTGAACCACGTGACACTAGTAACYTKAAGTGCCGYGATTGTTTCCGTAAATAACACAAAAAACCCCGCAGGAAACTGCGGGGTTTTTTAGTAATGCCGCTGGTGGTAGTATAGAAAAATGAAGGAGCTACATTTAGAAACCTCGTGGGAAAAACGCCTAAGTGAGATAACCAATTCTGCATCTTTTCAGTCACTTGCCGATTTCTTGCGTCAGGAATACGATAAGGGAGAAGTTTACCCCTCAGAAGAAAACATTTTTAGCGCATTTGATGCCTGTCCTTTTGACTCTGTGAAAGTAGTTATCATCGGTCAGGATCCGTATCACGGGGAACATCAAGCAAACGGATTATGTTTTGCTGTGAGCGAAGGTGTGAAATTACCACCATCACTAAGAAATATTTTTAAAGAAATTGAGTCTGATCTATCACACACGATAGAGAAGGAAGGAAATCTGGAGCGTTGGGCGGAACAGGGAGTCTTATTGCTCAATGCGACACTTACCGTACGTGCGCATGATCCTGGGAGTCACCAAAAGAAGGGTTGGGAAGAATTTACTGACGCAGCAATTAGTGCACTTTCATCCGAGAGAGAGGGAGTTGTTTTCATGCTCTGGGGAAATTATGCGAAAGCGAAGGGAGAATCTATCGATACTAAAAAACACTTAGTGCTCACCGCAGCACATCCTTCGCCATTCTCAGCATACAATGGCTTTTTTGGGTCCAAACATTTTAGTCAGACAAATAAATACCTAAAGAAAAAAGGAGAAAGAGAGATAGAGTGGTAGTTAATAAAAAAGCCACAATCCAAGATAGGATTGTGGCTTTAATGTAAGGGGCGACACTTATTACTGTGATTTTTTAGTGCTCCCTCTAAATGAAAGTAGAAAACATAAGGTAAGTCCGATAGGCCACGATGTAACCCAGAGCGTTGTTTTCAAGAGAGCTGTACTGACGAAAGCAACCATGCCAATACAAACAAAGGGAAAAAATATCACATATTTCAGTACGAAATCAGTTGGAGATTTGATTCCTGTCCTCCACATCTTGAAGGCCTTTGGGAATTTAGCTGTAGTGTCATCGTCTCCAAAATCTTCGATTCCTTGTACTGCCACGTCGAACTCTCTTATCCAGCTTGTGTTTATCGCTACAATCAAGAGATCATAGTATTTCAACAAGTACTGTCTGAAGCATTCAAAATCAAAGTACATAATTACACATCCTTCTCGTTGTTGTTACACTTTCCGTATTTATTTATACTACACTTTGTTGTTGTTGTCACTCTCAGATTTACCTTTAATTGGAACATTTTAGTCAGGCAAATCAATACTTAAAGAAAAAAGGAGAAAGAGAGATAGAATGGTAGCTAGTTAATGGGGTGAGTATCTTCGTTCGTACTTTCTTTAAGTTTACGCATCTCCTCTTCTCGCTCCAACTCTCCCGAAGCGTACGCCTCGTAAGTATGTTTTTCGTCTACATGCAGAGAATGAGTGCGACCAGATTTCTTCGCTGCATTCTTTAAGTATTTTTCATCACCTCGTTCTCGCGCCTCGTTGATCTTCTCAGGTATATTTTCATTCATATACAATACATAGTCGCATATGTCTGCATATTTTCAATATGGTAGTATTTTTATATGAAAAATATCGAAAAGGCTGGGAAGATAACAATTGGACAAGCTCTCGGAGAACTCGCTTTCAAAGAGCAAATTATTCGTATGGGACCAACTGATTCTGAGATCGATCAAATCGAAAATATTCGTCGCGATTTAAAAGAGAAAAAAATAACTCCAGAAAAAGCAATTGAAGGAGTTCAGAGAATTGAACAAGAACGGTCATCCCACTATCGCTAAAGCTCACGAGTACGTAATTGTGGTGTACCAGGCACGACATCAAAGACGGTTCTTCCTATAAGATTACCGCGAGCGGTTTCTACGCTACACCTCCAGAGACCAGTATCGACTTGCATTGTTTGGGTGTAGCCGCGATATCCATTTGCTCTTCCACCAAGAATAGGGAAAGGAATACGCGCCATGGTGTCCCATTCGTTGTTTTCCGTATTGTACTTCTCCCAACGATGGTTAATTTCTGTTTGTAGATCTGTTGGTGCAAATACGTTAGAAAAACAATACACCGGAGTACCAGCTATGTGCGAATATGATTTGTTCGTGTCTCTCCAGAAATTATACCAACGTGCATTCTCGTAGGTGAGTGTATAGGTACCACCACTGCGTACAACACTGTGGTAGATACCAATATGTTTGAGGGCTAGTGGCACTGGAGGAATGAGGTTTAAAAAATAGAGTGTACTAAATCCAATAATAATGGCGATAAGTGTGAGGCGTATTTTTCTTGGAGTGGCGGTGTCTTGTCTGTTGCGGAAAAGAATACCAGTGAATAGCATTCCTACTAATCCTACAAGTACGGTACTTAAAAGAAACACCAGTGCACCCAATCGATTAATTACGACAGGTACTATGAGAGTGCTGTAGGTAAGGAGAAGGGTAAACCAAATAACGACACGCAAGTGTACGCGAGCGTAGTGRTTTTTAAGTACYTCATTTCCTAGAAAYAATGCTGCTAGCAAAAGAATGAATATCGCGCTACCGGCGAACGTTCCGCTACGTGCATAGAGAACCATTAGTGCGCTTGCCAAGTTACCGAAACTAAATTGCAATATACTAAGTAGTAGAATTCGAGTGGATTCAGAACCCTCTTCGTTACGTCTTTGTAAGATGAGAATAATAAGAGCACTGAGAACTAAATGCCCACCGATAACAATATTTTCAAAGAGAGCATCTGGGCGGTCTATTGTAAACACATCGAGAATAAAACCAGCGACAAGAGCGATGGTTGGAATGAGGGGGAGAAAGGGTCGAAGCTTTTCAGGGAGATATAATTTCATGTAGCTGTAGAGTAGCAAACAAATATGGAGAGGGTACTGCTTATACCCAATTACACACAAGTGTCCCACTCAGTCATAACTCACATGCTAAAATATGAATACTATATATTATGGCAAGCTCCGAGACACCCTTAGGTACAGTTGAGAACACGAAAGAAGTGCTTTTGTCAGATGCTGATATTTTAAAAGCACTTGATGGTAAAGGTCCTCTAAAAGATTTGATGGGGTATGTCGAAAATCTTACGCGTAGTTCTACTCCTGACACATTGATATCTAGTCAGGCTCTAGAAGAGGTTTTTGAAAAACTGAAAGAAAATTCAAATACATCAGGATTGATGGAAAATAATAAAGAACGTATTCGTTCTGTTATTGCACGAGCTTATGCCCTAGAAGAATGGAAACACATAAAGGCGCAAGGTGAGGAGATGATCAAGACAAATAAGGATAGCAAGATTGGATATAAGCAATTCGAGGCTTTTGAGAAAAGGCTCAAGACAGCGCCTTTAGGACAAACAGTTGAGCAGATAAGTGCACAAATTGCGACACCTGGTATGGATAGCGAAGGAGCCGAAAAGGTTGCGGATGTTATTACAATTATTAATGACACTATAAAAGATAATGGCCCTGATTCAAAGGGTATTGCAAAAAAAGTAAATGAATGGGCAGACAAATTACCCGATCAAACACCACGAGCTAAGACTCGTAAAGAAGCTTCTGTAGAAATTGCAAAAGCGATGTCTAAAGTGATCACTAGTAAAGAAGAAGAACTTCTTAATATGCCAAAGTATGTGCAACAGAATATGGCACCCTATAAACTTTTAGGAATTCCCGTATATGGCTTACGTCGTGGGCAAGTTTGGCTATCAAAAATTGGAGCTGCTCGCGGTATTGAAGCAGCTACTACTTTTATGGAAACCAGTTCGTTGGTAACTGCTTCCTCTTTTATTCTTGCCGCAGCAATGGCTACACCTCTTACCATAACACCATCAAGTAACCCTGCTGCATGGGTTGCAGCCGCCACTGTTGCATTCACTGCCTTTGCTTCACAGTCATATATATTTAAGCAACGAACTGAAACAGCACTAGTGGAAGCAAAGAGTAAGACGAGAGCTTTAGCAGGAGTGATTGCAAAAAATCCTACCAGAGCACTAATTACTACAGGTTCCACTTTTGCCATTTTTCTTGCTTTGGTAAATGCTGATAAAAATGTTGAGCGAGCTCAAGATATTGCCGCACTTATCGAACCTAATCGAGCAGCTATTGAAGAGGAGCTAAATCAGGTAACACAACCAGGTGGCGAAGAAAAAGCAGCGTCACAATTATTTAATTGGATTACTTCATTAATACCGAGTGGAGATGGTGCCGATACTTCAGAATACGCACTACTTAATGACGCAGCTGAAATTCCCGATGAACTTCGTCGCCGTATGGAAATAGCGGTACGTGCTGAATCTGGTGACTCTGCTGCACAAAAACTAGCAAAAAACTGGAATATTCCGTATTCATCTACTGCTGGACTAGGTCCCAAAGCGTTGTCGCTAGCTGCGCTTGTCGGTATTTCTGTAAGTGATGCAGAATCCCTTACAGGACATGAGGCAATGACAGCAGGTAAAATAACACCTAAAATAGAAAAAGCGAGAAATCAAATTCGTGCTTTTGCTGAAAAAAATAATATTACCCTTACTGATGATCAGATGGTAAATCCTCAGTTCGTTATGAACGCATTAGTGGTTCAATTTCAAGAAGAGGCACTGCCATTATTTTCTGAATTCACTGATCAGCGAAGTGAGCTTACGGGCATTCTCCGAGAAACTGCCGCGATGACAATTCTTGATTCTCTCTATAGTACATTCTTTAAGTTTCAGCCTCCTGTCGATCCAAAGGAAATACCATTCAGGCTTACTAACTTAAAGGATGCAGCAAAACAGATTACTGAACAATACAATAAGCGATTGGCAGATCCTGCAAAAGAACTTAGTCTCATAGTGGCCAATGGTATTAAATCTGTATATGGAGGAAATGTTAATGTAAATGAAATTTCTATTGCTCCACCACCATTGAAATTGGATTTCACTGAAATTGAAAAACTTACTGAAATAATACAAAATGCTACCAACGATATTACTGCTGGTGACGTTAATGTTTCRAAAAATCTTGATACTGCAGAGGATGAGCTTGATGCTGATCTTGTTAGTATTGATACCCGACTAGCAAACGTTATGGACATACTAGATCCTCGCAACGAAATTGATGAAATAGTCAGTCGACGTTACGGAGATGACTTAAGTGAGTCAGAGCGACAGTCACGTGTTGGCTATGAAGTACTTAAAAACGCAACACTCGCGCTCTCTCTTGAATTTATAGCACTTCTTACCATGTTGGGAGGTTCGGCAGGACGATTGAAAGAAATGGAGAAGTTGCACGGTAAAAAACAAAGTGARCGYATAGCGAAGATTGAAGACAAGATAGTAAAGGCATTTACACAAAAGGTAAATGGACTGCTCAATAAGTATAAGGAGATGGTAAATAGTCAGAAGAAAAATAATATTGAYCTAGTATTTCCTTTTGAAGCAGTAACTGAGATTGATGTAAAACGAGCCTTACGTACAGTGGGGCAAAAGTCATTCATAAAAATGGGCTGGATGGAGAAGGCAGTAGCACGAGGGCCGTACTTATCTAATATCGATACCAGTAACCGCTATTCTGACTTCTTGCATTCATTAGGGTCTCCTAAGAGTARTGCTATGGTCCTCGATGAGCTATTTCCTGGATTTGCGACAGTACTAGGATATTTTAATCGTACTAATGATGACAAGAAGAGTGGACATAAGAAGGGCGAGAGGTGGCTCAAGCCAAGAGAGGTAGATCCACGTAAAGATAAGCGCGTTTGTGAAATCGCGGTACTCGCTGAACAAAATAGACGCTCAGAACTTGATCTAGAGATACACGAGGTTCTTCTAGAACACCTTAAGGGTAGTATTTTTGGTAAGAGAACTATTCAAAATGAAACTGAACTTTTGCCAAACGAAGCGGAAAAAATGAAGGGAAGCCTTAACTTATATGAATCTGAATGGAAGGATCTTATATTTGCTTCGCAAGACGGTAGTGTGCTCGATGACTTAAGTCGGCGCATGAATGAGGAACAATCCAAGATTAAAAAGCGAGCTAAACGAATCGAAAAGATTTATTCTGACTTGGAGAGTAATCCAATATTTGGACGGACACTAGATGTAGAAAATAGAATTGAAGGAGTCTTCCGGCCAGGTAAACTTACAGTGCTGCCACGTAAAGTAATTGAGTCAGAAATAAAAAACTTACTGGATGGACAGAGCAAGGGTAAACAAAGAGCTCCTTTTAATAGTTTTGACGGTTATGTTGGCGGTCTTCTAAAAAAACTCGAAGGAGCACGTACTATTGAAGAAAAAGGAATTAATACAAAGACAGTCGAAAATGCAGATAAGCAACTCAAGCTTATTCAGGAGGTTATAGAAGAAACAAAGAATGGATTTTTGAATGCAGTTCGCAAAAATATTAACCCTTCCTATCGTGTGGAAACAAACATAAAGTTCAGTACTACAGGAGGAACGCTACGTTTAAACGTATCCGATGGGAAGAAAAAAATCGCTACAGAAGAATTTCAAATCAGTGATATTTTCATCAGGGGATTAAGTGATGAAAGTAAAAACAACAAAGAAGCGATAGCTAAAGAGCTTGTTGGCTCGAATTCATGGAAGCAAATTATCGACAAAAACTTTACGTTTAAACCAAATCATAATATCCAGACACCATTACTCAAGACCTACAATGCTTTATGGGAAAAAATACAGGATTCTGTTGAGTTGAGTTCATCGGATGTCTTGAGAGAGGAGATTAAGGCAGCTCTGAAGGAGCGTAAACAGGACTCTATTCCAGTTACATTGGCAAAGAAGGGTCTTTCTGCAGGGGATGCAGCCGAAGGTATTCGAAAGGGGATGCAGGCATACTTGGGACATCGTGAGATGAAGCGCACTATTAGTAACGTTAATTTAGCAACCGCTTCAAGTAGTCAGTTACAAGCAATTAAAGATGCACTTAACCAGCGTCGTACTGCAGTGCGTCTTACTGAAGATGGTGACATTCGACAAGAGGAGTTAGAGAGATTTGCAGAACTACTATCTACCACTCCAGAGTTATCGGAGGTTACTGCAACGTTTGATTTCATGACACAGAAGTTTAAGGTACAACAGAAATCAGGAATGAATATAAGAAATCGCATAGGCCGCACCATGGACGCAGGTAAGTTTGCTGAATTTATACAAGAGCTGAGAGGTCTCTAGAAGCCTTGACAGGGCAGTGAGTAATAAGTATTATTTACTCAGATAATTCACGTACTTTTTTGAGGAGATCTCACATGGAAAACGTTAAAAAGTTTCTTGCTGTACCGTTGATTTTTGCGTGCCTAATAGTGTTTTTGGCACAAAAAGGGCTCTATGGTCTTGGTTCAGAAGCACTGTATATTTTTCTCGGCGCCTCTGGTGTTGGGTGGATTGCAGTTCTTGCGTACTACATACGCGCAATTGTGCGCGTTACATGGCCAACACGAATAACAGTTAGTCTACTTGCAGCAGTGCTGCCGATTATGCTTCTGTATTTGTTTAATGTGGACTACATAGAAATGTGGGCTACAGAGCCAATAGAAATGGCGGTAATGAGTTTACTTTTAGTGGCACCAATAGCCACTGCCATCAGATGGGTCTTCTTCGATTAGTATACGTGAGTCCATCTAGTACAGTCAGCCGCGCCCCTCAGGGACGCGGCTTTTTATATCAAACGTATTGATAGAAAGCTATATTTGAGGTATAGTATGCGTATAAATCCGCAGTGGCGGTCTTTTTATTTGCAAAATTATAGAACATATGGAAATTCGAAACATCGCAATCATCGCTCACGTTGACCATGGTAAGACAACTCTTACTGATGCCATTCTTGCGCAAACTGGAGCAGGGAAGGAAGGAGTATCAATGGACTCAGACGATCTTGAAAAAGAGCGTGGTATTACCATTTACGCTAAAAACACGAGTGTCTTCTATAAAGACACAAAGATTAATATTCTTGATACACCAGGCCATGCCGACTTCGGTTCAGAAGTGGAGCGTGTTTTGCGTTCTATCGACTCAGTACTATTGATAGTTGATGCTGCTGAAGGACCTATGCCACAAACTAAATTCGTTCTCAAAAAATCACTTGAGCTTGGACTAAATCCAATACTTATTCTAAACAAGATTGATAAGCCAGCCGCAGATGTCGATAAGGCACAGGAGGCAGTGTACGAGCTCTTTATGGATCTTGGTGCA
Organism: Candidatus Kaiserbacteria bacterium; assembly: GCA_002401925.1. Lineage (GTDB taxonomy): Bacteria > Patescibacteriota > Minisyncoccia > Phycocordibacterales > UBA2100 > UBA2100. The sequence continues at coordinate 78,332 of NVUN01000003.1, forward strand.
ACTGATGAGCAGTTAGATTTCACTACGCTCTATGCTATCGGACGTGATGGTCTTGCTAAACGCGACATGGACGACAACATGACTGATCTGTCGCCGATACTTGATGTTATTCTGGAAAAAGTACCAGCAGCTTCAGGTGACAATCTCAAGGACGAGCCTCTTTCCGCACAGGTATTCAACCTTGCCTATGACAACTTCTTGGGACGTATGGGAGTTGCTCGTATATACAAAGGTACTCTAAAAAATAAACAGGAAATTTACATAACTGATGCTGATGGAAATAATTTCAAAGGGAAAGTAGCTAAAATGTTTACCTTTGAGGGCCTCTTAAAAGTTGAGGTAGAAGAGGCAAGTGCAGGTGATATTGTGATGATCGCTGGTATTCCTGAAATTTTCATTGGACAGACACTCTTGCAAGAAGAAACAGGAGAGGCATTGCCTGCCATTGTTGTTGATGAGCCTACTATCTCCTTGTTTATGTTTGTAAACAACTCACCTTTTGCCGGACGTGTTGGTAAATATGTAACAGGACGACAGATACGAGAACGTCTAGAAAAGGAACTAGAGATCAACGTAGGACTACGTGTTGATTTCGTTGAGGGTTCACGYATGAAGGTGTATGGACGTGGAGAGCTTCATCTTGCTGTACTGATTGAAAACATGCGTCGTGAGGGGTATGAATTGGCAGTATCACAGCCAGAAGTAATCTTTAAGGAGGTAGATGGTAAAAAGCACGAACCATTTGAGGACGTAAGTATTCTTGTTCCAGAAGAGTTTTCTGGTTCAGTTATCGAAAAGCTTGGTAAGCGCCGTGGTGTTATGACCAGTATGGGGCAAGAGCACGGTGAGGTGCGACTTAACTTCGAAGTACCTACACGAGGTCTTCTAGGTTATCGTAACGAACTGGTGATTGATACTAAGGGMGAGGGGATTATGACGTCAATTTTCAGCCATTTTGGACCGTATGCAGGAGAAATACAAAAAACAGAACTAGGTTCAATGGTATCAATGGCAACAGGGAAAACACTTGGYTTCTCATTGGCCAAYCTACAAGAACGAGGAGTACTATATATCTCTCCRACTACAGAAGTRTATGAAGGTATGGTGATTGGAAATACTTCTAAGGGAGAGGATATGATGGTTAATCCAACCAAAGGAAAGCAGCTCACTAACATGCGCGCTTCAGGAACTGATGAAAACATTAAGTTGGCACCACCACTTGATTTGACGCTTGAGAAAGCTATGGGCTTTATGCGATCTGATGAATTTTTAGAGGTTACACCGAATGCTATTCGTCTACGTAAACAGTATTTGACTGATAACGATAGAAAGAAAGCATCATCGAAGAGTTCATAATATAAAAACCGTACACAATGTGTACGGTTTTTATATTATTCAATTACATTAGTCCCTAGGTTCATAAGGAAAACCCTAGAAGATGTCTAGGGTTTCATCGAGATAACGATAGAGGCAGCAAATTACTTCTTGCCTTTGTTCCTGTTTTTGAAGGAACTTTTAACCGCTTTCTTTGCAAGCATTTCCATCTTAATCTCAAGACGCTTTTTTGTCTTGCGAGAATGAGACTTTTTGCCTTTTTCTATTCCTGTACTTCGTTTAGCCATTGCACGGGATTATACACTAGTTTTATCAATAGTACATACAAAAAAACCCCAGCTCTTTCGAGCTGGGGTTTTTTNGAACCGAGATTAAACTCGGCTTACTTTGATGGCTTGTGGRCCCTTRTCTCCTTCTGAAACTTCGAACTCAACCTTGTCACCTTCTTGAAGGTCGTTGAACTCTGAGTTTAGAAGTTCATTAGCGTGAAAGAATAGATCTTTGTCGCTAGTATCAGTCTTGATAAAGCCGTAGCCTTTATCCATGATACGTGCAATTTCTCCTTGTTGCATATTTTTTGAACTAACTTGTTAACAATCAAAAACCGCCCTACAAAATCAAACTCGACAATGTTCTACCTCGGCAGGAGTTACTTGATAACACTATTAAATAATAAATGGAGGTAAATGTCAAGCTAAATACCAACACTACGTGCAGCAAGGGTGGTTATGGCTAATGTAAAGGTGATATCTCCAGTAATGATAATCCATACCATTTTCTTCATTGGGTATTTTATACTAGCTAACGAGAGCAGGAGTACATCATTGGGGAGCGGAAGAAAGCCAATGTAGAGATAGCTGAAGACCGGAATACTTTTGTGTAGGAGCGGAGTATTGGTAAAGCGTAAACGTATTTTTTCCATACGCGCATCCCACGTAGCGCTCAATAGCTCACGTCCTTTGCTCCCTGCATAGAACATAAATAGATCTCCTAGTGCTAGGCCTACACCAGCAATAAGGGCCAAGAGGAGTGGGTTTAGTCCACCGACGGTGAGGGTTATAAGAAGTGCTATAAAGGTTGGAGCACCAGCTGCTGAAAACCCACCAARCAGCGAAACGAGCGCAATGAGGAAATATCCATTACGAGCACCTAGAGTACGTACAAGGTGTTCAGGTGTGATGGATGTAAATAATAGTATCAGAGCAAGTAGAGCACTGACTAAGAAAAGGAACCAGAAGAGTTTTTTTGTACGTGAGGTCATCGATTGTGAATTTAATATATTTCCATATGTATTTAGGCAATATTACAGACGGGTCACTTTTTGCATAAACGTTCTATTAAAAAGATATAGATGTTGTATAAGGAATAACGTAAGTCCAAGGAGTACTTTTACGAAAGGATTATTGGACACTAGTATCTTCCGTATTTTTTCTGTATCACGAATAATTCGAGCTCCAATCTTCTGCCTCTCATCACTATATTCATGAGTAGTGTTCTCTACGATAGATTTCACCACTGCAACCGCATCGTCAATTCCTAAGTTCATACCTTTTCCGCCAACAGGGGAGTGAGTGTGTGCAGAATCACCTGCAAGCAAAACTCTACCTTTTGAATACGTCTCAGCTTGCCTCGCTGAGATTTTAAAAGTACCTTCCCTTACTATTTTTTTTATATCAAGCTTGAGTGGTACTGCGTTTACACAATCAGGCGTCGAAGATATAAGCCTTACTCTATTTGGTGCGAGCGGCACCATAACAGCTATATCCTTTTCAGGACCCTCTATAATCCACTGAGAAAATAATTCTGGATCAGTTTCTTCGTTTAGCTCAACATCAGCAATTGACCACATTTCAGGGAGATCGTATCCAATATACTTTATTCCAAGTTTTTCCCTGGCGGTAGAATTTACACCATCGGCCSCTATAACCCAGTCATATTTTTTGCTCTCTCCGTCTAAAAAAGTAACAGATACTTCTTCTTGGTCTGTGTGTATTTCTGTCACCTTGTGCCCATATTTCACTTGTACGCCATTTTCTTCCAATACACTACTCATAATAGCTTCGGTTCTATTTTGGGGCAGGCTAACGATAAGATCATCCTCATCTAAAACTTTAGACAGATCTAAATTAAGAATTACTTTATGACCTCGATGCATTCGGAGCCTCTTAAATTTTATTCCCTCTTCTGAAATTTTTTTACCTACACCGAAGGCGTCTAGCTTTGTGATGCTCTCTGGTAAAATACCGACAGCACGTGATAGCTCAGAGGGGCCTGATTTTGCATCAACAATCTCTGGAATGATACCTCTTCTAGTAAACTCTAAAGCTGCAGTTAAGCCTGTTGGACCTGCTCCTATAATTAAGATTTTCATAACAAAAGTATATCAAACTCACGATGAAAACTAAAAACAACTTTTGCGGGAGTTTTTGATTGCCAATTGGTAGGGAAGAATCACTCTAATGTGTCTATAGTTAAATTAAGCAGCATCGAACCGTGCTTTGTTGTCAGTCATCCATTTAGCCATTTCCTCTTTACCGTTATGAGAATTATTCATAACATCAGCATGGGCTTCCATATAGTGAGGGTGCAGAGCTTTCATCCATTCTTCGAATGTCTTACCTTCTGCAGTAACTTCACATAAATCACATTTTAGAGTTTTCATARTTGGTTTATATTATTATTAAATATTATTTTGAGTGGCGAGTTTTTCTGGTGAAGGCCTATCATTTTCAGCAAAATATTTTAAATCGATAAGAACTTCGTTTATCGTTTTACTTAGACTCATTCTAATTAATGGATACATGAGCAATCCAAGTACTTTCAGATCGATACTTGGCGTTACTGTTACTTTCGAAGTGTTTTCGTCTATAACTTCAACAGTATTGGTACTGATGACATTACTAAACATTATGGATGTAATGACTCCCTTGAAGCTGAAGGTCATACCTTCCTCATTGTAATCAATAAATTCTTCAGATATGTGACCGATACTTGTTTCGCACACTCTGCCGCCTACTGGTGAATTGTTAACCTTCTGTGCTTCATTATTTACCACTGAGTGGGGAATTGAGCGTGCCCAAGAACCAACTTCGGTAAACTTATGAGCGAGTATGTCCCAGACTTTTTCAGCTGGTGCGTTTATAGTTATTTCTTTTGAGAATTTCATATAGAAAGTATACAAAATTTCAAAATGTTTGCACTACCTTAGTCGCTGACACCACCCAGGATGGTATACTTCAGCAGTGTTAAATAAAAAGTATCTACTTGTTTTGTTGTTTGCGACCATTATTTTTGTGGGCACTGCATCTAACGTATCCGCTGCAACTATTTATACAAATAGTTCTACTGGTAATGATACGACAGGGGACGGTACTTCAGGAGCTCCATACAAGACATTTCACAAGGCATATACTGAAGCTAGTACCAACGACATTATTGATGTGACGGGGGTATTTGATTGGACTAATGCTGATGAAGCTGGAGATAGTTCAACCACCGGATACACACTTTCAAAAAACCTTACAATTAATGGACAAGGGGCAGCCACAACATTCATACAATCTGCCGCTACTACTAATACTGCTGATAGACGCGTTTTTACAGTCCCTCTTGCAAACACAGTCACTATTCAAAATATTGGTATTCGTTACGGAAAAATTTCATCAGGTGATGGAGGTGGAATACATGTAAGTGGAATACTTACTCTGGATGGTGTGTACGTCTTCAGTAACATATCAGCAGCTGGTTTTGGTGGTGGAGTTGATGTAAGAGGTTCAGCTCTTATTCAGAATAGTACAATTGAAGGTAACAGTGCCTATTCTGGAGGAGGAGGGCTAAACCGTAACTACTATTCTGGTAGTGGTGGTACACCAGGAGCATCTGATGTTATGGATGTACTGAACTCAACTATTACGGATAACGCTGTAACTCGGCCTACTGCTGCGTATCGCGAAGGTGGTGGTATCTACTTTAGGAGGGGAGGAGGATCTATTACCAACTCAACGGTTTACAACAACGTGGTAACTAATGGTCCCAGTGCATCAACACATGGTGTGGGTACTGGTGAAGCCAGCATCGTTGTATTGTTGAAAAATAGCATCATTGCTGGGAATGCTCTTGGAGTAAGTGGTGGAGATATTGGAATGCGTAGCACCTCAAACGGTACATATACTGATAATGGAGGTAACATAATCGGAAGACTTGGTTATAGCGTTAGCCTAACTGCAACTACAACAACATGGATTGATGCAACGGCATATAATCTTGCTGTTGACGGTACGTATGTCCTACAAGACGGTGGGAGCACCAGTGGTCAGATATATATTAATTCCAATCTCGAGACGAACAGTTCTGTAAATGGAACTCAAACACACTCGATTACTAATCCAAACAGTATTGCTATTAATAACGCTATAACAGGGGTTAATGGTTCTATATCTGTACCGTCTACTGACCAGCGAACAGTTTCTCGTGGAGGTACACCCGATATTGGGGCGTATGAGTATGAGACAGACGTAGTCAATCCTACTGCTCTATATTTTAATCCTGCGGACAATGCAACATCTGTTGGTGTGAATGCCAATTTTGAAATAGCCTTTACTGAAGATGTCGCTACCAGTACTGGAAATATTATTTTATACAAGACTAGTGATGATTCTACTATCGAGACAATTGATGTAACTGGTTCAAAGGTCACAGCTTCGAGTACRACTGCTTTCATTATCAATCCCTCCGCAACGCTTGATGGAGAGACTGAGTATTATTTTTTCATAGACGCAACTGCGGTAGATGATATTTCTGGAAACAGCTACTCAGGAATTACCGCAAGTACTACCTGGAGTTTTACGACAGCTGATATTTCTAATCCTGTAGTATCGACACTTTCCCCATCTGACGATGCGACTGCTGTATCTATTGATTCAAATTTCGTTGTAACTTTTTCAGAGAACGTGGCTACTTCAACTGGGAATATACTCCTTAGAAAAGAGAGTGATGACTCAGTTATTGAAACGTTTGATGTTTCAAGCTCAGTTCTTATAACTGGATCAGGAACAACATACACCATCAATCCGACAAGTGATTTGGCGTATGATACTAGTTATTACGTACAGATAGCTTCGACTGTGTTCGATGATACTGCAGGTAATAGCTATGCAGGTATTTCCGACACAACAAGTTGGAGTTTTACCGCCGCTGATACACCTGTGTGTCCCAATATCGCTCATACTGCCACTTATAACTCGTATCCGACGTGTGGAATAGCTACTTGTAGCTCAGGGTATAATTTATCTGGTTCGCAATGTGTTGCGAGTGCTGGTAACGGAATGATTTTTTCCGGTCCTATGTCGTCACTAATCGATTATGTTGCTCCACGTATGCAAATAGTATATCCCGACGGTAGGGTCGTATATTTAGATGACGTGACAGATGCAGAAATAGTTGTTGATAAAAAAGAAACTTCAGTGACTGAAGTACAGGTGTCCACTAGTGTATATATAAGTATGGATAGTTTTCCAAGAGATTTGGAATTAGGATCAACCGGAGAGGATGTTAAAAGTTTACAGAAATATTTGAATGCACACGGATTTGTATTAGCTCTTAACGGCGCTGGCTCAATAGGAGGGGAGACAGAGTTCTTTGGATCACTGACAAAAAAGGCGTTGATTAAATTTCAAAATACTTATCAAGAAGAAATCTTAACTCCCATTAATTTAGTAAGTGGCACAGGGTATTTTGGACGCATGACTATTGATTTCATTGGAAAGATGTAAGTAACGCAGAAGCTAATCCTTTTTTGATTTTGGACCTACAGTATCTAAAGTCCATATAAACAAAACACCGCCCAAGGAAAGTATTCCTTGGGCGGTTTGTTTGAATTTGTCAGACGACTTGAACCAGTTGGTTTGGGTCGTAGCTTTCTTCTCCACCGGCAATGCGCCAGATTCTCTGATATTTGCTCCACTTCGTCGAATATGAAGTTAAAATAAACTTATTCAGTTGTCGCACCATCGAAGTGTTCCTCAGTATCGTCAGCTTTTGATTTGTGAACGACACCGTCACGGTGTTCTGGAGGAGTATAAATTGAATACAGTTTTAAGTCTGTAGTACCAGTATTTATAACGTTATGCTTTGTTCCTTCAGGGATGACGATGGCATAATCATCTGATACATCATGCTCTACACCGTCGAGAATAACCTTTGCTGTGCCTGCCTCAATGCGAATAAATTGGTCAAGATCATGAGTTTCTTCGCCGATCTCATCTGCTGGAGCAAGACACATCAGTACGAGCTGACTCTTCTTCGATGTGTATAACACTCTTCTGTAGTCTTTGTTAGCTAGTGTGGCCTCCTCAATATTTGTTATGTATCCTTTCATAGATTTATTTTTTACTTCACTTACTATGGAGTATAGCAAAAGTTTGTATGCATCGGGGAGCGTTATAATTTGGTCACCTCCGTTTACTTTTATTTTAGTGGATAGCTGCCTAGAGATCTATTCCACTATGATTGGGTGTATACCTACTGCCTCAATAATCCCGTCCTTTTCTGGACCCATAACCATCATGATAGTACTCACTGAGATACGAAATGGTGGAATTTTTGTTTCCGGAGTCATGCTCACAATATATGTATATCCACCACGATTTTTAATATTAAATCCACCACCATTAATTTGTGTTACAGCCCCAATGTATACTTCACCACGATCTCGTAGGGCATTTCTGTACACGAATCCGTCTTTGTGTGCCTCATAGGCTTTTTCTTGGAAGGAGGTTTGGGAAATTAGTACTCCTGCTAGTACAACAAGAATGATACTTATCAGCACGGTATGTACAGGCGGGCGCTTGTAGGCAAAAGAAAAACGGATGATTAATCCTTGAAGGAGTACGAATACTATGAACGTTATGAATAATAGTATCCATGGCAATGATAAATATAGATTAAGCCAGCCACCTGGGCCAAGTTGTGGTAGTAGATGAAGGGAATTTCCCTGAAATATAAAGACGATGAAGCTTATTAAATATATGGTGAGCGTRAATGTAAGTATGATGCTTAGRGCCCATAAGCTGCCGATTTGTTTCTTAGTYTCTYTCATATACTACTGTATTCTATCTCTTTCGTGTCCATAAAGTAATGCTTTGGCTGACAGTTATTTTTTGCGTCGCAGCTAATCAGTACTAGAGCAGTGGAGTTACTTGCTTAAAACTTTAAACTCTAGAATAAGAACAGATTCATCATTTTTTATGGTGCGAGTGTAGTACTTTGAGAATACCATTCTCTTTTCTTTGTCCGTTTCATATACCTCATGTCCTTTGGAATTATTACTGAGGTCTCCAAAAGTGACTCTTTCTATGTTCACTATTTCAAGTTCTGCGAATAACTTGTCGACCTCACTGTCTTTGGCACTAATGATATCTCCAATTTTAAGGAAACCCCATTTATCTCCAAGCCTATACGTGAGTGTTTTTGAACCATTTAGAACAAGAGGTACGAGACTGGGTGCAAATCCAATAATTAGCTCCGTATACTTCATGCTAGAAAGTATAGCAAAAGTTCCGAGGTTTCTGAGGGTATAAAAAATGACCCATAGTTAAGGGCCATTTTTCTTTACTCAATGAGCTTAGAACTGTTAATTATAGTAAATAGAAAAATAGACTGAGGAAAGTGTAGTTCCCAAAGTCAGTTTTGCTATGCCTTAGTTTTTCTTACCTGTTGCATACACTCCTGTTCCTAGTGCAAGTGCTAAAGCTATACCAAGGCCGTAATTATCTAAACTGACACCAATCAACATCCCTCCTATTGCTCCTATAATTGCTTGTGTTTCTGGTTTTTTTAAAAAATTCATAAGGGTATTATATCACAATTGAGTTTGTGGATGGATATCATTTTATTGCGCCGCACTGTTGGAGCTGCAAAATATCAGCCTACTGGTGCAAAAAAGAAATGAACACTTTAGTTATCAATTTTATATTTATAACCACGGTCTTACACGAGATAGATATTGCTCATATTCTTCCCCAAAAGCATTCACCAATTTGTTCTCTTCTAATTTAATCACAAAACGATGAATTACAAGCACTGCTATAACTAGTGTAGCTGCAATCCATATTCCATCTATAAGAAATGCCAAGCCAAGTAGGACCATTGCYAGTCCAAGATACCCCGGATTGCGAGAAAAACGATAAATACCTGATGTGGTGAGGTTCGTAGAAGCTGCGTAAGGATTATAAGTCGTTTTGGYYYWMKTKWWSWCRGWYWKKKWYRWTMWWWWKWKKAGSAKAMSRAKYWKAAWYWSRKTWSWYYYSAYKWYTWKSWRTAKKTSCAGRRKYAGTAATGGAAATGGAAACAGAGAATCAAGAACTAAGCCAACAACAAAAGCTGCTATAAAAATAGCTGGCGGAGCAGTAAATGGTTTTTTAAAATCATCTTTCATATTGTATTCATAGTATACAAGATGTGTGTCTTGTAAGTATATTAACGCTCTTAACTTTCTCAGTCACCAAACACGTTTCAGGTTTTTGTGACTGAGGTTTTCTAAAAACAAACTTGTACATCTACTATCGTACAAATCACCTAGCAGTATGGTTCAGCTACTGCCCAGCGACAATCTCTTGATACTTCTCTACGTTGATTCCCTTAAACACGAGCCAGAGTGGTAGTGCTACTTCTCCAATGAACAGAAACGCACTGAACATAATCCCGAAGTCTGGATACAGAAAGAATATAAATGAATCTACGAAGTATCCGAAACAACCAATCATTAAGAGGACTCCAATAAATTTTGGAATATAATTTGATTTATATATTAGGTAACCCATTGGGAACAACCAAAGACCCCAGAATATCTGTGCAATGATTACTCCATATTCATGCAGATGTAGAAATGCTTCGATCAGTAGAGGGGATTGCTCAGCGTTATGTATTAGAAATAGCACGACACCAAAGTTAGCCTCAGTGATCATTGCAATCGGCACAGCGAGCAGGGCAAATATTACCATCAGCTTGGCGTAAAAAATGTTTACTGGCTTCAGTAATTTGTATAGAGCGATAACTAATGCGATTTGTACCAACTGCACGAGTAGGGCGCTCACAATACCCAAACGAAATAACATCTCATTTTCTTTGATGTTAGAAATTGTTGCCATGACATCTCCAGAAACAAGAATTACTTCTGGTATATAGATGAGGCCCATAATACCAAGGGGTATCATCGCTAGATAGAGTCCTCCTGCAATTTTCGCAGTTTTCTGAATGGAATTCATAATTAAGTATCTTTATTAGTATTATTTGTATCTTCAGTAACGTCTACTAGATCTTTTGCTTCACCCTTCTTCTTTGTAAAGACTGCATAGTTTATTGAACCAAGGATAATACCAACAAAGAAGCCTAGAGCAATGTTATCTATAATTACACCAATAAACATTCCTACTGCCACAAATAAACCTAAACGTGTCTTAGGACTTTTTAAATGTGTCTTTTCCCAGGCAGTCATTTTTTTAAAAATTTCCATACTTATTTATTATTATTGAATAATTTAATCACACCTTCTGAACTCAAAAGATACAGAGCAAATAAGAGTACGGTAAGGCTGTCCATAGCTACGGCTACTAGAGCTCCCTGTAGAATTTGTCCACCTGCCAAAACAAGAAGACTTACAAAAATTATTTTACCTAGACCTGCAACAGTAAGAACAAAACTGCGATAAATTGGTCGATTTGCAGCATAGATTAACATTGCTCCCACTAGAGCAACAAGAGCACTCCAGCTGCGGACAATGACATCTGAAAGTTCACCTGCGAATGATTCACCAAACATACTATTTAATATGAGTTCCGGACTAAACAACCCGATAATCGCTGTAAAGGTGAGTACACCAGAGACGAGCATTATCCATCTAATATTATTTACAATCAGTTTCATATGTTATTGATTATCTAAAAGAGTAAGAATTATAGCATGGCGAATAAAACAAATTGTGATAGGTGCTTTAATTTCATAATCCTTAGTGTGGTGGATGGTACTAGATTATTTCGTMWWWRTWRYMMWTCTAMRWWTYWARMWMMKMKWTRRYCTKKWWKKCWKTTTCYWMAKRMYWTWGYMTRKWMTKRTYWWTKYTTAGATAATTCTTCTTTTTCAGTTCGCCATCGGTAGAGTTCAGCCTGTATTTCTTCATACTACTCTTAAGTTCCGCCTCTGAAGAGTCGATATTTCTTTTCGTTGGCTTGTGAAGTAGCCTGTGTTCAGTTTTATTTCTATTTACTCGTTCGCTGACATCAGCCTCCAGTTCAATGTAATATACTTCTCCACCTTGGTCCTCGAATATTCTAGAGATTTTTTCTACGTAGTCCCAATCTTCTTGTTCATTGAATGCCCATACATATGTAAAAATGAGTCCCTCCAACGTACTTGATGCAACCTCCTCAAAGATCTCCTTTCTAAAAAGATTTACTAGCCTACGACCTTGCTCAGTTCCATAATCAAAGAAAGGGGAGACTAGTTCAATTGTCATGTGATTATGGAAGAGCTTAAGATCAGTCATCTTTTCTATTTCCTGTCCGACAGTCATTTTTCCTACTGCCTGAGGTCCGAATATAATCACAAATTTCATATTATAAAGTATACCAAAGGTTCGAACGTCTCGGCGGATATAAAAAATAACCCTTATGGACAAGGGTTATTTTCGTCGTCCTGCCAACTAGGTAGGGTTAAAACTTTAGATTGTAAATAAAGAAAGATAATTGAATCAATTTAACCAATCATTAGTACTAACGGCAATACAACAAGTAAAACTATATCAACGGTAAAGTGGGCAATTATTGCCGCCTCAAGCCCTTTTTTCCAATAAAGCCAACCAAAGATAATTCCACCGATTCCATTCAATAAAATAGCTCTAAAAATAACCAGAGGCGTAATTGCYGTGAGTGTTGCTGTGACTGGGAGGTGCCCAAGACCAAAAATTACTGCAGCAAATATAATAGCAATCCACACTACAGTAGTAGAAGGTTTTGAATCATCAGTCTTGGAAAACTTACACATAGCCCAAACCAATAGAGTTACAAGGAATAGTCGCATCAGGATCTCTTCAACGATTCCCCCATAAAACGAACCCAAGAAACCTTGCCATAATGGGGCACTTGCAAAAGTAATTGGCTCCATAAAGAGGGTGAAGATATAATCCAAACCGATAATCATTAGTCCTGCTAGCAGTCCAAGTTTTATTCCAAGTATTCCAACTGATTTTAGTTCTTCTTTTATCGGTCTCTTTAGAATCCAGTTGGAAATAAGGGGAGCACCAAGTCCAACCTTCTTGCCAAGAAGAAGTCCAATAAATATAGCAATACTAATTAGGAAAGTGGTTTGTATGAGGCTTAGTAAGAGTACAATGTGAGTTGGAGTAGGTAGCTCCTTCAATATATCTCCTTGTACTGTGAGTAAGTAGGGGAATATAGCTACTACGCCAAATACTCCTGCAGAAAGCAGTATTCTAAATAGCTTCCAGTTTATAATATTTTTTATTTTCATGAAGCGAGTATATCATGAAGCTCTACTCACAAGTATCAGCCACTACCAGTGGTGGATAGTGAGAATATCTGCGTTATAATATGACAATATTTTTGATTATGAAAAGTAGTGCACAAAAAAATTCAGTCTACCTTTGGGCCGTTGTTCTAGCAGTGGTTTTTTCGTATATCTTTTCCCCAGGTATCGCAAGTGCGATGATTGTACAGCACGGCACAAGCACTATATCTATAAATTCAAGAACTGTAGAAATAACTCTAGATACACCAGTTCAAGTAGGCCAGAGCTTTCCTATGGTTACTTGTGCAGCAAACTTTAATAGTCCCAGTCGTGTATTTTGTCGCTCGTCACTAATTACAGAAGTTGATGGGAAATATACTCAGCTTGAAGTATATCGTGGCTCATCTGGTAATACGGCCGTGGAAGTTTCTTGGCAGGTTATCGAAAATACTAACTTCACTGTTCAAACTGGAACGACAACCATACAGACGGCTACAGTAAACATAGCTATTAATGAAGTCGATTTGGACAGCGCTTTTGTTTTGGTCTCAGCTGGTAACAATAGTGGACATGCGTACMACGGCCCCATAAAAGCGAAATTTAATTCTTCGACAGAAATTAATGTTTCGAAAGGGAATTACGGCAGTGGTATTTATGCGTATACACGATGGTATGTAGTGGAATGGGCGAATTCTTCAGTGCAAAGCGGTAATGTAACGCTCTCTGGAGCTTCTTTTGTTAACGATACTATCTCGGAGGTTGATTTAGACAAGTCCTTTTTAATCCWTTCTTTTCTTACGAACCAAACAAACTACCCGGCGCGTGTTTTTGTTATGGGTCAATTAGCAAGTAGYACCAGYGTGCAATTCACTAAGGATAGTACATCAGGAACAAACGATGTTAGTTATTTTGTTGTGACACATGATGATATTTCAACTCAACGAGGAATACTCGAAGTAAWAGGCACAACCGCAACTGCAACCATATCATCAGTGGAAACATCAACGACATTTCTACCAATGCCGTCAATGGGTAATGGTCGCCAAAGTACGGATACGTACGGTTTTAACGAAAGGTATTACCATACGCAGACACTTACTAACGCAACAACAATTACCGTTACGCGTCTAGACGACACGGACACTCTTACCACATATTGGCAAGCGGTAAGTGTAGTAGACTCAAGTAATCCTATTTTGAGCTCAGTTTCTCCAGTTGATAATGCGTCTGCTGCTACCACAACTACAAACCTTTCTTTAACTTTTGACGAAGCTGTCGATGTTGAATCGGGAAATGTTACTATAAAAAAATCCTCAGATGATTCAACGGTAGAGCAGATTGATGTAACATCAGGACAAGTAACCGGTTCCGGTTCAATAACTATTGTAGTCAATCCTTCAGTTACCTTGGATGAAAAAACGGAGTATTACGTGATCATAGATGCAACTTCTTTTGATGACGCGGCGGGCAACTCATACGCTGGGATTTCTGCTACTTCAACTTGGAATTTCACAACGGGAGATTTTACCAACCCAACTATCTCCGTATTTTCTCCAGCAGATGATGCAACTTCTGTAGCTCTTGATTCAAACCTTGTAATTACATTTAGCGAAAGCGCAGCAACCTCAACGGGAAATATAACCATAAAAAAAACTAGTGACGATTCAACTGTGGAAGCGTTTAACGTTGCGAGTTCGGTACTCATTACTGGATCAGGAACTACGTACACAATAAATCCAACAAGTGATTTGGCTTACRAGACGAATTATTACGTACAGATAGATGCATCAGCGTTCGATGATACTGCAGGAAATAGCTATGCTGGTATAGCTAATACAACTAGTTGGAACTTTACTACGGCTGATACTCCTATAGTTGTAGAGGGAGGGAACGGACCAATCTTTTCTGGTCATGCTTCAGCAATTCCTGGATATATTGCACCGCGAATGCAAACTGTGTATCCCGATGGACGTATTGTGTACCTTGATGAGGAACCAATAAAAGAGCAAACAGTTACTGAAACTTATCCTGTCGCCAAACCAGAAATTCCTTTGATTGTAAAACCAGAAACGTTTACCAATACTACATTTACACGATATCTGCAAAGAGGATCAATCGGAGAGGAAGTTAAACGTTTGCAAGAGTAYCTCAATACACACGGTTTTGTGCTTGTCTCGAGTGGACCTGGGKCACCAGGAGAAGAAACTGACTTTTTTGGATCACWTACGGAAAAAGCACTGATACAATTTCAGGAATCACATCGAGTAGAGATATTAGATCCAATCMATTTAAAAAACGGATCAGGTTATTTTGGTAGGATGACYATCAGGTTTRTTAATAGGCCATAGGTATTTGAATATAAAAAAATATGAAGTAAAAAAACACCCCTATCTCGGGGTGTTTTTTTGTCATACGTAGTGGACGACGTTAGAGCCTATTTGAAGAGGATGCGACTACTTTTCTTCTGTCTCCTCGCTGATATTTCCTTCCTTCTTTGCCTTAGTATCTTTGCTAGCACCTATCCCTGCGCCGCCTGCTAAACCAATTGCCAAGCCGATAGCTATTCCATTTCCTATTCCACCAACGCTGCTACTCAAAGCAAGGCCAATCGCGATTCCGAATGCAACCCCTAACGCTGCACCTCTTTTTTTATAGTATCCCGTTGGGCGTTGCTTAGTCTTATCTTTTGTTTCATTTTCCATCTCTGAAGTGTACCAAAAAACACAGTGAAGTCACTGTGTTTTTAGATGGCTCCGCTTAGTAGACGGTATTAGAACTTATTTTATGTCTTCAAGTAATCTTTCAAACTTTATATAACCAGATTCTGTATTAAAGTGCCCTGCGTCTTTTACTACAGTCAACTTTGTTCCTAATGCGTCAGATATTTCCTCAGCTTCCTTAATGGGTACATATGGATCATTATCTGAGTGATAAATGTAGAATTTTTCTGAATGCTTTTTGATTGCTATCCAGTCAAAATCTTTGAGAAATGTTTTGTTTAATTCATCAAACTCAGGGTTATCCAGTGGGCCTAGGAAACCAGACACAAGGTAACTTGCCTTGATAGTAATTTTGAGCTTTTCCAGGATATGTAAAATGAATGTAGCTCCTATACTATGACCAATAAGAATTGTTTCTACGTCCATATCCTGCAAAAAAGGGTCAATAATCTTGAACCAAGAGGTAATATTCTGTGCTTCGGGTGTTGGAAATACCAGAACTTTAACCTCCCACTCCTTACTCTCAAGTTCCTTTTTGAGGTATGGTATCCAATTTTCATTTGGACTGCCATATGCACCATGAATTATAAAGGCAGTTTTCATAATTATTTTTTGTTCAGCGCATACTTATCTATCCAAGCGAGAAAGAGACTTTTTATTTTACTCAGATGCTGGCTCTCTCTAAAGGTGTGTGTGGCACCCCTTATAATATGGTACTCCTTTTTGTCAGTCGGAATTTGACTATAAAGAGTTTCTATATGTTCGGGAGGAGTTGTAGTATCATTCTCGCCAACAAGTAGCAATACAGGCATAGTTAATCTATCAACTTTTGGTATAAGGTCATACTTAAGCCTATCAGTCATATGTGACCACTTAAGCTTCTTGATGACACCGTACTTAGAACTACTTTTCTTTATCAGCCAACCAGTCTTTTCCCATTCTTCCAAATCTTTTGTCTCAAATTTTCTACTAGCGTCCATGCTTAACTGTCCAGAAACTACAGGTGAGATTGGAGCAACTGCAAGTACTTTTTCTGGGAAATTTTCAGCATAGAGTGCTGTACAAATACCACCTAAGCTATGGCCCGATAAACAAAAGGGTTCCTGATACCACTCTTGATTTGAAGCCCAGTTTATAACATCTTCCAAATCCTCATAATAGTTGGTGATTGTTGCGTCTTCATATTTTCCATCACTTTCACCAAGAGTATTGGTTGTGTCAAAATAAACTATTGAAAAACCTCTTTCTTTAAATGAGTTTCCAAAGGTTCGAACATGGTCTTGTTCCTTGAATCCTCCGAGACCATGCATAATAAAAGCTAATCCCTTTTGATTTTTTGCTTTTTCAAACAAAACTGAGATTTTTTGATCTTTTCTGTTTTTTATCATTACTTTCATAACAATGTATTATATCAAAAGTTCTATTTTTAATACACAAACAACTCATCCCGATTAGGGTGGGTTGTTTGACACCAAACCTTTGCTCGCTTGGCAGGGATCTTTTCGAACTGAAAAATGGTGGGATATTCTGCCAGAACCTCAGATAACTGTTCAACAGGTAAGGACTTTACTCGCTGCAATATAAAACAACTTTATTTTTTATATCTGGGTATCCCCAGAATAGGAGCATCCTTTACATCTTTTGGGATGATTGGTGTCGTACCATCATCAGTCGTGACTGCAGCTATATCTAAGTCGTTTGGTCCTATTTCCCATGCATGCCTATCCATAAAGCTTCTTTTTACTATTCCGTGGTCAAAAAATATTTCAGGCTGAGCCGTTATATCAACAACAAAAGCTGGAGCGAGTAAATAAAATCCCCATTCTTTAAAGCTTGCCCCAAACCTATCTAGATTTTCTGTTGTCTTAGGAGTCATCGTGTGGAGTCTTGAGACAGTTATAACTCTACCTTTAGGAGGATTGTCTTTATCAAGATTAGTGGCTACTACTGCTCTATACCATTCAGGATTATCTTTTGATATACCACGTACCATCGAAATGCGGATAGTCTCGTTCTTATCTTCGTCACCGAATGTTTCTTTCCAGTCTTTAAAAATAGCTTTGGCCATATCTTTGTTTGTATACATAAATGCAAGTACAGGAGGGCGGTCTGGCATCGTAAGGTACGCTGCTCCTGTCCACCCTGCATCATTCCAAAGATGCTGTCTTATTACAGAGACATTTTTTATTTGGTCATGTCGTGAAGGATCGGCTTCATTTTTGACTTTTTCTTTCTTCGGAACCTCTTTCAAAGAACCACTTTTTTCTCTATTGTATTCATACTTTGTACTGCCAGTTTCTAGCCAGTCAGATATTTTCCTTTTAGGTTGGTAACCGAGAACATTGCCAAGTGCTACTAATGGGGAAGAAAAACTAAATGCACGAGAACTTACTTCCTCATCTTTAAATAGGGTCAATAGGTCGACCTCAGGGTCTTTAAAGATAGTTGTGTTGGCAACAATTTGTAAAACAACTTCTGACACGTTTGAATGAATGTCTTGCTGCTCTTTTTTATTTAAAGAGTGAGGGTTAAAGCTTCCACATTTTATTTCTATTTTGAGCTTACCTTTCTTGTTTATGCTGTGCGTGATCTTTGCACCTAAAGACTCATCTCTAGTAATTGAAATATGTACGATACCATCACTGGATGCAGCACCTCTCTCAATGGTTGTGGAGAGAAAACTTTCTAAAGCTGATAATATATATTCGGCAACCTCAATCTCGGGACTACCGTTTTTCGTCTTTACTATAAAATCACATCCTAGGATGGTAGATTTTAGTTCCACTGTATCGCTTTCGTAAAAAAGAGGTTCATTAGGTAATTGTTCTTGTGCTGGTTGTGAAAGGTACGAACTAAAGAACTCCTCCACATCTTCTTCAGACATTTCACTTAGAAAGGACTCGGGTAAGGCGTCTTTACCTCCAAGACGATATATTAGGCCAAATGCAGCAAAGTCTAGGTCCATACTTATTAACGTGTCGGGAAGTCTATCTAGTTCTGACAACCTGTCCTCAGGAGTTTTTATAAGAAGCAGTCCCATCAGTGAGCCGAAGTACAAGTCTTCATCGAGTAACTTCTGTTTTTCTTCTTGTGTCTTTGCAATCTGAGCTGCCATAGTGTGATGTAATCGATGCCATTCAAGCGCATACCCAACTCTTCCTAATAACAATTCTAGTGTCCGTAGTCTCTTGTAGCATGACAACTGCATTGTATTTATTTCACCATAGGTCCAGAAATCACTTGTGGCATGCGAAGCTGCATTTATAAGAGCTCCTCTTGCTGCCCATAGTAGACCAGCATCTTCATAAGCCATTGAAAGAAACGCTAGCGAGATAACTAGCTGCCTTTTGCTTTCCTTTTTATAAAAGCGTATTAGTGCACGTCCTAAAAAGTCTATTGCTTTATAAAACCTTTTTGCCTTTAGGTGCTGGATACCTCTGTTAAGTAGTATTTCACCAGCTGCTACATCTCCATCTCTTTTTGTAACAACCTTAACGAGGTGCTCCTGTAGCTCTTCAAATCCTTCATTTCCACTAAATATATCGTTTACTTCGTCTAGGATTTGAAAAGTAATCTTAAAAGGGAAGCCAATAAGATTCTCAGCTTTATCAAGTACTTTTTTTAGTTCTTTAAATATTTGAGTAACTTCTTCAGGTTTGTCTTTACTCTGAGTCAGAGACATAAAGTTGAGCAAGGCTTCTGCTTGGACAGAAGAACTCGGATTTAACTCATTATCTCTCACTGATATTAGCTTTTCCTCCAAGTTTTTTGTTTTTTGGATTAAAAACTCTTTATCAACACGGTCTGATGTGAAGGAGAGTGTGTAAAGAACGGTCCACAGGTTATGTAAACGCTCAACAGAAAAGATATTGATGGATTCCAGAGCAAGCTCTTCAACCTTCTCGTATGTGTTGACTAATGCACCAAAGTCATTAAACCAAAAATAAAGAGTCCAAACTTCTTGGTACTTAGCAGTAAAGTGTTGGTCTGAAGTTCCGTACTTTTCTGCAAATCTTATTGCTCTATCAAATAACGCCTTAACGTCGGGTACTGGCTCATCGAGCTCTGCTGCGAGTAGTGCCATGTCTAGACTTTCATCAACTGTCTTTAGTGAGACCTGTTCTTCACTTACGTCTTTGTCTAACGACTCCTTAAGCTCATCGAAGCATTTTTTCTTTTGGTAGTCTGATGCTCCAATTTCTTTTTTCTCCTCTAGACCTTCTCCCAAACAAAGTTCTTCAATGGCTATTTTTTCGCGCTTGTTTTTAAAGACAACATCACAAATCCAATTTTTATCAAGAATGATAGATTCAAAATCATGTTTTTTAAGTTCATCCTCGAGTTCCGCTCTAGTCTTGTCTCTCGCATCTCTACTTGTTATGAAGTAGACCCTCTCCCAGTGAGTGCTAGTTTTCGATAACCCTTCCGCATCACGTCTTATTTTGCCAGACCAATCTTTGGAAGTACTTACGGCAAAAGCAAACTTACCTTTACTCTGGTTATCTGTTCCTTGGGAAAAAGCTAATTGTGTCTGAGAAGACACTGGTATTGTTTCTGAATCAGCCTTACTGTCTCCACCTGCAGTTGAACCTGTTTGAGGTCGAAGATTAGGACAGATTTCTAATTGACAAAGCTTCCTCGCAAACTCCTCAAAGTTTTTKTCTTTGTTTCGTGCCCCTAAAGACTCAAGAACATACTCAAGCATACTTCTGTTCAGCTTACTTTCAGTTACGGTTCTAGAGTCAGAAAACCTGTTAGATCTCCTTTGCTTCATGAAGTCTTTTGGTGAAGGCATGGTCATAACTACATTATAACATTTTAGCTTGATTTACTATTGGTAATTGGTTTTCTCGCCAAATCAGTTGCATAACGTTCGTTTAAGAGGGTGTTATAGCCTATCGATAGGTTATAGGGTTCAGGCTTGTTCTTTCATTTTAACGTTCTATCCACAGTGTGACGAATTGCATTTGTTACTGTCGAATGTATAACAAAAATATCTTTCAGGTATAGAGCCCGAGAGTTAGAGCAGAAATATCGCCATTCTGGTTTTTTTGCTTTAGCTTTTGGGCTTTTATTTTGCCTACTGCTATCGAAAACCAGTCAGTTAAAAAAACTGACTATGGTGAGTAAACAACTAACAAAAGAGTTCCGTCTCGCTCTAAGTGAGGAGCTGGGAATTGAACTAAAAGATAAAGAAGCAAGCGAGATGTTAAACAATCTTGTTGGCTATTTTAGGTTGCTTACTGATATTGACCAGAGAAAGGTTAAGTCTATTAAGAATAGTGACGCTTAATCTACAAACTAAGTATGGGAGGTTATCAGTGAGTCCTCCAAAAACAAACTGACTGAATACTGTTGGTGTGCACATTAAGTCCTCGCTCTGACTCTCGGGGTTGTCATCGGGGGACCTCATGTGCACGTCAGCAGAACTGGCTGGGCGTTCTGTCTATTAAGGGGGAGGCGAGAAAGTCGAGTACATACTTAGTACATACAAAGCCAAAGAAGCCCTTGAGGGGGTAAGGACCCCGTATTGATAAGTTAACAAAAAAAGATTATGGAAACAGATAAAAAAGTAACTAAGCAAGTGAGAATATCCGAGGACTGGCACAGAAGAGTGAAGCTGTATGCGCTCGAAAATGATCAGAGCATGTCAGACACTCTTGGTAATATTCTCAGAACTTGTTTTGAAATGATACGAAGAGAGCGTGCTAATAAGATAAAAAATGAGCAAACGAAATATATCTCAGTCCAAAAGCACAGACAGAGGATAGGCGTTTGTTGTTGAGCTATGCGTTCTCAGGTCTGGTGCTTTCAAAAGGAAAACTAGAAGTTGAGTACAGTCCAGCGTTCGAGTTTCTATCAAAATGGATACCTAACCTAAACAAAGGTTTCGAACCGAAGAAAACCCTTACAAACAAACGACAAAAGACACCTTTCGGTGCCTCTCATCCTACCTTGCTCCGCGGACAGGACTCGAACCTGTGACATTCTCGTTAACAGCGAGACGCTCTACCAGCTGAGCTACCGCGGATTGCAGTCCTTTTTAGGACTCAGGGTATTCTACACGACCTCAGCTCTTTTTCAACACAAAACACTGTTGTGCACAATGCATATTTAGTCCAAAATATAACCATGGAAACACTCATTTACGTCAAAGCTTTTCCCTCTGCAAAAAAGGAAAAGGTAGTAAAAAATACTGACACGTCATTCGACATATATATACGAGAGCCCGCACAACGAAACCTAGCAAACCAGCGTATACGTGCATGTGTGGCAGAAGAGTTYGATATACCTCTCGCACAGGTAGTTATGCAAACCGGTCACCGCACACGCAAAAAAACCTTTATAATTAAGAAGTAGTTACTAAGTAAACTAAATCACTATGAATATAGAATTTAAGGCAACAACGATTGAACTGACAGACGAGATCCGTAATTACGCTGAGGAAAAAATTACCATGCTCTACAAGCTCCTGAGTAATGTTGATGATGAAAACATTAGAATAGAAGTTGAATTAGGACGTAAGGCAAATCAGCAAAGCGGTAACATATTTAGAACTGACCTCACCGTACACGCAGGAGCTGACCGTACACACGCAGTAGGACATGGAGAATCTCTCCACGCTGCAATCGATGAAGCAAAAGATGATCTAGAGCGACGTATACGTCGCGGCAAGACAAAGCGACTCGATGCACTACGTGAAGGAGGTGCAAAGATCAAAAAGATGCTTCGGTTTTGGGAATAAAAAATAAAGGGCACGCTGACATTAGTCGGCGTGCCCTTTTGCTTGATTAAATGCTTCCATCCGTACTATCTTGAGCGAGATATTTCGCAACATCTCCCTCAAAAATTATGCAAGCTTTCCAGTCAAAGTCACTTTCTGAGAAAGCACGAATTTCGAATGGCTTCTCTTGGTTTCCGGGTGTCAGCTTCGGTATAATCAAGCGTCTTTGATCATTAAGAGATGGTGTCATGTTCTCTCCCTAATCCCAGCATCTTCACTATTGCATGAGCAGATTAAACTGCAAGTGATTAGTTGTATGTTCCTTCAAGTACCTTGCGTCCACCAATTGTTTTAATAGTTGCCTTCCAGGAGAATAATGCACCGTTTTNACTCAGTGAGGTGAATCGTTGTAATTGAAAGGCTGTAGGGAGTCCTTCTCTTTGGAGCTGCTGTTTTATGAGTTTTTTAGCTGCTAGACGCTCCGCATAAGACAATGAGTCTATGTTGTTACTAGGTGTTTCTTTCATATGATTTGCTTCATTATTACACCCAACTAATAAACATCAAGACTGTAGATAGGCTTCGTACGACATCTTTTTCTTTCCTTCAGGAATAACCTCATCAAGTACTAGTGCGTCATTTTCTATGTGCGCCTGAGTGACGGTAATACGAACATCATTAGAAAAGAAGAATGTCCCTGGCCATCCAGCATATGCATGTATTTTCAAAAGGTTTTGGTAGGGATCATCGTCTAGATTAAGTAGGCCGTCTTCTTTTGTAAACAACTTACAATAGGTGGCTTCATCGTGATTTTGTTCTTTCAAAAATACATCACCCGTAAGGTATTGTGGAAGTATTTCGGCAAGCAAAGCACCACCACGAGTGAATAGGTAGTTATCTAAATCACGTGCATTCGGTGGCCATATCTCTGGTGTGTATTCCTCTTGTACGAGTACTGGTCCGTGATCCATTTTTTTATCAATCAACATAACTGAAACACCGGTAGTTTTTACGTCCTGCAGAATAGCACTACGTACCGGAGATGGACCTCGGAACTTTGGTAAGAGTGAGGGGTGCACATTTAGTATTCCTTTAGGTGAAATATCGATAACACTTTGAGGCAAGATTTTACCGTAAGCAACAAGTACAAATACATCTGCAGCCTCGTCGGTTAACTGTGTGATTTCTTCGTCACTGAAAGATTCCGGTTCCATTGTAGGGATACTGCGCTTTTGTGCCCATTGCTTCACTGGTGAAGAGTTCATTTTCATACCGCGTCCAGAAGGTTTGTCGGGAGCAGTCACGACAAGAGAAGGAAGTAGTCCACGAGATTCAAGCTCGTCGAGTACTATGGTCGAAAGCTTCGGTGTACCAAAGAATACAAATTTTGTAGTAGGTGTATCCATAGATTATTCATCAAGCGGCTTAAGTTCGTCATCCACATCAATAACCTCAATGGCTTCATCGGTATAGAGTATCCCGTTGAGATGGTCAATTTCATGTTGGAAAATGCGTGCTAAAAAATTAGAAGCACCACGTACATGTTTTTTCCCGTTCTCGTCATAATATTCAATAGTTATCTTGTCGGTACGGGCAACCTTTGTTCCATACTTGTTTGGAACGGAAAGACATCCTTCATCACCCATCTTCATCTTTTTAGAAATCTTAAGTATCTTAGGGTTTATGTACACATAATCAGGATGCGCTTCACTGTCATACTCTACATCTTCTCGTGATGCAAAAGCTTCACCACCAACGATAAAAATCCGAACGGCTTCACCAATCTGAGGTGCGGCAATGGCCACTCCAAATCTCTCACTGGTAAGAGTGCTTTTTAAATCGGATATGATTTCTTGTATTTCCTTGCTTGCGATAGCAGTGAGGTCAACTTCGAGAGCTTGTGCACGCAACGCAGGGTGATCTATTGGTACGATATTTCGCATTGAGTGACTATACCGCGAAAGTATCGTGGGACAAAGGCTAAAGAGTACGTTCTGGGTCTATGTCTACACTAAAAGCAGGGGGGAGTGAACGCAGAATTTCCACGAGATGAGTATCTGGCCATGCATTGATAGGGAGGCGAATGAGGGCGTGAAGTTCTAGATTTCCGCCACGAGGGATAAAACCAGCAAAAACACGTGGCTTGTAGGCATCGGTAAGCTCAATGAATGTCTGCATGTCTTTAATTACTGTTGCACGCGTACCACTACAAGTAACTTTTATGAGGTTTGTATAAGGAGGGTAGTTGAGTTTTTTTCGCAACTGAAGCTCCTCCTCAGCATACTGGGTGAGAGATCCATTTTGGGCGTGCTTTAACATTGAGTTTTTTATCAAAAGCGTCTCGATAAAAAGAGTAGATGTTGTTTGTTCACGTAAGGTCGCAATGATTCCAAAGATATGTTCTTCAATATGAAAATCAGGAATACAGAGAAGTGAGTCGAGTGAACTTATAACACTGTTAGTGACATCGCTCTGTAAGTAGGACATGGCCATCTCAGTACCAACCAGGATGGCACCTGGTGTTGCATAAAATTCGTCAGCAATCTTTTTTGCCTGGGGCGGTGTTTTTGCAGTATCGCTACTAAGGACAAAAAGTTTGGCTTGCGGTAGCTTGTCCTTAAGATAGAGCACAATACGCTCTATACCGATGCCTAAGGGTATTAAATTCCAACCTGTACAGTTGCTACACGTTTCGTGAGCATCACGTGAGCTGCCGCAACGGTGGCAGAGTAGTTCGCGTTTTTCGCCGCGCTCATGAAGCACTACCGGAGAGGCACAATGAGCACAGACGACACTGGTGTTACAGTCATTACATACAGTGTGACTGGCAATGCCACGACGTGGTGCAAAAACAAAAGAATGTTCATTGCTTGTACTGCTCTGAAGAAGTGCGGTGAGTACTTCTGGAGAAAGGACGGGAAATTCCTTTTTCTTCTGTTTTGCGATGGTACGCACTTCTTTGCTATCAATTATTCGTATTGAACTCTTGCTACGAAGATTGCGTGATTGTTGATCAAGGGGAGCAGCAAAAGCATCCTGAAGTTGCTTATGTACATCGAGACTCACCGTGGTGCCAGCATAGACAAGTGCCACCTGCATTTCACGAGCAAGGTATTCAAACATAACACGGGCATTTACCTTAGGACGCATCATTTGTTTGTATGATGATGATGTTTCGTGTTCWAGAATAAACATTCCGATATCACTACGTGGAATACTTGAGAAAGTAGGAGTCGCAATAATGAGCACCGGGTGTTTCTCATCCAAAATTTCATTCCATGTAKTTTGYTGYTTTTTCTTGCTYTGGGAACTTTCGAGCAGGAATGTGTACTGTTCTATACCTTTGTCGTAGTGCTCTTTAAAAGATCGCGCCTCACGCACAGTAGGAGCACAGATAAACACTGAGTGCCCTTGTGCAAAGTTGCTGCGGATTATCATTTTGTACTTTTCGAAGCGCTCAGTGCGGGGGAGTTGTAGAACTAATTTTTCAAACTTAGCAGGCTTTTTGGGAGGTGCGCTCACTGGAGAAAGAATACCTTCCTTTGCACCAGCGAGTATAGCTGCAGGCACGTAACTTTGGATGATGGTCCCAGGCGAAGTCGCAAAGTATGTTGCTGTCTTTTTTGCAGCTTCAACGAACTCACGCGAAAAAACCCATTGAATTTCTTGCTTCTCTATTTTTCTTGTTTCGTAGCTATTAGAGCGCAAGAGTGATTTAACCGTCTTTGCATCGTCGCAACTCAAAACAAGTGCAGGAATATGCTGCTTGCGCACAGGGACATGCACGAGTGCACCTACAGGAATGTTATCCGAAGAGAAATATGAGAGGTTAGAAGGACCTCCTTTACTAATTGGTGTCACCTGAACTATATACATAGGGGTAGCATACCATGGCACCCATAAAGCTTGCATTATATCATATATGATATACCATAAATCTAATTGAATTCGCATGTCATCTGATTCACACAAAAAAATAGGGCTCTTTATCAAGGACCTGCGCCGGAAACGGGGGCTCACACAAAAGGCATTTGCTACTGCTCTTAATACTTCGCAATCAGCTGTTGCTCGTATGGAGGCAGGGGATCAGAACATCTCCACCAAACAACTCCTAAAAATTAGTGATGTACTACATCATCCTGTTTTAGGTATTAAAGAGAGTGTGGACTTTAGAATTGAAGGAGGTAAAAAGCTTCACGGAACCGCAGTAACCAATACATCAAAGAATGGTGCCCTTGCACTGATGTGTGCTTCTCTTTTAAACAAAGCACCGACTACTATATACGGTATACCGAACATCGAAGAAATTTTTAGAATGGTTGAGGTATTTAAGAGTATTGGTGTGCAGCTGGATAAGGTTGAAGAAAATGGTTTGCGCATTACTCCACCGAAGAATTTTAAACTTTCTAGTATTAATAAAGCATCAGCAAAGAAGATGCGCAGTGTACTTATGCTCATAGGTCCTATGATGCACCAGRAGGCTGAGTTTACGCTTCCACACGCAGGAGGTTGTAACATGGGTGATCGTACTATCGCAGCACATCGTCACGCACTCGAGGCACTTGGTTTAAAGATACGTACTTACGACAATCACTACACCTTTACACAGAAGAAATTTAAGCCAGCTGAAATTATCATGTATGAGGCAAGTGATACTGCAGCAATAAATGCGCTAATGGCAGCAGCACTTATTCCTGGTAAAACAGTCATCAAGTATGCTCCGCCAAACTATCAGGTGCAGGATGTGTGTTTCTTGCTTCGTCAATTTGGTGTACGTATTGATGGCGTTGGAACAACGACGCTTACTGTTTATGGTGTAGAGGAGATAAACAAACCAATTTCTCACTACAACTCGGAAGACCCCATAGAGTCTATGATGTTTATCAGTGCAGCTGCAGTAACTGGCTCTGAACTGCGTATTGATCGTTGTCCTATAGACTTTTTAGAGGTAGAACTATTGAAGCTACATTACATGGGGCTTAAGTTTGAAAAAACTCCGGTGTACTTTGCAAAGAATGGAAAGACGAAGTTGGTAGATATTACCGTGTACCCATCAGAGCTCAAGGCCTCTCCATTAAAAATTCACCCATTACCGTATCCGGGACTCAACATCGACAACTTGCCGTTTTTTGTACCACTGGCGACACAGGCAAAAGGAACCACTCTTATTCATGATTGGGCATGGGAGGGGCGAGCTATATATTTCACTGAACTAAACCGTCTGGGTGCTGATATAAAATTAGCTGATCCACACCGTGTATTTGTTACTGGTCCGACACAACTAACAGGAGCACAGGTAGTRTGTCCACCRGCATTGCGACCAGCTGTAGTTGTKCTTATCGGTATGTTGGCTGCCAAAGGAACATCACTTCTACGTAATGTGTATTCTATTGAACGAGGATATGAACGTATAGCAGAGCGTCTATCTGAGATCGGTGCGCATATTGAAATCGTGAGCGACCTCTAGTTTTGGTATAAAAAACACCCTAAAACCTCTACGGGTTTTAGGGTGTTTAAAATTACCTACTAGATCTCAATAGAGAAATACTGTTTGGCATCACGCACAAATATAATGTTTGATCGAGTAGGATTTGGCACAGCTTCGGGTGCTGCACCTTGGTAGATAGGTTGAAAGTTCTGTATCTCTGTTTTTCGTAGATCGAGAGCAAATACCTTGTTTTGCATAGTGACAATAATTACGTCATTCCGATCCCCATACCAGAAGACATTTCGTAGTGGATTTGGTGATGAAAATATATTACGAACTTCTTCGTTCTGCTGCACAAAAATTGCAGTACCAACAACCCATACGCGTGTACCTACTCTTTCTAAAGGCTGCATACGTGTCGGTTCGCCGTATTTAGCGAAAGCTGTAACCGCTTGTCTTCGTATTGGATCTGCAGGATCTTGTAATACTGTACCGTTAGTGTCTTTTGCTACTTGTAGTGGATAGAGAGTAGTGTTTCCGTCAGGGAAGCTCTGGAAGTCAAAAATCCATGGCCATGCATCAGTATGTGAGACGATCACATTACGATCACCAGGCTTAACTCCTTCGAATACTCCATTTCCTGCGGCATCAATTCGCCCTACTTGCTTGTCATCGATAAAAACAACACTGCCTGCGAGTGTGTTTGCTAGTGTGATAGTTCCACCTTTAACTATGTATGGACCAGAGAGTACGTAGCCAGCTTGGCTAATGACACCTGATGCGAGTACAAATAGTGATACTAGTACTGCACCAGCGAGTACATACTTCTTACGTCGTTCTTGCTTTGCATTTTTCTTCATAATTCAATTAAAGCAATTTTTTTATCAAATAGAAAGGGCGACTCGTAGAGTCGCCCTTTTAGATTAATGAACAGTATCGTTTGTGCCGGCAATTTTTACAGACCATTCGCCTGATTTGATGGTCAGACTTTTTGTAAAAGTTGTGCCTTCAATCGAAGCAGTCAGCTCTAGCCCACCGCAGTCCAGTACTTTCACCGTAATTTGGCCATCTACTTCGCAATGTTCAATGTCTGAGCCACGCAGTTTCATTTCTGAGCCAAACAGTTCAAATATCATTGCAGAGAGCTGTCCGATCGCTTTATTAGATAATTCTAAATCGCCGTATTTCATTTAATGAAATCTCCTTTCTAAAATTGCGCAGTTCTGTAATTACTATGCCACAGAGAGGAGTAAACGTAAACATATTTGGTAAAATGCTCGTAACAAAGTACAATCACGCTATATGGGATTTTTATGGAAACCAAAACTCGGTATTGATCTAGGAACTACTTACACTCTTATCTTTGTTCCTGGAAAGGGTGTAGTACTACGTGAGCCATCAGTAGTGGCTGTTTCTGAACAAGAAAACAGAATTCTTGCAGTGGGAGACGAGGCGAAGGAAATGATTGGGCGTACACCAGATGACATCGTGGCGTATAGACCAATGAAAGATGGAGTCATCGCTGACTACCGTGTTACTGAGGCCATGCTTCGCTACTACATGCGTAAGGCTACTAGCTGGTGGAGTATATTTCGTCCTGACGTCATGATCTCAGTTCCTGCTGGAGTTACTTCAGCTGAGCGCCGTGCTGTTATAGAAGCTGCTATAAAGGCAGGAGCAAAAACGGCACAGGTAGTTAAAGAACCTATTCTTGCAGCTATTGGTGCAGGTATACCAATTCACGAAGCACAGGGAAATATGATTGTTGATATTGGCGGTGGAACCACTGACGTTGCTGTGATCTCTCTCGGAGGTATTGTTGCATCTACATCAGTAAAGTGTGCTGGTAATCGCATCGATGAGGCTATTACTGCACACATCAAAAAAACATTTAACCTCGCTATTGGMGAYAAGACCGCAGAGGATGTAAAAATGCAAATCGGTTCTGCCATTCCACTTGAAGACGAACTAGTCATGACAGTAAAAGGGCGAGATTACCTTACTGGACTTCCACGTTCAGTTGAGCTTAGTACTAACGAGGTTGTAAAAGCCATCGGACGCGAACTACGAGAAATTGTTAAGGCAATTAGAGATGTACTTCAAGAAACACCACCAGAGTTGGCAGCTGATATTATCGACAACGGTATTACTATGTCAGGAGGATCAAGTCAGTTGCGTAACCTACCTGAGCTCGTGTATCGCCGGACTGGAGTAAAGGCAACACTTGCCGATGACGCACTATATAGTGTGGCCAAGGGGACAGGTATTGCACTGCAGCACCTTGATGTATACAAGAAGGCTATTATCTCTAAACACTAATGACTATGGAGCACCTTCAGGTGATAGATACTGCAAATTTACATCACGCATATATTATTGAAGATGATGCAGGGGTGTTTGATGCTGTGCGGCAAAAACTAACTACTGCACACAATACTGCTGAGRTRCATGTACGTAAATTTGATTCATTAGGAATAGACGACAGTAGGGAATTAGTGCACTTGGCGAATATGCGCTCACTCGGAAGGCAGCTTTTTATCTGTCATGTGGGATCTTGCACGAGGGAAGCACAGAATGCATTACTAAAGCTTTTTGAGGAGCCTCCAGAACGTACTCACTTTTTYCTAGTACTTGCAGATGTGCGTAATATTTTACCGACTCTGCGTTCGCGAGTTTGGTTTATTGATGCAAAAAATAATACGACGTCTGACGAAGGTATTGCTTTCCTGGCAGCGACACCCGCGCAGAGAATTGCTCTACTTGAGTCAATTATTAAGGAGAGAGATGTGCGTGCTGCCGAAGTACTCTTACAAAGTATTGAGACGCAGCTCTACACAACAGGTGTGCATCGTACTCATCCACAAGTGGTAGCTCATATTATTGATGCACGCCGTGTACTGCGAGACAAAGGTGCTTCATTGAAGGTCTTGCTTGAGAGTGTTGCAGTGACATTACCCACTCTTTAATACGCAATTTAGAAATAATACGATATACTTACATTATGTACGATTTTAAAACATTACAACAAAAAATATCAGAGGGTGAAGATTGGTTACGTAAAGAATATCAAGGGCTACGTACTGGACGTGCCACACCGACGCTTCTCGATTCAATTCAGATTGAAAGTTATGGTTCTCGGATACCACTTAATCAAGCGGCCAACATTGGTGTAGAAGACGCACGTACGCTTCGTGTTACTCCATGGGATGCCAGTCAGGTAAAAGATATAGAAAAGGCTATTACTAACGCAAACTTTGGCGTAGGTATTTCGACAGATGATAAAGGAGTACGTGTTTCGTTCCCTGAACTTACCACYGAACGTCGTACCTCACTTATTAAAATCGGAAAGGAAAAACTTGAAGATGCACGACAAAGTCTTCGCGGATACCGTGAAGAAGCATGGGGAGATATCCAGACAAAGGAAAAAAACGGTGAGATGAGCGAAGATGATAAATTTGGTAGTAAAGACGAACTACAGAAACTTATCGACGCAGGAAACTCAACACTCGAAGATCTTTTCAAAAAAAAGGAAGAGGAGATAAGCCAATAATATCAATCTTAAATACTGCTAAATTTTATGTCATTTATTCTTTTTTTCGTAGTACTTATAGTCCTTATCATTGTTCATGAACTTGGTCACTTTCTGGTGGCAAAATTCTTTGGTATTAAGGTAGAGGAATTTGGTGTYGGATACCCACCACGAGCATTAGCACTCGGAACATGGGGAGGAACAACCTATACACTGAACTGGTTACCATTCGGTGGGTTTGTACGTATCTTTGGTGAGAGCCACGACTACGACTATACTCCGGAAGAGAGAAAGCAGGCATTTATATATAAGTCGCGATGGGCGCAGGCTGCAGTATTGCTTGCTGGTATACTTTTCAACATTTTGTTTGCGTGGTTCTTGTTTAGTGCAACTCTCATGATGGGTGCACCAACCGCAATTGATGAGTCCGAAGCAGTCGGGCTTGATGCACGTCTTATTGTGAGTTCAGTTGTTGCAGGTTCTCCTGCAAACGCTATTGGACTTATYGCCGGCGATGAGATTGTGGGACTGCGAACTACAGATCAAGAGTTAACTGAGTTACTACCAAGTGTTGCTGCAACATTCATTAGTGAGAGAGGTGGCCAAACAATGACACTCTCATATATACGAGATAGAGAGACTCAAGAAGTTGAAGAGGTTAGTCTCACGCCAGCACATGGAGTACTTGCTGATAGTCCAGGAACACCAGCTGTAGGTATTGCCATGGCACTTGTTGCGAACAGGTCTCTGTCGTTACCTCAAGCGATTTGGCAGGGTGCAGTAAGTACACTCACCGCATTACAAACAGTAGGTTCAGGATTAGCTAACTTTCTTATATCTATAGTCACCGGATCCGCACAGTGGGATCAGGTTGCCGGCCCTATTGGTATCGCTGGGTTAGTTGGAGACGCTTCTTCAGTAGGGCTAGTGTATCTCATGTACTTTACCGCTTTCATATCAATCAACCTCGCAGTAATTAATCTTATTCCACTTCCGGCACTGGATGGTGGACGTCTCTTGTTTGTTGCTATTGAGGCTATTATACGGCGTCCTATCAGCCCTAAGATCTCTACAGCCTTCAATGTTATTGGATTTACACTACTTATCGTATTAATGGTCATTGTCACGTATCACGATATTGCACGTATTTTCTCGTAGAGCTATTTTATTCCCAAAAAAATCAATCTATACCACTGTATCTAAACTTGCGCCACTCAAGCCTTGTTTGTTATTATGTTGCACATGAACACTACACTTCGTCAAAGCAACCTATTTACTAAGACACGCAAAGAGGCTCCGAGTGATGAAGTATCTAAAAATGCACAACTACTTATTCAAGGTGGTTATATACACAAAGAGATGGCGGGAGTATATGCATACCTACCATTAGGAATTCGTGTAATCGAAAAAATTAAAAATATAGTACGAGAGGAGATGAATGTTCTCGGTGGGCAAGAGCTCATCATGACGACACTTCAGCGCAAAGAACTTTGGGCGAAAACAAACCGATGGGAGGATAAGGAAGTTGATGTGTGGTTTAAAWCAAAACTACATGCAGGCGGTGAAGTTGGCTTTGGTTGGTCACATGAAGAGCCTATTGCGAACATGATGCGTAACTACATCTCAAGCTTTCGAGATCTACCTACATACGTATATCAATTCCAAACCAAACTGCGTAATGAGTTACGCGCAAAGAGTGGGATTATGCGCGGACGGGAATTTATCATGAAGGATATGTATTCGTTTTCAAGTGATAAAGAAGAGCATGATGAATTTTATAGCAAAACAATTGAAGCGTACAAGCGAATATTTAAGCGCATTGGTATAGGGGAGGATACATTTGTTACTTTTGCTGATGGTGGTTCTTTCACAAAGTTTAGTCATGAGTTCCAAACGATCGTAGAAACTGGGGAAGATGTGATCTATATTAATCGTGAGAAAAATATCGCCATAAATGAAGAGGTGCTTAACGATGAAACTCTCAAAGAGTTAGGAGTTACCAGAGACGAACTTGAAAAAGTGAACACAGCTGAGGTAGGTAATATATTTAACTTTGGTACTGGCAAATGTGCAGAGCTTGGAGTTGAATACAAAAACGAAGAAGGGAAGAAGATACCTGTATGGTTAGGTTCGTATGGTATTGGTATCACTCGTCTCATGGGTGTGCTCGTAGAAAAGTTTTCTGATGAAAAGGGAATTGTGTGGAATGAAGCAGTTGCGCCATTCGAATATCACCTTATCGTGCTCGATAATGGTAATGAAGAGGTGCGTGCAGACGCAGAACGCCTCTTTGCTTCTATGGAGACACGCGACATATCAGTGCTTTATGATGATCGTGATGTTCGTGCTGGACAGAAATTTGCAGATGCCGACCTGATTGGTATTCCAAAACGAATTATTGTGAGTGAAAAAACACTTGCCTCAGGGGAGTATGAAGTAGTGGCACGAGCAACTGGCGTATCAACTTTTGCACATGAGCAGGAGTTACTCAATGACTAATATGGAACAGCTACGTACATGGGTTAAAGATATTATTACACGCGTTTACAGCTTTCTTTCTGATGATATCGGAATCGATCTAGGAACCGCGAACACGCTAGTCTATGTAAATGGGCGTGGAATTGTGATTAACGAACCATCAATGGTTGCTCTCAATCAAAAGACGGGACAGGTAGTTGCTGTCGGGGCTGATGCTAAGCGCATGCTGGGGCGTACACCGGCACACATTACTGCAGTGCAGCCTTTAGTAGACGGAGTTATTTCTGACTTTGAAGTGACTGAAGAAATGCTCAGCTACCTTATACGCAAAGCACAGAATGGTAAGGCGCGGCTCTTGGGTCCACGTATTGTTATTGGAGT
>NVUN01000004.1 GCA_002401925.1 Candidatus Kaiserbacteria bacterium
AACTTTCATTTAAAAAACGCCTCATTAACAAATATGAAAATAAAAATGAGACAAATCGAATTTATCGTTGTTTTTTCGATAAACGACGTCCTGAAAATAATTGTTAGTATCAAAAAATGATTAATAACTTCATTTTTTATTTAAGGATGTTTCCTTTAGGCTTAGTTTCCTTCCTTTTATTCTATATTTGCACCCTAAAACTATTTTAGGATTTTTATATGAAAAACATCCGTAATTTTTGCATCATTGCTCATATCGACCATGGAAAAAGCACCTTGGCAGACAGGCTTTTAGAGCTAACTGGGGCTGTAACTGATCGTGAAAAACAAAATCAACTGCTAGACAGTATGGATTTAGAGCGTGAACGTGGAATTACAATTACTGCAGCTGCGATTACTTGTGACTGGCTACCTACCTACTCTAAAGATGACGAAAGTAACAAGTACACTTTTAACATTATCGATACACCAGGTCACATCGACTTTACTGCAGAGGTAAAGCGATCTATGCGCGTGCTCGATGGAGCAATCGTCGTATTTGATGCTGTTGCCGGAGTAGAACCACAATCAGAAACTAACTGGCGTTATGCTGAAGAGGCTAACGTTGCTCGTATTTGTTTCATTAACAAGCTTGACCGAACAGGAGCTTCATTTGAGCGATCATTTGCAAGTATTATCGAACGTCTTTCAGACAAGGCTATCCGAGCACAGCTTCCTATAGGAGAAGAAGAAAATCACGTAGGAATGGTGAACCTTCTTTCTCGTAAGGCATATAACTTTGAAGGAGAGATGGGTGTTGATGTTATTGAAGTTGATGTTCCTGAGAACATGAAAGAGGATGTTGAAAAATACCGAAGCATTCTTGTTGAAAAAATTGTAGAGCAAGATGAAGCAGCTATGGACGCGTACCTAGAAGGGAACGAGCCTAGTTACGATGAGCTACAAATACTTCTTCGTAAGGCTGTTATCGCCAACGATGTATTCCTTGTGTACTGTGGATCAGCTTTGAAGAACAAGGGAGTACAACTTATACTAGATGCTGTTGTTGATTACCTACCTTCACCACTTGATCTTCCTCCAGTACAGGGAATAAATCCAAAGACTAACGAAGAGGTAACTCGTGCACCTAGTGACGAAGAGCCACTTGCAGCCCTTGCCTTTAAATTACAGACTGACCCATTCGTAGGGCAACTTACTTTCTTCCGTGTGTATTCAGGAGTAATGAAGTCAGGTTCGTATGTATACAATGCAACTACAGGAAAAAAAGAACGCATTGGACGAATCGTACGTTTACAAGCTGATAAGCGTGAAGAAGTAGAAGAAGTATACACAGGAGAAATTGCCGCAGCTGTTGGATTAAAAGACACTAAGACAAGTCATACACTTTGTGACGAGGCGAACCCAATCGTTCTTGAAGAGATGACTTTCCCTGAGCCAGTGGTTGCAGCACGAATTGAACCAAAGACTAAGCAAGACCAAGAGAAGATGGGAATTGCGCTTAATAAACTGTCTGACGAAGACCCTACTTTCAAGGTGTCATCTGATCCTGAGACAATGGAAACTATTATTTCAGGAATGGGTGAGCTTCACCTCGAAATTCTTGTTGATCGTATGAAGCGAGAATTCAACGTTGAAGCAGAACTTGGTAAGCCACAAGTGGCATACCGCGAAACTATTCAAGGCCTGAAAGAAGCAGAAGTGAAGTACATCAAGCAAACAGGTGGACGTGGACAATATGGACACGTAAAACTAACTATTCAACCTCTTCAAGAAATTGAAGAAGGAGCAAAGATTCCTAAGAACGTTGATCGTGAAGATCACTACCAATTTACTAACAGTATTAAAGGTGGTGTTATCCCGTCTGAATACATCCCTGCAATCCGTAAGGGTATTAAGGAGGCTATGGAACGCGGTATTGTTGCCGGATATCCAATGGTGGATGTTGCAGTAGACCTATTCGATGGATCATTCCATGATGTCGACTCTTCAGAAATYGCCTTTAAGATCGCAGCCTCACAGGCCTTCCAAGAAGCAGCACGTGGTGCACAGCCAGTACTTCTTGAGCCTATCATGAAGGTTGAAGTGACTACTCCTGAGAAGTTTATGGGAGATGTGAGCGGAAACTTAAGCTCAATGCGTGGACAGGTTGAAGGAATGGCAGATCGTGGAAACGTTAAGGTGGTTACCGCTAAGGTACCTCTTTCAGAAATGTTTGGTTACACAACAACACTTCGTTCTATGACCGAGGGTCGTGCTAGTGCTACTATGGAGTTCTCGCACTATGCAGTTGTACCAGGAAACGTTGCTGAAGAAATTAAGGCAGCACGTTCATAAAGTTGAATTAGATAGAGTATATAAAAACACCTCAAATTAAATTTGAGGTGTTTTTATATACCATAAGATGACTTAAATAGGAGCCAAAGTAGATAATGCGCTTGACTCAGGTCTCTGTTTTGTTAACATGTGCCCACGCGTACTGCGCGCTTTTTTATATTGCACACAGTATCGCTTTACTAACGTAATTGCACAATGCAGGGAAGCATTCTCGCGCCTCTACATTGGGTAATTACAGGGAAATTATTCCCACTAATTAAAACGTAACATGGCAGAAAATTTTGATCGTTCAAAGCCGCACATGAACGTTGGAACCATTGGTCACGTTGACCACGGGAAGACAACGCTTACTGCCGCTCTTTTGAACTCCCTTAACCTTTCAGGTCAAACTGTAAGTATGAAGGGTATCGATGAAATCGATAATGCTCCAGAAGAAAAGGAGCGAGGTATTACTATTGCTCTCTCTCATAACGAGTACGAGACAGAAAAACGTCACTACGCGCACATCGATGCACCTGGTCACGCCGATTACATCAAGAACATGATTACCGGTGCAGCCCAGATGGATGGTGCTATTCTTGTAGTTGCCGCAACTGATGGTCTTATGCCACAAACACGTGAGCACATCCTTCTTGCTAAGCAAGTTGGTGTTCCTAAGATTATTGTCTTCTTGAACAAGACAGACATGCCTGATGTTGACGAGGAAATGATCGAGCTCGTTGAAGAGGAAATCCGTGAAAGTTTGAGCAAGTACGGTTTCGATGGTGAAAACACACCATTCGTACGTGGTTCAGCTCTTAAGGGTGTTGAGTCAACTGATGTTAACGACGAGTGGACACAGAAGATTCTTGTACTTACTAAGGCTATGGATGACTGGTTCGAAGTTCCAGCACGTGATCTCGACAAGCCTTTCCTTATGCCTATCGAAGACRTYTTCTCAATYGARGGWCGTGGWACAGTTGTTACMGGACGWATCGARCAAGGTAAAGTAAARSTYGGAGAGGAAGTTGAAATCGTTGGTATTAAAGAWACWACAAAGACAACTATTACTGGWATCGAAATGTTCAACAAGAACCTYGAWGAAGGTCTKGCYGGAGATAACGCWGGTATTCTMYTKCGYGGTACTAAGAAAGAAGATGTTACTCGCGGACAAGTTCTTGCCGCAACTGGTTCAATTACTCCACACACAGAGTTTGAAGCAGAGGTWTACATCCTTTCAAAGGAAGAGGGAGGTCGTCACACACCTTTCTTCTCAGGTTACAAGCCTCAGTTCTACATCCGAACAACTGATGTTACTGGTGAAGTAACACTTCCAGATGGAACAGAAATGGTAATGCCTGGAGATACAGCAACCTTTAAGGTAAAGCTTGTTGGCCCAATTGCTATTGATGACCAAATGAAGTTTACAGTTCGTGAAGGTGGACGTACTGTAGGTGCCGGTGTTGTTACTAAGATTGTAGCCTAACAGCTTGCTTGGGTAACTACACCACAGCGATACCTTTGCGTATAGCTATATAAATGTGGTATAACCCATACACGTTCTATGACAGCAACAGAAAAAACAACAAAAAAAGCAGCAGCTACTAAGGCAAAGGGTGGTGCGGAACGTCTCCGYATCCGCGTCCGAGCCTATGAGCACAAGTTGCTAGATATGTCAGTGAAGCAAATTATCGATACTGCATTTCGTTTTGAAGCGGAGGTTCGCGGACCAGTACCACTTCCTACAGAAATWAAGAAGTATACTGTTAACCGATCAACCTTCGTGCATAAAGATGCGCGAGAACAGTTCGAGATGCGCGTACATAAGCGTTTGATCGATATTCTACACCCGACACCAAAAGTTATTGAGGCGCTTACAAACATTAGTTTGCCAGCAGGAGTCTCAATTGACGTGAAAATGGTTTAACCATCCTGGTTAGTATCAATAAAAAAGCCGCCCTTACGGGCGGCTTTTTTATTGTGGGTATTGACATAATAAAATTATGAGGTATTTTCCTATTCAAGCTCATGACTTAAGGAGGAACAATCATGACCTTAATTATAGTCGCTTTTATGCTTGCTGTGTGGGGAGTCTCCATCTATCRCGATCTGCGTAAATCTGTTGATCCTGATCGTGATTCTTTCGAGCGGGGGTACTTTTCCGGCAGAGCTTACCACTTACTAGGCTTTCCAATGTGGGTGGCAATCTTGTTCGCTAGCGCCTTTTTACTGAAGATGCTCGGTTTCAGGTTCGATGTGTTGAGTCCAGGACTCCGGTTACTGTCCGCAATTTTATTGCTCGGTTTGTCTGTCTTCGTTTCTGACGTGTACTCACAAAAAATTATCTTGGCCATCCGGCGGAGAATGCTGGGGTACACGGATGAGGATGAACAGGAAGAATAAGGCAGTAAGTATGGGATGAGTTCTTTTTCAGTGACAGCACCCACATTCTTAGTGATAAGAATGTGGGTGTTTTACTTGCATACGTAAAACTCTCGTGTATACTCTGTGGGTCTTAAACGACGGCTACGTCCCCTTGAGAAAAGTCTCATGAGGAACCAATGGTATCCACGTATTTATATACACGGCTACCGAGCCGTGTTTTTATATACAAAATGAAATTCATTCTAGCTACAAAACAGAAGATGACACAGATATTCGACGAAGCCGGTCGCGTATTTCCTGCAACGGTTGTAACTGCTGGTCCTATCACTGTGACTCAAGTAAAGAACTCAGACGTTGATGGGTACGAAGCTGTACAGGTTGGTTTCGGTGTTCAAAAAGAAAAGAACTTGAAGAAGGCACAAAAAGGTCACTTTGGTGATACAGGTGCATTTAAGATCACTCGTGAGTTTCGTACTCAAGAAGGTGAATCAAAGAGAGGAGATGTTATAGATGTTACTGCATTCGAAGTTGGTGATAACATTACCGTAAGTGCGATTAGTAAAGGAAAGGGAAACCAGGGTGTTGTGAAGCGTTACAACTTCGCTGGTGGGCCCCGTACTCACGGTAATAAGCACTCAGAGCGACGTCCTGGTTCTATTGGATCAACTGGACCACAGCGCGTGCTTAAGGGACTGAGAATGATGGGACGCATGGGAAGTGATCGTATTACCGTAAAGAACTTGAAGGTTCTACAAATCGACAAAGAAACCAATACATTGGTAATTTCAGGGGCATTACCCGGTCGCCCTGGAACTTTGATAGAAATTCGCGGATAAAGCCTATGAAAGCAGATATTTACACACAAGAAGGAAAGAAAGGAGGAAGCCTGGAATTACCAGCAATGGTTTTTGAGGCTRCCTGGAAGCGTGACCTCGTACATCAAGTAGTAGTTGGAATGCAAGCAAATGCTCGTTCAGCCATTGCCCACACAAAGCAGCGTGGAGAAGTACGTGGTGGTGGTAAGAAGCCATGGCAGCAAAAAGGTCTTGGTAAAGCACGTCACGGTTCATCACGTAGTCCAATCTGGCGAGGTGGTGGTGTGACTTTTGGTCCACGTAACGACAAGATTTTTGCAAAAAAGATCAACCGCAAGATGCGTACACAAGCACTTTACAGTGTACTTTCAAAGAAGTTCAAGGATGGAGAAATTCTCTTTCTTGATGCACTTACCTTTGAAGCACCAAAGACAGCAGCAGCACAGGCAGTATTAACTAACTTGGCTGGTGTGAAAGGTTTTGAGAAGCTTACTACCAAGAAGCACAACACAGTGTACTTTGCTCTTTCAGAGAAGGATATTAATGTACAAAAGAGCTTTAGTAACTTCGGTAACGTAAAGGTAAGTACTGCAGTAAACCTCAACCCAGTTGATGTTTTGAAGTACAAGCACTTGGTTATCGTTGCACCTGAAGTAAGTGTAAGTGCACTTGAAGAACGAGCGACAGTAAGTCGTGTTAAAGAATCAAAATAGCGTATGGCATTATTTTCAAAAAAAACTGAAGAAAAGAAGGACGTTGTTGTAGCAAAGAAAGCAGCTACAAAGGCAACAGTCGTGAACGGACGTGAGAATGTCGCGCGAGTGCTTTCACAGCCTCGAATCACTGAAAAGGCAACAAACGGTATTGAAAACGGTGTGTATGTCTTTGATGTAGCTGTAAACAGCAACAAAAAGCAGATTAAAGAAGCAATTAAACGAATATACAATGTGACACCATTGAAGGTGAACGTGACTACTATTCGACGAAAGACTGTACGTAATCCACGTACTGGAATTCGCGGAGTAAAGTCAGGAGGCAAGAAAGCCTACGTATACCTTAAAAAGGGTGACACCATTTCAATAATGTAAGTATGAAAAAGTATAAACCAACAACACCAGGTCGTCGTGGGATGACTCGAGTTTCATACAAAGCTAAAGTAACAGTGAGTAAACCATTGAAGTCTCTTACCAAGGGAATGAAGCGTGGTGTAGGACGTAACTCACATGGACGCATTACTACACGACACAAGGGTGGTGGRCACAAGCGAAGGTGGCGAGAGATCGACTTCAAGTACGACAAGATTGGTATTCCAGCTAAGATTGAAACGATCGAATACGATCCAAACCGTACTGCATACATCGGTGTTGCACTTTATGCTGATGGAGAACGACGTTATGTTGTTATTCCAAAGTCAGTAGAAGTAAATGATACATTTATCGTTGCAGAAGACGCTCCGGTAACACCAGCTAGCCGTTTACCACTTGGAAACATTCCTATTGGAACCGTTATCTACAATGTTGAAATTAAGCCAGGAAGTGGCTCAAAGCTTGCGCGTTCAGCAGGAAACTACATTGAGATCATTGCGCATGACGCAGGMTTCACRCAGCTTAAAATGCCATCAAGCGAGRTACGTAAAGTATTAAGTACTKCATGGGCATGTATTGGAGAAGTTTCAAAYGATGAACATAAATTGATGACTATTGGTAAGGCTGGACGCGCACGTCACATGGGACGTCGTCCAACTGTTCGTGGAGCAGCCATGAACGCCGTAGATCACCCTCATGGTGGTGGTGAAGGTAAAGCGGGACGTGGTCACCGACGTGCTCGATCTAAGTGGGGTAAGCCTACTGGAAAGGGTCAGAAGACACGTAACGTAAAGAAGTACTCAAACAAACTTATCATCAAACGACGAAAAGTAGGAAAGAGGAAATAGCAGAAAAAACCGACAGTGAAAACTGTCGGTTTTTTTTGTTGGTAAGAAAAATACCTGCAGGTTTGAGCTACAGGCATTTTTTATTTCACATCACGAATTTTTTTAAGTTGATCGCGATACTTTTTAAGTTGATCGCTTAGTTTACTTGATTGGCTAGAAGAAAAGCTTTTCATATTTTCCTCAATACGCCCTATCACGATATGAATCGCAAACTTGAG
Source organism: Candidatus Kaiserbacteria bacterium (assembly GCA_002401925.1). Taxonomy (GTDB): domain Bacteria; phylum Patescibacteriota; class Minisyncoccia; order Phycocordibacterales; family UBA2100; genus UBA2100. The sequence goes on from NVUN01000004.1 coordinate 7,664, forward strand.
AATGAATGCTTCGCGAGCATTGCACTCAGGTTCTTGAGGGGTGAATTCCTCAATAGACATGCCGTCTCGTGAGATAGTATAGAGAGGCTCCATCTTCTTTCTCCTCTTGTTTAAGGTGCCTTATGGTATGATATGCTCCTTCGCTGAGAGCGCAAGAGTGTGATGCCATTGACTTATCCCTCTATATCGCATAGTATATTGCGCACGCCATTGAGGCGGCTTTTTATTGCGAAGTAAGAGCGATTTTATCCACTCTTTGCACAGGCAATATATTCAAACAAACATGACACGATCACTAAAAAAAGGTCCTTACGTTGACCTAAAACTAATGAAGAAGATTGATGGGAAGACACCAGAGAATACTGATGTTATTAAGACGTGGGCACGTCGTAGTGATATCGCACCAGAGATGGTGGGGTTCACATTTGGTGTGCACAATGGACGTACACATACTGAAGTACTCGTAACCGACGACATGGTAGGGCACAAGCTTGGTGAGTTTTCACCAACTAAGACATTCCACCGACACGGAGGTAAGATGCAGAAGGAGATGGAGACTAAGAAGAAAGAGACTGAAATTGCAGCAGCTAAGGCAGCTAAGTCAGCATAATATTTTGTATGAAAGCATTTTTAAAAAATTACACACAATCACCACGTAAGGTACGTCTAGTAGCTGATCTTATTCGTGGTAAGGATGCACAGCACGCACGAGCCGTTCTTTCCTTTATGGACAAGAAGGCAGCACCAGCACTCAAGAAGCTTCTAGAATCAGCACTTGCAAACGCAGAGTATGCTAAGAAAAGTACTGAAAATTTGATAGTTAAGGAAATTCGTGWTGATTCAGCTGGAGGAGCACTTCGTCGTTTTCGACCACGTGCTTTCGGACGCGCAGCACCGTTTCGCCGACATTCAAGTAAAGTAACTCTCCAGTTAGGAGAAAAAGAATAATTTTATGACACACACAGTACATCCATACGCACATCGCCTCGGAATTATTCGTGACTGGAAGTCACGTTGGTTTGGTACAAGCCCAAGGCAATACCGCGTGAACTTACGAATCGATACAATGGTTCGTGTATACCTAAAGAAACGTCTTCGTGGTTTGTATGTAACAGCAGTCGAGATTGAGCGTGGTGAAAAAGAACTTCGTCTTACAATCAAAACTTCACGTCCCGGTATGGTTATCGGACGATCAGGAGAAGGAGCACAGAAGCTTCTTGCTGATGTCACTAAACAACTACGTAAAATGCGTCTTGGTGAAGATATGCCTAAGGTAAAGATCGATGTAGAAGAAGTACGTTCACCTGAATCACACGCAGCTATTGTTGCTGCTATGGTGCTAGAAGGGCTTGAGAAGCGTATGCCTCACCGTCGTATCCTTAAGCAGACAGTAGAGAAGGTTATGGCAAACCGTGACGTAAAGGGAGTGCGTATTGCTCTTGCTGGACGACTCGGAGGAGCTGAAATGGCACGTAGGGAACAGATCAAGAGAGGACGTATTCCACTTCAGACATTCCGTGCAGATATTGACTACGTAAAGGAGTCAGCATACCTACCTTATGGAGTAGTGGGTATTAAAGTATGGGTATATCGTGGTGATATATTCGATGATAAGAAATAAACTATGTTATTTCCAAAGAAAGCAAAATACCGTAAGTGGCAGACTGGCCGCAAAAACCCCAAGAAGCTTGCGCGTCATGCAACACGTGGTGTTGAGATATCTTTTGGTTCATACGGACTAAAGGCACTCGGTCAAGCTCGTATTACTTCAAATCAAATCGAAGCTTCACGTAAGGTGATCACTCGTACTATTGGTAAGATTGGAAAGATGTGGATTCGTATCTTCCCTGACCGTCCGTTTACTCAAAAAGCTGCAGAAGTAGGTATGGGTAAAGGAAAGGGTGACCCACAAGGGTATGTTGCAGATGTACGAGCAGGGCGTATCTTGTTCGAAGTAGATGGTGTGCCTGAAGATGTTGCACGTGCTGCACTTCGTAAGGCTGGTATGAAAATGCCTATTAAGACTAAGATCGTTGCACGATAATTGCTTATGACAGATTTCAAGAAAAAAAGTGTTAAAGATTTAGAAAAGCTTATCATTGATAAGCGTGAGGAACTACGAGAGTTTCGTTTTAAGAGTGCTGGTTCACGTACACGTAACGTTCGTGAGGGACGAAATGTTCGTCGCGAAGTTGCGCAAATCTTGACTGAACTTAACGCACGTACTAAGGTAGCAAAATAATTATGGAAGATAACAACACACAAAAAGCTGGTAAGACACTCCGAGGTACTGTAGTAGGTACTGATATGGAGAAGACCGCCAAGGTAGCTGTGTCACGCTACGTAAAGCACCCTAAATACAAGAAGTTCATCAAGCAGGTGAAAAAGTTTTTGGTACATGATCCTGAAAACTCAGCAACGGTTGGTGATAAGGTAGTTATCCGTGAATCACGGCCAATTTCAAAGAACAAAAACTTTGTTATCGAAACTAACGAGACTACTGCTAAATAACGCGTATGATACAACCACAAACAATAGTAAAAATCGTAGATAACTCAGGAGGTCGYATTGGCCGAGTATTTAAAGTACTTGGCGGATCAAAGCGTCGCTATGCACGAATTGGAGATGAAGTAGTACTATCAGTACAAAGTGCTGAGCCACGTAAAGCAGTTAAGAAGAAAGATGTTCTCCGTGCTGTAGTTGTACGTCAACGACAACCGTTTAGACGTCGCGATGGTTCATACATTCGTTTTGATGAAAATGCAGTAGTGATCGTAGAGAAAGGAAAAAAAGAGCCAAAGGCTAACCGTGTATTCGGTCCTATTCCACGAGAGATTTCAGAACGGGGGTATCAAAAGATCGTATCTTTAGCACCTGAAGTTGTATAAATTTGAATATGAAAATCAAAAAAGGAGACAAAGTAATAATTATTGCAGGAAAGGACAAAGGAGTGTCTGGAAAGGTACTTCGAGCACTTCCTAAGGAAGACAAGGTAGTTGTTGAAGGTGTGCACGTAGTTAAGCGTCACCAAAAAGCACGTCGAGGAGGGGAAAGTGGTCAAATTATTGATAAAACACTTCCTGTGCATATCTCAAACGTTGCACTTGTTGATCCTAAAACAGGAAAGCCAACACGTATCGGTATTGAACGTAAGGATGGAAAGAGAATACGTGTTGCTAAAAAGAGTGGAACGGTAATAAAATAATATGCAAACAACAGCTGAAAAACAAACAAAAATGTTCGAGATCCTTAAGGGGCGTTTTGGATACACCAGTACTATGCAGGCACCACGACTTGAAAAAATMKKTSTRRMWSMRRRRGTTGGMWCRRYSAAGGACAAGAACAAGATTGCCGTAGTTATCGACCGTTTGGCACGTATTACTGGTCAACAGCCTAAAGCAAACGTTGCTAAAAAGTCTATTGCGACCTTTAAGCTTCGCGAAGGAACCATTATTGGTTACTCAGTAACACTTCGAGGCGCTCGAATGAGGAGCTTCTTAGACGAATTGGTAAACATTGCACTACCACGAACACGTGACTTTCGCGGACTGGAAGTAACAGCTATCGATGAGATGGGGAACTATACTATCGGTATCAAGGAACACACTATTTTCCCTGAAACTGCAGATGAAGATTTGCGAGATGTTTTTGGTCTCGGTATTACAATCGTAACAACAGCAAAGACTAAGGATGAAGCAGAAGCATTCCTTCGTGAGCTAGGAGTACCGCTTAAGAAAACAGAAAAGAAATAATTTAAACCACCCGAAAGGGTGGTTTTTTATTTTCTACAAAAAACCTCTCAATTTGGTACACTTATAKATACTATAAGCACTAATTTTATATRTATGAATAAAAAAATAAGTTGTGAGAGCTCTTCGAGTATGGGATATATTGTAGGATTTTTTGGTGCAGCGACTTATTATATAGGAGGTGCTGTAACCTTTTGGGCTGGTGTGATTGGGTTTCTCAAAGCGTTAGTATGGCCAGCGTTTCTTGTGTACGAGCTCTTCATATTCTTGGGGATGTAGGTAACTACTGTTCGTGTGCAGTGGAAATGGCGGATCTAAAGAGGATTTTAGCCCTTTGCCGACGAGAACGTGGGTAATTAATGGGCTTCTTGATCTATACCGAAGAAGATTATTGGATGCAAACTATCCAGTTTATTGACTTTGTGTATCAGCTCAGGTACTATGCTCGCACCTTAAAAGAGGTGGACAACTCATGGTGTAAGTAGGATTACACACTTTAGTTACAGRCACGTTTTGTAACACATGACTGACCCCTCTTATAAATGGGTCAATTTTCATTTTATGGCAAAGAAATCAATGATCGCAAAAGCAAAGAAGACGCCGAAATTTAAATCGCGTGTCGTTCGTCGTTGCTTTAAGTGTGGGCGCCCACGAGGGTACATGCGTGCGTTCGATCTTTGTCGTATTTGTTTCCGTGAGGAAGCATTGGAAGGACACATTCCTGGTATAAAAAAATCATCATGGTAGGCGACCCAATAGGAGACTTTATAGTGCGTTTAACAAACGCCGGCGCAGTGAAGCACGTAAGTGTCTCATTACCGCACTCAAAAATGAAGATGGCAGTTGCCGAGGTACTTAAGACTGCTGGATACGTTAAGAATGTTGAAAAGCAAGGAAAGAAGGTTCGTAAGACCCTTACTGTTGAGCTCGCATACAAAGAAGACGGTACGCCACGTATCGACACTGTAAAGCGAATTTCAAAGCCTAGTCGACGTATCTACAAGGGAGCTGGAGAGATCTTCCCCGTACGTTATGGGAAAGGAATGTTGATACTATCAACACCTAAAGGTATTTTGACTGACGCACAGGCACGCAAAGAGCGCGTAGGAGGAGAAGCATTATTTGAAATTTGGTAATATGAGCAGAATCGGAAAACAACCTATCATTATCCCTGCGGGGGTTGAAGTATCTGTCACAGATGGAGTTATTTCAGTAAAGGGTAAAGGAGGTGAGCTAACAAAAAAGATCCACAAGATAATTGGTATTACTGTAGAAGGTGATAACGTAGTAGTTGTGCCTTTGGATGAATCACGAGAGGGTCAAGCACTGTGGGGGACTTTCGCTTCACATGTACGTAATATGATTGCTGGTGTTACTGAAGGGTTTGCAAAGAAGCTTTCAGTAGAAGGTGTAGGATATAAAGTTGCCTTGGATGGTGCAAAGATTGTACTTAACGTAGGTTTCTCACACCAAGTAGAGGTAGCAATACCTGAAGGTCTTGAGGTAGTTGTTGAGAAGAACGAAATTAGCATCAAGGGTGCCAACAAAGAGACTGTTGGTCAGTTTGCGGCTAACGTTCGTGCAGTAAAGAAGCCGGAACCTTACAAAGGTAAAGGAATTCGTTACAGCGACGAAGTGGTACGACGTAAAGAAGGTAAACGAGCAGCTGCTTAATATATTTGTATGGATACTAAAGAAAAAACACTACGACTTCTACGCCGACGCAAGCGCGTCCGTGCAAAGATATCTGGGACAGCAGCACGACCGCGTCTTGCTGTATATCGTTCAAACACGCAGATTACTGGGCARCTYATTGATGATGAGGCACAAGTAACTCTTGCAGCTGTTTCAACAAAGACTCAGAAGGGTGCAACACCCCGCGAAAAGAGTATTGCTGCAGGAGCAGCAATTGCTGAAGCCGCAAAAGGRAAAAAGATCACTACAATAGTATTTGATCGCGGAGGGTATTTATACGCCGGTAATATTAAAGCTTTTGCAGACGCMGCTCGTGAAGCTGGGCTTACATTTTAAATATGACTGAAGAGAACACACAAAAAAAAGAAGAGACACCGGTAGCTACAGCAACGCCTGCAGCACGTCCGTCACGTCCAACACGTCCCGCACCACGCGGACGAGGATCAGCATCAKCWTCRKMTTCRSRTWCACGYACACGCACACCGCGACGTGGTCCACGACGTGWTATTCGAGACCGTACACCTGAGTTTGCACAGAAGATCATCGGCATTCGCCGTGTGACTCGTGTGATGGCAGGTGGACGTCGTTTCAGTTTCTCAGTTGCCATGGTTATCGGTGACAAGAAGGGACGCGTTGGTGTTGGTACAGGAAAAGCAGGGGATACAGCACTTGCTATCGAAAAGGCCATCCGTAACGCAAAGAAGAACATGATTACTATCGTGCGCACAGAATCAAACAGCTTGCCACACAACACCGAGGCAAAGTACGGGTCAACTGTATTAGAGATTCGCCCAGCACAGGGTCGCGGACTCGTTGCAGGAGCATCAGTACGTACAGTACTTGAACTTGGTGGAGTTACCGACGTTACGACAAAGATTCTTTCACGAAGCAAGAACAAAACAAACATTGCCCGAGCAGCTATTAAAGCGCTCCTTAAGTTAGAAAAATAGGTATGACAGGATTACATTCACTCAAAAAAAGCCCGACTCAACGAACCAAGCAGCGTATTGGACGCGGTGGTAAACGTGGTAAGACCAGTGGTCACGGACACAAGGGACAGAAGCAACATGGACGACATGGTATTCGCCCTGAAATGMGGGACTTCATCAAGAAGCTTCCGAAGCTTCGTGGACACGGTATAAACCGATCACGTACAGTAAACAGCTCACGTGTAGCCTTTACTCCAGTAAATCTTGCGCAACTTGAAGAGGCGTTTAAGTCAGGAGAAACAGTAACAGCTGTAGAGCTCGTATTACGTTCAGTAATATCACCTCGTGCAGGTCGCGCTCCAAAGGTAAAGATCCTTGGACGTGGTACATTAACTCATAAGYTAACTATCGAAGGATGCAGCATTTCAGAAGCTGCAAAGAAGGCTGTTGAAGCYGCTGGAGGCAGCGTAGCCTAAAAGGCATATGATCGGAGTATTTTTTCAAAAACTAACACTTGTAGTCAAAGACGTCACATTACGTAAACGTATTTTGTTCATGCTTGGTGCGTTAATTGTATTTCGTATTCTTGCTACTATCCCTATCCCAGGAGTTGATATCGCTCGTCTAGATCAATTCTTYGCAAACAACCAATTCTTAGGCCTCTTGAACATATTTTCAGGTGGTGGTCTTGCAAACCTTTCTATCGTAATGCTTGGTGTAGGGCCATTCATTACTTCTTCAATTATTATGCAGTTGYTAACTGTTCTTTCTCCAAGAATGAARGCAATCTACCAAGAGGAGGGAGAAGCAGGACGAATGAAGTTTACACAGTGGTCACGATACCTAACAGTGCCTCTTGCATTCATGCAAGCATTTGCATTCCTTTCACTATTACAGCAGAACGGTATTGTGCCACCACTTGAGTTCGCAATGATGATGACTAACGTATTGGTTATTGCTACTGGTTCTATTCTCTTGATGTGGATTGGTGAGCTTATAACCGAGTTCGGTATTGGTAATGGTGTTTCACTCCTTATCTTTGCAGGTATTGTAGCGAGCCTACCAAGTGTACTAGGTCAATTAATATTCACCTTTGATGTATCACAAGCACCACTATATCTCGGTTTCCTACTTGCTACAGTTGCTGTTATTGCCGGTGTAGTATTTATTACAGAAGCAGAGCGCCCTATTCCTATCACCTACGCACGGCAGTCACGTGGCTCAAAGCAGTCAGGTGGCATCTCAACATACTTACCATTGCGCGTGAACCAGGCTGGAGTTATTCCTATTATCTTTGCTCTTTCTATTCTTTTGTTTCCACAGGTTGCGGCAACMTTTTTAGGAACGAGYTCAATTGCAGGAGTRGCAAACGTTGCTAACGCTATTGTGGACGGACTCGCTAATCAGTGGATCTACGGTGGTTTGTACTTCCTTATGGTGTTTGCGTTCACTTACTTTTACACTGCAATGACATTTGATCCTAATCGTATAGCTGATAACTTACAGAAAAGTGGTGCGTTCATCCCGGGTGTACGTCCAGGTGCACAAACTTCAGAGCATGTAGGAAATATTTTGACACGAATTACGCTGATAGGAGCTCTCTTTTTGGGAACAATAGCCGTATTGCCGGTTATCATGCAAGGTATTACAGGTATCACCTCACTGACCATTGGAGGTACTGCACTTTTGATCGCAGTATCAGTTGTGCTTGATATCGTTAAACGCATAGAAGCACAGATTTCTATTCGGGAATACTAGAAACTATTGAAGATCAAAACCGCTCACTACGAGCGGTTTTTTTTATTTTAAATTTGTTATACTAACCGCGCATATGTACGAAAAAAAACAGGTACTCGTTATTGCTGGCCCTACTGCCAGTGGAGAGAGTACATTTACTCGTGAACTCATAGAGTCATTTGAAAATTTCACGAGACTTGTTTCTGCGACAACACGTGAGCCACGACTGAATGAGGAGCACGGCATTGATTACTACTTCTTCACTAAAGAGAAGTTTTTCGAGGAAGTTCAGTCAGATAATATTATTGAGCACACATATGTGGCCAATAGGGATGCTCATTACGGTTCATACAAACCTGATCTTGATCAGAAAATTATTAAAGGCCTCACTATAGTGGCTAATACTGATCCAAAGGGAGCTCAGTTCTTCAAGGAAAACTACGGTGCTACAACCATCTTTTTGCGACCTAAGTCACTTGAGGTTATTGAAGATAGGTTGCGACGGCGAGATGCCAGCATTACTGATGAGGAAGTGAAGCAGCGTCTTGAGAGTGCAGTTCARGAAATCGCTGATGCAAAGGATAAGTTTGATTATGTAGTCTGGAACACCGACGGTGAGTTTGCGAATACTTTCTTTGAGGTCATTGAGATTTTGAAGAAGGAAGGGTATAGTGTGCCGGAATAATCATATGAAGCTTCCCAACGTAGTTATCATTTCAGGCCCCTCAGGAGCGGGCGAAGACTCTATTATAGAAGGTCTTCGTGAGCACGTGACGGTGAATCGTGTAGTAACCACTACGACACGTGAGTCACGGCCTGGTGAATCCGATGGGAGTCCATATTACTTTATCTCCAAGGAGGATTTTGAGAAGAAGATAGCTAGTGGAGAGGTGGTTGAATGGGCGAAGCAGTACAATGATAATCTTTATGGGGTTACCAAAGAGGAGCTACAGCGAGTAAACGATCTGGATGGTGTTGGAGTGTGGAAGATTGAATACCAGGGAGTAATGACTGCCAAGAAGTTATTCCCGGAGATTACTTCTATATTTTTAATGGCTGAATCACTTGATGTGCTCGATGAACGTATTCGAGCTCGGGGTGATGTGTCCGATGAGTATATCGCTGAGCGCAGAGAGTATACACGTGAGTGGCTTAAGCATAGTCACATATACGACTATGCCGTTATTAACAAGCAGGGGCTATTACATGAGGCTATTGCCGAAGTAGTGGACATTCTGCGTAAAGAACAGTATCTTTCTAAATAATTATGAATGCAGATGCAAAAACAATTCTTTTCTTTGGACCATCAGGTGCCGGCAAGGGAACACAAGTAGAGTTACTGAAAGATTTTTTATCTAAGCAGTCAGATCGAAAGATTGTCTACATCGAAATGGGTAGCCTATTACGAGCTATGGTTTCTAAGGGGGATGTCACAGCTCAACTAACCAATGATATTATTTCAAACGGCAAGCTGATGCCTAGTTTCATGCCTATTTATCTATTGGTGCAGCACTTGGTCACTAACTTTACCGGAGATGAACACATCATTGCTGATGGAGYTACTCGACGAGCAGGGCAAGCACGTGCGTTTGACGATGCTATGKCATTTTAYGGAAGAGAAAACTACGAAGTAGTGGCAATGGAACTTTCGGCTGAGGCGACACTTGAACGACTGCTTGCACGCGGACGTAACGATGATACGGAAGAGAAGATATTACGTCGTCTTGACTGGTATAATAAAGATGTACTTCCAGCACTTACTGTCATGGAAGAGCGCGGACGCAATATACATCGCGTTAATGGAGAGGGAACCATCGAAGAGGTTCACGAAAATATTTTGAAAGCATTACAATTAGTATGAGAATTCGAACCGAAGAAGACAGAGTAAATTTACGAGAAGGCGGACGTCGTCTTGCGAGCATCCTGAAAGATGTTTCTTCAATGTGTGTACCAGGAACTACACTTAAAGAACTTGATACACGTGCACAGGAGATGATCAAAGATATGGGAGATACACCATCATTTCTTGGATATAGTGAACCTCCATTTCCAGCAGCTCTTTGTTTGTCAGTTAATTCAGGAATCGTACATGGTATTCCTGATGAATACGAATTGAAGCAGGGAGATCTATTAACGATCGATGCAGGTATTTGGCACGAAGGATTATGTACTGATGCTGCGGTAACTGTTGCGGTAGGTACGATTTCAGAGGAGGATGAACTTCTTTCACGAGCGACACTTGAAGCACTTGAAGCRCAAATTGCMGTAGCTGTTGTMGGRAATACGATAGGAGATATTGGTTACGCGGCAGAACAGGTTGCCAAAAAATACGGATTTGGATTTCCAAAGGAACTTGGGGGACACGGCGTAGGTCTTGCTGTGCATGAACAGCCTTTTATCGCTAATTACGGTAGACAGGGTTCTGGTGAAAAACTAAGAAAAGATGACGTGCTCGCACTTGAGCCAATGTTTGCATCAGGTAAGGGAAAAATAGCACTTGCGAATGATGGATGGAAATATGAAATGGTAGATGGCTCACAGAGCGCACACTTTGAACATACGATAATCGTTGGAGATGATGAAGCTGAAGTCATTACTCGAATGGAAGAATAGACCGCTAACGTAATACTAGCGGTTTTTTGCTGTTAACTAACTTATACCAAGAGCTTCTAGAAGTGCGATATAATATAGGTATGTCACGTTTGGAAAATGTACCTCCTGCTCACAGTGCTGAGCGTTTTCATACACCTGAAGAAGAACTTGCGTACCTACGTGAGCGGGTGAGAATTAAAGAAACCGAACTAGAAGAACAYAAGACTGAGTTTGAGAGCGATCGCATTGCGAAGCGGGAAATACGAGAGTACCAAGATACACCTAGTGCAGACGTATTACATACGTCATACAACATGCCTGAGAGTAGTATCTTACAAGAACAACTTCGTCTTGAAGTAGAAGAACATGATGTACAAATAGATGAGCTATTGAAAATGGTAACTGAGCGAGGTATTCGTAATACATTGGCAGTTGTACGGAAGATGGGAAGTGCTCACTTGGAAGATGACTTGCACCGTGCGCTCGTTCAGTATGTCGCCGTGGGGTTACCTRCACGTGGGATTTCGAAAGGTTCAGAAGAATGGAAGGCACTACACATGGTGCTTTATGAAGTGTCGCTTCCAGCACAAACCACCGAGGATAAGAACAACGTCAATCAAGATATAGAAAAACTACTAGCTTCTATGGAGCAGTTCTACTTAGGTCTCCTTAGTGTTATGGGTAAAGGGAGTCTGCGAAAAAAAGATATATTTTCAGTTGAGATTGCAGTACAGCAAGGTAGTGAAGAGGTGGTGTTCTACGTTTCTGTGCCACGGAAAAAAGGACAGCTTTTCGAAAAGCACTTGGTCTCCATTTTTCCTAATGCACAGCTTCAAGAAGTGAGAGGTGACTATAACGTATTTAACTATGGTGGTGCACATGCCGGCGCCTATGGTGTACTACAGCGTAGTCCTGTATATCCGTTGAAAGAATATAAAGACTTTGTATATGATCCACTTAATATAGTACTCTCTGCATTTAGTAAACTAAAGAAACATGGAGAGGGGGCAGCTATCCAGTTCATTATTGGTGATAATGGCGATACGTATAATCGACAGTATAAAACTGTAGTTGATAATCTTCGTGAAGGTAAGGATGCAAAGAAAGCTATCAGACATGCAACGAAGCCATTCATGGAGTCATTAGAATTATTTGGTGARGCYCTTGGACAAGYAATTACRAATAGTGGACCTAAGGCATCACGTGAAAAAGCAGTGGATCAACTCACACTTGAAACTATTACTAGGAAAGTGAATAGTCGAATTGTGCCGGTGAACATTCGTATACTTTCTTCTGCAGGTGAAGAAGAACGTGCCGAGGAGATTATTGAAAATATAGCATCTACTTTCAATCAGTTTGAAGAAGCTCAAGGTAATACACTTAAATTTATATACCAACGTGGTGGAGCACTACGKGATTTCATGCACGCTTTTACCTTCAGAAGTTTGAATTTAAAACGTATGCAACCGYTGGCGCTCACTGAACTTACTGCRATGTATCAYCTTACYGGRCAAGGGGTTTCAACTTCRMGAGAACTTAAACAAACACGAGCTAAGCAAGTTGCTGCACCTATCGAAGTGTCTGCTCAGGATGATGAGCCGAGTCTTCCAGCGGTGAAAGCGCTAAAAGACGAGGTGCCTACGGCACCACCGGAAAAAGTTGTTCCTCAAAAAAAGGGCGTAGTACTGGGTGTTAACACTTTTGGTGGTACAGAGACGATGGTTAATTTTTTACCCGAAGACCGCATGCGTCATTTCTATGAGATAGGKCAAACAGGTACTGGTAAAACAAACCTGATGAAAAACATGATCATTCAGGATATTAAGAATGGCGAGGGGTGTTGTTACATTGACCCTCACGGATCAGATATTGTTGATATTCTTGCTGCTATACCACCGGAGCGTTACGACGATGTGATCTATTTTGATCCCACACACACAGAACGACCTATGGGATTAAATATGATGGAGTTCAATCCAGCATACCCTGAGCAGAAGACGTTTGTGGTTAATGAAATATTTAGTATTTTCGAGAAACTCTTTTTGGCAAAGTCTCCAGAATCACTTGGCCCGATGTTCGAGCAATACTTCCGTAATGCCGCCATGCTTGTGCTTGAGGGTATGCCTGAAGGCACTGCTACTATGGCAGATATTCCACGTGTGCTGTCTAACGATGAGTTTCGTCACAGTTGTTTAGCAAATTCTAAAAACCCGTTGGTGAATCAGTTCTGGGAAGAGATCGCCGAGAAGGCAGGTGGGGAAGCGTCGCTTGAGAATATCGTGCCATATATTACCGCCAAGACAGATATCTTCTTGAGCAATGACACCATGCGCCCTATTATCACCCAAGCAAAGTCAGCATTTAATTTCAGAGAGATCATGGACGGGAAGAAGATCTTGTTAGTAAATCTCTCGAAGGGACGACTGGGAGATTTGAACTCAGAACTTCTTGGTTTGATTATTGTTGGTAAGTTTTTGCAGGCAGCCCTTTCACGAGTAGATGTTATCGCCGGAGGAAAGAAAGAAATTGCTGACTTCTATCTATATATCGACGAGTTCCAAAACTTTACGACACCGTCGATTGCTACTATTTTGTCTGAGGCACGTAAGTATCGTCTATCGCTTAATGTGGCCCATCAGTTCATTGCGCAGCTTGATGACCGTATTCGTGATGCTGTGTTTGGTAACGTAGGAACGAAATGTGTATTCCGTGTCGGTAATGAAGATGCTGAATATCTTGAAAAACAATTTCAGCCAGAGTTCACTGCTGCTGATATCGTCGGGTTAGATAACTTTAATGCGTACGTTGCTCTCTTAGTTGATGGAAAGCCTGTGCGACCGTTTAATATGAAAACTATAGCCCCTGAAGAAGTTGATTTTGAGAAGGTGGATCATCTAGCGCAGTTATCGTATCAGCGCTATGGACGTCCTCGAGCGGAGGTAGAAGCTGAAATTAGTGCTAAGTATGCAAAGAAAGAAGAGCCTGAAGGTAACGGTATTGAGATACCGACACATCTTTTATAGGTACATAAGTGCGTGATCTGTGGTAAAGTTGCGCTATTATTTTAGGCAATCAAACAAATATGGCAAACAAAAAAGAACGAACATTTGTAATGGTTAAACCAGATGGTGTACAACGTACACTTGTAGGGGATATCATTAAGCGATTTGAGCGAACAGGTCTTAAACTTGTAGCTCTTAAGTTGACTCTTCTTTCAGAAGAAACTCTTTGGAAGCACTATGACAAGGATGATACATGGTTTGAATCTAAAGGAGCAAACATTATCGTAGATCGTGAGAAGGCTGGTGTACCCGTAGAAAAGGATGCCCTTGAATACGGTAAGGATATTATCCGTGCACTAATTGGTTTCATGACTGCAGGACCTTCAGTAATCATGGTATGGGAAGGAAACGAATCAGTAGCTGTAGTAAAGAAGCTTGTAGGTGGAACTGAACCAGCAACATCTGATGTAGGTACAATTCGTGGAGATTACACAATCGATTCATATGCAATTTGTGCTGTYGATGATCGTGCTGTACGTAACCTAGTACATTGTTCAGATCAACCAGATGAGGCAGAACGAGAAATCGCTCTATGGATGACTAAAGATGATCTAGTTGACTATCGTCTTGTTCAGGAGCAAATACTATACGACGTGAACCTTGATGGTATTCTTGAATAATACAAGGTAAATAATATATTATGTCTATCACCAAAGATGAGTTGCGGAGAAAAATAGATGTCACGGCGACATACTTAAAAGAGAAGGTAACTGAGATGGAAAATTCTCAAAGCACTGGTATTAGCATGGGAAGACAGCGTGCTCATACTAAGATAGATGAACTAAAGCGTGACTTTTTAAACTTCGAAACTACTTTGAAGAATAGAGAATAATCAGCTATTTAGTTTRTGGTATTATATAGAAAGCCGTAGGACATTCCTGCTTAATTGCATTTAAAGGGAGACTGAATCGTCCGATGACTGCGGTCACGGTACTGAAGTCACCCACCTGGCTTTTCCAGGTATGTCCACGGCACAGAAAAACTCGCTCATTGAGCGAGTTTTTCTGTGYCTAGTGACCATGGTAAAATAATTACCATGACAGCAACACTTACATTTGTGGGAGGAGCAGGTACCGTTACTGGAGCTAACTTCCTATTTGAAACAGGGAAGAAGAAGATCCTTATTGACTGCGGTCTTTTGCAAGGTGGTTCGCGTGGGCGGGCTGAGAACTATGAAGACTTTGCATATGATCCAGCAAGTATTGATATACTTTTTGTGACACATGCTCACTCAGATCATATCGGCCGGATACCCAAGCTGGTACGGGATGGTTTCAAGGGAGTTATCTATTCAACGCCAGCAACACRTGATCTCTCTGAGGTTATGTTTTCTGATGCCGTCCGTATTTTAAAAAAAGAAGCTGCTAAACGAGGAAGTGAACCATTGTATGAATCTCCCGATATTGAGCGTGCGATGGAGCTTTGGGAGACACGCGATTATCACGAAGTGTTTTCTATTGGAGATAATATTGATGTCCAATTCTTAGATGCTGGGCATATTTTAGGAGCGGTTATGGTTGAGTTTGTGCGCGATGGAAGAAAATTTGTGGCCACCGGTGACTTAGGTAATTCACCGGCACCGCTTTTAAGAGATACTGAAAAGGTAGAGGGAGCTCACTATATTCTTATGGAGAGTGTCTATGGTGACCGCAATCACGAAAATCGTGACGATCGAATTGAACTTCTGCGCGATGCACTTATCGATACTCATGCGAATAAGCGCACATTACTCATTCCTTCATTTGCCATGCAGCGCACACAGTTACTTTTGTATGAGATAAATAAAATGGTGGAGAGTGGGGAGGTGCCTGAAATTTCTGTGTATCTTGATTCTCCACTTGCTGCAAAGGTTACCGATGTATATCGCAACTATACTGATCTGTTTAACCAGCAGGTTCGCGACGAAATTGCAGCAGGTGACGACATTTTCGAATTTCCTAAGTTCACTACCATTGGAGATTCAAAGGAGTCACAAAAACTACTTAACGCACCTACTCCAAAAGTTATTATCGCAGGATCAGGTATGTCAGTAGGTGGACGTGTACTGCTTCATGAGAAGCGTTTACTAGGAGACAAGAACACTACGTTGTTGTTTGTAGGATATCAGGGTGTAGGGACGCTCGGGCGTCGTATCCAAGACGGCGAGAGTATGGTTACTATCGGAGAGAAGAAGGTACGGGTGCGAGCACGCATTCAAACCATTCGTGGTTTTTCTGCACATAAAGATCGTGACGGATTAGTTGATTTTGTTGAAGATTCAGCAGATACTCTTGAAGGAGTATTTGTTGCGATGGGAGAGCCACGTGCGTCACTTTTTTTGGTACAACGATTACGTGATTTTCTAGGAGTCTCAGCTAGTGCTCCAGAAGCAGGGCAGGTGGAACATATTAATTTTTAGAAGGAACCAACATGAAAATAGACACTAAACAATTAAGCCGTATTYTGGCGGGRACGACACTTGTTTTAACTATAGGACTTATCTCAGCACTYTCAGCACGTGAAGCGGCRCTCGCACAGGTAKYGACACTTGARMAAGARGTAGGWCAACAAAACGTACGTGTACTTGATTACGAAGATMTTCTTGYTCAGAAGGAAGAGCAGCTYAATGCACAYAAAGAGTTTATCCGTGTATTGCGTGAACAATCAACAGCTGCGACGTATAGTTTTTCATACATGCAGAATTTAATAGAGGAGGCAACACAAGCAGTCACTGATATTAAGAAGCTTGAAGAGGCTGATCGAGAATTGTTAGCAAAATATTCTAAAGTGTTTTTCTTGAACGAACACTATACTCCTAAAAATCCTGTCTATATTCCAAGTCAGTGGGTGCTTTCTAGTACTCATCTACAGGTAGCAGGTGAGGTGTTGCCGTTTTTGACTGACATGCTCTCCATTATGCAGACGACTAGCCTAACTCCGCGAGTAGTTTCAGCGTTTCGTTCGTACGAATATCAAAGT
This sequence comes from Candidatus Kaiserbacteria bacterium, assembly GCA_002401925.1. Lineage (GTDB taxonomy): Bacteria > Patescibacteriota > Minisyncoccia > Phycocordibacterales > UBA2100 > UBA2100. Next base: position 24,386 of record NVUN01000004.1, read on the forward strand.
GATTTAAAAGGTAGAAACACCGTGACCTATGGTGCAGATACTGCAAATCAGTTTGTTGCTGACCAAGGATATTCAGAACATCAATTAGGAACTACTATTGATGTGGTAAGTACCGACATAGGCTCTGATTTGCTCAAATTTGACTCTACAGACGAGTATAAGTGGCTGGTGAGGAATGCATACCAATTTGGATTTGTGCTCTCATATCCGGAGAATAATACATATTATGAATTTGAACCATGGCACTGGAGATTTGTTGGCGTAGAGCTTGCCACCTTCTTGCATGAGCAGAATAAATACTTCTATGATTTGACGCAGCGGGAGATTGATACGTATCGGTTAGATATGTTCACCAGATAATATGAAAGAAATGTTTGATGAAGCACATGAGATTATTGGTTGGATAGGGATGGTCCTTATTCTCGTGGCATATGGTGGAATTAGTCTCGAATTTATGACGTCAGCGACTTTCTTATATCAAGGGCTAAACCTTGCTGGTGCAAGTGCATTGTTATATTCAGCAGCAAAGACCAAGCTATATCCAGTTGTTGCACTAAATCTCGTATGGGCGATAATTGCAATAGTTACTATTGTTAGTCTTTAATTAAAAAACACCCCGTAAGGGGTGTTTTTTGTTATTTCACTATTGGATAACGGGAAAATACTCCTATGAACTTAATACAGTAGGAGGTCGGTTAGATATACATATCGGGTAGTATTCATGGGGCTTTAAAAGTGTATGCTTATAGAATATTATTCATTGCGTAACATATAACTATGGAAAAAATACCAGATACTAATACGAGTGATCATTTAGAGGGTCAAGAAATGATAAGAGTTTCTGACTACGATTCATTTAAGGTCTTTGCAAAAAATGAGGTGGCACGGTTTGGGGAGCAAGATATTTATGAAAGTATTGCGTATGCTCTTGAAATAGAATATATAGCTTCCGCAGATATTCCTATGCTTGTTGAAAAAGGCGTCGATGATGAAGATCCATTCGTCCGATTAGTGGCTTTTACGTTGGCTATCTATAGTGAGGACGATATTGTTGATGCTGACCTAGTTCAAAAAGCTAGTACAGATACTAATGTGAAGGTACGTATTGCAGGGGTAAACCTTATTAGCAAGTTACCGGAATCTGAAAGGAGTTTGTATCTTATGAAAGGACTTGAGGATGAAGATGACAAAGTAAGCTTCTATGCGAGCTTCGAAGTAAATGACATTCCTCAAGAGGAAAAGGTAGGAGTATTAAGAAAGATGTTTAGTCAGAATGATGACTATATTCGCGGGCTTGCTGTRGAAGCAGTACCAGGAGCACCAGAAAAAGATCGGGCGGAGTTTATAAAGCTTGGTTTGTTGGATAAGAGTAAGCATGTAAATTGGAGGGCATCAAGTCTTCTCGATATAGTTTCAAAAAAGGATTTAGCGGAAGTTATTGAAATAGCACTAGAGAATGCCGACGAGTATACTATCGAGCAAATTGTTGAAGTAATCAAGCGTGTACCTAGTAGAGAAGAGCGTATGCGTTTACGTACCCTAAACCCAAATAAGAGTTTAGCCCACAAGCTCTGGTACAATTAATTTTGAAATAGGTATTTAAAAAAAACACCCCGTAAGGGGTGTTTTTGTTATTTCACTGTTTCGATAATTCGTTTGAATGTCTCTGGTTGCTCGTGAGCAATCTGTGAGAGAACTTTACGGTCAAGTGTAATGTTCTTCTTGTGGATAGTGTCGATAAAGACGCTATATGAAAATCCAAGAGGACGCAGTGCAGCGTTAAGCTTAACGGTCCACAGGCGACGGAAGTCTCCTTTCTTGCGACGACGGTGTGCAAATGCGTGGTTACCAGCGTGGGCGATAGCCTCACGCGCTAGACGCTCTTTTGTTGAGCGACCAAAACGGTACCCCTTTACACGCTTCAGTACGTTGCGTCGTGTTTTTAATGATGTTGTTCCTCGTTTTACTCGTGACATACAATATTATTTATTTGGTAGGAATCGTCCCTTGATCTTGTTGGTCAAGGTAATAAGTTGGGTACGACGACGTGCCATACGTCCCTTACTTGATTCTTTTGCATTAAAGTGGTTTTGCCCAGGCTTACGTGCAAGGATCTTGCCGTTTTTTGTTACCCGAAGGCGCTTTGAATATGATTTATTTGTCTTCATGTTTGTCTTGTTTTGCACCACTTTTATCGGGTTCGATGACAGTAGTGAGTCCTTTTGGACTTTTCTTTATTTCGTCGGCTATCTTATATGACTCAGGTATTATTGCAAGGAAATTTTGTAGTCGTTCCTTAAGGAAGCTAGATTCCATGTACTTATACCGTCCCCAAAGGAAAAGGTCAATTTTGACGCGATGCCCTTGAATGAGCCATTCGCCAACTTTTTTTGCCTTTCGTTTTAAGTCTCCTTCCTCCGTACCAATCTTTACTTGCGTAACTTTGGTCTCGGTAACGTGTGACTTAGCTTTAATCTCTTTCTCCTTCTTCTTTAACTCATACTTATACTTTCCATAGTCGGTAATTCGTGCAACTGGCGGACGCGCTTTAGGGGAGACCTCGATAAGATCAAGTCCTACTTCCTGTGCTTTCGCAAAGGCGTCTTGAGTAGACATGATTCCGAGGTTTTCACCATCAGATCCAACTACTCGCACCTCGCTTRCACGGATACCTTCATTAATTCGTATTTCGTTTTGCATTACAAAAGAAACGCCTCGTGGGCGTAGGAAAAATATACCACAGGAATAGGCTTCTCGCAATCAATATTTTAACCAAATCGCTTTAGTTCTTCAGCATAATCATGTTCGAATAGCTCCCACATAGAGAGRAAAAAGGCTGTAATAACAGGRCCAATGATAATACCAGCTATACCAAACARRGAGAGYCCRCCTAGTACTGAGAGAAGTATGAGTACATCAGGCATAGCGGCGTCTTTAGAGAGAAGAATAGGACGTAGTAGGTTATCAATGAGTCCTATTATTACTACACCCGTAATTAATACAGTTACTCCTTGCCAGATAGCGCCTGTAGCAAGGAGGAAGAGTCCGACAGGAAGCCAAACAATGGCAGGTCCTACTGCTGGGATGAGTGCAAAGATTCCCATAACAAATGCCCAAAGCGCAGCACTCTCAATACCAACACCTACGAATAATATGCCTCCGATGACACCTTGAACGATGGCGATGATAAAGGTTCCCTTAAACATGGCGTGCACAATTGAGGTAAAGCGATCGAAAAGCATCTGCTCTTTTATATCTCCCAAAGGAAGTGCCTTCTTTATTCTTTCACCGATAGCAACACCATCACGTAAAGAGAAGAAAAGAATATAGAGCATTAAGAGGGTTGCGATAAGTGTATTTGCGGTAGCACGTCCAACATCAAGTGCATATATACCAATTTGCGCACTAAAGTTTTGAGTGAAGGTAAGTATTTCTGAGCGAAGATTACTTACATCTAGTCCTAGCTGCGAAAGAGGTGCGAGGATTTCCTCAATTTGAGTGAGGACTTGTAGGGAAGAGGTATCGCTTTGTGTCACACTGGTATATATAGAGATTGCTTCACCAGCTACGAGAGTGCCTAGAACATAAAGAGGTATGAGCACTATAAATAAGATCACACTCATAGTTATAAGAGCACTGAGCGCTGCTTTGTTACGAGTGGCTCGATAGATGCGCTGGTGCAATGGGTGGAATAAGATAGTAAGCACTACTGCCCAGAAAAGAGGTAGTACATATCCGCTAATTAACCATCCGAAGAGGGCAGTTGCAGCTACGAGGAGAAAGATAAAAAGGCCTGTTTGTAGTGTCTTAAATTGCATGCTATCTATTGTACATCAAAATGAGCGTAAGAAGATAGCTGCTACATCGTCTGCCTTTATATGTGCCGCAGTGCGGTATACTAATAACTATAATAACTTATCTATTTATATGAATACATTAAAAGAACAGATTAGGAATTTTGATTGGTCATTAGTATCAATCACTAAGGCAGCAGTGGCACTCGTAGTGATTGCTGTCGCACTTGCTGTAGTTACAGGGACACTCAAATATGTTGCTAATAATGTCTTTGGGAATAGTAGTGACGGTTACTCACAACAGAGAGAGGGAAACTTTGTAATGGATTTTGCCGAAGAGGCAATGGGGTCACTTAGTCTTACCTCCAAGATGATGGTTTCAGGAGGTGCGGATAGTTTGCCGCCATTTTTTGAAGATGGAGGCAGTGATGCTGAGGATTACGAACGTCGCGATTACAACGCACGTTACGAAACACGTAAATTTGACGAAACATGTGAGGCTATTGCTAACCTTAAGCCACTTGAATATGTTGTCTTTAACAACTCAAACAAGWATGACACATGGTGTAACTACTCGTTCCGCGTTGAAATAGAATACGAAGACGAAATAATTAGCGTACTTAAGGATCTTGATCCTAGGGATTTTGACGTGAACACAAGTACTATAGAACGTAGTATAGAATATACCGACAGCGAGCTTGTTATGCTTGAACGTCGTCATGAATCTACAACTGCAACGCTTAATCAAGCTGAGACAGCCTTTAATCAACTGATTACACAGGCAACTAACAAGGGAGATACAGCAACATTGTCTGATGTGATAAATAATAAGATCTCAACTATTGATCGTTTGACGCAACAACTCCTTAATACACAGGACCGTATTGATCGTCTCACTAAAGGACGAGGAGACAAAATAGAACAAATAGAATACGCACACTTTAACGTGTCTGTTTCTAAGGTTACCTTTATTGATGGGGAACAGATCGCAGATCAGTGGAGAGAGCGTGTGCAAGAGATGTTTACTAAGGTGAACATGACTCTTCTTGCYGTAACAGTAGGRCTTGTTACCTTCCTTCTTGCMGCAGTTGAGTTTGTTATCTTCGCTGCAATTATCGTTGTGGGTGGAGGTTTCCTAGCAAAGCTTGCATGGACAGTACTCAAGCGTATCTGGAAGTGGCAACCACGACGTAAGTCAGAGAACACTTTTGAAGATAGTTCACGTAGATAAGTACTAAAAGTGGTTATCCACACAAAAAACACCCCCYTRGGGTGTTTTTTNGTGTTTTAGCGTAGTATGAAATTAGTTATTAAATAATAAATTGATGATTAGATATGCCTAAATTAAAAGATCTTTTTAAGAAGCAAAAGCCTGAAGAGCAATCAGATAAAATTGGAAATAAGATTACAAGAGGAGAATATGACAACACATATTTTCAAGCGACATCTCCAGGTCTAGATAATAAAGATTTAATGGAAAAAACTAAGGAATTCACACTTGAGAAACTCATAAGTTTTATGGGAGACGACTATGCGCAAGGACAACCTCTTTCGGCTGATGATGTGATGACGGCAATAGCTCAGAGGATGGAGAATACTGATCAGTTGGTAAAACTTATTAAAGAGAAGATAGTGAGCACTGACGAGTTCATTGCTGAGCAGGCAGCGGAGATGATTCGTTATCTTAATGRAGATAAGGATATTAGCGAGGTCATACAATTCGCTTTTGATAAAAGTCCTACTTCARGTGCTACACAAACKGCTGCCTATAAGATTAAAAATGTGCAATCAAAGGAAGTGCAGCTAAAGTTRMTGGCATCCGCCMWGAMGCACASMTCAMGGKWCGTTMGTGRSGSAGTAGAGNAKCWNTRTAGAGRRWCTTAGYCGAAGMGAWAAATCTAAGTTAGATAAACTTGTTTCAGGTAAATAGAGGATTTTTTACTCAATAAAAAACACCCCGTTCGGGGTGTTTTTTGTATTGAATAAGTAAATTTACTATTCGTACTCGTTACGCAATGGTGCYGMYTTAACTATTTCAAGAATTTCATCTTCGTCATCRATAATYTTGAAGAGATCAAGGTCCTCAGGGGAGATAGTTTTATATTTATCAAGAAGTACTGTTTCCACCATATCTATTATTGGGTTCCAGAATTCAGATCCAACAAGGATGATTGGTACAGGTGGCATCTTTTCAGTTTGTACCAGTGTTATGAGTTCAAATAACTCATCGAGAGTACCGAAGCCTCCAGTAAAAAAGAGATATGCTTCAGCTGAAAAAAACATAGAAACTTTACGGGTGAAGAAATAATGGAAGTTAACCCCATGAGTGACATGTTCGTTAATGGTTTGCTCCATGGGGAGTTCTATGTTGAATCCAACTGCTTGCTGGCATGTTTGTCTGGTACCCTCGTTTCCAGCAGCCATGATACCTGGCCCACCTCCAGTGATAACTGCGTAGCCTTCTTTACATATTCTACCGGCAATACGTTTTGCGCGTATGTAATCAGGGTGGTCAGGCTTAAGTCTTGCTGATCCAAAAAAAGTTACTGACTTAGGGAAATTACGAATGGCATGGAAGCCTTTTTCGAGCTCATCCTCGATACGATCTATACGTTCATGCAACATTGTTTCGATGTATCGGTCTGCATGTTTAAGTTTTTTGTCTAAGTCATCTGAATTATTCTGTGATGGTTGTTTGTTATTTATTTCAAATTCTGGTCCTAATTCTGAAACGGGGTGCTTTATATTTTCATCTGTCATGAGGCATAGTATACAGGGTTTGGTACCTGTTATACACGTAGGTGTTTTGACAAGTGTACACACAACACGTATTAAGAGGGTAGGTTTAGTGGTTCTTTGTCACGTACAATACTACTAACAACTATTACAAACGAGGTGTGTCATGTTACAAATAATCGGTAATACCGGTATGGATTGTGCGCTTCGTAATGTTAACGAAGCGAAGCGCACTCTCATCGTGGTGCTCTATGGCGGTATGGGAGGAATCTTATCTGCAGGGGTACTACATGCTCTCGAACACAACGGTATTTCGCCACGTAATAATTCCAATATAAGTGTTATCGGTGTCTCTGCAGGTGCCGCTAATGTTTTGGGGTTTTGCGCTGGGCGATTGGGAGAAAGCCCTTCTATCTATGGACARCTTGCAGAACATCTTCGTGAGCGGTTCGCTTTTATGAAGATGTTTGATGTCCTTGCAGTTGAATATCTAACCGAAATTCTTAAACGAGAACTAGGTACTAATTTTCTTGATGATTGTGCGGGAGATGTGTTTGCGGCAGTTACGAGGGCTCGTGATGGCGTAAGTCAGCTGCGTAACCTCAAAGAAGAAGATTGCCCTTTCAATGTAACCCATGCGTCTATGCGGATGCCTATTCTTTTTCAAGGAGCTGTTCGYATAGGGGATGAGCGTTTTGTCGATGGTGCCTGTAGTGCATCCTTGGTTGAAATGATTCGTCTCGTACGTCCTCATCAAATTTTGATTGTAGGTAGCCGGCCACTTTACGGTAAGTTACCACCGGGCGAAAGCGCAATTTCTGATACAACACTGCGTCTTTTGAGTAGGGCGTATTCCCGTACTGTTCGTGAGAAAGCAGTACGCACCGACGAGGCCTTACGTATTGGATTGAAACGTATCGAGAACGCAAAACTTATACGTTCATATGGAATTTTTCCAGCGATAGGTGTCCCTTGGAATGAAACCGATCCTGAAGTACTTGAGGGTGCATTTCACGATGCATACGAAAGTACATGTGAGTTGTTTACGTAGGATGTGCTAAAAAACTCGCGGGCTANTTATACATAGCCCGCGTTTTCTTTTCTGTATGACAAAGAGGATATCCGCTATGTCGTGCTTGATGTAGATTTTATTAAAAATAGCACCCAGTGAGGGTGCTATTTTTAACTAGGCGCTAATTACTTTGATTACTTAAATGCTCCTCTTGGGTGCTTACCAGGCTTTTCGATTCCTGACTCTTGCATAAGAGCTCGGGCACCTTCGTGGTCACCTGTCTCGTGAAGTGTGTGAGCTTCAACAAGTGTAGCGAACATTTCTGTAGTTGCATTTTCAGCCATCGGACTGTCTGCARTTGCTGWTGCCCATGCAGTGTAGTCATTACTTTCTACTGCACTACGTGCTGCTTTGTGCGTTGCTTTTCGTTCTATGTGTTTTGCTGTACGTGCATCTACTTCTTCTTGAGTGATGCGACCGTCAGCAATTGCTTGCTCTGTGCGTTCTTGACGATGAATATCTTGTGCGGCACGCATATCATCTTTAGTGATACCTGCAGCTTCTAGTATTTCTCGTGGGTTCTCACCGTTTTGTACACGACTTTTGAAGTCATCAGATGTAACTCCTAATAGTTGTGCTGCAATCTCAGTATGTCCACCACGATTACCGTAGCCTTCATTTTGTGCAGCTGCGGTAACACTCGCTCCAGCAGTGGTTACCAACCCTAGGGCAAGCATACCAATTGCTATACTTTTTTTATCTATTTTCATTTTGATATTGTTATTATATGTAATGGTGTCTAGACCAGRACAGAACTTAATGTGCTGCTCTACCTATTAATACACCCACTGATTGAAGAATATTTCATAAGTAAAAACACCCTGTRATCACAGGGTGTTTTTACTTATCTTATATGTAGAGTAGATGGTATGAGTTCGCGTGAAAAACCAGCTCGCTCTGGATCAAAAGACTGAATACCGACTGCCTTAATAGTGTCTTTATCTACTTTCCCCATAACCATAACATTCATACCATTAGAGAGAGTGCGTCGAGGTAGACGCGTGTCAAAATCTACTTGGATGTGTAATTCAGTGCCCTTTCTGTCTGTCAGTGTAAATGATGATGTTGCATTAAGATGTGTAATTGTACCCATATGCATCGAACCTCTATCTCGCAGAGATTCACGATAGATTGACCCGGCAAAAGGGAGTTTATTATTTTGACTGAGACGGTATGCACGATCATGTAGTGTCGTTTGTCCGATAAGAATACCCAATATAACAAAGACAAATACGCTTCCAAGAATAGTGTGCACGAGAGGGCGTTTATATACAAAAGAAAAGTGAGTACTAAGTATTTGCAGAAGGATAAAGATTATAAATATACCGAGGACTAGTAACCAGGGCAGGGAGATAAAGAGAGCTATAAATCCTTGAGGACCAAGATGCGGGAGAAGTGAGAGGCCACTTCCACGAAAAATAAATGTCATAAAGCTAATGAGGTAGATGACGATACCTGCAGTGATAGTTATTCCAAAGATCCACAGGGCACTGCGTGCGACAAAATAGTAGCGGGAACGCATCGTGACGTTGCTATTTTTGATAGCATCTATGATGTTTTCGCGTACTTTTTTTATTTCGTTGTTCGTTTTGTTGCTCATATGTTTTTGTTTGTTTCATCGTATATCTTCTTTATACGCTCTCGACCTCGTCTGAGTCGTACTCCTACAGTTGCTTTGGGTATGCGCATAATCTCAGAAATTTCATTGTAATCCTTTTCTTCAAAATAGAAGAGAACGAGTACTTCACGATATTTAACATCGAGTTTTTCAAGACACTGATCGAGTACTTCTCGGTCCCAATGTTGTTCGCGCAGCTCTTTCTCGTGTTCGTCAGGAATATTTGCTCCAAAGAGTTGATCAGTATCAAAGAAAGAAACCTTTTCACGACTTTGTTTACGTACTACGTTAAGAAAAGTGTTGTGAGCGATGCGATATATCCAAGGKGAGAAACGCTCACCTGAGCGGAAACTTTGTATGTTTTGGTAGGCTTTAATGAATACATCTTGCACCGCATCTTCGCGGTCTTGGTAATTGTATAAAAACTTATTCGCGTAGCGTGTTATTTTCTTTTCATAGAGTTCTATGAGCAGCGCAAAAGCCTCAGTGTCACCTGATTGTACRCGTTGTACGATATCTTCGTCAGTAGTATCCATAACCTTCACTATATATTACACCAGATGTAGGTTAAATATTTCCTTTTGTTGCTTTTGGTACCTAAGAGAGTATATTGCAGATTGGCACATCAAGAGGAGGCATTCATGGAAAAGGTATATAAATTCGAGTGTGGCGAATGTGGCGAAAAGAACGAGGAGATGAGAGAGGTGGGTACAATTCCGCCTGATGTGTGCACTTATTGTGCGCAGCGCATAGGAGTACAGGGTAAGTTAATGCCCGGTACTCAACTCTATCTGAACCCTTCATGATATTTCCATAACCCCCGTAACACAATTGTGTTACGGGGGTTTATTTTTAAAATGTTATTATGTCTGTATGGAGCAAGAAAAACTAAAACAGGAAACTCTCGAAAGATCCAAAGACAATATACGTAACTTTGTTCCTAATACTATGTTTAAAGCCTGGGTGGATGCAAACCTAGTGCACCCTCAACAAGGGCTTGGGATAATTTCTGCAGTTGGCGCAGAGTTTTATGACGGAAAACGTTCTATTGAAGAACGTATGCAGGCACGATTAAGTGAAGCCCAGATGAAGCTTGTCCTTCGTCGTATGTACACAGCGCATAAAGCTCATGGGATTGTACCGGAAGTTCCGATAGCAACTCTGGAAAAAAAGACGACTACACTCTGGCAGGGATTAGGGGTGAGTGCATTATTAGTAGGTCTACGCTACGTACATGTGGTATTGGGAGAGGAGAATCCTCAAGCAGATTTACTTTTTGATAAGAAAGATGCCAGAGAACAAGGTGCTRCTCGTTTAGATACTATTTTTGAAGAGCGTCCGGAGTTACAAAAAGAGATTGCTTATATATTTAAACTCGCAGAAGAAGGATGTAAGCAAAAGGAAGTTCGAGACCTAGAAAAACAACGCCGCAAATTATTTAGCCAAAAAGGTATTACCGAACAAGAGACAAAGGAGAACAGGGAAGTAGCCCTTGGGTTAGTGAAAACCATACAGGATCAAGTGTTTAATTATATTTTAGAGAAGAGTAAGGGTGAGCAGTTAAATATTGATCTTTCAACGAAAGAGAGGGTAGCGGAGTTGTTTGATAATAAATAAAAGAAAGGACCGCTGGGTAAACCTGCGGTCCTTTGAAGTTTTATTTTATCTTCGAGATTAAAGTAGGTGTGTCTCCAAGTAGGTCATTTGACTTGAAAAGAAAAAGCCAAACACGCTTTGAACGTTCAATTCTTTCCAGTATCTCATGGGACTCATCATCTTGTATTTTACGGAACGAGTGATCGGATTGCTCCATAACAATATCCATCGAGGAGAGTATCTTCTCCCTGGCCTCACTTATGGCCAGTAAAAGAAAAGATGTTTTTACTCTCAAATACTTTTTGGAGTAATGTCTGTGCGCCATATTTAAAACAGAACGCCATAGACCACTTGTGTCAGTAATCTCTTTTGCCAACTTCTCGCACCACTTATGAAGTGATTCACATTTAATAATTTTACCATCCATCCTTCCTTCAGGATCATAAAACCTTACCACTGTTTTGATGGGATAAGCATCCAGGGTGCGTTGTGTAGATTCACTGAAGATTTTCTCTACAGATTTAGATTCCGAAACTACATGAAAGAACTCCRCTTGCACAATATTTGGCATAGATACGCCCTCCTATTATTTATTGTGGATGATTAAGCTATTCAGACTCTATAGTARMKKWKKKKTTTSATMAWRMTRWAWAMWMMRWMTMYMRMWYAKAYGRKYKKTWTWTTATANTTGTGGAGGTGGGGGCTACGAAACCCCGTCCAAAAAAGTCTGCAAGAATGCTTCTACAAAGTGTAGTTTACTCTAAGTTTAAATATAATGTGTAAAGAGTAAACAAAACCACACTATATCGATTTCCTTAATTTAAAAATGATGTCGGATCAAGCATCATTCCGATTTCGAATTTTTGACATCGCGTTTGTTCTATCGAACGTCAAACAAGGCAATGGTCGCTTAGGCGATTACGCGTAAGCGAAGCTGAAATCCTTTGCCTGAAATGGGCTCAAGATTCCACGTGCAGTTTTATTTGCAACTATTGTTTGAGAAAGTGATAAGGCAGACTTCTCACTGCCACTTTGCACATAACCACAGGGCTTCCTGTCGAAACATAGTCACCCCCCATCTGTAATCTACGCGAGAGTATAGATGGGGAACGGCTAGCTGGTCTTCATAGAACGCTCAATTTTAATACGACTTTCCCTTTCTTTGATAAGTTGACGTTTATCAGTCTTTTTCTTACCACGCGCAAGGGCAAAAGAGAGCTTCAATTTGCGTCCTTTATTATACAACGATATTGGTACTAGTGTCAAACCAGCCTTTTCATCTGTTCCAGCGAGCTCAAGAAGCTCCCTTTTTGATAGTAAGAGGCGACGTACGCGTTCAGGATCATACGAATCCGGGGTATTTTCCACTTGATATGGCTGTATTGTGGCACCAACCAGGAAAGCTTCACCTCCACGCACTAAAACGCGCGCRCCAGCTAAGCTTGCCCGTTTATTGCGTATTGATTTCACTTCGCTTCCAAGAAGCTCTATGCCGGCCTCAAATTCCTTGAGAAGTTCAAAATCAAACCGTACTCGTTTGTTATCTATTAGTGCCATGGGAGAAACTGTACCACACCAGTGAGTGCTACTGAATAGGTGCGTTGATTGTCGAGGTATGCTACAGTTTTGCCAATATGAACGCACAAAAAAAGACTGAACAGAAATCCAAAAAAAAGAATACTAACAAAGGGAAAAAGAACTCACCATTGGGTCATTTAAAGCAAATTCCTGAAGGTAATTTTTGGATGCAGTTGGTCATCACGTTTGTGGTGTTTGCGCTACTCCTCTCGTTATACTCTTCATTTACAGGGTTTTTTAAGGGACAAGAAGATGTTTCGCTCTCACAACTTGCTGCTGATATAAACTCAGGGTTAGTAAGTACAGTGAAGGTAAGTGGCGAAAATCTTGAGGTAATCTATGTTCTCTCTGATGGAGAAGCTGTTGAGGAGACTGTTATTAAGAAGTCTAAAAAGGAGTCAGAAGCTTCGTTTACAGAAACATTAGCAAACTATGGTGTCGTTAATGAAGCACTTTCTTCTGTAGACATTACTATTGCTGATCCAAGCGGCTTTCGATACTGGTTTATGGCCTTGGCACCACTCCTCATTCCGGTCATTATTATAATTCTAATTATTTGGTACCTCTCACGACAAGTAAAAGGTGGAGGAGGGATGCAAGCGTTTACCTTTGGTCAGAGCAAGGCACGTATGATTAGTCCTGACGATAAAGGACAGCGTATTATGTTTTCAGATGTTGCTGGTGCAGAAGAAGCCAAAGAAGAACTTCTTGAAATTGTTGATTTTTTAAAGAATCCAAAGAAGTTTATTCAGATCGGAGCGACTATCCCCAAGGGAGTTATGCTTATGGGAAGTCCTGGTACAGGTAAAACACTTTTGGCACGTGCGGTGGCAGGGGAGGCAAATGTTCCGTTCTTCACTATTTCTGGTTCAGAGTTCGTTGAGATGTTTGTAGGAGTAGGTGCATCACGTGTGCGAGACCTCTTTAAGACGGCAAAGAAGGTTGCGCCTGCAATTATCTTTATTGACGAAATTGACGCAGTAGGGCGCGTGCGTGGTTCTGGCGTAGGTGGAGGAAACGACGAACGCGAACAAACACTTAACCAAATCCTAGTTGAGATGGATGGATTTGAGCCAAATGAAAAGGTGATTATTATGGCGGCAACAAACCGACCTGATGTACTTGATCCGGCTCTGTTGCGTCCAGGACGTTTCGATCGTCGTGTAACTATCGACCTTCCTGATCGTAAGGGACGTGATGGTATTCTAAAAATCCATGCACGTAAAAAACCTCTTGGTGCAGATGTTGATCTTATGGTTATTGCTGAACGAACTCCTGGATTCTCTGGTGCTGACTTAGCTAGCCTTATGAACGAAGCTGCTATTCTTGCTGCACGAGAAGAACGTAAAGAAGTAACTCAATACGATCTCCTTCGCTCTATTGAAAAGGTGATGCTTGGTCCGGAACGTAAGAGTCACGTCTTGAACAAGAAGGAGAAAGAAATTACTGCGTACCACGAAGCGGGACATGCACTTGTTGCATCGCTATTAGCATACGCTGATCCAGTACATAAAATATCCATCATTAGTCGCGGGAACGCAGCTGGATATACACTTAAGTTACCCTTTGAAGATCGAAAGATGCACTCAAAGAAAGAGTTTCTTGACGATATTGCAGTGTCTCTAGGAGGTTACATHGCAGAAAAGATGGTATTTGATGATGTTACTACAGGACCCTCTAATGACTTACAGGTAGCAACTAATCTCGCTCGTAATATGGTTACTCGATGGGGTATGTCAGAAAAACTAGGAACTATTGCGTTAGCAGGTGCTGATGGAAAAGTAATGTTTGGCGCAGGTGTAAACGGACGTGAATATTCAGAAAAAATATCTGCTGAAATTGATTCAGAAGTAAAAGCTATTATTGATGGTGCTTACATCTCTGCAACAGATATACTTACCAAGCATCGCAGTGTACTTAATGCGATTGCTATAAAGCTTATAGATGTAGAAAATCTTGAGCGTGCTGAGTTTGAAGACTTGTTGAGAGAGAATAATATAGCAGTGAAGCAGAAGGAAGATATCGAACACACCACAGGATAGTACTTGAGAGAATCAAATATTTCAGTACTATGTAGGTGTAATCTGCCCTTAGCTCAGTTGGTTAGAGCACCAAGCTTATATCTTGGCGGTCCTAGGTTCAAATCCTAGAGGGCGGACAAATTATATATTTGTACACAGATTTTCTCCATGGATCTGATTTTTGTATTATGCTGTAAGTATATAAGGCTAACTACGTCTTTTACTACATAACCCATTAATATGATTAAAAAAACTTTACTAACATTTGTTTTGGTCGCTGCGTTTGCAGTACCTACACTTAGTCACGCTTCTTTTCAGGAAGATCTGTTAGCTCAAATTACTGGTTTGCTTCGTTTGGTTGCATCGCTACAAGAGCAATTGCGTGCGGTGGAAACAAGTGCAGTAGTTTTTGATTTTGCATCTTGTGTGAGTGTAGGGAATCCAGTGATGGAGTCGTATCCACGACAGTGTATACATAACGGACAGAACTTTACCGAAATTCTTACCGGTGGATCGCTGCGTTTCTGTCCTGATTTAAATAATCGTGATTTGTACGTGGGTACACGAGGTTCTGAGGTTGCATCACTGCAAGAGTTTTTACGTGCAGCCGGTACGTATACATATCCAGAAATTACAGGATACTTTGGTAAGGTCACTCAAGAGGCTGTAGGAAAATGGCAGGCCACCCACTCTATCGTTAGTGTCGGTAGTCTCGGTACTGCTGGTTATGGTGCAGTCGGTCCAATAACACGGAGTACGATTGCAAGTATGTGTGGAGTTACAACAACACCTCAGCCAACTATTTGTACACTTGAATATGCACCAGTCTGTGGTGTTTTGGGAACATCCCAAACTACCTACGGTAACTCWTGTCAGCTAAAAGCGGCTGGAGCTACTTTCATAGGGAGCGGAGCATGCGGAACTAACACAACAGCACCTAGTAGCTGTAAGGTATGGAACGATGGTTGTAATACTTGTACACGTAGTTACGAAGGAGGTCCTCTGGCCTGTACAAAACGAGCTTGTATTTGGAAAGGAGTTTCTTCATGTGATGCCTATTTCAACACAAGTGGTGCAGCGACACCGACGATACACTCTTTTACAGGACCAACAGTTTTGAGTGTAAACACTAGCGGCACATGGAGTATTCAAGCAAGTGATCCGCAGAATGGAACTTTGAGTTACCGTGTCGATTGGGGAGACACATTAATTTCACCACTGGCATCATATGGCAGTAGTGTTTTTGTTCAGAACACGACATTTTCACATGCATACAGTACGACAGGTACATACACTATAACGATCACTGTGCGAGACAATCAGGGATTAGAAGCAAAAACTACTACAACAGTACAAGTAGGTAGCGGAAGTATTTTCTCGGCAACTCCTACAGCAGGCGGTGTTCCATTGCGGGTAACTTTCACTGCACCCGGTGGATATAGTTGTGGAGATGGTCCCGATTACAAAATAGAGTTTGGTGATGGATCATCTGCGATGACACCGTCATGTACTATCGGCGCACAAGATGTGGTTCATACATATACTAAAGAGGGTGCTTATACAGCAACTCTCTTCAGTATTCCTTCAGGATTTGGTTTTGGAGATAGGACACCTCGATCAGTGGGTACTGTAGTTATTACAGCACAGAGATCTGGTTCAGGAATATGTACAAACGAATACGCTCCAGTGTGTGGTGTTCAGCCRTTGGTATGTACTGGTACCGTGTGTGCACAAGGACTTTCAAATTTACCGACCACAACATATAGCAATACTTGTAGGCTTGAAGCTGCTGGAGCAAGTCTTTTATATCCAGGAGTGTGTAGTCAGTACTAACAGCGAAGTCTTGGGTATGAGTACCTCTAGAGTATACTAATGGTATATGAAGACTCAGAAGGCATTTCTTATGGTTGTAGTTATTGCTGTGCTATTCGCTAGCACACCGTTTTTGGCTCGCGCGCAAACAGTAGAACAACTTCGGGCACAAATTGCTGAAGTACTGCAGCAGATTCATGCTCTTCGGGCACAGCTTGATCCGAGCATTGTAGCGACACCTACTCCTATATTGACGAGTACTCAGGCAAGTGGGGCAGCGTTTAATTATAGTGGGTGCCCTGATCTACAATTTAATCTTGAGCGCGGTGATCGCGACGGTAATGTTGCTGTAGAGGTAACTATGCTCCAGAGATTTTTGTCACAAGACCCAACAATTTATCCTGGACAAGAAGTAACAGGATATTTTGGTCCTGCAACAGAACGTGGGGTGCAACGTTTTCAGGAGAGACACGGTATTGTAGCTGTTGGTGACTATCAATCTACAGGGTATGGACGAGTAGGTCCTCGTACACGATGGGCGATCAAGAACTCTTGTAATACTGTAGTGCAAGTTCCTGTGACAACCACGTACGGCAGTAGTGCTACCATCGCTATCTCAAACACAGTAGGTAACGCACCACTCTCTATAGTAGTAACCCTGCGTTCAGAAGCTCCGATTTCATGTACTTCATACGAGCTTGATTGGGGAGATGGTTCAGCACTTATCCGTAAAGAAGCTGCTAATTCTCCATGTCGTGTGCAAGACGGGTTCAGTCAGGTATTTAGGCATACATACACTAATGCTGGTAATTACATATTACGTACACGCGCAGGAAAAGTAGTGCTTGCAAGTTTACCGTTGGCTAGTCAAAATATCATGGTGCACACCGGTTCAGGTACTACTGATTCGGGGTGTTTTGTAACACCGAGCAGTGGAGTGGCACCTCATACTGTTCAGGCGAATGTCTTGCTCGGCGGTAATTTATGTGACGGAAATCTTACATACAATGTTGATTGGGGAGATGGTAGTGCGAGTCCTAAAATTCAGTGTGTTGATCAAAATTTTCATTATGAGCGACTCTCTCATGTGTATATTAGTCCCGCAATTTATACCGCACGTATACAGCAGTCACACCCCAATGCTACATTTGAAGAAGAAGTTTGTACGGTAAATGTTGGTACTGTTGGAACATCTCCAACAGGAAACGCCGTCACTAACCAATGTATTTCATGGAACGATGGTTGTAATACATGTACTCGTAGTTATCCAGGTGCTCAGGCATTATGTACACAACAATATTGTGCACAGACAGGTGCACCACAGTGTTTACAATATTTTAATACTGGTGTGCAAAGTAGTAGCGACTCTCTTACATATCGCATGATAAACAGTAGTACATATACTGTTGAATTTACTGCACGCATAAACACTGCATTGAGCTGYARTGGTGGCGTATATACTATTAATTTTGGAGATTCAAACAAGTCAGAGCAACCATTCCCAGCTGATTTCTGTCAGTCATTTACGCGGCAAGTTACACATACATACTCACAGGGAGGTACATATAYCGCAACACTATTACGAGATGGAATAATCATCAATCAGTTTACAGTAATAGTAGGGAGTACCAGTAGTGCATCAGATACGAATGTTGCTTCAGTTATCACAGCAATTGAGAATTTTATACGTTCGCTTTTTGGTTCTAAGTAACCAGCTATTCCATGTGAAGATCACTGAGGTGTTCGTGTATGCGGTCGGCTATATTCTGATGTTCGATAAGAGTAGGATCACTCGAGATAAGATTCTTTGCTTCATTGCGCGCAGCCTCAACCATTTTTATATTTTGGAGAGCTTCCATACCTATGTCAGATACACCCCATTGTTGTGCCCCGACAAGTTGACCAGCTCCACGGAGCTTGAGATCTTCTTCGGCGAGTGCAAAACCGTCTGATGCTTTTTCAAGTGCACGAATTCTTTTTAATGATGTTTGAGTTTTAGTGTCAGAGAATAAGTAACAGTAAGGTTGGTAACTAGAGCGTTGGACACGTCCCCGTAGTTGGTGAAGTTGTGAGAGACCAAAGCGTTCAGCTCCCTCAATAATAATCATTGTCGCATTAGGAACGTTTACCCCTACCTCAACTACCGAAGTCGCGACAAGAACATTCGTCTTGTTGTCTTCGAAGTCGCGCATCACTTCTTCCTTTTCTTTAGGAGTCATTTTTCCATGCAAAATTGCGACAGTGTAGTCTTTAAAGGGACCCTCTTGTAATCGTCGTGCTTCTGCTGTTACTGATTTTACACGCAGAGCAAGCGCTTTATCGGGGTCTGGTTCATCGATGCGCGGACAAATCACATATGCCTGACGACCATTGAGAAGTTCACTGCGTACTGCTGTATAGACATCGTCTCTCTTGCTAGGAGGTACTACTTTGGTTTGTATTTCTTTACGTCCCTTAGGTTTTTCATCAAGTATAGAAAGATCGAGGTCACCATATATAGTTAAAGAAAGTGTACGAGGAATTGGCGTGGCTGTCATAGAAAGAAGATGTGGTGCAGAGCCATCTTTTTGAGCAAGTTTCTTACGTTGTCCTGTGCCAAAGCGATGTTGCTCATCAATCACTACATATGCCAAGTTTTGAAACTCAACTGATTTTGAGATAAGAGCATGTGTACCGACGACAATAGAAATTTCTCCGTTAGCAACCCATTTAGAAAGCTGTGCACGTGATATTTTTGTAGCTTCCTTAGGATTTACCTTTGACGGAAACTTTCGACACCCGCTACCGGTGATAAGACCAATAGAAATAGGTGAGTGTTCGAATGCTTCGATAAGTCCGGCGAATTGTTGTTTTGCTAGAATCTCAGTTGGTACCATGTAGGCAACTTGTGGACGTGCATACTTACTACTTTCAAGTTCTCCACGCGCGATGGCGTACATAGTTGCCGCTGCCACTGTTGTCTTTCCTGAACCAACATCTCCTTCTAGGAGTCGTGACATGGGATAGGATTTTTTAAAGTCCTGCACGATATCCTGTATGGATTTTAGCTGTGCATTGGTTGGTGTGTAGGGGAGAGCTTCGAGGTAGCTCTCTAGAGCATCTTCGTTTGTGCTCACATGAGGGGGTTTTAACTCTTGAGTATCATGACGGTTTTTTTGGTGTGCTACTTGGATCATAAATACCTCTTCGAATGAGAAGCGTTTACGTGCAGCACGTGCATCACGTGTGTTGTGGGGTGTGTGTATCCATACTAAAGCACTCGTTAATGTGGGGAGCTTATACTTCTTGAGTACTGCTTCAGGGACGATATCTTCTATGTGTTCGTGTACACCTGCTTCGAGTACTTTATGAATGGCGTGATAGAACCAACGGCTCGTAATACCTCGGCTTTCAGCATATACCGAGAAGAGTGCATCACTTGCTCGCTCATTTTGGTCATATTGAGGGAGTTCAGGAAGAGGTTCCACAGCTGGGTTGGCAAAGTAGAAGTTGCYTTTTCCTGTTGGTTTTCCGGTGACTTTTACATACTTAGCATGCGCGAACATTTTTTCAGCGTAAGGTTGGTTAAACCAACGTACTCCGACACTGCCAGTTGCATCAGAAAGTGTTGCCGTTACCATATATCTTTTTGTCTTCCAGGCGAGTTTCTTTTCTATGTCAGTGAGTTCTCCATATACAGTAACAGTCTCGTTAGGTGTGATGTCGATAATGCGACGTGCTTCACCAACGTCTTCATAACGGTTAGGGAAGTGGAAAAGAAGATCACGCAGTGTACGAATTCCTAGTTTTTCAAGAGCTGCTCTTTGTTGTTTTATAAGACGGAAGTGTTTCGTGAGTTCATCGTGTGGCTGCATAGAGTAAGTATACTATGAAGTGCATCATTAAAGTTTTATAAAAACTTATCAACAGGTACCTTGCATTGCAAAGTACCTTGTGTATACTAGGGCTATGGAAAAAGTTGATTTTAATGTAGAAAACGCTCGTGTGCAGATGCGCAAGGGGCTCTTAGAGTTTCCTATTTTGCTTATCATTGCCGAGGGAGAAGCATATGCTTCTGATATTCTCGAGCAGCTTAAGAAAGCAAATCTTATCGTCGTTGAGGGGACCCTCTATCCGCTACTCAGTCGTTTGAAAAAAAATGGATTGGTAGAATATGCGTGGCGCGAGTCTAAGAGCGGACCACCACGTAAATATTACACACTGACGCGTCATGGGGAGAAGGTGCTAGGGAAATTATTAGAAACATGGAAGATACTAAGTAGATCAATTAATAGGCTTACAAAAACATATGAAAAAAGTAGTTAATATAACAATAGGAAGCGTTGTCTTCTCAGTTGAGGAAGATGCATATAAAACTCTTGCCTCCTACTTAGATGCTATCCGTGGACATTTTCAAGATTCGGACTCACAAGAGGAAATTGTAGATGATATAGAGCTTAGTATYGCTGAAAAATTTAGTAAAAAGAAAGTTGCAGTCATTCGCAGCAAGGATGTTGATGCCATTATATCTGACATGGGTACCATTAAAGATTTTAAGGAAATGGGCGAAGAAGATATTGAGATTCGYAGTGATGAGCATTCGCGGAAGAAGAAACTCTATCGTAATGTAGATGACCAGGTTATTGCTGGTGTAGCATCAGGTATCGCTGCGTACTTTGGTATTGATCCAGTRTTTGTACGACTTGCCTTCGTAGCGTCTATTTTCTTTAGTGGTATTGGTGTATTTGTATATCTAGTTTTATGGCTCGTAATGCCAGCTGCAGAAACTATGTCACAAAAGCTTGAGATGCAGGGAGACCCAGTAACGTTGCACGAGTTAGAAAAAATGGTGAAGGATAAGCTACCTGATGATGTACAAGAGAGGAAGTCTGCATTTATCAGAGTGCTTAAAATTCCGTTTGCCTTTTTGAGAGGAGTACTTAATTTTTTAGGAGTTGCGTTACGTAATATAGGGCCAGTAATACGTATCGGGTTTGGTGTTGTGGTCCTGGCAATAAGTATAGGTATCACYGTAGGTATGGCTATCGCAGTTACGGGGTTCCATTTTAGTGTGAACTCAGGACTATTTGAATTACCGGTACATGAATTTCTTAGTGGCGCACAATATGCACTTGGACTTATGTCTATCTATACACTACTTTTGATTCCAGGTGTCGTGGGGGTGGTGCTCGGTATCTCAGTTCTTAAAAAAGAGAATAAGTTCAATGTTGTAATGGTTTCTGCGTTAGGTCTGATTTGGATGGGAGCTCTCTTCGGAGTAGGACATATTGCGTCAAGTATTGTACCGCAGTACCAAAGCTATGTTGATAATATGCCGAGTACTAGTGAGTTGTATGAACTAGATATATTTACAGCAGTCGAAGTTGCTACTGGTGATAATGTACTCATTAAAGAAGGAGAAGAATATCAGGTAAGTGTTTCTGGGAAGGARGTAAGTGTTAACCAACTCACTTTCGAAGTACATAACGGTATCTTGATGATACATAATGTACACGAAAATCGTATCTGTATTGGGTGCTTTAATCAAAAAGTAGACATTGTTATCACTACTCCGACACTTGATGAGATTATCGCTACACATGGTACCAGTGTGGTAGTGGAGCGTTTCGATGTAGAAACGTTTAATGCAGAGTTTAAATATTCAGCAACTGGAGAGATCGACATAGTTGCTGATCGACTTAATCTGTATGCATCCCATGGTTCAGATGTAATGGTTAAAGGGGATGTAGATGAATTTATTGCTGAGTTTAAATATTCAGCAACTGGAGATATCGACATCGTTGCCAACCGGATCAACTTGTATATGTCGCATAGTTCAGACGTGACTGTGAATGGGGAAGGGGACGAACTTATCGCAGAGATTTTCTATTCATCAACACTTGATGCCTCACACTTGGAGAGCCTAAAGGCATCACTGCAGATTGCTTACTCGAGTGATGCGGTGATTGGTACGRCAGAAACACTCAATGTGATTGCAGAGCACTCAAGTCACTTAATGTAYGATGGTGRACCGGATCTTACTGAAGATGTTTCGTCTTCGTCGAGTGTACGAAAAACATTTTAAAAATAAAAAACCTCACATACTCTAGTAATTATATTCAATATAAAGTATATTCCTAAATGGATTGCAGCAATGAAAGGGGTCAAAAATGGACCAATCAAGGGAAGAAGCGATTGAAGTTGCACGTAATCAGTTGGCTGAGGGAACTTGGCCAGAGGTCATGGTGTTAGCTTTGTACCAGAACCCAGATGCTCCGCGAACATCCTCTAAAGAGTTTTTACGACTCAAGAAATTCTTTCAAGATGCAGGCTGTCCGAATATGGCCACAGTCGCTGAGTTAGTGTGTTTTGAAGAATTAGAGAAAGGCATTACGATGTCTTTCAATATTACTCTGCGCTCACGACAATGTACTTCTAGTGGGGAAAATTTTCTCTCTTATCCTGACCTTCTTGTGGGGACACTTGAAGGTGATACTGGTGCTGGCGATTGGCTTAGACAATTTTCTAAAGATATGCCTAGATTGATACCGGAGCCAGTTCAGATTGTTGATAAGATATTCGGAGAAGTTGTTGAGTTGTTTGTACACTATGATATCCGCGGAAATGCTTAATGCTGTTTCGTGCAATATTTACACCACCGATTCTAAGGAATCGGTGGTGTTTTATGTATGTGCAACTACTATCTATCCTTTGGTATATTATTTATAATAAAAAATATGGTAAAAGTTGTTACRCAATCAGATCAGACATTATATCAATGCGAGGTGTGTAATTTTCACTACAAGCTYCGCGCAAAGGCAGAAGAGTGTGAAGTGTGGTGTGCAGAGCATAAAAGTTGTCACCTTGGGATTATCTCTCACGCTGAGGAGAATAAGTAATTCYWWYRWWAKMWRMMTWSCAKYAKWWRMCWYWMWANGGAAAYMTTWWWGWRWWAYWYWTAKWMSYWWMWRKAYTTGRKCWTMYKRMYKKTMTRWTWKAWTGGAACTTGTGTGCATAAGTTCTATAAAAAATCTTTTGGCTTCTTGGTCTATTTATTATGTTGTCGTTTTAGTATTCGAGTTGTGGGTGACCTCAAGCGTATTACTAAAATTAGTCAATCTCTGCGAGCTGAAATCTTCGAAACGGTGAACTAGTATTTTCATGCTTAGGTGGCGGGGGTGTAACGTACACATCCAGAATTACATTTCCATCAATTGAAGTGAGTTCAATTTTAGAAATCCAAACAGGTTCTCCATCTGAACTTGTAACGTTGGTAAGTTGACCAGTCTTGTCTTTATTTTGCAAATAGGTTTTGGTCTTGGAGTTTAATGAAACAGGCCTATTTAATATTATGTATATAATTGACTTCAGTAAAAAATTACTAATTATTTCTAAATCACTATATAAGCCATCAGCTAATTCAGACCTTAGATAAGCTTCGAGTTCATTCTTAAATCGTTCAAAGCCGATAGCTTCTGTTGCTGTTGATATAATCTTTGGATTATCGCCCCAGTTATTACTAATTTCTTTGGTTAGGAACTCAAATATATATATCCTTTCTTCACAAGAATTATAGTGTAGGTCTGGATGAAGGGTCCAGTTGCAGTACAACTTAATTATATTATGACAAGAATATTCCTGAGATTCAGCATATGTTCTAAGGAGTGCCATAAAACCAAGTGCTCCTACGACACTTTCGTCCCTTTCCGTATCATTCAAATATTTTATGAGTGCATTTTTTGTCTCTGCAATGTTCATATTAATATTATAAACAAAACCAGCACAAAACGTAGTGTTTCGTGCTGGTTTTAATGTGCGGAGAGAGAGGGATTCGAACCCTCGAGGGAGTCACCCCCCTACATCCTTAGCAGGGATGCGCTTTCGACCACTCAGCCATCTCTCCGTGGTTTACGTAGTTGAAACTACGTCCGCGTAAGATAGCACAATTGCTACTTTTTTTCATGCTCTTGCTAGWGTAATTGCGGTTACGTGWGCACCTGAATTTTTGAGTGTATGTATTGCTTCATCMATTGTAGCGCCAGTAGTAAGTACATCATCGATAAGAATGACTTGCTTGTTATGTACCTTGGTAGTGTCTGGTACTGTAAAAATACCGATGACGTTAGTGAGGCGCTTCGCGCGCCCAAGTGTTTTTTGCATTGGTACATCTTTGATTTGTATCAGAGCGTCGCTCACGACACAGGATTGTAATTCCTTCGGCAAGCATACAAGAATCTTTGCTAGATGATTAAAACCACGAGTACGTTTTCTTTTTGCTGTCATAGGTAGGGGAATGAGAATAATTTCTTGTGTATTCCATATACGAGCATCTGCTATTTCTTCTAGGATAACGTCGGTAAGTAGTTGGGCAAGAAGTTCTGCTGCACGCGGTGAACCATGTTTTTTAAGAACTTTGATGGCTGCGGTAACAGGAGGATCATCATAGCGAGCACATGTTTGTATTGCTACACCTCGTGGCGTGGTTCGTCTGCGGGGGTCAGCTTTGAGATAAGAGCATGACTCCAGTACTTTCTCGGATGGACTAGGAGGGAATAGTARTGAGAGAAGATGATTGAACATACCCACATTGTAACCTCTACTCAACACATATTGTTCTAGGGGAGCGTGGTACACTATACACATTACTTATGGGTATATTGGATACAATACTTAGTTCTTTTAAGGGAGCAGCAGGCAGCACTCGTTCAGGGAGTGTTCTAGGTGTTGACATAGGCTCATCTTCTATCAAGGTGGTACAACTACGCCGTGAAAAAGGGAAGGCTGTACTTGAAACATACGGTGAAATATCACTAGGTCCCTATGCGTCAACTGAAGTGGGGCGGGCGACACATCTACAACCGAAGGATGTAGCACGTGCACTTACTGACCTTATGACAGAAGCGAATGTTACTGCAAAAAACGCAGGCGTATCAGTGCCATTTTCCGCAAGCTTAACGTCGGTTATCGAGATGCCTAAAATGGATCCGAAACAACTTGCACACATGATTCCTCTAGAGGCACGTAAGTACATTCCTGCAAATATTAACGAAGTGATGCTCGACTGGTTTATCATTCCAGAAGATCCAGCAAAGGAAGAGTGGTCACGTTCACGAAAGAAAACAACGGCAGTAAAAACTGCGTCCGATAAAACAGAAGTACTACTCGTTGCTATTCATAACGAAGTACTCAATAATTTTCAAGCTACCACCACAGCAGCGGGACTTAATGTAGGATTTTATGAGCTCGAGATTTTTGGTGCAGTTAGATCTTCACTCACACACGGCATCGCACCTGTTATGGTAATTGATTTGGGATCAGCAACCACAAAGGTGTACGTCGTTGAGCGCGGTATCATTCGTTTTTCTCATCTAATAAATCTTGGTGCACAAGATCTCACACTCAGTGTCKCGCGCGCATTAGGGTGGAATTTTGATCGCGCTGAGCAAGTTAAAAGGGAGCAGGGTCTGACTGTGCGTACTGGTTCAGATGCAGAACATGACACGCAAGTAAAAGAAGCACTGTTATCAACACTCGGACGTATTTTTTCAGATGTTAATCGCGTACTATTAAGCTACGAGAGRAAGTATGGGCGCAATGTTTCTCGTGTGGTACTCACTGGAGGTGGTTCAAGTTTGTTTGGTCTCTCAGAGTATGTAAGTGAGTTGGTGAGTGTGGATGTTGAACGTGGTAATCCATTTAACAAAGTCCAGACACCCGCTTTTCTTGAAGACGTACTTTCAGAAGTAGGACCTGAATTTGCAGTCGCGGTAGGTATAGCACTTAGGAAGATGCAGGAGTAAAAAAAGGTAGTTCTTTAATTATGGAATCAAACATCAAAGCATCGTTTATACCAGATCAAATGCCAGCAACAGGCAGGCAGGTGAAGCCTTCTGCAGGTGGTGGTAGCGCAGGAGATATTTTTATACTTATAGCAGTAGTAATACTTGCAGTGGCACTCGCACTTGCTGCAGGAGTTTTTCTTTACGACAGATTTTTAGACAGTAATATTCAAGGCAAGACTGTACAGCTTGAGCGAGCACAACAAGCATTCGAACCAAAGCTTGTTGAAGAGTTGGTACGTCTTGATGCWCGATTGCAATCCGCAGGAGACGTTCTTGCGCGGCACCTCGCACCTTCAGAACTTTTTAATCTACTTGAGGAATTAACACTGCAGTCAGTTTCATATCAATCACTAGACTATTCAATAAATGAGGACGAAAGTATYACTATTCGTTTACAGGGTAAAGCCAGTAGTGTTAATGGCGTTGCGTTACAAGCGAGTGTTTTTGGTCAGCATAATGCCATCTCGAACCCTATCTTCACTGGTCTCGATATTGTAAGTGACGGGGTGACATTTGAGGTAACTGCTTTGGTTAACCCAGCAGCTATCCGTTACACTACAATATTTTCACAATATTCTTCAGGTATAGAAACATCTGCTATTCAGCCAGATGAAGAGGATACCATTGAGGAGTTTGGTAGTTTTGGGGGACAGGAAGCAGAGCCTAATGAGATAACACAATAGCGTATGACTAAAACAATTCTTTCACTTATATTTATCGGGGCAGCATTCATGGTATTTATCATGTATGTACGTCCTACGTACGATGATGTGCGTATTAATCGAGCAAGGGTTGCGCAATTTGATGAAGCACTTACAAAGACTCGTGAAATTCAAGAACTGAAGAGTTCTCTTCTTTCTCGATACAATCTTTTTGCAGGAGATAATCTCGAGCGACTACAAAAGATGTTACCTGACCATGTCGATAATGTACGGCTCGTTCTAGATATGGATGGTATTGCATCAAAGTACAACATTCGTATTAAGAATGTCTCTATTCAAAAAGCAGGGGAAGGRCGCGATGARACCGGTACAACTGTTCTCAACGGAGGTGCTACACAAARCCGGCCGTACAAATCCCTAACGTTGCAATTTGAAGTACTTTCAACATAYGATGAATTCGTATTATTACTGAGAGATCTTGAATCAAGTTTGCGTATTGTTGATCTCGTTTCATTGCGCGTAAATCCAGCTGGAGGAAGTAGCTCTGCTCAAGATGGAGCTGCAGCACAACCAATTTATACATTTGGTGTAGCATTACGCACCTATTGGCTGCCATAATTTTTTACCTATGTTAGATATTATAAAAGAAAACAAAGTAGTACTTATTGTCATCGCACTTATCATTGTTGCGTTTGCGTGGTTTGGGCTGTCTGATAGAACACCGACTTCGAGTAGTTTACTAACAAGTCAGTCGAGGAGCGATAATATAGTTATTGACCAAGAGATTTTGAGCGTACTTCTTGATATGCGTTCTRTTCGACTTGATAGTTCTATTTTTGAGAACGCAGCGTTTGCCTCCTTGCGAGATTTCGGGCGCGATATTATACCTGAGCCAGTAGGACGAACTAATCCATTTGCACCACCAACTACTTCCCAACAACTTCCTAAAAGCAGCGAATCTGATGCCGCTGTATTCACTCAATAAATAATATGAGGAACGTCCTCATGCAGGGTCTTATAAAACAGGGTGTCCTTTCTAAGGATGATGCTCAGACTGTTTTTGAGGACTCAGAAAAACGCAGTGTATCTTTTGAGGATGCATTACGAGATGTGGGAGTTTCGCAGGAAAGTATATTGACAGCTAAGGCAGATAGCTTAGGTGTACCACCTCGCRCACTTAAAGGGGAGCAAGTACCTTTTGGTATTTTAGAGCACATTCCTGAAGAGTCAGCACGACACTATTCAATGGTACCGCTGGGAATTTCCGAAGGAGTCCTTGAGGTAGGAATGACTGAACCTACTAACATGGAAGCAATTGATGCTTTGAATTTTT
Source organism: Candidatus Kaiserbacteria bacterium (assembly GCA_002401925.1). Classification (GTDB taxonomy): domain Bacteria; phylum Patescibacteriota; class Minisyncoccia; order Phycocordibacterales; family UBA2100; genus UBA2100. The sequence goes on from NVUN01000004.1 coordinate 52,429, forward strand.
TAACGCGCAAAGAGAACCTTCCTTTTAAAGTTTTTTTAATTTCAGAACCTGACTTACAAAGCATCCTTACCATGTACAACTCACTAGGTGGTGAGGTAGGACGTGCACTTAATGAACTTGAAACAGAACTTACTGATGACCAACGAAAGATTCAGGAAGCAATTGATGAACAAGAGAGTGGAGATGAATCATATATYAAAGAGGATGCGCCCGTTATTAAAATCGTAGCGACTATACTTCGCTATGCTGTTGATGGGCGAGCATCAGATGTCCATATTGAACGTACAGATAAATTGATTAAAGTACGGTTTCGAGTTGATGGAATTTTGCACACATCACTGACACTTCCGGTAAAGGTACATCAAGCAATTGTCGCGCGTATCAAGGTACTTTCATCTATGCGACTTGATGAGAGACGAAAGCCACAAGATGGACGATTTTCTGCGACCATTGGTGGACACAGAATAGACTTCCGTGTTTCAACATTCCCTGCAACAAATGGTGAGAAGATAGTTATGCGTATTTTGGATCGTGAACGTGGCTTCATACCCCTGAGTGAAATAGGGTTCCGTGAGGATGACCTTAAGGCAATTCGTGCTGCAGTAAGTCGACCGCATGGACTTATCTTGGTGTCTGGTCCAACAGGTTCTGGTAAGTCCACTACACTGTATTCTATGCTTGCTGAACTTGATCGTGAAAAGAAAAACGTATTATCACTGGAAGATCCTGTTGAGTATTTTATGGAAGGAGTGAGCCAATCGCAGGTACGTCCCGAGATAGGATACACATTTGCCAATGGGTTGCGTACTACATTGCGCCAAGACCCTGATGTAATTATGGTAGGAGAAATTCGTGACAGCGAAACTGCTAAGCTTGCGGTACAGGCAGCGTTGACTGGGCACTTAGTACTTTCAACTATTCACACAAACTCAGCTATTGGCGTTATACCTCGTTTGGTAGATATGGGTGTTGATCCGTACCTTATCGCACCTACTCTTGTTCTAGCAGTAGCACAGCGCTTAGTACGACGCGTATGCCCTGGTGCTGAAGATGGTAAACCTATGGATGCGAGTACTCGTGCAATGTTGGAAGATCAATTTAAAGATTTACCTGAAAAATATAAGCCGGAAATTCCCGATACAATTTATGAAGCAAAACCAACAGAAGATTGTCCCAATGGATTGAGAGGACGATTGGCAGTGTTTGAATTATTGTCGATGACAGACGAGCTCGAGCGGCAGGTACTTATAGATGCTTCAGAGGACAAGGTGTACGCTATTGCTCGTCAAAACGGTATGTACACCATGAAGGAGGATGCAATCATGAAGTCCTTTACTGGAGTAATACCATTTGCTGAAGCTAATAAGCTTGAGGGGACTTTGTTAGCTGAAGGGGTAATGATGGAAGATGTCCCCAACGAAAAGCCGAAAGGATCTGACGAAGGGTCTTCTACAGATATTTAGAAACATAGTATACTAGATTGCATATGAGCGACGAAACAACAAAAACACAAATTAGTTACAGTGTATTACTGGTTGATGACGACGATTTTTTGCTGGATATGTATGCGCTAAAATTTAGCCAAGCTGGACATACTATACAGTCAGCTCAAGGCGCTGAAATTGCGTTGGAAAAATTACGGAATTCTGGGTACTCGCCGGACGCTGTAGTTCTTGATCTTGTGATGCCAAAGATGGATGGATTCGAATTACTTGAGCATATTAAGGAAGAGGGGCTAGCACCTAAGGCAGCACTTATTGTGCTTTCAAATCAGGGCGAACCAGAAAATCTAGTGAGAGCAAAAGAGCTCGGTGCATCTTCACATATAATTAAGGCGAACGCGATTCCTTCTGAAGTACTCGCGATGGTTGAGGATATAATAGAGAGTCGATAGGTGTTTTACACAAGCCTTGGTGGCTCATCGATCAGTGTGAGGTACAATAGTATTACGTATGGAGGCTGAACGTTCATTAAAGAAGTTTATAAATATTCTCATTCACGAGGGTGGGTCTGATTTGCATTTTTCTGCAGGGTCACATCCGACAGTTCGTGTAGCAAGTGCTCTCACTTCGCTTACTAAAGAACCAATTCTTACTCCTGAAGATACGCTCGCACTATTGAGTGTAATGATTACGAAAGAAGAGCGTGAGCGATTTTTGCTTGAGCGCGAATTAGATTTTTCATATCAGTTAGAGGACGGAAATCGTTTTAGGTGTAATGCATTTTTTCAGAGAGGGGCAACAGGTGTTGCAATGCGTCTTATCCCCCGAGAAATTCGCTCGATAAGTGARCTTAATTTGCCACCGATATTGGAGAGTTTTGCACGTCGTACACAAGGATTCTTTCTTGTAGTGGGGCCAGTGGGGCAGGGAAAAACTACAACTCTTGCGTCACTTATTGAATTGATTAACCAGGAGCGAGCAGAGCACATTGTTACTATCGAAGATCCTATCGAATATATATTTGAACCAAAGCGATCACTCATCGATCAGCGTGAGGTAAAAATAGATACTAAKGATTTTAGTACGGCACTTCGCGGAGCGTTTCGCCAAGATATTGATGTAATGCTTATCGGAGAAATGCGCGGTCCTGAAACAATGGCTGCTGCTGTAACTGCTGCTGAGACAGGTCATTTAGTATTTTCAACATTGCACACAAACAATGCCGCACAAACAGTAAACCGTATTATTGATACATTCCCATCTGATCAGCAGGATCAAATTCGGTTACAACTCGCGTCATCTTTAGCGGGTATATTTTCACAACGATTGATACCGAGAATTGGTGGTGGACTCGTGCCAGCATATGAGTTACTTGTGGCTAATAAGGCAGTATCAAACCTCATCCGCGAGAAACGAACACATGAGCTTAATACTGTTATCGAAACTGGTGCACAAGATGGAATGATTGATATGAATCGATCACTTGCTGAGCTTGTTGCTCGTGGCGAAATTAGTGCTGATAGTGCATACCAGTATTCTTTAAATCCTAAAGTACTAGATAGACTTATTTAATTATGGCACTTTTTTATTACACAGCTGTTGATACCGAAGGTAAAGAACGCAAGGGAAGTATCGATGCAATTAACAAAGATGTTGCGATCACTGCACTACAGCGTCGTGGTCTTGTTCTTTCTGCTATAGATCCAGCAGAATCAAGTTCGTTATTTCAACAACGTTTAAGTTTTTTTGAGCGAGTGAAAAACAAGGATGTAGTTATTCTTTCGAGACAAATTACTACTCTGTTTGAAGCACAGGTGTCAGCGCTTCGAGCATTTCGACTGCTTGCTGCTGAATCACAAAGTCCGATACTACAAGAGCGACTAGGGAAAGTTGCTGATGATCTCCAAAGCGGATCAACTATTGCTGATGCGCTCGCAAAGCATCCTAAGATATTTAGCCCATTCTATGTTTCTATGGTTCGCTCAGGAGAGGAGACTGGTAAGCTCGATGAGTCTTTCTCTTTCCTTGCTGACTATTTAGATCGAACTTACGAGGTTACTTCAAAAGCACGTAATGCGCTTATATACCCGGCATTTGTSGTRGCGACATTCGTTTCAGTGATGGTACTTATGCTTGTTACTGTTATTCCACGTCTTTCGGACATCTTACTTGAGAGTGGACAGGATATTCCTGTGTATACCAAAGTGGTAATTGCTATGGGTAACTTTTTCTCTAACTATATTTTGTTGCTGGGTCTTGGGTTAGTGCTCGGAGCAGTACTYATCTTTCGATTTATTCAAACTGAAACAGGKAAGCATGCTATGGCACGAGCTCGTCTTAACTTGCCGTACGTTGGTGAYCTMTATCGTAAATTATTTATGTCACGTATTGCAGATAGTCTAAGTACAACTCTTTCAAGTGGTATTCAACTTGTGCGTGGTCTTGAGATCAGTGCTGATGTTGTAGGGGATCCTGCATACAATACAATTTTAAAACGAGTGGCAGAAGAAATACAAAATGGACGACCAGCTTCGGAGGTTTTTGCGGAACACAAAGAATTTCCAGGTATTGTTGTAGCGATGATTAAGGTTGGTGAAGAAACAGGAGATCTTAGCAATATTCTTAAAACGATGGCTAAATTCTATCAACGGGAAGTTTCAAACTCTGTGGATACGCTTGTATCACTCATAGAGCCAATCATGATTGTGATGATGGGGCTGGGCGTAGGAATGCTACTAGCCTCAGTTTTGGTACCTATCTACAATATATCTGCAGGGATATAGACTCCGTTATCCACAGGGAAACGTAAATACGCTTATTAGTCGTTATATATAGCTATAATAGAGGGAGACAAGGCATAGAACGAATCGTTCGCGCACTTGGAAGCTGCCCACAAAGGTTCTCTTTGAAGCTCGTGGTGCGCAAGGTAATTTATTCTTATAAAATAATAGAAACATATGAACTTTCTTACTAATCGAAATAAGGGTTTCACCCTAATCGAACTCTTGGTAGTTATTGCTATCATCGGTATCCTTTCATCAGTGGTACTTGCATCACTTAACTCAGCACGTCAGAAGTCACGAGACGCACGACGTATTGGAGATGTTAAGCAATTGCAGTTGGCACTTGWAATGTACTACGATTCAAATAATGGATACCCTACATCAACTGCGGCACTTGCACCGTCATACATCCCTGTGCAACCTACTGATCCGCAAAGTGGTGATCCATACACGTATGCAGTAAGTGGTAGTTCAAACTACGTACTACGTACTACTCTTGAATCAGATCACAATGCTCTCGGTTCAGACATTGATGGTACTGTACTTTCTACTGACTGTGGAGCTTCTCCTGAGGTTTCTGGAGGATTCTTCTACTGTGTACAACCATAGAGCGTACACGTATTTATTGTAGTCAAAAACACGCACCTTTGGTGCGTGTTTTTGTTGGTATACTTACAGTATGTTATTTGAATTTATAATCGTAGGTATTTTTGGACTCATCATTGGGAGCTTTCTCAATGTTCTCATCTTGCGTCTCCATACTGGAAGATCAACAGCAGGAAGAAGTGGATGTATGAGTTGTGGTGCACAATTGGGTAGTGCTGAACTTGTGCCGGTGATTTCCTTTTTCCTTTTACGGGGTAGGTGTAAATCGTGTGGTAGTAAAATTTCAAATCAATATTGGTTGGTTGAGATAATAACAAGCATATTGTTTGTGCTTGTATGGGTTCAGGGATTTTCTCTTTTTGCGACGGCTATGAGCTTAGTCATTATTTCTTTGCTGATGATAATTGCAGTGTATGACATGCGACATACTATTATTCCTAACTCTATAGTCTATTTGTTGATCGCTGTTTCACTAATTACAGCACTTCCGCTATGGGGTACTTTTGTTGTACAAGAGTTGCCGCTCCATTTTATAATGGTGTTAATTGGTGGGGCAATGGTAGCGTTACCTATTTTTACCTTGTGGCTAGTTTCAGGTGGGCGTTGGATGGGATTTGGTGATGTGAAGCTTACTTTTGCTTTCGGACTTATTCTTGGAGCCCAAAGAGGGTTCATGGCAGTTATGCTCGGCTTCATTGTCGGTGCTTGTGTAGGGGTGCTCTTGATGTATCTACCTAAAGTTATAAAACGATTGTCATTGAGCCCTGCGAGCAGTCGTTTTACAATGAGTAGTGAGATACCTTTTGCACCGTTTTTGATTGCAGGATTTTTACTCGTCTTTTTGCTCGATATAGACATCATCACTTTGATTGGTTCTTTATATATATACTAGATATGAATAAGCTCATTACTCACAGTAGAAAACGAACGAATGCACGTGGTTTTACACTCATAGAACTTATAGTGGTTCTCGGAATTCTTACGGTTATTTCGGGGGTAACTTTAACTAGTTATTCAAAATTTGGTGGGCAAATGTTGTTACGTAACCTGGCATACGATGTTGCACTATCTATTCGAGGAGTCCAGGTGTCTGGAATTTCAGCAAGGAGTTTTCGTGGAACACAGTTTACAAAAGGACATGGTCTTTCTTTTGATATTGCCACGGCCAATCGYGAATTTTTCTTGTATGCTGATGTAGATGATAATAGATTTTATACTTCCGCAGCAACCGAGTGGATTGAGACAGTTACTATTGGGAATGGGTATGCGATAGATAGTATTTGTATACCAACAGGAGTAACTACAGAAAACTGTAATATAACAGAGCTTGATATCCTATTTAGGCGCCCAGAACCAGATGCTATTATACGTGCATCAGATGGATCAGGATTCAATACGTACACGCGAGCACGTATTGTTATCAAGTCACCGCAAGGAGAAAAGCTCAGTGTACTAGTGGAGACGACAGGGCAAATTTCTGTACAAAGATAGGTAGCCGATAAAATACACGTATGAAAAAAATGATTACTACAAAAACAATACACCACCAATCAAGAGGTTTCACTTTGATTGAGATGATGGTTGCTGTCGCGTTGTTTGCAATAGTAATGACAGTGAGTGTGGGTGCATTACTTTCGTTAGTTGATGCTAATCGTAAAGCACAATCACTACAATCAGTAATGAACAACCTTAACGTGGCTCTTGATGGGATGGTGCGCAGTATTCGTATGGGGGTTAATTATCACTGTGGAAACATAAACGAACTTAATCAGACAGTACTAAGTACCCGAGTTGATTGTATTTCAGGAGGGCAGCTGTTTGCATTTGAGGCGTTTGGTAATTCACGATCCAACAACAGTGATCAGTGGGTATACTGGTTTGAGGATGGGCGCTTGTATAAATCAGAAGATTCTAGAACCACAGCACTACCTATTACTGCTCCCGAAATACAGATAGATTCATTTGAGGTATTTGTTACCGGTGCTGCAGGAGTACTTAATCAAGATGGAGATGTTATACAACCAAAAGTTGTGATCTCTCTTCAGGGTACTGCCGGTGCGGAAGGGAATACATTTAGTGTAGTTGGTAGTGCTGAAAAAATTAGAACAACTTTTAACATTCAGGCCGTTGCGTCACAGAGGTTACTTGATCTTTAATATATGAATATTTCTACATACATAGCATCAAATACGAAGAAGGGGGTAGCACGTGGCTTTACTCTTATAGAAACAATGGTTGCGATTTCTGTACTTGTTGTTGCGATTACAGCACCGCTTACTCTAGCTTCACAAAGTCTCTTTGCTGCAGTCTATGCAAAAGATCAAACAACCGCATTTTATCTTGCACAAGAAGCTTTGGAGATTGTGCGTAATAAGCGAGATAGCAACATGTTAAGTTTTATGAGTGGTGAGAGTACCAATTGGCTTGATGGTATTCCCATTGATTCAGGCTTTTATGTTGATATTCCTAATGACACTATGGTTGTRTGTACTGAGAGTTGTTTACAGTCTAARCTTCGACATGACGGTGTTTTCTATAATCACAGYACAGGTGATAACTCTCGTTTTTCTCGTAATGTGAGTGTTACTATAAATCCAAATTTAACTGATGAGGCTATTGTTGTGGTAACAGTAGAATGGCAAACAGGATCGTTTAATAAACGTACGATTTCTCTTCATGGTCAATTATATAATTGGGTCCCGGGTGCAAATTAATATGAATNAAAAAAATATATCACAACGAGGGTTTACACTGATGCTTGCTTCGCTGGTTGCGTCTCTTTTAACTGCGCTTGGTCTCGCAATGTTTACCATCGCTCAAAAAGAGATAATCCTCTCTTCTCTAGGGCGTGACTCACAGGTTGCCTTCTATGCAGCTGATACAGGTGCTGAGTGTGCATTGTATTGGGCTTTTCGTCACAACGCGTTTTCTACTACAACAGTTTTTGCTGGAGATACGACTCCCAGTTGTGCTGACCAACCTTTGCAGGATTTTCCGACGCCGTATGAAACAGGAAATCCAGATGGCGTGCCAGGACTTGGCGGCGGTGATATATCGACATTCTGGTTTGAGCCCAATGGGCGTTGTGTATATGTGATGATCACAAAACAAGGTACCTATCCACATACAATTGTAGAATCTCTGGGGTACAACACTCCCTGTGATCAACCTAATCATCCTAGGAGATTGGAACGTGCAGTCCGTACGACGTTCTAATATGGCTTTTAAGAGCTGCTTTGTAGTACAATATGCGCATGGATCAGTCACCACCAATTGATGCGAAAGGCCGTGCCGCAAAGCTTCGTGCCACCATACAACACCATCGCTACTTATATCATGTCGAAGATCGCCAGGAGATATCTGATGAGGCACTGGATTCACTTAAAAAAGAACTATTTGATTTAGAGGAAAAATACCCTGTATTAGTGACTGCTGATTCGCCAACACAGCGAATTGCTGGTAAGCCATTGGATAAGTTCAATAAGGTTCCACATAAGGTTGCGCAGTGGTCATTTAATGATGCATTTGGAGAGGAAGATATGGTAGCGTTTAATGAACGCATACAGCGTTTTCTTGAGAAGCGTGCGATAAGCACTGAGGCAATTACATTTAGCACCGAACTCAAGATCGATGGTTTGAAGGTTGTCGTTGAGTATAAAAAGGGTGTACTTTTCCAAGCTGCTACTCGTGGTGATGGAAAAGTAGGGGAGGATGTTACGGCTCATATTAAAACCATTGAGTCTATTCCACTGCGACTAACTAAAGATATTGACTGTATCGTTGAAGGCGAAGTGTATTTACCTAAGAGACAGTTTGAGAGGATTAATAAAGAACAAAAAAAGAAGGGAGGGATTATATACGCTAATCCACGAAACTTAGCAGCTGGTTCAATCAGACAGCTTGATCCACAAGTTACTGCAGAGCGTAAGCTTGAAGTATTTGTGTATGACTTATCACAAACAAACAGTGAGGTACCTAAGACACAAATCAGTGAACTAAATCTGCTAAAGGAGTTAGGATTTAAAGTAAATCCACATTTCGAGCACCAGAATAACATCCAAGAGGTCATCGCCTATTGGAAAAAATGGCAGAAGAAAAATGATAAAGAAGATTATTGGGTAGATGGAGTAGTAGTAAAAGTAAATGAAGTACCTGTACAAGAGGTACTTGGGTATACCGGTAAAGCTCCTCGTTTTGCCATTGCACTTAAATTTCCTGCTGARCAAGTAACGACTGTTGTAGAAGATATAGTACTRCAGGTAGGGCGCACTGGCGTYCTCACTCCTGTTGCGCATTTGCGTCCGGTCCTTGTAGCCGGTTCGACAGTGTCACGTGCCACTTTACATAACGAAGATGAAATAGAACGCCTTGATGTACGCATTGGCGATACTGTAGTGCTACAAAAAGCAGGAGACATTATTCCCGATATAGTACATGTACTCACAGAAATGAGATCTGGAAGTGAAAAGAAGTGGAAGTTTCCTACAAAGGTTGTTGCYTGCGGAGGTGACGGTCAGGTGGAGAGAGTGAAAGGTACTGCGGCATGGCGATGTGTTTCCAAAGAATCGTTTGATCAACGTTCTCGAATACTTGCATACTTTACTTCAAAAAAGGCTCTTAATATTGATGGTCTTGGCACTGCAATTGTTGAATCATTACTTAAGGCAGAGTTAGTAAATACTTTTGACGATTTCTTTACTCTCACTAAGGGAGACATTCTTGAGTTAGAAGGGTTTGCGGATACAAGTGCACAAAACTTACTGAATTCTATTGATAACGCAAAAAAAGTTTCGTTAGAGCGCCTGCTAGTGGGACTTTCAATTGATCAGGTTGGTGAAGAGACTGCACGAGACTTGTCCGAGCATTTTACCCTTACTTCACTACAAGAGGCTACTATTGAAGAGCTGGAACACATAGATGGTATTGGATCTGTGGTAGCAGAATCTATCGCCGATTGGTTTGCTGACGAGGTAAACTCAGATATGCTCAAAAGACTTTTGATACATTTAGAAGTTGTACATACAAAGAAGGGGGAAGGGGCGCTGAGCGGTAAGACTTTTGTTCTCACTGGTACTCTGACAAAATTCTCCCGTACACATGCTGCTGATGAAATACGTCGTCTGGGAGGTAAGGTAAATAGTTCAGTATCTGAACGTACTGATTATGTAGTTGCCGGAGAAAAAGCTGGATCGAAACTAACGGAAGCAGAGAATCTTGGTATTACAGTGCTAAATGAAGCTGAATTTGCTAGTATGGTGCAAGCATGATAGACGTAGATGTAGCAAAATTAGCCAACCTTACCCGCATGGCGGTAAGTGACGAAGAGATGAAAGATCTGGAACGTGAAATTCCAGAGATTTTAGCGTTCATAGATCAGATAACACAGGCTGGTGGTGAGGTGATTAAAGAGCCCGGAGAGCATTACAATATAATGCGTAAAGATGAGAATCCCCACGAAAGTGGTGAGCATACCGACGAACTACTTGCAGCTATGCCTGATACTAAAAATGGATATTTACGAGTACGAAAGATAATCACTCAAGATTAATTATGGAATTACAGAATTTAACTATTGCAAAGGCGCGTATATTGCTTGATGAGAAAAAGATTACAGCAGTAGAACTTGCTGAGGCATATATTGAGCGAGCACGTACTAAAAACAAAGAGATTAACGCATACCTTGAAATCTTTGAGGATGTACTAGAACAGGCAGCGCATGCTGATGTAATGATTGCATCTGGGGACGCGACGTCACTTACTGGAATTCCATTAGCTATTAAGGATAATATTCTTATCAAAGATCGTATTGCCAGTGGAGCATCAAAAATTCTCGCAAATTATACAGCAAGTTACGATGCTCAAGTTATAGAAAAACTTAAAAGTGTTGGTGCTGTATTTATCGGACGCACTAATATGGATGAATTCGCTATGGGGAGTTCAACAGAGAACTCTGCCTATGGAGTTACAAAAAATCCGCACGATCTCGAACGAATTCCTGGAGGGTCTTCTGGTGGTTCTGCAGCAGCAGTCGCAGCCGACGTAGCTGTGGCAGCCTTAGGTACTGACACTGGTGGCTCTATTCGCCAACCAGCAGCTCTGTGCGGGCTTGTAGGCTTCAAGTCGACATATGGAGCAGTGTCACGACATGGGGCCATGGCAATGGGTTCATCACTGGATCAAATTGGACCACTTACAAAAACAACTGAAGATGCTGAACTACTCTTTACTGCAATACGTGGAAGCGATAGTCGTGATTCAACATCATTACCGAAAAATGTATTTTCAGAAGATAAGGTGCCAAAAAGGATTGGAGTACCTCGACATTTTTTGAAAGAAGGTATCGATGATGAYGTGCTCGAAGCATTTGAAGAGTCGCTAAAAAAATTAGAAAAAGATGGATATGAAATTGTCGATATCACCTTACCAAATGTGAGTTACTCCTTGGCAGTGTATTACATTGTGATGCCAGCTGAGGCTTCGACAAACCTCGCACGATACGACGGAATACGCTATGGATCACAGGTGCAAGGTAAAGATCTTCTGGATGATTACATGCAGACACGGGGGGAAGGGTTTGGTGCCGAGGCACGACGACGCATCCTACTTGGTGCTTTTGTGCTTTCAGCAGGATATGCAGATGCTTACTACCGTAAAGCGACAGCAGTACGCGAAACTATTCGTAATGACTACCGAGAGGCATTTAAGGATGTTGATATTATTGCTACACCAACCACACCATCACCGGCGTTTAAGATAGGAGAGAAGTCATCTGATCCTCTTGCGATGTATGCTGAGGATATATTTACCGTACCAGCCAACCTTGCCGGTATCCCAGCCATCTCAGTTCCTATGGGAGTAGTACAGCGTGACGGGGTTGATCTTCCAGTTGGTCTTCAGTTTATCGCACCACGTGGATTTGACTCTACACTGTTCGTAGTTGGTAAAGACTTCGAGAGGATAGTAGGATAGTACTATGACGTTGCATAACACAATTACGGTACCTAATTTTGATGAGTTTAATGGGGAGGTTTACACGCAGGTAATCACTCCTGTACAGGATATAGTTTTTGAAGGTGCTAATGCAGCACAGCGTATTATTTTCGATAGTGCTTGGTTGGGATTGTTTGGGTTTTCACTCATCATCTCACTCATTCTTGCAACGATTAGTATCTATTCGATGTTGCGAATACGACAGATTAGAAAAAGAGAAAATGAATATTATGCTAAGCAACCTCTCTCAAGTGTTGCTAGACGAGTTTTTGATATGGATGATACAACAACTGAAGGGAGCGCACATCGACTCAGGTGGCGTGATGTTCTTCGACACGTCAGTTCAGAGAATAAAAACGATTGGCGCCAAGCAATACTCGAGGCGGATGTCATGCTTGATGATGTAATTACAAGTAGAGGCTACAGTGGGGAAAGTTTGGGTGAAAAAATGAAGCAAGTGAAACGTAATGATATCAATAGTATTGAGGAGGCATGGGAGGCTCATAAATACAGAAACCGCGTTGCACATGAGGGTAGTTCCTTTGATCTTACACATCGTGATGTGAAGAGGGTTATTGGATTATACGAGAAAGTATTTAAAGAATTAGGGTATAAACTTGACTAATACTCTAGTTTTGAAGTTGCTGTTATGGTATAGTGCCCCGCAGCGGGGTGGAGAAGAAGTATCTCGCGGGGCTCATAACCCCGAGCCATCGGTGCAATTCCGGTTCCCGCAACATGTTAGAAAAAGCACCCTTATGGGTGCTTTTTCATTGAAAGAGAGACAATAAATTGCTATTGTGTTGGGCATGTCGGCGTAGCTCAGTTGGTTAGAGCACAGCACTCATAAAGCTGGGGTCGCAGGTTCAATTCCTGCCGTCGACACTAAAAACAAAAACCGCGTTCAATGAACGCGGTTTTTGCATCTAGCGTAGTTTAGAAAGAAAGGAGAGTGTCTTTTTGCCTAGGGGAGTCAGTCGATGTATCACGAAGTACCCATCATATTCTTTAGTTATCAGATCTGCCATGTACATCTTACGCAAATGTTCAGAAACTGACTTGTACCCAAGATCGAGCTTTTCRGAAAGAAGCTCAACATCCATGTCTGGCTGCTTACCAAGGAGGATAAGTATTGCAATACGTCGTTTGTTTGCAAAGCCTTTGGTTATTATTTCAAGTGTTTCAGCTCTCTTCATTCCATCATTCTACAGAATGATGGAATGAAAGTCATCTCTACTTGTGCACACCTTTGTAAAGATTTTTACACATAGTAAAAATTACACGCTATACTTTAGAAAGGTCGAGTACATTACAACTCCACAACCATTATCTTATGGCAACAAAAAAAACTGCAAAAAAGAAAACTGTAAAGCGAAAGCCTGYAGCAAAGAAGAAGGTAGTAAAGAARGTAGYAAAGAARGTAGYAAAGAAAAAGGTGGTTCGTAAAACTGTTAAGAAGAAAGTTGTAAAGCGAAAGCCTGCAGCAAAGAAGAAAGTAGCTAAGCGAAAGCCAGCTGCAAAAAAGAAAACAGTAAAACGAAAGCCAGCTGCAAAAAAGAAAACTGCAAAACGAAAGCGTTAAACAGTTTAGTTAGAAAAACACCCCTACGAGGGTGTTTTTCTTTACTGTTTGTTTTAATAGTACAAAAGCCACTAGAAACTCTAGTGGCTTTTGTTTATGGCGCAAACGACGGGACTTGAACCCGCAACCTTCCGCGTGACAGGCGGACGCTCTAACCAAATTGAGCTACGTCTGCAGTAGGCGCTATTCTAACAGGATATTAAGAATTTTCCACTGTATAACGTCTTTCTACACTTTTCTTGTCTGCTATTATATATAGTATGAATTTTTTAGATCAAATAGTCAGCTTGATAATTAATGTTATAGGTACGTTTCTTGGGTTTCTGTCCGCACTTTTTTCATTATTTATCGCTCTCATCAACGGTGTCCTGAGTATCTTCGGATTCTAAGCGAACAATAAGATCTTTTGCAGCAACCCAGGCAGTTGTCCAGCAGAGCTGTAATGAGTATCCTCCAGTTGGGCGGTTTATGTTTAGAATGTCACCGAGAAGGTAGAGGTTAGGATGTGATCGGGAAGTCATATTAGAGAAGTTTACTTCCTCAAGCTCAATACCTCCATCAGCAATTACAGCACGACCCATTCCTAGCGTTCCTGTGATCATAAATCCAAGTGTCTGCATTGTCTTTACGAGTCGTTTACGCCCTTCTTTTGAGACTGAGTGTACACTCACTTCTCCAAGTGAAGGGTCTGCTAAATATATAACAGTGTGTGCAAGATTTTTTGGAAGCATTTCTGGGAGAACGTTACGTAGTTTTTTATTTTTATTCTTATCAAATAGTCTTACCAGTCTTTTGTCTAAGTCGCCTGCGTTAGTATCAGGGAAGAGGTTAATTTCTGCATGCACTGGTCCGCGCTTCAAGAGTCCGCGTACTTGTGATGCAAGATTTAATACAAGCGGTCCTGAGATACCAAAGTGAGTAAAGAGGATCTTTCCTTTCTTTTTGATCTTAGTTACACGATTGAGGCTAAATCGGATCTCCATAAAAGAATGCGAAGTACCTGAAAGTCGGTGTACCCATTTTGCATTTGTTTTCAACGGTACAACATTCGGGTTTGATTCAGCAACGCTGTGATCTGTATCACGTAGCATTCGGAACCCATCACCAGTTGAGCCTGTCTCAGGTGCAGCTAGGCCTCCTGTAGCGAGTACGATGTATGGAGCATGGTATCGAGTACCTGAACGCGTAAGTACGCCAGTAATACGTCCTTCTTCTTTGGTGAATGATTTAATTTCAGTTCCTGTAAGGATTGTTACATAAGGGGCATGTAAATCTTTTTTAAGGGCAGCAACAACATCAGTTGCACGCTGTGAAGCAGGGAAGGTACGTTTACGTGATTCGGTTACTAGTGGAAGTCCACGTTTTTCAAAGAATGAAAAAGTGTCTCTTGATGAAAATTTTGAGAATGGTGAGTGGAGAAATTTTGCAGCCTTAGGGAAGTTACTGAGAAAAACACGAGTGTCGAATTCCGCATTGGTAATGTTACAACGCCCTCCACCAGATATGGATAGCTTTTTACCAAGTTCAGGGTTCTTCTCAATGAGGAGAACCTGCTTACCTGCACGTGCAATAATACCAGCRCACATCATGCCTGATGCGCCACCACCGATAATTATTACGTCTGGATCTTCTGGAGTCATTTGACAAGTATCCACATATATTGCGCTAGGTCAAATGGTTTAGTGCAGTTTCGTGGGCATAAAATGGAAAATTGATATTTTGTCGCCATCATAACGAGCTGCCTCTATTTCGGTATTCAGAAGTTCACCAGGGACTACATGAAGAATCGTGGCATTATCTTGACTGGGAGGGGAGATATTAACGATTGTGTATGCTATATCAAAGTCAAAATCGTCCTTAAGTACCTCCCGTAGGATTTGTGGAAGGTCACTCCTGAACCTTACATGATCACCGATTTTTGCRGGCCATTCTACTCCATCGTCTATAGACGGTATATTTTCTAACATAGGTACATGATACAGCATTAATCTGCTTTAATAATAGAAGGTTGCGTGATATTATCGTCGAACAACATTGTTGTAAGCCACCGTAGCTCAGYTGGTAGAGCACTTCCATGGTAAGGAAGGGGTCTCCGGTTCAAATCCGGACGGTGGCTCTATATACGCCACCGTAGCTCAGTTGGTAGAGCAATTCACTCGTAATGAATAGGTCAGAGGTTCAATTCCCCTCGGTGGCTCAATTTATTCTTCTATAAATACTGTCAAAAAGAGGTTGAGGTCGTAGAGTATTCACTATTCTTAGTTGAAGATTTTTATTTCTTGACGTGCGCCGGTTAGAGTTATATTCTGGATGGTGGAAGTTCATACATATGGAGGTACAGACGATGATGTTAAATTTACGAGTTTGCTCTCTCGCTATGGACGAAGATGGTGACAGTGATACCCATGCTGGTCGCTACAGTTACAGAGTTGATTGGACTCTAGAAGCTGAGGTCGCCAGCAGTTGGGTTCAGGGTCACGTGCGAATGTTTGGAGATATTATAGTTAAAGACGGTAATCTGTGCGATGACCATGCGGATCATGAGGATCATGAATCTAAATTCTATAGTATTTTCTACTTTGAAAAAAGTAGTGAAGAATGCAATTGTCTCATTGCGCCGATTTTAGAAGTCCAACGATTATGCTCTGTGCATTAAGTGGATATAACGGGACGCGTAAGCGCCCCGTTATTTATTTTGTATACTATACCTATGACAAAATCAGAAAACAGAATCGCAGAAATTGAAGCACTAATGGCACAATCTGATTTTTGGAATAACTCAGCGCAAGCACAAGCACTCATTAAAGAACTTCAAGATATTAAAGATGTAAAATTAGGTGTAGGTAAATATGATCGAGGTCCAGCAGTGATAAGTATTCTCTCTGGTGCTGGGGGTGATGATGCTGAAGATTTCTCAGCGATGCTTTTCACTATGTATCGAAAGTTTATTGAAAACCAGGGATGGCAGGCAACCATATTAGATGAGAACGTAAGTTCAGCAGGGTACCGTAGTGTATCTTTTGAAGTGGTTGGAAAAAATGCGTACGGAACACTTAAAAAAGAATCAGGTGTACATCGCTTGGTACGCATCAGTCCGTTTAATTCACAAGGTAAGAGGCAGACAAGTTTTTCTTTGGTGGAAGTAGTACCAAAGCTTCCTGAGCTTGAAGAAGTATCCATACCGGAAAGCGAACTGGAAATACAGTTTGCCCGTTCAGGTGGAGCCGGTGGTCAGAATGTGAATAAGGTAGAGACAGCAGTACGTATTACTCATACCCCAACTGGTATCACTGTAAAATGTACCGCAGAGCGCAGTCAAGAACGTAATCGCGAAAAGGCGCTTGAGATCTTACGTGGAAAACTCTACAAGAAACGTGAGGAGGATCGCGAAAAAGAAGAGAAGGGCTTATCAGTTTCTTCGAGTGTAAAGATAGAGTGGGGGAGCCAAATACGTTCGTATGTATTGCATCCATACAAGAAAGTTAAAGACCACAGAACTGATGTAGAAACATCAAATGTGGATGCCGTATTGCAGGGTGATTTATCAATATTTCTTGATACACCAGAATAGGTGGAGTCGAAAGGCTTCACGTTGTATAATACTCTTTACGCGAGCAGATACAGACTGACCGTCATTCGCAGAGAGTACTAGCTCATATAACGTAAATTTTAACTAATGATCTACTTCGATAAAGTTACAAAATTTTATAATGGTGGTGTGGCCGCACTTGATGATGTCACTATAACTATTAACCCTGGTGAGTTTGTTTCTATTGTAGGACACTCTGGTGCAGGTAAATCAACATTACTTAAGATGATTTTCGCTGAGGAGTTACCTAGCGAGGGGACTGTGTATTATGAGTCAAATGATATAGCTCATTTTAAAAAACGAGACCTCAATAATCTTCGTAGAAAAATTGGTACTGTGTTCCAAGACTTCCGATTGTTGCCTACTAAAACTGTGTATGAAAACATTGCATTCGCGATGGAAGCAGCTGGTCAAAACAATGCTGATATTGCCGCTGACGTACCACATGTACTTGATCTTGTAGATCTATCTGAAAAAATGGATAGTTTCCCGCACGAGCTATCAGGTGGTGAGCAACAACGAGTTGCGATTGCACGAGCTATTGTAAATCAGCCCGACGTTGTGGTTGCTGATGAGCCAACGGGGAACTTAGATCCTATCAGTACATACGAAATCGTACAGATTTTAAAGAAGATTAATGATCTTGGCACCACTATTATTTTGTCTACACATAACAAGGGGGTTATCGACTCACTTGGTAAGCGGGTTATCACCATGGACGAAGGGCGCATTGTGCGCGACGACGCGAGTGGACACTATGAGCTGTAATATAATTTTTTCATCATGCCAATCTGGACAAACATACAACGAGTAGCACGAGCAGGGTTTATTGGGTTTTTACGCAATGGTTTTGTGTCRTTTACGACRGTAYTGATCATGTCTATCATGCTTTTYGTGGTRGGTTCTCTTATGACTGCTGGAGCTGCACTTGATGCAACTTTACTGCAGTTGCAGGACAAAGTGGACATMAACGTATACTTYCTTGTCGATGCCCCTGAAGAAGAYGTACTCGCACTTCGTGACTTAGTAACAGAACTTCCTGAGGTAGCTGATGTTGCATATATTACATCCGACGAGGCACTTGAACGCTTTCGTATACGTCACCAAGATGATCAGCTAACCTTACAAGCTCTTGAGGAGCTTGAGAGTAATCCACTGGGTGCGTCATTTGCTATTCATGCAAAAGAAACTAGCCAATATGAAGGTATTGCAAAGTTTCTAGAAAACGAGGCTGTTATAGGAGGTGCAACGCAAATTATAGAARAGGTTAACTATTTCCAAAACAGGGAAGCTATAAACAAGCTCACCAGTATTATCGATGCGTCAGAACGCCTAGGTCTCTTTCTGACTATCTTTTTGATYGCGGTGTCTATATTAATAGTCTTCAACACTATTAGACTTGCAATCTATACTACAAAAGAGGAGATAAACGTGATGCAGCTTGTAGGAGCGTCTGACTTGTACGTACAAGGGCCATTTGTAATAGAAGGAGCCTTGTACGGCTTCGTAGGAGGGCTTCTAGCACTTCTAGCACTCTATCCTGTTTCCGTATGGCTTGGCCCAGCATCTCAGAAATTTCTCGGTTCGTTTAATGTATTGTCATATTATATAAACTCAATAGGGTGGACATTCTTTGTTCTCATAGGTACAGGAATTCTACTTGGTGCATTATCTAGTTTTATCGCAGTAAGGCGATATTTAAATTCGTAAGTGTTTAAGCTTGCAAAGTCAGCAACATTAGCTAGACTGCAGTAGATTTACATTTGAAGTGCGCATGGTAAAAAAAGGACATAAATATATATTCGTTATTGGAGGCGTCATGTCGGGAGTCGGCAAAGGGGTTGCTACTGCCTCAATAGGTAATGTATTACAGGCAAATGGATATAAGGTTAACTTGGTTAAAGTTGACCCTTATTTAAATGTCGATGCGGGTACTATGAATCCTACTGAACATGGTGAGGCTTTTGTCTTGCGTAGTGGACTCGAGACTGATCAAGACATGGGGAACTACGAGCGCTTTCTAAACCGTGACCTTCCAGAAGAAAACTACATTACCAGCGGTATGGTGTATCGCGATGTTATTGAACGAGAAAGAAACCTTGAGTACGATGGTAAGTGTGTAGAGGCTATACCACATATTCGTAATGAAATTGTTGATCGTTTTGAACGTGCTGCAGCAATAAATGGTTCTGAGATAAGCGTTATCGAAATTGGTGGTACCGTTGGTGACTACCAAAACATTATGTTTATTGAAGCTGCTCGTGTCATGAAGGCACGCAATCCCGATGAYGTACTCACTATTATGGTGACGTATCTTCCTATACCATCCAAGGTGGGCGAGATGAAGACAAAGCCTACGCAGAATGCTATTCGCCAACTGAACTCGTATGGGTTACAACCTGATTTTGTTATGGGACGATCCGAACAGGTTATTGACGATCGTCGCAAAAATAAAATTGCAGAGCAGTGTAATATCCGAGCTGAACATGTTATTTCAGCTCCAGATATAGACAGTATTTATGATGTGCCACTTAACTTCGAGCGTGACAACCTGTCAGGGTTATTACTTGAACATCTCAAGTTAAAAAAGAAAGGAAAGAAGGCCAATATGACTGACTGGGCTGCGTTTGTACGTAAGGTACATAATCCTAAAAAAACAGTTGAGATTGCCGTCGTAGGTAAGTATTTTGATACCGGAGATTTCGTACTTGCTGATGCATACATTTCAGTTATTGAGGCAATTAAATTCTCAGCATATACTCTTGGAGCAAAGCCAAACCTCACATGGATTTCCTCACATGATTTTGAAACTGGTAAAAGAAAACTATCGGAGCTTAAAAAATATGATGGAGTAATTGTACCTGGAGGTTTTGGCAAGAGTGGTATCGAAGGAAAAATTAAAGCTATTAAATACATTCGCGAGAACAAGATTCCATATTTCGGACTTTGTTACGGCATGCWATTAGCTGTCGTTGAATATTCACGTAATGTGCTAGGTCTTAAAGGAGCAGCAACGCGTGAGATGGATAAAGATGCTAAACATCTCGTAATCGATATCATGGAGGACCAGAAGGAGAAGCTTAAGAACAAAGAATACGGTGGAACCATGCGTCTTGGTGTATACCCAGCACATCTTAAGAAAGGAACTATTGCACGCAAAGCATACGGTACAGATGTTATAGAAGAGCGACACCGCCACCGTTACGAGGTAAATACAGATTATGTAGAGCAGTTAGAGGAGGTTGGACTTATATTCTCTGGAACTTCAAAAGATAAAAAGTTGATGGAAATAGCTGAATTACCAAAAGACATACACCCRTTTTTTGTKGGGACACAGTTTCACCCTGAATTACAGGCACGACCGTTGTCTCCGCACCCTTTGTTCAATGAGTTTGTGAAAGCTTGTTTGAAGAAGAACTAGAACGTAACTAATTTGTTTCTTTTTGTGATACTACAATTTCCACTGGRTTGTGGTCAGAGTGTTCGAAATCTAAGTCGAGTGTYGTAATACTGTCTACTTGAATATCTGGAGAACAGATGAATCCATCAACGGTTGCCGTTGTAGAYTCTCCCTTTTTATAYGGTCGGTTTGCTGCGCGCAAAGTTGGYGTGTTTGGTGCAAAGTGCGATGTCCAACCATCGCCTAGTAGGTGATATGGAAAGTCATGTGTATAYTTTTCATACTGCTTCTTATCTGAGTCTTTAGAGAAGTTAACTTTTCCGGCATGCATATTCCAGTCAGCACCGATAACAACACTGTATCCATTCTTGGTGAGTTTCTTAACGTAGGCGATGAGTTGTTTGAATTGCTCTATTCGTACTGTTCCTCGTATATCGAATGATGACAAATGCGTATTGATAAAGGCAACTACCTTACCATCTCCCGTTTCAACGAAAGTAGTTAGTGCGTAGTCGAAGCGCCGAATGACTTTGTAATACAATTCACCTCCCGCAAGTGGACTTGAGTGTTTGCGGTGTATGTTTAGTTTTTCTTTTACGAAAGTACCTAATCCGTGTTCATTGCGAAGGAAGTCAAAGAATAGAGGTAGGGAGAAATTTGATACCATATTACGTGAATGCCTGGGCAGTACATGYTGTACTGCATGACGTATGTTATGCCATCGGTTCAGTAGGCTACCGCTTGAAAGTTCTTGGAGCAAAAAGACATCCGCCTTGGATTTCTCCAATACTTTTTGAATACCTGAGATATTTTTAACAATTGCCTTCTTTGAAGAAGGGATAATATTCTTACCACCTTCARAAGATACATCTGCTTCAGCACCCATAGCTCCATAGCCTAGGTTCCATGTAAGTATTTTTAAACGCTTCAYTCCTAGAGCATAACAGAAGAATGGCTGCGAGCAATAGAAATAGGGGTATTTCCTAGGAAAACTGATTGGTTCTGTTAGAATGCAACACATTACCAGATCGTCTAATGGTAGGACGGCCGGTTCTGGTCCGGTCAATCTAGGTTCGAGTCCTAGTCTGGTAGCAAATATTTCAGAGCAGTACGCTTGAACCTTTGGTATACTTTTTATATGAACCATCAAGTAATAGCTATTTACCATAAAGATTGTATTGATGGGACGTCTGCAGCTTCTGTAGTACTAAGGAAGTTCCCAAACGCCGCTCTGTTCCCATTGGCACACTCATACACTGATGAGGATATTAAACCAATTTTAGATCTAGCCTCGCCTGACGCGGAGATATACACAGTTGATTGTGGTATAGGAATAAAGGAATTCCTCGACAGAGGATATTCTGTTACAACTATTGATCATCATATCGGATCTAAAAGTTTGTTCGAGGACATGGAAAGGCAGTATGAGAATTATTCATATATATTCAACAACGACAAATCTGGAGCTTCACTCGCATGGGCGTTTCTTTTTCCTTACGAGACGGAGCCTGAGTTGATTAAGTATGTGGAGGATGTAGATCTGTGGAATTGGAAATTTGGGGACGATTCAAAATACATAAATAACTATCTATCTATATTTAGAAACGACCCCGTAACTATGCTAAGTCTTTTGGAGGGTGATCTGTCGGATGTAATGAGAAAAGGGAGGACTATTTCTGAATACACTGATAAGGAGATAGAAGACTTAGTTAAAATCAAACCAATTCAGATAAAAATAGGTGACCATATTGTACCTTCTTATAATATTTCATCGTACCAGTCTGAATGTGGAAATATTCTTTCAGGTAATTTAAATAAGACGGTAGCCATGTTTACTATAAATGGACAGCAGGTCAAAGTAAGTTTTCGTTCTAAAGAAGGACAAAGTCCAACATCTCTTGAGCTTGCTCAGCTACTTGGAGGTGGAGGTCATAAACTCGCCTCAGGTGCAGGAATTAAACTAGTGGATTTTTTGAAACTTTTTGTTTAATTATAATTCGTAGCTTGGTCAGTCATTAGAAACAAGTATGAGCTCAGCAGGTTCTTTGTTCGAGCATAGATACAGAGTAAAAATACAAAAGATACACTATAAGCATATATGGTATTATGCAACTAATAAATAGTAATGTTTACTGACAAAATAGTCTGTATATGTTAACCATTAAAAAATATTCATGTTAGATTCCAAAAAACAAATCCCTTTAAAATCAGTTTTAGATAAAACATCTAGTGGGGACATCTTTAAGGATATGTCTAGATTAAGTTCTCCAAAATTACAGACACTCCTCATTAATGTGTTTGCAAAAAGAGTAGAGAGTATGTCTCCTTCTGACGTATTGAGACAATACAAGGAAAATAGATTTGTACAACCTTCAAAAGTTGATCAAAGGCTGTTTAATGTTGTTGATACTGCTTTTTTTAAAAATGTAGATGAATCTGCTGAAGTTATTGAGCTCTCACCTGTAGCTCCTGTTGGGGCTAATTCAATATTTGCAGGTATACATCAAAATAATGTCATTAGCACAGTTCGAAATACTGAGGTTATGGCTGATACAGTGACAACGATGGCACTTGAGTGTGCCACTCGTAGACAATTAGGTAATGTGGATCCTATTACCTTATATACAAGCCAAAGAGAAATCCGGGCTCAAAAATATGAAGATGATTCTGGGTACCTACCACATTTTCAGGGAATGTCCGTCGTCTCCTCCTATGTATTTGATGGGGATGAACCTTCTTTATCGAACGCACTAAAAGAACATTTATCTTTTTATTTAAATGGACTTAAGGAGCTTTCTGATAAGATGGAGAATATGCACATGAGTGATATACACGTTGAAATATCAAGTATGAGATTGCTTCATTCGTTAATACGGACACTTAATTTAGATCTGGAACATGTCAAAGAAAACGCTCGTAACGAAAACTTTGATGTACTTGCAGGAATCGATTTACCAAAAAATATTAATATTGGTGATACAATCGATGGAAAAATAAGTAGAGAATATAAGATTACAAAAATATTGGATTATGTACAAAATATTGCTGAAGGTGCAACTAAAGAGCTACGTGAAAAATTTCCACATGTTTCTTTTAGTATAGGACTAGATAGGGTTGTAGGCATGGGATACTATCAAGATATGTCTTATCAAATTACAGCAAAAAATAAACAAGGTACTAAATTTCAGATTGCGAGTGGAGGTGAGGTGGATTGGGTGAAGCAACTTACACAGTCTAAAAAAGAACGCTGTGTTGCTGGTGGAATGGGTGTTGAATTATTATTAACACAGTTTCTCCTAAAAAAATAATATGGGTAAATTAGTTTTGCATAGTGAGCAAGTTGAAGGTAGACTCGAAATGGAGGAAGTTTTTTTGAGTTTTCTTCATGGTAAAAAACCAAAAGTAGGATATATCCCATCTCAGGCAGATGATAAAGACAGGACTTGGTTCAATAAAAAATGCAAATGGTATGCCCAATTTGGAATAACGAAAATATTATATTTTGATATTGATAAAGAATATAATAAAGAGAAAGAAAATGAACTGTTTTCATGCGATGCAATATTTCTTTCTGGAGGAGATACGTATTATTTTCTTAATTCTTTAATAAATATCGGTTTTCTTCAGAAATTAAGAGACTACATAAAGAATGGTGGGATATTAATGGGTGTTTCAGCAGGAAGTATTATAATGACTCCAAGTATCGAAATCGTAACACTACATGATAAAAACGAAATTGGACTTRAAGATTTTTCAGCACTTGCTTTAGTAGATTTCGAATTTTTTCCGCACCTGAATGTCAACGAGGATAAATATTTGAGTGACTTGGTGGCATATTCAAGGATAAATAACAGAGTAATTTATGCATGTAGAGATGGCGACGGGATTATTGTAAATGGTGACACCTTACAATTTATAGGTGAGGTTTTTAAAATAGAAAATGGGAAGATTACTAAGGTATAATATGGTTGTTAGATTTGTAAGTTTATGATAAAAACACAAAATAAAATAGATTCTTTCAAAAAAGAAGTTCCATTAGATACTGATGTTTTTTTTGATAAATTAAGAGGAATTGATTTAGTCAAAACCCCATTCAGTATCTTTGATGTTGATTTGGATTTTGATCTTCTTCTTGGAAAGCTACATAAGTCGGATGTCTTTAATGTACTTTCTTTCAGGGGTGGTGATATATTTCATGTCTGTGACGACCCAAACGCTCGTAAAATAGATTACGGGAAATCAAGTGGGTTTTTTTGTTTACATACAGATGGTCAGGAGTTTGTTGATATACCCGTCGTAGCTATCCTTTACTGTGTAAAGGAAGGGCGTGCTGATATACCTACTGATTTTATAGATTCAGTTGATCTTGTGGAACTAATAAAGAAAAAAGATCTTTTGAGAGAAATAGAGAAATATGACTTTGTCTTTACAGATCGTAATGGCAACGAAACACGAAGGTCAATCATAGAGAAACACCCATTAACAGATTTGTTAGTAATGAACATATCACTTGGTAGTGACCAGTGCAGCTTTGTTCCTAAGAAGGAAGATGTAGGTACTGTATCTGAAGGTGAGCAATTGTATAAAGACATTAGTGACCTTGCTAGTATTGAAATAGCACATACGCCACATTATTATAAAAATGGTCAGGTAGTAGTGTTTGATAACGCAAGGTTTATTCATGGGCGCGGGTTGAAAGATCTTAAAGATGTGGACATGTCAGACAAAGATCGTCACCTTGTGCGTCTGTGGCTAACTTATAAGAAGTAAGATGACATAGGTCGTACACTCTAGACTAAATGGATTATGCATAATAAGCACTTTTTAAATGGCGATCTGGTTTCTGAGGAGGAGTTATTAATTTCACCACGTGATCTTGGTTACTCTAGAGGCTATTCCGTATTCGAATTTTTAAGAACATATAATAATGGTGAGCCTTTTCTTTTAGAGAAACATATTAGTAGATTATATAATTCGGCCCAAAAGATAAGCTTATCTATACCTTGGACACAACAACAAGTATCCGAATGGGTAAGATCTACATTGCGTTCCAATGATCTTAGTATAGATAAAGTGATACGCATTACCATATCTGGTGGGGTATCATATACTTTTTTACCAAATGTATTGCCAACAATTATGATAATCATAGATGATGTCATTATTTCTAAGAATGAGCATTACAAAAATGGAGTAAATGCCTATTTGATTGATCATCAGCGATACAAACCAAATGCAAAAACAACTAATTACATAGAGGCCGTTTCATCTTTTCAGCAATTAAAAATGAGGGAAGTGGATGAAATTATATATTATTCTAATAATAAAATATTAGAAGGATATAGAAGCAACATATTTGTTATTATGAAAGATAAAATAATAACTCCGAGATGTGATGTATTACCTGGTATTACAAGAGGTGTCTTATTAGAAATATTAAATACTGATATTCCTGTTAGTGAAGGTGTGATATCTGTAGATGATGTATATACTGCAGAAGAGATTTTTGTGACAGCAAGCGCAAAAGAGATAATGCCAGTTACTCAAGTAGATGGGCATGTTATAGGGTCAGGGTCGGTTGGGCCGTACACGAGACAAGCTATGAATCAACTTAAGGCGTATATACRATCAAATCAGTGGCTGAAAMCTAGCTCCAGAATTTAATATCTGTATCTTCAACTGTAAAAAATGAGTTACAAGTCAATCTTGTTTTTTGTACGTCCATCCCTTCAACTTTATGTAGATTTTTTGTATTAATAATAAATACATCTCCAGGTTTTGGGACAACTGTTATATATTCAGATGAACACACAACGTCTTCAGAAATATCTATATATCCTTTTGACTTAGCATCTTCATTTACTGGCAGACCCTTTGTCCATGTTTTATTATAAATGGTAAGCCCCCCTCCTTCYTCCGGCATCTGTAAATAAGTGATTAAAGAAAATTGTGTATCAAATTTTTCTATACTCCACCCGGGTAGCTCATAGGGGGCATAATCAAAGTGCAATGTACTCTCTGTGTTCATTGCTCGTATTAACCCAGAAAAATACTGACCATTATCAGGGTCGGTAGCTAATCCAACCTTATAATTCTCTGGGAACAAGGTTATTAGTTTTTGTAAGTAATTCCCATCAGAAGGAAAGAAAGAATCTCTAATTTTTGAAGATTCTTGTTCTAAAGAAAAATATGCTGTCTTACCGTTTATCTTTGATTGGTATTCTGTAGCACAAATACCTATACGCCCTTGTTTATATTCAAGATTTGGGTACCAAGATATTCCGTGCTCTTTAACATTTTTAGTTATCAAATCTAATTCATCTTTTTGATAAAAATTACTAATACGTATTCCCGCAATATTATTATTTGCCAACAGTGACAAATAGTTGTGCATATCAAGATTATCTGGATATTCTAACTGTGCGATATTCCATGTATTAGGCTTCATCATATTATGTATATTCTATGGACCAGAGCTTAATTGTCAACCATAAATATTGGTGCTATAGTTTGCATTTTAATTAATATGGAGACTAAACAAATAATGATTATCGGCATGGGTTTTCATGCCAGGCGCATATATATACCAAGAATTATTGATTATTCTAAAAATATGCCAATTAAATTATCTTGTGGCGTTGATTTAATCTCACAAAGCAACAGCATTAATGAATATATATCCACCAATAAATATTCTTTTGAGCCAGTCTATCTTGATAACTTTGATATTGAAAAAGGACTTACTAAGGAAATTACTCAGTTATTGAATAGTTTAGTTAAAAAACATTCAATTAGTGGTGTAATTATTTCTACTGAACCATTGACACATAAAGTATACGCGGAGTGGGCTTTAGAAAATGGACTACATATTTTAATGGATAAACCTATCTCAATTAGAAATCGTGTAAACACTGATCAATTTCAGGCGGAGGCTCTCATTGATGATTATACTGAATTACTTTCATTGTATAATGAAGCTTCCGTAAAAAAAGATTTGGCTTTTACAGTCAATGTCCAAAGAAGATATGATAAGGGTTTTGATGAAGTAATTAGATTAATTACTGAGACTAAAGATAAATTTAACATTCCTGTAACATCTATCCAAGCAATGCATGCAGACGGTACGTGGGTATTTCCTAAAGAGTTACTAGACCAAGAGTCGCACCCGTATAAGTATGGATATGGGAAATGTGCACATAGTGGCTATCATATTTTTGATATGATCTGGCAATTCTATAAGGCAGGTTCAGTTACTAAAAAGAAAGCTGATACTTTAGAGGTCTTTTCATCGCAATTAAACCCATCAGGATTTAATACATGTATCTCAGAAGAGGACTACTCACAATATTTTGGTTCATTATATGAATCCACTGGACTTTCCAGAGAGGAGTATGAAAATAAAGTTGAAGATTATGGGGAGCTCGATTCTTTCAGTATACTGAGGTTACTAAAAGATGGAGAAAATATATGCAACATATCTGTATCCTTGCTGCATAGTAGTTTTTCTAGAAGATCATGGGCAACTCCCGATAAAGATCTATACAAGGGCAACGGGAGAGTTAAACATCAACAATTTATTATTCAGCAGGGACCATTTCAGTCTATACATATTCACAATTATCAATCAAAACATCAGCATGATGTAGATAATTCTGATGAATTTAGTGTTGGGGGTAATAATCACTTTGATATTTATGTCTTCCGAAATGTTGCCATGTTTGGTGAAGGAAAATCATTTTATAAAATATCTAGTAAAGAACTTGAATCAAAGAATGCTCAAGGTTTAACAATAGAAAATGTAAAAGGGGAAGTAATTTTAGAATTTTTAAATTTTATGCTGGGGAAAATATGCAAGAAAGATTTGAAATCAAATATAGATACACATTATGTTCCTGTTAAAATTTTAAGTGGTATATACCAATCTAATGTTAAATTAAAAAATAAACAAAACCCGTTAATAAAAATTAAACTAGAATAAAAGCCATCAGACCCTTTTGGAATAATGCAGGTGACGAAAGACAGAATGGTCCAAAAGCTTACAAAGCACAAAAATACATATCCGCACTCCTTAATCATAAAGAAACAGATACGTTGAACATCTTAGGCCTAAACCGATGGCGATTCTTTGTACTTACAATAAGTTAGTCAAAAAAGTCATCAAGTAACAGTGCGTCAATATTACTAGTGCAAGTATTCTATTTTGAGGAGACTGCGCTCCTTCCTAAGAATGTTTATATTTTTTGTCTGCAAGAAATTTGGGCTTCTCCATATATTCAGATTAAGCAGTAGAAATTCCTAAAAATGTCTCGACAGTCGCATATCTTGAAGCCAAGCCTAAAATTATGAGGCACGAATAGAACCTGGCTCTCGCTGGTTTAAAGAGCAGGAGCTCTCAAGAAAACATTACCTTTGGCCTTCAAAAGATGAAGTAGAGTAGAAGCTTATCCATATTGCATAAACTGGAGTTAATAAAAAAAATATGTATGATTGTGATATGAAAAAAATATTACTTATTTTAAGTGGAGCTTTACTATTAGTGGGTGTTGTTAGTCCTGTGTACGCACAAAAATATTTTGAATGCGTAGTCACTTCTAGTAGTCAGGATGCATGTGAACCTTATAAAGATACTCGATTTGAATGCCAGCTCTATAACCCTGATGATTTTGCAGGTGAATGTACTAGTATTTGCTATAAAGCCAGTGGTATTCCTTCTGCATGTGCTCAGCAAGAAATTCGAAAATCAAGACACCCTGTTACTCGAACAGACTGGACTGGTATAAGTGATGATTCTGTTATTACATATGATGATGACGAAGCGTACAATTTTAATTCATCTACAGGCAACAATAATAACAACGTTTCTCCTGAAGAAGTACAGTATATTATTGAGAGTATTGTAGGAATGTTTCGTGATGACCTTTTTTCTAATATAAAAAAACAAATTAGTGGTATTGGTGATGCAATAGGTGATGCTAAGGATTCTATTATAAGCAGTATTCCATTTGTTGGCGATAATGATAAGGAGGAGATAGAAAAAGGAGGATCTAATAAATCAGTTGATGGAACTGATATTGATAGGGATGAGGTAATTGATTCTGGACAGGATGACGATGAGTTTGATACAGATCCTTACGGAGGAAGTGGTTTCAATGAATTTAAAACAAGAGATTGGATAGATGGTGTAAAGGTGGGTAGGATGATAGACCCCTATGGTAAAGAGCAGTTTACCTCAGATGGAGAGCATTTTTATGATACAGAATATGCTGCAGTACATTCTGGTGAGGGAATAAGTAATATTGTTAATGTTGTTGGAGATAATACCAGCGCTTTCTTTGATTTTCTTTTTAAAGGCAAGTCAAAAGATGCAGATACACAATTGCAAAATAATATTGCCAGAGAAGTACTTAAGGATTCACAAAGTCAAAGTGAAAAAGATGTAGAGAAAGCACATGAAAAAATCTCAGGCAAGATAAAAACTCCAACAGGCGGAGATGTACCAGCTAAAGTAATTATAATGGTTGCGCAAGAGTCAAAAGAAGCAGACTTTGCACAAGGTGTACGTAGTTATATTAGTGAGAGGAAGAAGGGTAACGATATGAGCTACATCCGTCAGAATTTCTCGCAAGAGCTTTCAGGAGGTTATGGTACCTTTAGTGCAGGTGTTTCTCAGAGTACTGTCGCTAAACAGGCAGAGGGTGTGCTTTACTCTCGTTATGAAGAATCGTATCAACGATATCTCCTCGCAAAAGAGTTTGGGCGTACAGAGTAATAGTCGGAACTTCCTTTTCAGTCAAGGTTTAATGAAATATTGTCGAATATGTATCCTAAAGAGATGGTGTATTCATTTATATTGATCCAGACACTGGTAGAGAAATAAATTCTAACTATTGGAAGGCTTAGTTAAAATCAAACCAATTCAGATAAAAATAGGAATTAAATTAGTGGACTTTTAAAACTTTTTGTTTAATTATAATCCGCAGCTCAGTCATCTCGAGTTCTTGATATGGTTTCTATTATCTTTTGAAAGAGTTAAGATGAATTTGTTGTGAAAATAATTTCTTTAAATACATGGGGCGGAAGAGCTGGTCGTGAAGCAATGTTAAGTTTTTTTGAAGCATATAAGAATATTGATATTTTTTGTCTGCAAGAAATTTGGGCTGCTCCATACGATGACTACGAGGGTGCTTCTGCTGGAGGCTTGGAGATTAACCAGGGAGACGTTATGACTAAAGGTCTCCAGGATATTTCCAGAGTACTCGATATGTACGTCCCGTTGTTTAGACCGCATTTCTTAGATAACTATGGGTTATTGATGTTCGTACGAAAAGATTTGGAAATTATTGAGGAAGGAGAAGTTTTTGTACATATGGAGAAAGGATATCTTCCAGTTGGCGACATAGGGAAGCATGCACGTAATATTCAGTATGTAACAATTAATACCAATAAAGGTTTGGTAACTATCATTAACTTTCATGGTCTTTGGAACGGAATGGGTAAGGGAGACTGTGAAGAGCGCTTGCAGCAATCAGATAAAATACTTGAATTTTTGCAGAAGCTAGGTCATCCATATGTTTTATGTGGTGATTTTAATCTACGGCCAGATACAGAGAGCATCAAGAAGTTTGAGGACGCAGGGTTATGTAACCTTATTTCTGAATATAAGATTTCGTCAACCCGAACGGATTTGTATACTAAGCCAGAAAAATTTGCTGATTATATCTTTGTTGATGGGGAAATTAAAACAATAGATTTTAAAGTTCTTCCTGATCAAATATCAGATCATGCACCTCTTCTTGTAGAGATTGAGTAAAAGAATTTTTTATCGCCTTACATACGTTCYAGYTCACYAMTKAGGTCTCCGAAGAATCAACATCTTTTTCAAAAGAGCGGCAGGTTAGAACCTTTGATATACTCATTATTATGTACGTACTATATTTCTTCCTAGGAGGCCTCTTCTTGGTATGGTTTCTTTTGCGTCTTCTTATTCCTAATTTAGGATTTAGTAAAAGCTTGATACCACAAGATATACCATGCGAACTAGAAGAAGTAATTTTAAAATACAATAAAGAAGCAGCTACAAACGAGGAGTTTMTTGGGTTGGCGTACGGTTATGTGACTGAGAAATATTACGGAAGTCGACTTAAGACAATAACAGAATTTTGGAGAGCGTTTGGGGATATTCTAGTAAAGAGTCCAGGCTTTCTTCCTTGTACTGGGCAAAACTATCTTCTGCGAACTATGTTGATTAAGAGTAATCGTTTTAAGGAGGAGGATATAAAAATCAAAACAGTACCACTTAATCTTTTCATTCATCAATACATTGAAGTAAGAGTTGACGATAAGTATATTGACGTTGATCCGTGGTCAAATTTTCTTGGTGTTCCTATTGGGAAGAAGTCCWTTCTTTTTGGATGATTGGGGTTAGACCTTTGCTATTTATCCCTTTTACCTTACTATGCAGAAACATGAAAGAGGAAATTACATACATATATGGACATAACCCTGTAATGGAAGCATTGCAGGCACGACCTGACGTTGTTCAGGAGGTTTTTTTRAAACCAAATAGCAAGGATGAACATTTGAAAAGTGTATTGGAAAAATTAGGTAGGGAAGCTTTAGTGCTGAATGAGCGTCGGTTGCCTGGAAAGTTAGAGAATGATGTTGTACATCAAGGTGTAGTTGCCTCTATAAAAATTGAGAAGTTGATGCCAGCGTATAAGGATTTTATAGACAAGCTCGTGGTAACTGATAGTACATCGATACTTATACTTGGTGAGATACAAGATCCACAAAATGTTGGCGCAGTAATACGTTCTGCTGCAGCATTTGGTGTAGCTGCTGTACTGGTACCTACACACAATCAGGCTCCTATTAATGGGACAGTAGTTAAGGTCTCGGCTGGTATGGCATTTCGTGTACCATTGGTGACAATTAATAATGTGAATGCAACTATTAAAGATCTTAAGGATAGAGGTTTCTGGGTCTATGGTCTTCATGGAGAAGGGGAAGTAAGTCTTCCAGATGAGAAGTTTGAAAAGGCCTCTGCTTTTATTATTGGAAATGAAGGTGCCGGACTTCGGAAGATTACAGCTGAAACATGCGACACGCTGCTCTCAATACCTACAGACAAGCGATGTGAGTCGCTAAATGCATCTGCGTCAGTAGCCGTCGTGCTCTATGATTGGAGTACTAAAATAACCCCAGACAGTCAGTAGTTTTGAGTAAAATAGGTTGACTTAAAAAATATTAGGAACATTATGGCGTCTAGAGACCCTGCAGAGATGCAGGGTTTTTGTCCCTTAAGACAGAGGAGAAAAGTCATGTACAAGCTTGGAGTTTTAATTACCATGTTGTTGTGTGCGTGTTCGTTTGCGTCTTCTGAAGTGAGTGCCGAAGAGTTGAATCTTGATCTCTCGTTTGAGATGCCTAGTCGCATTGAGAGAGTTCAGTACTTCAATGTTGATGATTTTGATGTTGACTTCACGCTCTTTGGCGTAAGTGCTCAAGACATCAAAGGTTTGACACAGTTGCAGTCGGAATTCGAAATAACTTTGTTGGGTCAGGATTCACTCCGTCCTTACATTGATATCGATTTACGACGGTTGTTTTTTTCAAGATCCAAGACGGGTATGCCCAATAAAGTTGGACTCACATACTCGTTGCCGATTTCTGAAAAGATGACCTGGACTGCGGACACCGCAGTAAGTCTTGCTAACTTTGTTGGACGCAAAGACTCTGTCAATTGGCAGAGTAACACTGCAGTAAATGTAAAAATGTTTGGTGATTTCACACTTTCGCCTATGGTGTCGGTGGTAGACTCGGACAAAGATGGTACCGAGTATTCCGCAAGTGTCGGATTCAAACTTTCATTTTAGACTTTACTTGCATAAGAATCGCAGCGATACAATCGCTGCGGTTTTTTTATGCAGATGATTTGAATGTTGACTGGGTACTTGATTGAAGAGTATGTTAAGCCTCAGAGATAGTTGCTATACTCCTTGTATTAACCCTAAGTAATTTTACCTATGCCTACTAACACAAACATACCTGTTCATCTTGATGTAGAGCGTCCGGAGCAACCTTCGCGTGGACTCGCATTCGCAACACTTCTTGTGTTTCCGAAGCTCATCCTTCTTATTCCACATGTTATCGTCATGTACTTTTTGAGTATAGTAATGATAGTGGTTGCTCTATATGCRCAGATTGTTGTAATGTTTACTGGMGAGTATCCTTCAAGAATRTTTCGTATTACCAAGGGAGTTTTACAATGGCAGGTACGCCTTAATTGTTATGTCTTTGGACTTACGGATATCTACCCGCCATTYTCTCTAGACTAATATATGAAAAAGTTGRCTTGTTACGATTGTGAAGAGAATTTTGAAGCTGAAACTTCAGAAGAAATGCTCAATCTATTGTATCCGCATTACATGGAAAAACATCACGAGGTGATCACAGGAAACAGTGAAGAAGAAAAGAAAGCGTGGATGGATAGATTTAATGCAGATTGGGAAAAAGCTGAAATAACATAGTTCGCTTATGACTGCCAAAAAGACATATAAAATTACCGGAAAGGTTTGGCTGTATCCTGGTGAGACAGCTTCTTGGCATTTTGTAAGTGTTGGTAAAAAAGAATCAGAAGAGATTAAGGAAAAGTACGGGTTACAGAAAAGAGGATTCGGTTCTATTCCTGTTGAGGTGACACTAGGAAAAACAAAGTGGCAGACGTCTATTTTTCCAAGCAAGGACAGGCCCTATCTACTACCACTAAAAAGCGAGGTGCGTAGAAAGGAGAACATACGAGTTGGGGAGGAGGTAGCATTTACTCTTAGAATTAGATAATTATGAACTACTGGCTATTTAAATCTGAACCTGGTTGCTATGGTATCGATCATCTAAAAAAAGATAAGACAGAACACTGGGATGGTGTACGAAACTATCAGGCGCGCAATATGCTACGCGACGATATCAAGAAGGGGGATATGGTTATCTTCTATCATTCGTCGTGTAAGGTGCCTGCTGCAGTTGGTGTGGCGAAGGTAGTAAAAGAAGGATATCCAGACTTTACCGCATGGGATCCTAAGTCAGAACATCCTGACCCTAAAAGCACACCAGATAAACCACTGTGGTATATGGTAGATATTGCTTTTGTTAAAAAATTCGAAAGTGAAGTGAGTTTACAGGAGATGCGTACTATACGTGAACTAGGTGATATGCAACTTCTGAAGCGAGGGAATCGACTTTCACTGTTTCCTATTTCAAAAAGGCACTTTAATGTAATTACCGAACTAGGGTCTTAAAGAGTATGTATTTTCTTTATATTCTAGAATGCGACGACGGGACATTGTATACAGGTATTACCACTGACGTTGCTCGACGGCTGTATGAGCATCAAAATAAGAAGGGAGGGCACTACACACGTGCTCATGGTGCGAAGCGTGTAGTGTATACAGAAAAACATAAAGACAGAAGTTCGGTACAAAAACGCGAAGCACAGGTGAAGAAGCTATCTCGAATAGAAAAAATGAAGCTCGTAAGAGCATGTTAAAATAATTGCATGAATTTGTATGCRAAGCTTTCGTCGATAAGTGTTGGTTTAGTGATGCTTATTGGAGTGATCATTGTATACAGTAGTACTACTACGTTTTCTAGTTGGCAAAATTTGCTCATTGCTACGTTTATCCTAGGGTATGCACACTTTGTGATTGGGTTTATTTATCAGAGTAAWAGCGTTTTCCGTTCAGACAAACCAGTTCGTTTAAAGCAGGCATTCATAGCACTCTTTGTTTTTGCAGCATTGGTCACTTACTATTTATTGGTAACTAATAGAATCACGTTATTAGGTCTTTTGGTCGTACCATACTTTATGGGGCATATTCTTTTGAATGAGCATACACTCGCCATGCAGCAGACAGGTAAGGTTTATCCATGGTCTCTTTTTGYCGGTATATTCACTTGGTTTACTGCSTTACTACTTCTKGCTGTTCCTGGTAATTCTTTCTTCTATMGGCTCGATCTGAGTTATGCATCTGTCACGATAAGTACCGCACTCTTACACTTGGAGCCTTTTGTTCCAATGTGGATTTTCATTACTCTGCCACTAGTAATGCTYRTMTTSGGTATTGGATTRCTGGTGTWTGGTATTTATACTTTGCGYTCCTGGCGTACAGGTATYCCACTATTGGTGGTAGTAAGTATAGGTACTTGGATAGCATTATTTTTAGAACCCATAGCATATGTATATTTGCTCACCTTTATTCTGTCGTACCACTTTGTGTTATGGATGGTGCATTTTGGWGTGCATTTTTATGGRCACTCAAAAAARGAATTTGTACGCTATGTACTATTACATGTACTTATAATTGTACCGCTCGCGTTTGCATCAGTATTTAAGGGCGGGGCACTCGGTTGGTTGTATAGTGTATTCCTGCACTCATGGACGTTTGCTATCTTTACCTATATACATATCACYTTGGCTTTTTTAAACGAAACATGGATGCATCGATTGCTGAGAGTATAGAAGTAGCAATTATTGAGGAGATGGTATACTGRTGGGTAGYAAGCAGATTTTATGCCAAACGTCGGTGGTTTTTATGGAAAAATGGTATATGCTAAATTAATATGAAYAAGGAAATACTGTATATCGAAGATGAACCTTTTTTTGGTAAGGTTATTGCTAAGAAACTTTCTGAAAGTGGGTTTGTTGTTGATATTGCAATTGATGGGGAAGAAGGACTTGCAGCAACTGAGAAAAAGAAATACGATCTGATTTTGTTGGACCTTATCTTGCCGAAAATAGGAGGGTTTGAAGTACTTGAGAAACTCAAAGCAGATCCAGAACGCAAAGACATTCCTGTAGTGATCTTATCAAACTTAGGATCGAAGGAAGATAAGGAGCGCGCTGAGGCACTTGATGCYCGTTCATTCCACRTTAARGTAAATACTACYCCGAGTGAGATYTTGGCATTRGTRGAGCATYACACCARTGAGGGTAATAAGAAATAAGCCGTGAGCGTCCTGCTGATAACTACTATCGGACACTTAGTTTCYGCRYTCATAATGGGAGGAGCTGCATTTYTAGTGTTTTMTCAAAACCCGAAACGCCTTCTCAAYCGCACCTTYCTTYTCGGYKCTCTCTCRACCRCTTTCTATGGGGYGTTTCTSGCMTGGGGTATTAAYYTRGATCCATCTTCGACATTTACGTATGTGATATGGATGTTTAATTTGRCAAAYCTCGGTAYKGCAACGGGATTYTTACACTTCACYTTTGTYGCATTGGARMTTGATAAGCGTTTTCGGTGGGTTATCCGCACTGCATATGCYGTRGCGAGTATTATATTTATTGCATCAATTATCTTCCCAGCWTGGTTTATACCGGAGCTYACACCTAAGTTGTTTACGGTTAGTTACTTGAACGCAGGTCCATTGTATTACGCGATGGTYTCGTATTTYGGAGCTACTGTTTTNATTGGRTTTATYACATTRGTTCGTGGGTAYGTTGTKCAAAAAGAAAAGAGGCGCCARATAGAGTACTTTCTGTTTGCAGCAATATTTGGTTTTGGAGTCGGTGTTATAGATTTCTTTCTTGTATTTAATATTCCGGTGAGTCCACTTTACGGTATTTTCTATGGACTATATATTGTACCTATAGCTTACGGTATTCTCGCTGATCAGCTCTTGGATATCCGTGTGGTAATAAAGAAGGCGTTGGTATACTCGCTCGGAATTGGTGGTATTACCGCAGTCCTTATGCTTCTGATTCAGTTTAATAACAAGCTGGTTGATTTATTTCCCTGGGTACAACTCTGGACGATACCGATATTTACCGCAACAGTTTCAGTCATCGTTGGGCGTATTTTCTGGAACAATCTTATTGAAAACGAGCGAGTTAAGTATGAATTTATTACTGTTGCTACCCATAAATTACGTACTCCGCTCACACAGATGAATTGGGGAATTAGTGCTATTAGAGAGCAAAAAATAGATGCAGATACATCCGAATTGTTGGATAACTTACAGCATTCATCCGACCGTTTAATTGAGCTTACCAACATGCTCTTTTYWRCMMWGGMWSWARRWGMYSWKKMTKMCRAAWATGMRRMRSWAKAWGYKSRWMWKMRMMAARYRRCGSAWACCATTCTSGCACAACTTAAGGTCATTACTGACCGTAAAAAGTTGGCTATTACCACCACGTTTGACACAGTTAAAAGTGCAGTTGCTGATCCAGATCGGATCGCTTCGGTGATTGAAGTATTTATTGAAAATGCAGTGAATTATACAGCCGCAGGGGGATCTATAGATATTGCTACTCGCATGGTGGGTAATCGTGTACATTTTTTCGTCAAAGATACTGGAATAGGTGTTTCAGAGCAGGATAAAAAAAGTATCTTTCTCAGTTTTTACCGTAGTGATGCAGCAAAACGTATTGATACTGAAGGTGTTGGCCTCGGACTTTCTATGGCGCAAAGTATCATCAAAAAGCATGGTGGGAAAATTGGTGTTGAGTCAGAAGGTGAAGGTCTAGGAAGTGTTTTCTGGTTTGAATTAAAAAAGAAGTAGTCAGGCTAGGTAGTACTGTATTCTTTGGTACACTGTATTTATATGGATCAAGAATTACAAAAAAAATTAGACACACAAGATGCCAAGCTAAATGCAATCTATGTGTCAGTAGAGAAGACACGTAAATACTTCCTCTTAATTATATGGGGATCAGTTATTGCTGTGGTGCTACCAATCATCGGTCTTATGGTAGTTATTCCTAAGTTTATCGGCTCATACTTGGGCGCACTCGACGGTCTTTTGTAGTATGAGTGTGTCGGATGAGTTCTCTACTTATATTTTAGAATTACTCGAACCACTTGGTTCTATACAAACCACRCGAATGTTTGGTGGTGTATTACTGAAGRTGAATGGAAAACAGCTGGGGATACTAATTGAAGAAACTGTGTATTTTAAGGTTACTGATAGAGTACTCCAGAAAAGATACACTGAGGAAGGGTCAAAACAATTTACATATACTCGAATACTCGAAAAGACAAACAAAATCCTGTTGTTATACAGAATTGGTGGAGTGTTCCTGAGAGTGCACTAGATGCTCCTGATGAGATGGTACGCCTTGCTGAAGAAGTGCTAGAACAGTAAGGTATCGACATGTTGCCGGAGATGTTGTAGAATCTCCGACACTATGGCACGAAATGATGGATTGATTACATTTAAAGGAGTTTCGTATGGACACGAAGAAAACAAGTCGATTTTAATCGATGCGAGCTTTTCAATACGTCGTGGATCTAAACTTACCCTTATGGGGCAGAACGGTGCAGGGAAGAGCACCTTGTTTGGTTTGATAACTGGTATATATGAACCTAATGATGGAGATATCAATGTTTTTCCAAGGACTAGTATTGCCATTTCAAGACAAGTGATCCCGCGTGATGAACTTGAGCTTAGCGTACGTGCTTTTTTTGAAAAATGTTTTAGCGAAAAGGTATACGATATTGATCCTAAAATTGATAAGGTACTCGAGGTAGTAAATCTTGCTCCTACTAAAGCAGTAGATGAATTTAAGGAGCGCACCATTGGTAGTTTTTCAGGCGGGCAACAAGCTCGACTCTTACTAGCATCAGCTCTTATTCAGAACCCGGATGTGCTATTACTGGACGAACCTACTAACAATCTCGAYACAGAAGGTATCGCACATTTGACTACCTTTCTTAAAGAATATAATAAAACTGTTATTGTCATTTCTCATGATGCAGATTTCCTAAACGCATTTACGCAAGGAGTACTCTACCTCAGTGTGCAAACACGAAAGGTGGAGCTGTTTAATGGTGACTACCATGATGTACTAAAAGATATAGCAGCACAGGTACAGAAAGAAAAACGTAAAAAYGCCCAACTGGAAAAGGAAATTCT
This sequence comes from Candidatus Kaiserbacteria bacterium, assembly GCA_002401925.1. Taxonomy (GTDB): domain Bacteria; phylum Patescibacteriota; class Minisyncoccia; order Phycocordibacterales; family UBA2100; genus UBA2100. The sequence goes on from NVUN01000004.1 coordinate 91,730, forward strand.
ATCAAACAAGGAGAAGGCAAACTTCTTTGCACATAAGGGAGGTAATATGCGTATGGTAGCAAAGCGCATGCGTGACAAGGTTACAGAACACGAAGAGAACAAGGTAGAGGTGCGACAAGAAGACAAAGCTATTCGKCCGTTTACTATTCCAATGCAAGAAGATATTGCTGTAGATGTACTCAAGCTTACATCGTACAAAGTTATCCGTGATCATGAACCTAAGGATGTCTCGTGTGATCTTGTTTTGCGTCGTGGACAGCACTTACAGATAGTTGGGCCGAATGGTATTGGTAAGACAACATTACTTGAGTCACTTGCATCAGGACACGCAGATGGCGAGCAGGTCACTAAAGGTATACGTATTGGTTATTATCGACAAGATTTTTCTAACCTAGATTTTGATCAAACAGTTGCCGAGTGTTTAATGTCTGTTATGGCAAAAAAAATAGAACAAGATATGCGCGCACATGCTGCAGGCTTTTTGCTTACCAAGGAAGTAGTGTTCACAAAAATTGGACATCTATCGGAGGGACAGAAAGGTTTGGTAGCCATGGCGTACCTAACACTACTAAAGCCAGGGCTCCTCATTCTTGATGAGCCAACTAACCATATTAACTTTAGGCATGTTCCTGTTATCGCCAAGGCACTCGATGAGTACAAAGGAGCGATGATTTTAGTATCTCACGTCCCTGAGTTCGTCTCACAAATTYGTATTGATGAGACACTTGATTTGGGTAAGAAGAAATAATCATCGTTTAGTGCTAATGTGTGTTGGTACATGAAGGTAGTATTTTATATCTAGTACTAGTATGAATAGTGTATTTAGTACTCAAAAACTGAAAAATATATTAGGTGAATACACAGCGTCAGTTAATTATGAGCCAATACTTACTGAGGTTAATTACYCGACTGCACCTTTGTCTAAAAGTATCTACGGCCAAACGATAGTCTTGCCTTGTGATAAAGAGTCTGATCCAATTATTTGGGCAGCGACCTGTGCAGACGTATTTAAAGATAAGGTAACTTGTGTATTGGTTCCGGGAGAACATTTTGATGTCTATGGAGTTCGACATGGGCGTGGGTATGGGTGGTATGATAGATTTTTGTCACATATACCAGCAGTATGGCTAAGAATTGGAATTACTGACATCGAACACATGTCAAGTCACCATCTAGAGAAACAGTCTTGGGATGAGTCAATGGATTGGGTGTTAGTTTTTGATGAAGGCATGAAAACATGGGAAGTATATGAAAGCCATGCACGTTACGGGGATTATCTTATTGACAGACAATGAATGCCTTGCTATTACTATATTTAGAAGCGTACTCAGCGGGGTATACGAATTATTTTTTGAAAGGAATTAGTGATGAAAAATACTCAATTACCAATGATAGGAGAAATCCTGAAGCGGATTGCGCCAAAGATTGGGGCATCCGTTATTGTTGAGCCTGAATGGAATGTTGTTGGACAAGTGACATTTCAAAGTGGACGTAAGAGATACTTTCGATTATCAACACTTGATATTAATCATATGGGTGCCTCTGCGGTTGCTAAGGATAAACATTACGCGAATTTCTTTATGAAAGGGATGGGTTACCAAACCATTCATGGAGATACGTTCTTTGAAAAGAAGTGGGCAGAGAAGATTGGCTCGAAACGAGACATTGACGCCGGGTGGCACTATGCCAAGTCCGTTGGACTACCTGTTATCGTGAAGCCTAATGATGGAACACGGGGTTATGGAGTGGCTCTTGTGCATACTAGGCGTGAGTTTAGCCGAGCTATGCGTACTATCTTTAAGACGACCAGTGTTGCTTTGGTCCAGGCTGCAGTACACGGTAAAGATTATCGTATTGTAGTTCTTGATGACGAGGTTATATCTGCGTACCAACGGATACCACTGAACGTTGTGGGAGATGGAGTCTCTACTATTTTGCAGCTCTTGCAAAACAAACAGAGACTGTTCCTTGTATCTGGACGTGATACCAATATCGATCTGGATGATAAGCGTATGCAAGAGAAGTTAAAGCGTAGTGGTTTCTCAATGCAATCTATTCCAGCAATTGATGTTCAAGTTTTTTTGCTCGATAACGCCAACTTGTCGTCAGGTGGAGATTCTGTTGATGTAACAAAGGATATGCATCCGATGTTTGCAAAAATGGCCATACGTTTGACTAAAGACATGGGTCTCAGATTTTGTGGCGTGGATGTTATCATTGATGGAGACATCAATAGAAAAACAGATTGCTACTGGATTTTGGAAGTTAATTCAGCGCCTGGGTTGGATCACTATGTTGCCACTGGGAAAACTCAACAAAAAATTGTTGAAGATTTGTACCTTAAAGTATTACTAGGTATGGATCAGTAACAATTAAAGTAGCGCTGGATTTTTATTCAGCGCTACTTTTTATAAAATATATTTGAACGGAAAAATAATATGTATGTACAGGATATAAAAACTAGAATCTTCGTGGAAAACGAAAACATAATTAATTTTATTACTGAGCATATTGCAGAACTGGAAGAGAAGTCAGTTGTTGTGATAACTTCAAAGATTGTTGCGTTGGCGGAAGGACGTACAGTAGAGTGTAAAAACCAAGAGGAGAAAGATATCATCATTAAAGAAGAAAGCGAAAGTGTGTTGCGCACGGAACATGTTCTTCTTACTGTAAGGAATGGCTCTCTTATGACTAACGCTGGTGTTGATGAGTCAAATGCAAATGGAAAACTCATCTTGCTCCCGGAAGATAGTTTTCTATCTGCATCGCGTATACGTGAGGCGCTTAAAAAGCACTATGACGTTGATGAGTTGGGAGTTGTGGTCACTGATAGCAGGACAGCTCAATTTAAAGCCGGAGTGATAGGTGTTGCTCTAGGGTACTCAGGATTTAAAGGTATTCGAGATTATAAAGGAACAAAAGATTTGTTTGGGAGAGTCATAAAATTTTCCAGAATGGACATTGCCGACAGTATTGCGACAGCAGCTGTTCTTGTGATGGGGGAGGGTAGAGAATGTAAGCCGTTGGCTGTTGTTTCTGATGTACCAATAGACTTTTGTGATGTTATTAATGAAAAAGAGCTTTTCATACCTATAGAAGATGATCTATATTTACCTTTCTTTAAACATCTTGATTAAGAATAAAATTGGATGGTGTCCCTGTTATAAGTAAAAAGAAAGACCGCACTCTCTGAGTGCGGTTTTTCTTTTTGTCTCTATGGTTATACCTTATCGTGTTGGTATAAAGGTCAATGCCTTACCTTTCAAGGTTCCACGACCTGTTCGTCCGATACGGTGTACGTAATCGTCAAACGTGTTTGGAAGATCATAGTTAATAACGTGTGATACTCCATCAACGTGAATACCTCGAGCGGCAACGTCAGTTGCTACAAGTACACGTGCATTACCACTTTTGAATTTCTTCAAAGCTTGTTGTCGTTGTACGTGACTCTTGTTACCGTGAATAGATTCAGCTTTAATATTCTTGTCCACTAGCTGCGTTGCTAGATTTTTAACACTGTGCTTCATTGCACCAAAAATAATAACGCGCTTGAATTCAGGATCACTCAAAAGATTTGTAAGTGTCTCAAACTTTGAAGCGTCTCTAAAGGTTACTACGTCTTGTTCAATGCTGTTAGTAACATCCTTTTTCTTCACAGAAATAGTTACTGGGTTACGAAGGAAATCGTTAACGAGTTCCTTTGTGCTGTTGTTGATTGTTGCTGAGAAGAAGAATGTCTCACGGTCCTTCGGTGTAGCTCCGATAATCTTTCGGATATCACCAATGAATCCCATGTCGAGCATTCGGTCTGCTTCATCAAGAACAACTGAAGTTATGTTGCTTGCTACGAAATCTTTACGATTAATGAGGTCGAGTACTCGTCCTGGTGTACCAATAATAAATTGGTTTGGACGTTTTAGTGCTCGTATCTGTGGGCGGATATTTATACCACCTACACAGGTAACAGAGTAAATTCGAAATCCTCGAGCAAGACGCTTTAGCTCATCGTCGATCTGTATAGCTAATTCACGAGTTGGTGTGAGAATCAGCGTCTGACGATTATGATCTTTAAGTGTCATTTCAATGAGAGGAAGCAGAAAGGCAGCAGTTTTACCTGTACCTGTTTCTGCAAGTCCAATAACATCATGTCCATTTAAAATTTCTGGGATGATTTGGTCTTGAATAGGGGATGGTGTCACTAAACCAAGTGACGCTACTGTATCAGAAAGTTTTGAGTTTAGTCCGAAGGTCTCAAAGGTATTCTTTGCTACGTACACTTCTTCAACAGCATCCACTGGATTAGTGTTGATGARACGCGTTGGGTCGAATGTAGGCATTTTGCGTCCACCGCGACCGCGACCACCACCACCGCCACTACGGCCGCGACTAGAGCTCCCACTGTTGCGTGAGCGACTGCTACTAAAACTACCGCGTCGTGACGAAGTAGAGGTACTTGAAGACGTACGTCGAGGACGGCGTGAAGAGCCATCTCGACTTGGTCGATTTGATGTATTCATATATTTTATTGTTAAGCGAGAAAACCCGCTTTTTTGTAAGGGTGTGTAGGTAAATAATTCAAACGTAGCTGTCCGTATAACAAGTCGTCTGCAGCCGTTGAGACCTACACGAGTATCAAAAGCTTGCCATTAAGATAACACGAATATTAGATGTAGTCAAACATTCATAATAAGCGATTATGGTCTATAATACTTCCATGAAAAAGATATTGATCATCACTGCTTTTGTTATAGCACTTCTAATTTTTGGCTCATGGTGGTCTAAAACAGCATCTTCCAACGACCCTAACGTTATTACTACTAGTGGCCTGCACTGGCATCCCACTCTAGAGATTTATATTGGAGAAGAATTACAAGTACTACCAACAAACTTAGGCCTTGTTGGTGTACATGGRCCAATGCATACACATGAAGATTTGCCGAATATCCATCTTGAGTTTCCTGCAAAGGTTACTCATGACGACGTGAAGCTCCAGCGTTTCTTTGATCTTTGGGGTAAGGAGATACAGGCACTGGGAACTAACGTGGTGATGACTGTAAATGGAGAGGTGAATACRCAGCTAGGMGAATACGAAATGAAYGAYGGAGAYAAAATAGTANTNNNNTACGANNTAYRAGTWATAAATAATATATGARYAATYCAGAAGAAACATACGTATGTCCAATGCATCCAGAGATAGTTTCAGACACACCAAGTAAGTGTTCAATATGTGGTATGCGGTTAGTTAAAAAAGATGAAGTAGTTACTACAGAAGATGTGGGACTTGGTGAAATTACTTTGAAGAGTTATCTGCCATTGGTCATTATTGCATTACTCATCCTTGTGTCATCACTTGTTGCGGCACTTGGTTCTGGTGCTTTTGTAGTGAATGCACTACTTTACTTTATGACAGGTTTCTTCTTGGTGTTTGCCGGGTTTAAGTTACTTGATCTCAAGGGTTTTGCCGAGGGATACTCTACGTATGACTTACTCGCACAGCGTTGGTATGGATATGGCTATGTCTATCCATTTATTGAATTGTCATTTGGACTTGTGATGCTTGCTGGGTTCCACGATGCGTGGCTTCTRTACACTGAAGCAGCACTTATGCTCTTTAGTGGATTAGGAGTCTSRYKMRWRWYRYMSYSMSSWGMWRRGYKYCRRKKKKMTTGTTTGGGAACCTTCTTGAAAGTTCCCCTGACATACGTAACACTTATTGAAGATTTTGGTATGGTAGCTATCGCTCTTATACTCATCGGACTTATCTAGAGTACGGTTTAAAATATACATACTTGGTGGTGTTTCATTAATCCAAATATTCTACTTACTGTAGGTGATAAGTTGTACCCATCCCCGCTGTTTTCTATCCAGAATCGATGCTAATTTATATATATGGAACAAACATTATTTCTCGCTCAATTTTTGGGCTTATTTTCTATCATACTTGCTGTCGTCATAATCCTACGACGTAAGATGGTGGTACATGTTATTGAAGATTTTCTAAAGAATAGAACACAAGCATTTTTTGTAGGTTTAGCTGAATCTGCCGGAGGTCTATTTTTGATYCTGAAGCACTCAACTTTTAACGGTACRCTGGAGACAGTTATAACGGTATTGGGTTGGTTGTTTTTCTTGGAAGGTATTTTCTACATTTTTACCACCAAGAAAATTATGCGCAACATGATAAGTATGTTTGATAATATCAGCGCCTATTATTTCTTCGCAGTTCTGTACTTACTTCTTGGTGTGTATCTTGTATATGCTGGTTTCGGACTTTCTATTTAAGGAATAAGTAGGGAGTAGTCTCTTGATGCGCATAGTATTTCAACAATGACGATACTAGGCAGAGAGTGATCAGATCACCGACTTTATCACTAATACATAAATATGAGTACGGAAAAAAATACTGGCGATAAGCGTGGATTTATATTAAGAGAGGGTATTATGCGCCGAGTTGTTCCGCGACTTAAAAATGTCGTACGGAAGCTTGGGCAGACGGAACAAAAGAAGCCTAAGAAGTAATGATAACAACTCCCGTACGACTTCGTGTCTACACTACTAATATTCACATTGCACAACAGGCGCACAAGAAAAAAATTTAGTAWAATATTTCTTATRTGGTCAGAACAATTTTGAGTGTCACAATTCTCTTTGCAATTATTTGGTTTGCCGTATCTAACGCAACCGCGGTAACGCTTAATGTGTTTCTTTGGAATATCTCGGTTTCTGCAGCACTGGTAATTTTTGTAACATTCCTAATAGGGTTTGTATTTGGTGTTGTACGTGTTGCGCCGTCATGGTTTCGCAAGCATGCCCTTACAGGGAGACAGCATAAGGAGCTTGGTGTATGTCAAAAAGCAAACGAAGAAAGTACACGACGCATTAAAGAACTGGAACTTGAACTCACAACAGAACGGGAGCGCGTAGTTCTTGATAGAGAAGAAGTAGTGTAAAAAAATCCTCAGAGGTTAGTTTTTATGTGTATTCTAAGTTGGTGACATGAGTCGGGTGATTTGTTATATATTTATGCAAAATTTTAACCAAAAGATGTCACTATTTCAGCATCCTGTCTCTCTATTTTTTTCAGGGGTTTTACTCGCACTTTCTACTGTTTTTCCATATTTATTTTTCCTCCTTATTGCGCTCATACCTTTTATACATCTCGTTACACGAAAGGCTACWATTCGAGAGGTGATGTATGGGGGTTYTGTATTTGGGTTTGGTTTTTTTAGCGCAGCTTATGTATGGGTGTGGGGACTCTATCCGCTAGAGTGGATAGGTATTGCCAGTCCGATTGTCTCCTTTTTTCTTATTGCGAGCGTATGGATTTTTATCGCTCTATTTTTTGCTGTCATGATGGCAATGCGCGCTGTGTTAATGTCTGTGTTCATTAATGCCAAGTATCGGTCTAAGTTTTTCATCATACCTGCTATATGGGTATTGTTTGAATATATAGGAGCAGTGGTATTTTCTTTGATTTGGGCAGGACCGGGAGGGATATACGGTGCTCACTGGTCGTTTGGTTTTTTAGGGTATGTATTGGCAGAGATACCAGTATTGCGATCACTCTCTGCAGTTGGAGGTCTTTATCTATTAAGTTTTGCAGCGGTTTTTATTGTAGTGCTTGTGTACGAATTAGTTCATCGAGAATTCTCAAAGGAGAGAGGCAGTATGCTAGGAGCATTTAGTATGTTGGGTGTACTGTTTTTTGGGGCGTTACTTGGTTTTGGTATGTCGTTTTTTACACCAGGAGATGAAACAAAGGAGGTAGCACTGATACATACAACATATTTTTCAAACTTAGAATGGATTTCACCTGATAGATTTAAAGAGCGTACTGAAAATACTTTAGATCGATTGCAGGCACGAGTACTTACCGGTGCACGACCGGATATTGTTTTGTTTCCTGAAGCTTCATCGATAATGAACTCAATAGACAAGGATCAGGTATTTAACCTYATGCGATTCCTGGGTGCTAGCAAAAATACATTAATTTTGAATCCAGGAAATAATAACAATAGCGCAGGTGAACTTATTTCTTCAGTATGGTATTTGCGAGCCCGAGAGGGAATAGTAGAAGTGCGCAATAAAGATTTTCTTGTACCAGTAGGTGAGTATGCAACGTATGCGAGTGTATATGCTGCCAAGATCTTTGGATTATCAGAGTGGATTACTCAGACGTATAACATTCACACATACACTCGTGTTCCCAAGGATGACATTCCGTTTAAAGAGAAAGAGGTCGCGGTACTTCAGTGTTCTGAAATATTTTCACCAATCTTGTATCGTAACCTTNCACSAGATCACGGTATACTCGCAAATGCTGCATCACACGCACCTCTCTCCAGTCCGCGCATTATGCGTGAGCAGACCTTAAAAATGGCACGAATTCATGCGGTAGCGAACGATCGATTTTTTATACARTCAGGTAATGTYGCWCCAGCGCTGGTGATYACTAATACTGGTGCACTCCAATCAATCTTGGTAACAAGTACTACCGGAGTACTTGTTGATACAGTAGAGACGCGTACTTCGATAACACTGTATACACGTTTTGGAGATTGGTTCGTTGGACTATTGGGTTTGATAGTACTGTTTTTGTATTTACGAATACGATTCGCCCGTAGGAAGGAAGTCATTTTTTCCGGTGATCTCTCTCGAGAGAGTAAGTTCTAAATCGATAGTACTTATCCTCAGGACTATCTTTGTAAAAACTGAACGTGTTTGCCACGTGATATACTGTCGCTATATAGYATTTATAACATYCTCTATGAAACAAAGTTTATCGTCTAGAAAAAAAATATTCGGAAGCGCCATATTCATGTTTATAATCGGAGTGGCACTTTTACAATCACCTACACTTGGYTTRGTKCCTGARCGYGCACTTGCTGTGGGTGRCGGTGGTGGTGGTGCCGGGTGCTTCATTTCAGGTACTGAAATCCGTCTGTCTGATGGAACAGTTAAAAATATTGAAGATATTAAAATTGGAGATCAGGTTATTGGTCAAAACAATTCAGTAAATACTGTTATTGATACCTTCACACCTCGGCTTGGTGATCGCACACTCTATAAACTTAATGATAGTGAAGCTTTTGTGACTGGAGGACATCCATTCCTCGGYACAGATGGAGCATGGCACGCCATTAACATAGCGGAGGCACTTAAGGAAAACCCGACGCTCGTAGTAGTACCACTTATAGTAGGTGATAATGTCATTACTGAATCAGGTACACTCCTTATTGCTAGTATTACAGCTACTACAAACAGCCCAGACACAGCGCTTTATAACTTTCATACAGATAACACAAATACTTTTATTGCTGATTCTTTCGTAGTGCATAACAAGGGTGGAGGTGGAGGGGGTGCAGGTGCTTTGGGAAATGAACTTGGTGGTGGGCCTTCCTTAAATTATAGCTGGGGAGATTTAGRCCTTGCAGATATTGATTATACTGATATGGACTGTGCTTCCGTGACAGAATCTGGCTTCTTGCCATACTATTGTCCGCGAACAGTGCCACCGGCTCCCACGATAACCTCTTCTTCAACGTGTATAGATAACGCTGCAGTCACACTTACCATGAGTGCAATTACTCCACAAGCTGATAACGTGCGTTACCTTATTGATTGGGATAWCGATGGAACCGCAGACGAATATATACCTGCAACAGGATCTGTCGCTTCAGGTGTTGCMCAGCAAGCCACTCATACTYTTGRCACTGAGGGTGTGYATGAGGTTAGGGTGCAAGCAGAGTCTAGTATCTGGTCAATAGAAATTGAYGGTGTGATCGGTGAAATTTTGTCTCCTTGGTCAGACGCGATAACCTTCACTTGTGTTGCAGGGGAACCGCCTGTTATTGTTAATTTCTGTGCATATTAAATATGAAAAATTCATCTTTGAAAATTAAATTGTCACTTAAGAGTATTGCCCTATTCGTCGCTGCTGTGTTTACTGTCTTCGCACTTTTACAATCACCTCTCCTAGCTGAGAATGCATTTGCAGCTGGAGGAGCTGGAGGTGGTGGAGGAGGAGCAGGTGGAGGAGGAACTGGAGGTGGCTTTAAGGGTGGTAGTGGTGGTGACTTTGGTTTTGGTATAGATATGGGAGGAGGTATATATGTACCTGTTTCTACAACAACCGATGAAACAACTGGCTCTGATCCAGACTCTGATTCAGATTCCACATCTGATACGCTTATTTGYGGAGGCGGAGGTGGTGGTGGCGGAGCAGCTGGTGATGGCAGTGACGGTAGTGCAAGTAACCCAAATTCATGTACCATCGGATCGCCAGTATCTATTCTAATGGCAGCAAATGACCCAAATAGTGAAGATGTTCGCTACCTTGTTGACTGGGATGCCGATGGTTCGGTAAACGTGTCTGTTCCAGAATCGGGATACGTATCTTCTGGAACAAGTAAACTTGCATCACGCACATTTACTACTGAAGGAGCACATACTGTACGCTTTCGCGCCGAAAATACATCGGGCGCATTATCTGACTGGTCAGAGCCCATTGTATTTAATTGTATCGATACGCGATTCCCAAATGCTCCAATCGTGAATGCTCCCTCGGGCGATCAGTGTATCCCTGGCGAAGAACAGACGATTACTTTAACAGCGACACATCCTGCAGGTAAAGACATGTACTATCAGGTTGATATTGATCGTGATGGCACAGCTGACATTCGAACTCCAGCAACAGAAACCTTAGCCTCAGGAACTACACAGAGCTTCCAATATACTTTCGAAAGAGGTACTTACGGTTTCAATGTACGCGCAGTGGATATAGATGGTCTTTCATCAGTTTGGTCCACAGTGGCTGGAACATGTGGTGTGAGTCAAGATACTTGCCCTACCTGTCAAACAGGGACCCCGTCTATCTCAATAGGCGCTCAACCAAGCCTTGTTGTTACTGGTCAAACATCTCAGATAATATGGAGTATTACTGGACTCGATACTGTTCAAAGTTGTACGATTTCGGCTACTAATGGKGATAGTGCTTCCTGGGAAACTATTAGTGCAACCTCTGACTTTACAACGTCGCCAATTACCCAGATGACTACCTACACTCTCAGTTGTATTTTTGATGACATTGGTACAATTACTGACAGCATGACAGTACATCTAGTACCACAGTGGCAGGAGTTTTAGGGACGTAGTTACCAGTTCATTAGTTACACATTATGTACATTACTTCCTTTAGTATTCGTGTATATATATCACTTATCATCTTTACGACGGTATTATTTTTTGGKAGTTACKCATTTGCACAAGACGATTGTCTTAATGCTACTCAAGAGAATATCTACGAACGTTTTGGAGAATTAGAGTCGCGTGGTGATGCATATATAAATGCAGCACTACTGCCTGTTATGGCTCAGGTGCTTGCAGAGCGTCTTTGTGTGAGTGATGAGTATGTGGAGTTCTCTGTCATGAGTGACGCAGTCTTTTTGGAAGTATTAAGTGCAGTGGACATATCAACCTTTGCAGATATTAGCGACATAGGAGACAAGGCATCAACTGGAGAACAATCAAGTTGTTTTGATCTATTTCAATTCGGAACTGTTATTCCATATCTAGAAATTTCCCGCACAACACTTTCTTCAGGAACGAAAATGCACGTTTCGGGTATATTGAGGAACATTAATTCATATCCTGTAGTTGATGTGGCTTTGTTTATAAAAATAAGAAARAAGGGTGATGCAAGTACGGTAGATCAATTTTTTGTTGTGGATAGAGTATCAATTGATGCGAGTGCACAAGTGCCAGTRTCGTTTACTTGGAATGTCCCGACATATATTCAGGGTGGAGAATATGAAATCGTTACGTTCGTCACGACCTCAAAACAATACAACCTATTAGGTGTTCCTTTCACTGATAGTGTTGTAGGTACGATAGTTCCTTTYGAAATAATAGGAGAGCAAGRAACGGGYATTACTATTGATAGTTCATCTGTAACTGTAGRYGGTAGGGAATATTTTTTTGAAGCGTACCCTTTACGGTTTGACACAAAGGATCCTCTGGAGGTCTCATCTGTTCTTGTAAACACAACTAACACAAGAATCAGTGTGCCTATTACGTGGAAATTGTATCGATGGGATCAGCAGCGACGAGAAAATCTTATCACTACTGAGAGCGGTACTATTGTCATAGAAGCTGGTGAAGAAAAAGAAATTACCTACACTATTACAGACGCTAGTCATCCAATGTATCTTCTTGTTGCTGCAGTGGAATATAAAGATACTCAATCAATTATCAATATTCCTGTAATACGCACGTCAGTTACTGGTGCGCGTATTAGTTTCCCGGGGGTAACAACTTTTCCGTTCCATAAAGGAGAGCAGACAACTCTATTTGCGTGTATGCACAGTATGGCTACACCATTAACTGAGGGAAATGAAGTGGTACTCACCTTGCTCGATAGGGAGGGAAATGTAATTCATACTACAGACTATATTGGCCCAGTTGTCGGTGCAGTAATGGGCGTGAAAAGCATTTTTGTACCTTCTCGTAATTATGATTATGTAGAATTCGTCGCACAACTCTTTACCGACAATGTACTCGTGGAAGATACTCGATTTGTATATGACTGTAATGAAATTAATTCAGATCTCTGTAATGCCTCAGAGAATCAATTGATAAGCGCATATACTTGGCGAGATGCCATCGGAGTCTTTGCTGTAGTGGCGATACTCATAACTCTGGGAATGCTCTTTCTGCGATTACGCAAGGATGATGATGCAAACAATATAGTAGTTACGAATGTGTAAAGCTAGTATTCTGAAGAGATATTATCAGTGTGTTCCTCTACTTCATGAAGTTCATGAGGTGTGATAGCAGTAACTCCAAACATAACAAGAATACCTAATACGGCAGCTGCTGCATGATGAGTATAGTTTTTTGCTCGTTGAATATCTCGGAATGTACTTGGTAGTAGATCTCTGAATATGACATATAGGAAGGCTCCTGCAGCAAAGGAAGTGAGTAGAGGAATCATATTTGAAGCACTGGAGGTAAAGAGTGAGATAAATACTCCGATAAGAATAGTAGAAGAGACAATAAAATTAACTATGAGTGCACGAGCTGTACTAAAACCAGCTTCTTTTAAGACAAAGAATTCTGATATCTCCTGTACAATTTCATGTAGGAATATGGCAAGGGTCGTTGCTATTCCAACGCGAATATCAATAAGAAAGGCAGGGACAAGTAAGATACCATCGATTGTGTTGTGTAAGGCATCTCCTAAGAGTAGTCGGCGGGCATCTGTAGGTGTGTGTTCGTGTTCAGATGTTGGGCCGTGATGGTGATGAGAATTAGGGATTAATCTACTTGCTCCCTCCAGAAGTACAGCTCCAAGCAGGGCACTTAATGCTACGTAGATAATATTACCTCCCAGTTCAATTGATTCGGTGAATAATCCGTAGGAGACAATAATAAATACTCCTGCAGAAAATGTAACTAGATATCGTAAGTTTTTTTGCAGCCAAGTTCCGGCGCTATACCAAGTAAAGATAATTCCGACAAGTGATGCAAGCATTATAATAAATGCGGCAATGAATGTGTATGACATAATAATTTAATTTAATGATAGTGATAACTGTTGTGTGGATCTGATAAGTCGCTAATAGCACCTGTGGAGATAGGTAAGGTGAAATGTCCATTTTCCAGTTATACTTATGGTATGTCATTTATTTCAAGATTTCAAGCTATAGACGAGAAGCAAAAAATTAAGGCGGTGAGACAACTTATTAAAGACTCTACTTCTGACTTCGATTACTTTCTGATGCTTACTTTATCAGTACTGATGGCGACTTTTGGTTTGCTAGCAGGGAGCGAGACAGTAGTCATTGGTGCGATGCTTTTAGCACCGCTACTGGCACCAATAATAGTATTAGCACTTGGTGTATCAATGTCGCACCATCCTCTTATCTTACGATCACTTTCAACTATAGGGTATTCCGTTTTATTTTCAGTGGGAGCTGCAGTGGTAGGTGCATTCTTGTTTTCAGTAGGTAACTTGGATGGTGGGGTGAACGCAATTATCCTTGCACGAACACATCCATCACTTCTGTATTTTATTGTTGCGATTATTTCAGGGTTTGCGGTCACATATACAGCTGTGCGTCCAAATCTTTCCTCAACACTCCCAGGTATAGCAGTTGCAGTTGCTCTTATTCCACCTCTCGCTGTTATGGGTATCGGAGTTGCATTACTGAGTCCAGATATAATTGCTGGATCAACCCTGATGTTTTTAGTGAATGTCTCCGGGATGGTATTCGCAGGAATGGTGACGTTTTCACTTATGGATGTTCATTATGAGAAAGATGTTGCTGAAAGCACTATAAAGAATGAAGCAACGCGAGTTGAAAAAGAGACAGAAAGGATAAAAGAAATAGAAGAAGAAACAGCAATATAGAGTACATGATACACTGCCTAGTGTGGATCAAATCATAGGTCATATAGATATGGATGCGTTTTTTGCGTCAGTAGAGGAGAGAGATAAGCCATATCTCAAGGGCCTTCCGGTAATTATTGGATCTGATCCACAAGAAGGAGCGGGACGTGGAGTAGTCTCAACTGCAAACTACACAGCGCGTAAGTTAGGTATTCACTCGGCGCTCCCGATAGTAAAGGCATGGCGATTCTGTGAAGAATCACGTAAGGCAGGTGGATTACGGTGTGCTTTTGTRTCGCCAAACATGTCTCGCTACAATGAAGCTTCGCAACAAATTTTTGACATCGTACGTACCTATGTACCCATTATTTCACAGACAAGTGTGGACGAGGCATATCTTGATTTAAGTTTTTGTAAAACATATAAAGAGGCAGAGAGTCTCGCGAGGGAAATAACAAATAGAATTAAAAAAGAAGTACATTTGACTGCTTCGGTAGGTATTGCACCAACTAAGATGGTTGCAAAAATTGCATCTGATTATCAAAAACCAAATGGACTAACTGTAGTAACTCCCAAGAAGGTCTTAAAATTTTTAGAACCGTTACCTATTCGAGCTATTCCTGGGATCGGCAAAAAAGCCGAACAAACCTGTATGCGAGTAGGAATTACTACTATTCGGGATGCACAAAAATTCTCATGGGATGAATTGCAAGAATATTTTGGGTCAATGGGATTTACACTCTGGGAGCGTGCGCGTGGCATAGATAGCCGCAGTGTTGTGGCGGAGGCACCGAAAAGAAAATCTATTGGTAAGCACTATACGTTTACCCATGATACAAATGACATGCATGAAGTATTGGAGGTGCTGCGAGGTCAGATACAAACAATCCTAAAAGAAGTTAAAAAGAAAGGATTTAAGGAGTTTCGTACTATTGTACTTACTGTACGGTTTGATGATTTTGTTACACGAACACGTTCGCTGACACTCGATACTGCAATATATACAAAGAGAGATCTAGAGCTAAAGGCTACTAAACTTGTACTTCCTTTTTTTGAGAAAGTCGAAAATCCCCAAGGGAAAGCTATTCGCCTTATTGGGGTTCGTGTTGAGAAGTTGTTATAGTACACATATGCAAAAAGAGAGAAAAGAAAGAATGGCGCAACTTACAAAGGCGCTTAAACGGATGTATCCAGAGCAGAAGACAGAACTGAACTATGATACACAGTTTCAGCTTGTAGTTGCGGTGATGTTGAGTGCACAGTGTACGGACAAGAAAGTAAACGAATGTACACAAGGGCTTTTCAAAAAATATAAAATACCAAAAGATTTTGCACAGGCAAATCCAGTGGAGTTGGAGAAGCAGATATCATCAGTCACTTTTTATAGGAATAAAACTAAGCATGTGATTGCTGCGGCGAAGCTTCTCGTTGCAGATTTTGATGGGGAAGTTCCTCAAAGTATATCTGAGCTCATCTTGCTACCTGGAGTAGCGTATAAGACCGCTAACGTCGTGCTTGGGGAGCTTTACGGTATATGGGAAGGAATTGCCACTGATACTCACGTGCGACGCTTTGCGCTTAGATTTGATCTTACTGACAACAAGGAGCTTACAAAAATATCCAAAGACTTAGAAGCACTTGTCCCTAAGAAAGATTGGCGATATATAAATAATGGATTTGTACTATATGGAAGATATATATGTTCTGCACGACCACATGATTGTGTTGAGCATACACTTACTAAAATTTGGCCGAAGGCAGTAAATGTGTGGCCAAAGGCAAAATAACAGATCCCATGGGGGTGGTCGTGTTTTTTATACTATCTACGGTAAAATAACTATATGAACCAAAAACAAAAACCAGTAGCGGTATTTGACGTCGATGGAACAATTTTCCGTTCGAGTCTTTTTGTTGAGTTGGTAGAACTACTGGTTGCAGAGGGTGTCGTACCTAAAGAAATGCAGGAGATGTATCGCGAAGCTCACAAGAAATGGCTTGATCGGGAAGATAGCTACACAAAATATATTGATGCTATGGTAAACGCTTTTGATACACACATTAAAGGTGTTCATTATTCTGACTTCGCTGAAATGTCTCGGAAAGTCGTTGAAAATCAAGGTGACCACACATATCGTTATACACGTAACCTCATTAAGGAACTTAAAAAACAAGGCTACTTTCTTCTTGCTGTATCACATTCACCTAAAACAATTCTTGATCAATTTTGTCCACGACTCGGGTTTGATAAAACATACGGCATGATCCATGAGATTGGTCCGGAAGACAGACTTACTGGACATGTAGCAGATAAGCATCTAATCCTCAATAAGGCATACATAGTAAAACGTGCCGTCGAAAAAGAAGGGCTTAGTTTTAAGGACTCAATCGGCGTTGGTGATACGGAGAGTGATATTTCCTTCCTGGAATTAGTTGATCGTCCTATTTGCTTTAACCCAAACTCAAACTTATACCGACACGCTAAAATAAATGAATGGGATATAGTGGTGGAGCGCAAAGATGTAGTGTATGAAATCTAACATACTCACATTTCAAAAAGATGTACTTGATTTTTATCATGCAAACGGACGTCATGGTTTACCCTGGCGCAGTAGTACAAACCCATACAACATACTTGTATCAGAGGTTATGCTGCAACAAACACAGGTAGAGCGTGTCGTACCCAAGTACGAGGCGTTTTTGAAGGAGTTTCCGACGGTACAGGCATTGAGCATAGCGCCACTCACTGCAGTACTAAAATTATGGAGTGGACTTGGTTATAATCGACGTGCACGTATGTTGCACGAGGCTGCTAAATACATAGTTTCTGAATGTGATGGATGTTTCCCACAAGATATTGAATCTCTAGAAAAACTTCCTGGAGTTGGACCGTACACTGCACGAGCTATTATCACCTTTGCATATAATAAGAGGGTTGCCATGATCGAGACAAATATTCGTAGTGTATACATACATCACTTTTTCAAAGATACTCCTGAAGTGACTGATGTGGAGCTAATGGAATATATAGAGAAGTCTCTCGCACAACAAGATCCACAAGAGTGGTACGCAGCGCTGATGGACTATGGGACATATCTTAAAAAGACAAAAGTGAACCCTAGTCGACAGAGTTCTCAGTATAGTAAACAATCAAAATTTAAAGGGTCGCTGCGTGAGGTTCGCGGTAAGGTGTTGCCACTTTTGTTCACAGGCGGACAAACACTTAAGTATCTTTTACGTAATAGTGACTTCAGTGAAGAGAGAATAAGGGAGGCTCTTGCAGGACTTATCACTGATAAGTTGGTGCGTAAGAGTAAAAATAAATGGGAGTTGTGTTAACACTACCGCGTGTCATGTATTTGCATCGAAAATAAGATACCGCTGAGTAATACAATACCCATGAGAAGAAAAATGTACTGAAGGGGCATAAAGAACAAAGCTGCAGTTCCTAATAGTGGACTGACGATATATGCGAGTGGGTAGAGCATACGAAAGGCGCTCACGTTGTCTGTATCAGAGGCACTGATTTGCTTGAAAAAATACCCTTCAGTTGAAACCTCCACCATTGCAGCACCAATACGTGAGATAAACATCACAAGTGCCCAGATAAGAACAGATGTGGTTGTAATAAAGGAGAGTGAGGCAGTTGCGATAGCGAGTATTGCGAAACCAATAATGAGCACCTCTTGTTCTCCCCAATAGGCGTCCTCGAGCTTACCGAGAGGTATTTCGAGAAGCACGAATGCAGTTACTGCGATTGCGACTATGATACCTAGACTTGAAAGAGGCATACCAAGAACACCGTGTAGATATAACGGCAAATAGATAATCATTATTGCGTAGAATGAACGAAGCAAGAACGAAGCAATAAAAATATTTCGAATATCAATGTTTTTACTCAGAACTGTTATAAATGCAGGAACACTTAGTTGCTTGTAATCTGGATCTTTGAAGTGTTCGAGTTGTGATGAAGCTAGAAATATAAATGGTACGAACACGAGAGCTGATACTAAGAAGAGCCATGTGTAGTTCTCATTGTAAATAAGAAATCCTCCGACGAGAGGAGCTCCGATCCATGCTAAATTTGCGACGGTAAGAAATACACCACGCACACCACTTGTTGCCGACTCTGTTTGTGTAGAGCCCTCTAGAAAAATATCGAGAGAAAAAGCAATGAGTGTAGGAATAATCATTGCTATTAAAAAGAAAAAGAATACAAAGAATATATTATGCACAAATGCAAACCCTAGGAAGGCAATAATTTCTATTAACCCAAGAGTAAGCAGGTTTGTGTAATTACCATATTTCTTTAGAAGAGTAGGCGCATAGGCTATTGCAATCAGAGTAATCATTGATCCAGTAGCATACAAAAGCCCAATGAATGCCTCAGGGAATCCACTTGAAATCAAGAAAGGGGATAGGTAGTACGATATGAGTGCTAGGTGTAATGCAAAAACAAAGTTTAGAATATAGAGCACATAGCGGCTTTGTGAAATAAGCGCCTTTGCTCGACGATGCTTCCCATTAATGATAACCATGCGGGTATTATACCCCGACAATCACAGGAATAACGATAGGGTTCTTGTGCGTCTTTTGTAGTAAGAAGTGTGAGACAACTTCAACAAGCTCACTTTTTAGTTCGTCGATGTCAACTTTACTTGAATTCTTAAAGTTACTCTCAACAGTCTTCTTTACGATCAATCGTGATTGTCCAAGAAGTTCTTGTGACTCACGGAGATAAATAAACCCACGAGAAATAATATCAGGTGACTTACGTAGCTTACCAGTGCGGAGGTTTACTGTAACAACTATCACGAATATACCGTCTTGTGAGAGCGCTTGGCGATCTTTAATAACCGCTTCTTGAATATCACGTACGTGTAGACCCTCAACAATACGCATTGTTATAGGTGCTTTTGCGTCAAGACGTTTAAGAGTCTGTCCTTTGTCGCGAATTTCTAYGATRGTACCGTTATCAGGAACAACAATGTCGTCTGATGTAAGRCCACAGGCCTCTTTGATAAGGTCACCATGGCTACGGAGCATGTAATGGTATCCGTGTTGCGGGATGAAGAACTTAGGCTTCACTTGCTTGTGGATCCATTTTGCTTCGTCACCGTTACCGTGTCCTGAGGCATGTACGTCACTTGTTTCGTAAGTAATGATATGAGGTCCTTGGCGTGCAATCCTATCTTTAAGTGTTTGTACGGCACGTTCGTTTCCAGGAATAACTGAAGACGAGAGTACTAGCGTGTCGTTTTTAGTTAGTTTAACGAAACGGTGCATCTTGCGCACGGTCTGCTGCAATTTGCTTTTCTGCCTTGTCACCAATTTCCAACAACATATCTTTAGTCATGATGTTTTCACCGCGCTGCTCAAAGGCGTATTCAAATTTACGCGTTTCAACAATCGCATCTACTGGGCAGGCTTCTTCACAAAAACCACAA
>NVUN01000005.1 GCA_002401925.1 Candidatus Kaiserbacteria bacterium
TTGCGCATAGAGAAGGCCTAATGTGGAACCTTAAGCAACACATATGAAAGTTCCTTGATATCGCATAATGTATATTATGGAAAATTTGATCTATTATTTATTATCAGTTAATTGGCATGTGTATTGAATAAGTGACGTATCTAGAAAATATGCACCCTAAAGGAATGTTTTCAAGATGAGCTTTTAAAATGATAGTTCTATTCTTGGCTTTGCTGCTTCATTAGCTTTTATAAAGATAAATAAAAAACCTCTTATCGTCGTTATAGAAGCTGGTTTTATGTACTTCATAAATAGTAAGCTCTACTTATGGGATACTAATTATAGAAAGAAAAATATCACAGCAAAAAAACTACAGCTACCGTCATCGTCTGCACAAGAAGTGCCTTCACTATCGGAAAATAAACTTACCAATCTTGCATGGAGTCTTGATATCAATGAACGCATCCGTCTCGACGGTAAATAATTATCCAGTGTGCTCCACGCGGGGACATACTACAAGAGTGCTATAATCCTAGTTAGTTATGCCACAAGCCACAAACTCAGCACGTTCGTCACAAGATTTTGTACCTATCAAAGAGGTGCGTGACGGTGTTATGGTACTTACCAACGGAGGGTTACGCAGTGTCCTCATGGCGTCTTCTATTAACTTTGCTCTTAAAAGCGAAGATGAACAAAATGCATTTATCATGCAGTTCCAAAACTTTTTTAACTCTCTTGATTTTACAGTTCAAATTTACATTCAGTCACGAGAGCTTGATATACGGCCATATATTGAAACTTTAGAAGAGGCCTACAAAAAAACACTGGATGATTTAATGCGTATTCAAATTCGTGAGTACATTGGATTCATTAAAAGTTTCGTAGAAGGAGCTAATATTATGACCAAGCACTTCTTTGTTGTAGTTCCCTACACACCTGCAACTATCAACTTAAGCAAAGGACTCTCTCAAATACTACCTTGGGGGAAGAAACAAACTGCGRCAGAAAAAAAGAATGCACCGACTGAATTCGAAGAAAACGTTTCTCAACTCGACCAACGGATCTCTATAGTGCAACAAGGATTAGTTCGCACTGGAGTACGAA
Organism: Candidatus Kaiserbacteria bacterium; assembly: GCA_002401925.1. Taxonomy (GTDB): domain Bacteria; phylum Patescibacteriota; class Minisyncoccia; order Phycocordibacterales; family UBA2100; genus UBA2100. Next base: position 1,084 of record NVUN01000005.1, read on the forward strand.
CAGTACAACTTGATACCGAAGAGATTATTGAACTTTTATATAAGATATTTAACCCCGGACAACAAGAAGAATCGGCACAGATGATTCAGGGACTTACACAGCGGTGATAACTACTCTTTTTGTTTTAATAGCAAGGTATAATACGGGTACTAACTATGGCTATTCTTGATTTTTTTAGAAMMMARCCARWAGWRRRSWSMWGTATTGTTCCTATTCTTCCAGAGGAGATATACAAACATGGGGTTCTTGAACTTCAGGATGTTATTGCACCTTCTGCACTACAGGTAACACCACGCACACTAAACCTTGGTGAGAAAGTAGCACGTACCTTCTTTGTTATTTCATACCCGCGCTTCCTTACGACAGGATGGTTTGCACCAATTATYAAYCTMRATWAWRYRYTTGATRTWWSYATSTTYKTWYATCCARTRGRYRCNGAYYKNGGTAYTAMRWMAGYTCCAGAAAAAAGTTGCAGAAGTAGAGAGTCAAATATCAATTCGCCAAGAAAAAGGATTGGTGCGTGACCCGGTTCTTGAYACTGCTTATTCTGACCTCGAATATCTTCGTGATCAGCTCCAGCAAGCACAGGAAAAAATGTTCCAGGTTGGGCTTTATATAACTATTTACGGTGACAGTCGTGAAGAAATAGATAAAACTGAGTCTGAAATCCGATCGATACTAGAATCGCGATTGGTTTATTTAAAACCCGCGCTCTTCCAGCAAGAGGCAGGGTTTAAGAGTGTTCTGCCTATAGCAGAGGACGAACTTTCKGTTCATTCAAACCTTAACTCATCTCCACTTTCAAGTATTTTTCCTTTTATTTCTTTTGACCTCACCAGTGATAGGGGAATCCTATACGGTATCAACCGTCACAACTCAAGTCTCGTACTCTTCGATCGTTTTTCACTTGAGAACTACAACTCTGTAGTGTTCGCTAAGTCAGGTGCAGGTAAGTCATATATGACGAAACTTGAAATTGTACGTTCTCTTATGTTCGAYACAGACGTTATCGTTATTGACCCTGAACGTGAATATGAATATCTCGCCGAAACAACTGGTGGACGCTATTTCAATATTTCACTATCCTCACAACATCACATCAATCCTTTTGATCTTCCTGTTGCTCGTGAAGACGAGAGTCCTGCGGATGTACTACGAAACAATATTATTACGCTTGTTGGWCTTTTCMGSATYATGTTTGGWGGWCTYACTCCAGAAGAAGACGCYATYATWGAYCGWGCWATYACTGAAACMTACGCAYTAAAAGACATCACMCCTAACTCAGAYTTCGCCAACCTTGAACCACCAYTKCTTTCTGAYTTCGAAATGGTTCTYTCTGGTATGGAGGGTTCAGATTCACTAGTACAACGACTTTCAAAATAYACACAGGGAACTTGGTCTGGTTTCATCAACCGCCCAACTAACGTCGACATGAACAAGCGCTTCATTGTCTTTAGTGTRCGTGACATGGAAGACGARCTTAAGCCTGTTGCCATGTACCTTATTACTCAYTAYATATGGAACATGGTGCGTAAAGAATTACGTAAACGTCTCCTTATTATTGAYGAAGCTTGGTGGATGATGAAGTCAGAAGATACTGCCTCATTTTTGTTTGGTATTGCTAAGCGTGGACGTAAATACTATTTAGGTCTTGCAACCATTACYCAGGACGTCTCTGACTTTTTGAGTAGTACYTATGGCAAGGCCATGATTACCAACTCATCTATCCAAATTCTATTACGYCAATCACCAACGTCTATCGACTTAATTCAAGARACTTTCAAACTATCTGATGAAGAGAAGTATCTACTACTCGAGTCTGACGTAGGGGAGGGGATATTCTTTGCAGGACTTAAGCATGTGGCGATTAAGGTTATCGCTAGTTACACTGAAGACCAAATTATTACATCTGATCCATCACAGATTTTGGCTATTAAAAAATCGAAAGAAGATTTAGAAAACGCTGAGATATCTGGAGATACCTCTTCTGTAAATAAGATAAAGACTATATAGGCGTATGGGTGACTCTGTTAAAAAAGTGCACGAGATGTCACTTTTCCTTTATTTTTTCCTTTTAGTTATTGCACTCTTGCTTGATTCTAGCCTTGGATTAATTCCAGTACTTGGGGCACTTGTAGGATTTGTCTTCAGCTTAATCGTGTCCGTGCAAATGTATATGTTCGACTTCGAGAACGGTAAGTTTTTACGTGCTGTTGCAAGATTCTTAGGGGTATTCTTTCTTGAATTCTTTACTGTGGTACTCCCTATGAATGCTGTATTTGTAACTCTTATCTTTCTAGCAAATAGATGGAGAATTAAAAAACAGGAAAAAGAAGAAGAGGAGATGGAGAATCAGGGAAATACCTCAACTTAAGCACTACTTATCACACTCCTTTTCTGCTCTCTTTAAATAAGCGAGGTATAATAACCTCATGCGAACATTCCTATACAGTGGTCTCTTTTTTGCATTGCTCTTTTCTTTTACTGCCACTTCTTCTGCTCAAATTCTACCTTCAATTAGTCCGGTTAATATAACTCTGACACCTAAATACCCGCAACCCGGACAACAGGTGACTGCGACAGTAACTTCCAATAGTGAGAACGTAAGCGCCGCAACTATTCTATGGGTACTTGATGATACTATTGAACAACAAGAAATTGGAGGAGTAAGTTTTACTCTGGACGTAGGTGATGTTGGAACCTCTCAAACACTGTCTGTATTAGTACGTAGATCTAATGGAGAGATATTCACTGCAAAGACCATAATAAACCCCTCTGAAGTTACACTACTTTGGGAAGCTGATACCTATACGCCTCCATTCTATAAAGGGAGATCTCTTTTTAGTAGCGGAAGTCGTGTGCGTGCTGAAGCAATAGTTAATTTTATTTCCTCTGATGGTACAGCGTATTCTCCAGAACAKTTAAATTATGTATGGAGAAAAGATAATACTGTACTTGGTAGCCAATCGGGTAGTGGTTCATCCTCACTCATTACAGCAGGACCTAAATTCTTAGGTGAATATATTCTCTCGGTTGAAGTTACTTCACCAGACGGAATGCAGATATCACGTTCGTCTGTACAAATAACTACTACTGATCCGATAATACTTCTCTATGAGCGTGATCCTCTTACAGGAATTCAATACCATAATGCCATTGGCATAGATCATATATTTACTGGTTCAAGTCAATTTCAAGTACAGGCATCCCCGTATTACATGGACGCCCAAAGCGAAAATGATAATGCACTTGGCTATTCATGGAGTATAAACAATGAGAGCGTCTTTGGACTCGAAAACGCACCATCGGTTTTGAGTGTACAACTTGAAACTGATGAAAAAATTGATACTACRATAAGTGTAAACATTGTGCACTCCCGRCATTTACTTCAAGTAGGGGAGGGTACTTTTGGAATTACTTTTGCTGGTAGCGCACGTAGCTCATTGTTTGGTTTATAATATAAAAATGAAACGCGTACTTAACATAATTATTGYTGTCATTCTGATCTCTCTTACACTAGGGCTTATTGGTTGGGCTATTTTTATCGGACGACAACAACAAGAGCTGCAAAGAGACACTACTGACTTAGGATATTTCAGTACACCAAGCGGGGACACCCCMGCAACATCAGGAGGGACCGACGGTGGTTTCTTTGGTGGCATTTTTGATACTGATGAACCAGATACAACAACTCCTGAAGTYGTAGAAACTCTTGAGCCTATACTTCGTCAACTATATAATCTTCCTACAGCAGGGTACGTAAAAAGAGAAGCCAACAGTATTCGTTTTGTTGATCGCGCTACTGGCCATGTCTTTGAAAAAGAACTACCTAACGGTACTGCGACACGCATAGATCAAACAACRGTRCCTCAAGTGTACAAYGCWGTGTTTATGCAAGATGGTAATGGAGTTATCCGACAGTATTTAAATGATTCAGGAGGAAGTATTAGYGTGTATAGCGATATCAGTACGAGCACTTCACAAACAATGGGGCTTCCTGTGGGTCTACAATCTCTTGTTGTTAATGTAGATGGAACTCAAGTTGCCTATATTGAAAACACACCCAAAGGTAGYGCAGTACACAGTGAAACAATTGGTGGTTTASAAAAAGAGACTTTAATGACRTCAGTRCTACGGGAYTGGAACATAGGATGGAGTGGTAATGCACTTCTCGTCACACAAAAGCCTTCAGGGGCTATTTCTGGCTCATCTTACCTACTTAAGGAAGGTGTACGTACTCTTGTTCTACAACAAAAAATGGGACTTATCGCAGTAATGAGYCCTRATAACAGCCAGGTAATATACAGCAGTATCGGYCAGAGAAACTTACCTGTGTTGAGTATAAAAGATATTGAATCTAACCAGGTTACTAATTTAGGAACTGTTGGTTTTGCTGATAAATGTGTCTGGCATCCAACACAATCAAAAGTATTTTGTGCACTGGCAAATGAATTCCCAACAGCAACTTATCCTGATGCTTGGTATCAGGGGAGTGTGCATTTTTCAGATTCGCTTTGGGAAATAGATACAGAAACAAATATATTTAAGCACATACTGTCACCGACAAATACTGGAGTGACTCTTGATATGAGTGATCTTTCTATTAGTAACGAAGGTGATGTTATTTTCTTTATAAACAATACAAAYCAAACACTTTGGTCTATTACTATTCCAGAGGAAGTAGCTGATGCTCAATAGGGGAGATGGTATGATACWAATTATGATCTTTTTTCTACAAAATAAAAAATATACTGCAGTTGTCTTAGCTAGTGTGGCTACACTTTTTTTACCTATTATTTCAAGTGCACAAAATTCAATTGTAAAAAATGAGTACATTCCTCTCGCCGCAGGGTTGGACAAAATATATACTACCAGCACGACATTCGGCCAATTCCTAAATAGTCTTTTTAATATAGCACTCACTCTTGGTGCGGTACTCGCTGTGCTTATCATTGCCACTGCTGGCCTTCAGTATATGACAACAGATGCTGTTTCAGGTAAAACATCCGGAAAAGAAGGTATTCAACGAGCTGTAACGGGAATTTTGATGCTGCTAGGTATTTGGCTCTTCTTTGAAACTATTAACCCAGATATTACTGATCTAGGTTTTACTATGCCACCAGCTGTAGTAGAACAAAGTGATGCCAGTAGACGAGCTGCTCTCAACCTTATTATCCCAGGAAGCTATACCGGTACTAGCTATACAAGCCCCACATGGACTACGATCCCAAATGATCAATACTGTAAAGATGTACGYGGGCCAGAGTGGGTGGGTATTGACCCACATCACTGYCCGAGTGTTGCTGCAAATGCAGGGGATAGATGTTGCGGTATTAATCCTAATTATGTTGCCCCAACCCCTCAAGGAGATCCATTAACTTCAGAGTCATATTATCCACCAGATGAAGTAGCGGACATCCCAACTGGCTCTTGGTGTTACACTCTCTCTGATAACGCTGGATTAGCTTGCTTTGGTGATAGTAACTCTTGTGAAAACACACTACCTAATGATAGTCAGGCCTCTGGTATATGTTCTCAAAAATAACTAAGCTACAAAACTAATAACAACTCGACGATCTCGTCCTTCTCCTTGTGACTCAGTAGCAATATTTGGCTCATCAGCAAGTGCTGAGTGCACTATCATACGTTCATAAGAACTCATTGGGGTCATTTCAACATTGTATTTAAGCGATCGAGCACGCTCAGCTAATGTTCTTGCAGTAGTCTTTAAYTCTTCTATTTTCTGCGTTCGGTATCCATTTATATCTATAAGAAATCKTAYCTGTTCGTCGTTACTTTCAAAAGCTCGTCGAGCAATATGATTAAGTGCTCGGACAGTTTCGCCTCGGGTACCAATAAGAGTAGCACTGTCTTGTGCATGTATTTGAAATACTAGTTGTTCAGGAGTTTCTTCACACTCAACAGAGTCGAACTCAATAGTTGTCTTTTTAAGTAAGTCCTCTATGAAGTTTTTAATTGCTTCCTGATTCATGGTTTTTCTGATGTCGTTTCATTTCACGACGTACAAGCAGTTCTTGTCCGATAGCGAATAGGTTACTTGTCAGCCAGTAAAGTGCGATTGCTGCTGAGATAGTATAAGAAATACCGACTATGATAACTGGCATAACGTACTTCATTTGTAGATGGAAGCTACGTGCAAGATCTTCTTTAATTGTAGGATTATCTGATCGTGGCTTTGGTTTTGGTAGTGCGTAGTGGCTGTGAATATACTGAGTAATACCTGCCAAAAGTGCGAGTACTATACTTCGTCCTCCCATATCAACGATACCTAAGAAGTTCATGTTCACTAACTCTGGCTCTGAAATGAATGAGTAGAGTAGATCAAGCTGAATAACCGGGAGTCCACCACGGAAAAATACCCAATAGAGCCCTAGGATAATAGGGAGTTGGATAAATATAACTAAGATACTAAAGAATGGTTGTACTTTATACTCTTTGTACAAAGCCATTATTTTAAGAGTTTGTTCTTGCTTGTCGTCTTTGTATTCTTCTTTTATCTCCTCCATTTTTGGAGCAAGCTCCTTCATTCGAACCTGCATATGAGCCACTTTATGTGCAAGAGGGAAGAGTATTATTTTTACAATGATGGTAAGTGCTATAACAGCGAGACCTACATCTGCGTAAGGCATAAAGTCTATCAAGAAGACGAATCCGTTATATAAAGGGTTAAAAACAAAGGTGTTGAATGCTGTAATCATTGCAGCATAGTAGCGTAGAGTGGGTTGTAAGTAAATGTATTACTTATCTATAATAATCCTTGTATTTCCTTTTTAATTTCTTTTGGAGTAAGGGTTTGTGAGTTTTTTTTAACATACACAATATAGGTCGCATTTGTAGGAAAAGAAACACTACGGAGTACCTCACGCACTCGTCTCTTTAGTGTATTGCGCCCTACCGCAGTAGGGGATACCTTTTTAGATACTACTACTGCAACTCGAAGATCCTTATTTACAGCCTTTCGTAGTGTGAAATATGTAGAGTGTTTTGTAGAACCACCCTTACTAGCAGCTTGTACTTCAGCCTTATTAGCGCGTTGTTTTTTAGGAAGCATAGTATTTGTAGTATAGCGTAGATACAAAAAAACCGCCTAGGGCGGTTTTTGTTATAGCTTCTTAATTACCACAAGTTGTGAGCGGCCACGACGGCGTCGGTTACGCAGTAGGCGTCGTCCAGCGGCTGTTGCAATACGAGCAAGGAAGCCGTGCTTACGCTGGCGCTTCTTTTTCTTTGGTTGATATGTACGCTTCGTTGACATAAGACACAATACTACGGATAAAATTAAGAAAAGCAAGCGTWYYYKSAMTKMSMMRYWTTYWCKSRWGYWWWTKYAGYASMSWYTYMGYKKYKARTWWSKYAMRATTTTACTAGGATAGCCTGTAGATAACTCAATATTGTGAAATTGTGATATGTGYATAAATAGGGGATTATTACCGACTTATACACAGGGTAGRTTAATTACAAAAAATATTATTTATGCCTTTTGCCATATATTCTATGATTACAGTCTTATTTAAAGCCATTTTTCCATTTATTTTTGTTTTGAACTATGTAGTTGTGTTTCTGGCATTATTTTCTTATCCACAGGTTATTAACATACACCTCACTTTTATGTCCAGTTTAAATCTGTGGAGAACTTGTATATAATAGTGGAACTTCACTATATGTTAAACGATCAAGAACTATGGCAGAACACTCTCGTACACATTGAGATGGATATCTCAGAGGCGAGTTTTCGCACTTGGTTTAAAGACACTGTTATYATTAAGCATGATAATGGGATTGTATACATTGGTGTCCCTAACAAGATTGTAAAAGATTGGCTGTATGAAAAGCACAGCTCTTTTATTCTAAAAACCTTACGTGGTTTTAATGAAGGTATTCGTGGTGTGGATTATGTTGTTACTAAAAACGCAGCAAAAAAAGCGTCAGGGGAGCAGCGACCACAGGCGAGTAATAATCAAAACCAATTATTACTCCAAGATATGTTTATTGATAAGCGAGATAACTTAAATCCTCGTTATACCTTTGACACTTTTGTAGTCGGACCATTTAACCAACTTGCTCACGCGGCTGCACAAGCAGTAATACAGAGCCCAGGACTTACATACAACCCTTTGTTTATTTATGGTGGAACAGGACATGGTAAGACACACCTTATCCAAGCAGTAGGGAACTACTTAAAGAAAGTTAACTCTAACCAAAAGGTATTTTATGTTACCTCAGAACGTTTTACTGTTGATTTTATAAACGCAGTTAAAACCGGTAAGGGAAATAACTTTAAAGATAAATATCGTCAGTATGATGTATTAATCATGGATGATATCCAATTCATTGCTGATAAAGAACGAACACAAGAAGAACTCTTCCACTTGTTTAATGCAATGTATGATAATAATAAACAAATTATCTTCTCATCTGATAAGCACCCAAATAGTTTAYTAGGGCTTGAAGAGCGCTTAAAAGGGAGGTTTAGTGCAGGTATGATCGCAGAAATCCCTACTCCAGACATAGAATCACGTGTAGAAATCTTACGTGAAAAGGCATTACTTCATAGTTTTAATATTCCTGATGATGTACTTCAATATATWGCTAAAGAAGTACCTGGAAACATTCGAGATCTTGAAGGTCTTCTTAATACACTTGTTATCAAGACTCAACTCAAAGGAAAGGAATTAAGTTCACAAGAAGTTGAAAATGTAATAAAACACACTACAAAACCTAACAAAAACATATCTGTTATTGAAGTGGTTAAGAAAATATCTGAGTATTATGAAGTAGAGGAGCAGAATATCTACCGAAAAACTCGAAAAAAAGAAGTCGTACGTCCACGTCAGGTTATTATGTACATTCTTCGAGAAGATTTTGGAATTTCTTACCCTAGTATTGGTGAGAAAATAGGAGGGCGTGACCACACAACAGTAATTCACTCTTGTGAGAAGATTAAAAATGAGATTAAAACTGATCTAGTTCTTGAACAGGAGATAAATCATGTACGTACACTTATACACAATTAGGTGTTAACTTGTTGTGTATAAGTGTTGGTATTTGATGGGGAAAAGTATGTTGATAGTGTATGAAGTTATCCCCGGTAAAATACAAAGAAAGTAAGAATTAAGTTATACACACTTTTGTTCCCTGGTTCTACACTAGTAGTACACAGATGAAAAAGGTAGAATATGTTTTAAAGAGAGGGTATTATAACTGTTGTCCCCATACCCACAGCCTTAATACGTACTTATTGCGGGAAAAATAAATAAAATGAAACTCGAATGTTTAAAGAAAGAATTAGAAGAAGCTGTGGATATAACTTCACGAATAATTTCTAATTCAGCAACTCTYCCAGTACTTAGATGTATTGTATTYACTGTTACWAAGAATGARATTATTCTTMGTGCAACAAATCTTGAATTAAGTATTGAAAAGAAAATAACTGGRGATRTTAYAGAAGRGGGTAGTGTTGCACTTCCTGCTCAGATTTTAAATGCAACACTTAAAGCATCATCATCACAAACAAAAGTTTCTCTTGAGTTGGTTGATAATACTGTTGTTTTAATTATAGGAGGTTCTAAGACAACTATTAAAACAGTACCAATTGAAGATTTCCCAACTATTCCTCAACCAGAGACAGAAATAAAACATTCCATACCAAAAGAAACTCTTGTGAAAGGAATACGAAGTGTTTTATATAGTGCTTCTACTTCTTTAATTAAGCCTGAGTTAGCTAGTGTTTATATTTATRCAGAAGATAGTCATYTAATATTTGTTGCAACAGACTCATTCCGTCTTGCAGAGAAAAAAATACCATATAAATCAGATACTGAATTACCACCAATAATAATACCAGTAAAGAATACTGTTGAACTCATACGAATATTAGAGACTCAACCAGATGGATCATTTGATGTATTTATTGATGAAAACCAATATTCACTACGTAATAATTCACTTTATCTTACTTCTCGTATTATTGATGGATCATTCCCTGACTATCGAAGTATTCTTCCAAAAGAAACAGCTACAGAAGTAGTTATTTTAAAGCAGGACTTACTCACTACTCTTAAAAAAGCACAGATCTTTTCAGATAAATTTGGTCAAATAACCTTACATATCTATCCAGAGAAAAAGACACTAACAATTAGTGCACGTAATAGTGATGTAGGAGAAATATTTGATTCTCTCGATGCTGCTATTACTGGAGAAGATTTAGATATAAGTTTTAATCATAAATACCTTATTGATGTGTTCCAGTCTATTAATTCAGATAGCCTTATACTCTCATTCGCTGGCGCTGGTAAACCTCTTATCATAAAAGGTATAAGCGATAATTCGTTTATCTATCTAGTGATGCCTATGAATAGGTAAATAATATGAAAACATTAAGTAATTTACTTGCGAGATACGCTCATATACAAGCACCTAACGCTACTCTTAAAAAAGCCTTCATTAAAGCAGTGGAGGATGTAATAGAAATTACCCTTACCACGCAAGATTTAGATATTTCTAAAAAAACAGTAAGAATAAAAGCTCCTTCTGTAGTAAAAAATGAAATTAGAATYAATCAACAAGAGATYCTAAAGAATGTAAGTGAAGAGTTAAAAGACTCAAATATACTTACAGCTGTTTTTTARTATTAYTTAACTTCGAATGTYACYTGAGATTCGCTRGTACCGGCAAAACTACCGCGTGCTACCGCTTTAACGCTGTGTACACCTGTTTGTGTTGGTATAAGAGCAAAGGTGAARGGGGATATAACAGAYGATCCTACTGATGTATTGTTAATAAAATATTCAACTGATGTAACTGGAAGGGTGAAAGGTATAGAAACAGTAATAACTACTTTCTCTCCTGGTGTGTAAAAACTATTATTAATTGGGTTACTGATTCTAATAGGTGCTTGAGGTATTGTTACTATTTCAACAAACCCTTCTGCACCAAGAAGTTGTGGAGCATTGTCACGTGCCCATAGTCGTACTGCGTATTCCCAGAGGGAATACTGAGAGTCAGCAGATGGAATACCTGGAGTAGCACCGCGTGGATCTTCTTTTATAACCCAATGTAAAATTGAATGGATAGATGCGCTTGTAGACACCGTCGAGCCTTGCCAAAAACCGCGCAAGACAGGTTTAATTGTCTCAGGACTCTCTTCGGGTAGGGGAGCCTCAAAATTTTCTGCAGGAACGATCAGGAGAGCTCTGTCCATATATGCTCGCCACATTGGCGCAAGAACAAATCCAGCAACTTTTTTTACAATAGGAGAGTTATCGTTGTTACCACCCCACGTACCTACTGCAATAGTTGGTGTGTATCCCATAATCCATACGTCGCGGAAATCGTTTGTCGTACCTGTCTTTATTGCGACCTGTTGTTCGCCGAAGGAGAAAGAGTTTTCACCGTATGCGGGGATCCGAGCTTGAATGTCGGTAAGGATACTAGTTATACTTCTTGCAGCTTGTTCAGTAATTACCTGTTCGCCATCTGTAACTTCATATTCTTCAAGGATTGTTCCTGCTGAATCTTCAATACTTAAAATACCTGTTTTTTCTTGACGAATACCRTTATTTGCAAAGGTAGCGTAAGCACCTGTTATTTCTAAGAGGGATACTTCTCCAGCACCAAGAACAAGTGAAAGACCATAATGTGATGGAGCTTCGGTAAGRCTAGTGATACCAAGCTTTTCCGCGGTATTAATAGAGTTTCCAATACCTGCAAGGTACAGTGCCTTTACCGCAGGAATGTTAATAGATTGTGCGAGTGCGTCACGTAGTGTCATTGGTCCACGAAATTCTCCATCGTAGTTACCAGGAGAGAAACAYCCATCGTTCATGGTGAAGTCATCAGGTTCACAATTAGTAGAGAATTGTGTCGGGACATCAAAGACTACTGTTTCGGGAGTGTAGCCTCTTTCGAATGCTGTTGCATATACTATTGGTTTGAAAGTRGMRSMKRKTKKSSKMKTKKTYGCKGYMSRTWCWKKMRRKTWYCSMWSRRTGTTCTCGTCGAAATAATCACGTGAACCAACCATGGTAAGTATCTGTCCGGTCTTTGGATCAATAGCAACAAGAGCTGCATTTTCTGCATTGAACTTTTCTTCGTTACTATATGCGTACTCAGCAACAACTTCTTCACCAATTTTTTGTAGTTCGTAATCAAGAGTGGTGATAACTTTTAAACCACTTTCATACACTGCTTCGCGACCGTATTTTTCTTCGATGTATTCGCGAATGTAAAAAACAAAATGAGGGGCTTTAATATTAGTATCTCCATATTGTTCGAACTCGACTTTTTCCATAAGTGCCTCTTCATATTCTATGTCATCTATAAAACCACCAAGAAGCATTTGTTCTAGTACACGATTTTTTCTAGCATCTAAAAGATCAATATTATTTCCGTATGGAGAATAGCGGCTTGGTGCCTGGGGAAGAGCAGCAAGGTAGGCTGCTTCAGCGAGAGTAATTTCGTAAGATGATTTTGCGTAGAAATGACGTGACGCTTCTTCTGCACCGTAGATATTACCTCCGTATGGTGCTTCGTTAAGGTAGAGTTCTAGAATCTCATCCTTATCAAGAATACGCTCTATTTTTAAGGCTAAAATCCATTCTTTTACCTTACGAGAAATCTTCTTTTCCCGGGTAAGTAATGTGTTTTTTATCACTTGTTGAGTGATGGTTGAACCACCTTGTCCACCAAGAAGGTTTCCCGTAGTGATGTTATCAAATACTGCTTTTAGTGTACGTAGCGGTCGGACACCGTTGTGGTTGTAAAACTCAGCATCTTCAATAGCAATTGTTGCGTTCTTTAAGTGACGCGACATTTCATCTAATGGTACTACTGTGCGTCTGATGTCTTCGTGTAAATCAAAGAGAAGTATCTCACCTGTACGATCATAGATTTTAGTAGATTGTGTAATGGTGCGAGTTGCAAACCCATCAAGCGTAGGAATTTCGAGCGTAGCTACCCATAAAAAAATACCGCTGGTGAAAAAAAGACCCAAAGCGATGGTTATAAGGAATATGTTACGGAGTGTATGTTTCATAAATAAACGGTACCATGAAAGAGTGATTTGGTGTAGTATTTAACCCATGTTTACATGGATGCAAAAAAAACCACTTATAAATACAGACGAACGAGCGATCGAAGAGTTACTTACTCGTGGAGTTGATGAAGTTATTCACTATGAATCACTTAAAAAGAAACTTCTTTCAGGGAAAAGGCTTCGTATTAAATTAGGAATTGATCCCACGAGTCCAAACCTTCATCTTGGACGAGCAGTACCTTTACTTAAGTTACGTGACTTTCWAAAGCTAGGGCACCAGATAGTACTATTGGTAGGGGATAGTACTGGCGTTATCGGAGATACTTCAGATAAGGAAAGTGAGCGCCCTATGCTTACCAAAGAACAGGTAGAAAAAAATATGAGTACCTACTTCCAGCAGGCGGGAGCAGTACTAGATATGTCGCAGGTAGAAACACATTATAATTCAGAATGGTTAAGTAAGCTTACCTACGATGAGATTGGTGATCACGCTAATGTATTTTCAGTTGCTGACTTTATCGCACGTGACAATATTAAACGGCGCCTTGATGCAGGGAAGCGAGTYTCACTTCGWGAGATGYTGTACCCGCTTATGCAAGGCTACGATAGTGTTGCACTTAAGGCTGATGTAGAACTTGGTGGCACAGATCAACGCTTTAATCTTCTTGCTGGACGTACGCTACAAGAACATTTTGGGCAAGAGCGACAAAATGTTGTTATGACCTCACTTATCGCTGGTACAGACGGACGAAAGATGAGTTCCAGTTGGGGTAATACTGTAAATCTTACCGAAGAGCCTACGGAAATGTATGCGAAAATAATGAGTACTAATGACGAGGTGATGCCAATGTACTTTACCAACCTGACGCGATTACCTATGGACGAGGTAACAACTATTATCTCTGAGCTTGAAAAAGGGACACGTAACCCAAGGGACACGAAGATGTACCTAGCACACACTATYACTGYAATGATKCATARYGAAAGTGCCGCAGATAACGCACAAGAAGCTTTCGTTGCAGCATTTCAAAAAGGAGAGGCGCCTGATGATGTACCTGCAGTAAGCGCTACTTCTGGAGAGTTGTTAGTCGAGGTGTTACTTCGTGAAAAAATAGTTACATCAAAAACTGACTTTCGCCGACTGGTTACAGCAGGTGCAGTGATGAATAAGACGACTGATGAGAAGGTAACGGAAGTAGATTCTCTCGCAAGTCCCGGAGTATATAAAATAGGGAAGCATCGCTTCATCGAAGTTAAATAATAAAAAACCGCTCATCTACGAGCGGTTTTTTATAATCCGTCTTCTCCGTCTCGAAAGGGGATGTCAGGAATTTCGTCTTCCCATACTTCTTCCTCTTCCGATTCTAGATCTTCTCCGTCGACTTTTTCTGTGGTGCCGTCGAATGCTTCGCTTAAATCATTTTCTTCTTCCATACTGTATTTAATTTATTTTAAAATCTGTAGCACTTTTTAACAAATTAGAGATCTTTATCAAGTGTGGGTATTCTGTTGATAAGTCATGTAATGGTGTGGATAGCGTGTAGATAACCTTATATATATGGGGATAGCGCTGTGGGAAAGTGGTTATTTCCTGTGGATAGCGCTGTGTGTAAGTGCCACTGCAATAGCGTCATATTCATCATCTAAGCGAATCTCCTTGTTGATATCTATGAGGTGATGCAGCATGGTAGCTACTTCTTTCTTGTTTGCGCGCCCACTTCCACCAACCGCTGCCTTAATCTGAGGTGGTGTATATTCAAATGTTTCTAGGTTGTGTGTACGTCCTAGATATATGATCACTCCACGTACAGCAGCTACATCCATAGCTGTTTTTTGATTAGTATTAAAAAATATATTTTCTAATGCTACGTGTTCAGGATTATGTTCAGTGATAACACGATCTATTGCGATACCTAATAGATGCAGTCGTTCATGAAAGGAGAGTTTAGCGTCAGTCTGGAAACATTCACTATGAATGAGGGTTTCTTTTCCGCTCCCTTTTTCAATTACTGCGAGCCCTAGTCGTTCATAGCCCGGGTCGATACCAAGTATTCTCATATGTATAGTATATAACTAATAGTAAAAACCATTCAAATGATATTTGAATGGTTTTTCTTTAAGCTGCGTTAGTGTATACCTCTTGTACATCATCGTGATCATCAAGGGCTTCCATAAGGATTCCCATTTTTTCACCATCACTTTCTGATATCTCTACAGTGTTGTTAGGTTCGTAACCTTCTTCACCTTTAGTGAATGCCCATGCGGCGCTTCCTGGTGTGGCTAGTTCGTACCCACCAAGCTTAGAGAGAAGGTGGCGTATTTCAGCTGCGGTTCGGTTACGGTTATCCGTAACTAAGTCGATGAGTACAGCAGTTCCCCCAGGGCCATACATTTCGTACATTATCGACTCTAGTGAATCGGTTTCCTCTGAGGTCCCTTTAGCGATTGCTCGGTCGATATTATCTTTAGGCATACTAAAGCCTTTTGCAGTATCAATTGCTGCCCGGAGTCCTGCAGAAGTAATATCTCCGTTAGCTTTTTTTGATTCAACGGCGATTAGTCGTGCCATCTTACCGAATACTTTACTCCTCGCAGCGTCTGTTGCTGCTTTCTTGTGTTTAATTTTTGACCATTTATTGTGTCCTGACATATATAGATATCCTACTACAATCCATCGCACACTGAAAGAAAAGCGTATCCAGTGCGTCTTTGCTAGTATAGAGGTAATGGAAGAGATATTCACACGAGTGTATGAAGAAAATGCGGACGCACTGTTTCGTCATTGCTCTTTCCGTATCTCTAATCATGAGMGAGCYCTCGAGTTAACTCAAGAGACGTTTATGAAGACTTGGGATGTCACCGCACAGGGAAAAGAGATTAAAAACTATAGAGCGTTTTTGTTTCGTGTGTTGAACAATCTCATTATTGATGAGTATCGGAAAAAGAAGAGTTCGTCTCTTGATTCCTTACTTGAGAAAGAAGGGGTCCATGAAGGTACCTTTGATGATCTACAGACAGGTAGTCTTGAAGAAGAGWTAGATAAATTAGAGCTAGGCTTACAAGGTGAGTTGCTCAAGAAGGCTCTACAAGAACTTCCAGAAAGTTACCGTAGTGTGGTGGTTATGCGATATATTGATGAATTACGTCCGAAAGAGATCGCCGTAATCTTAAAGGAGAGTGAGAATACAGTTTCAGTACGTATTAATCGTGGTTTGCAGAAATTGCGCGAACTACTTAATGCTACAACTATATGAAAAACTTTAAAGACACAATGAAAAATATGGGAAGTACTGTGCAGTTAAGCGCACAGGAAAAAGATACGATACGTAATCACCTTAAGGAATACATGTCGTTTACACCCAARAAAGTAGTACCAGAAAAACATTTCTTTGTGGGGTATTTCAATACGGTATTTGCTGTCCTCGTGTTTATGGTTATCTCAAGTGCGGGTGTTTCATATACTGCGAGTAGTGCACTACCGGGGGAGACACTCTTTGGGGTTAAAAGAATTAATGAACAAATACGATTAGTATTCATTACTGACGAAGCGAAGCGAAGTGCGTACGCTATTAATACGGTGTATGTACGTCTTGATGAGCAACAGAAGACTGGAGGTGAAGCATCAGTATTTATCGACGAGGCGTACGCTCAAGCAGAAAAAAACTTACAAGCATTGGCACAAAACAATGCACCACAAGCAGAGGCACTTCGCGTTGTGTTTGGGGTAGGTGTTGCAGTCCGGGAGGATGGTATCCCTCTTGCAGCTACTGCGGCTGATACTCTTGATGGGGGAATAGTACTTGCCTTAGAACCAATGCTTATGATGCAGTCAGATAGTGCACGAGGGTTTGCAGCTGAAAGTTCCATGATGATGGAGGTGTCGCTTGAAAAAACTGTTGTGGAGATTCCTCCTGTTCCCGAGAGCACTCTATCTCAAGAGGTGCTCGTGCTTCTTGTTGGAATGATTGAAGAGTCTACTTTAGAAGATGAATACCTTGAGTCATTGAAAACGGATATACAAGATGCACTTTTGCGGGGTGATTATGTAGATGTTGAKAAGTTTGTCTATGAGGCACTGTATCTACTTGAGAGTGAAAAGAGGGCAGCATTCTAAGTTGTTTAATGGGGGAGTGATTGATAAATAAGTGTTGTATAGAGCGGTGTGAGGGCGGTGATTTTGTTGACTTTATTCAGAAACTGTATAGTCTGTATTACAGTACAAGTAGTTATTGGTGTCAATAATGTGTGAGTGAATGTATTTAATTTTAATAATTGAATTTATCTACTCCCACAGTACCTTTTAATCAGTGTCGCTTTCAGGGAGATGATTGAGCGACCACAGAATGAGGACGGATAGATGAAGAAAATAGCAGCTCTTTTAGGGTTTTTGATGCTTAGTTCGGCCGTGAACGCAGCAAATCCTGATGAAGTAGAAGTAAATGAAGTGTACAAATTTGAACATGACGGCACACACACTTGTGTGGTGAAGAATTCAGGAAAACAGTATGCTTCTTCGTTCTGCTGTCTAACTGAAAAATACACCCTGAACGTCGAGTATACGTTTTGGGATGCCACAGGGTATATAAATCCAATTCCGTACTGTCGGAAAAATGAGGAGAGTCAACCTTATTTCCATGGTGTTGAATGAAATCTACCCATGACACCACACACAGCTACGGCAGTGTGTGGTGTCTTTTTAATTATAGAATAGGGGTAGCTGCTTGTTTGTAAACAGTAGAAATGGTCATATACACAAAGTATCAATAGTACGCGGATGTTTGTTTGCAACGTTTTGTAACTACACATCCTCGCATTAATTCACACAAGTGCCGCGCGAGGTCGGCCAAAAGGAGGGTTAAATGAAAAGATTTTCTCAGTTCTTTGTATTGGCGGCCCTTGTGGTTGTCTTTGGTTCTCAGGTTGTGGTTGCTGATGACCCCAAGTTCCATATTGGAGCGTATTATGGTGGCTCTCAATCTTGTGCTGTAACAGGTTCTGGGACATTAGATGGAGTTGCTCATTGCTGTGCAATATCAACTCATGATCTGGTGGTGCGCTATATTTTTCTAAAACCAAATTCTGATGGTGCGACAGCCACTTTCGAAACAGTTGCATCCTGCATCCCCAAAGAAGATCACAAGTCTCGATGATGTAAGGTCGAGAACAAAACTATCCACGACACCACACACCACACACAGCTACGGCAGTGTGTGGTGTCTTTTTAATTAAGATCTCTTCAAGAGGGTAGTTACTTGCTTTTACACAAGAAAAATGGTCATATTACAAATAGAGGACATCTATCACAAGGTGTCAATAGTACGCGGATGTTTGTTTGCAACGTTTTGTAACTACACATCCTCGCACTAATTCATATAAGTGCCGCGCGAGGTCGGCCAAAAGGAGGGTTAAATGAAAAGATTTTCTCAGTTCTTTGTATTGGCGACTCTTATGGTTGTCTTCGGTTCGCAGTCTGTATCTGCCGACGGGATGAGTGTCCACGGTTATTTCAACGGCGTGCAATTTGTGTGTGCGGTCCATAACCAAGACACTTCCTCATCACAAGTAGTGAAATGTTGTCGTAATTCCACTCACCTTCTTTCGGTAGACTATACATATCGAGAAGATAAGGGTAACAACATTGAGTATAAGGCGAGTTGCAAGCCGAGAGAAAACGCACAAGTCTCTCTAATGCAAGAGCGTGAATAAATCTACCCATGACACCACACACAGCTACGGCAGTGTGTGGTGTCTTTTTAATATATATCGCATTGTATCCACACCTTTTACAAAAAGCACCATTTTTACCAAAATGGTGTGTATTATATAAAGTATGGATTCCAATTTTGAAGAAGAAGATTCTTCTCAACAAAGGCGACAATACTCATTTGCGCCTTTTGCTGCGCTACTTTTCTTTCTTGCTGTAGGGTACTTAGGTGTTAGTTACTTAGATAAAGATACAAACGCTTTTTTCCCAAGTAAACAATTTGCATCAACACAAAGTGCTCTAACGAATTCATTATTCGATGACCCGTGTGATGCTCCTGGGGTGGTCTGTACATTCGATAAGGGAATACCAACACCTGTCGGCGAGTGTATTAATCCAGTGGGATTCGGAACATTTCTTAACTGTAAACATCAGAGAGCAATAGCTGAAAAACAAATTACCTCAGGTATAGGGAAGCCTGCACCAAAAATTGAAAGACTGGAATATACGTCACAACAATGTTTTGTTGTGACAACAGTGGGTAGTGGGCAGTGCTATGAAGAAGCTACAGAAACATGTGCTACTGCACACGCAAATGATGTAACTGAATGTTTTTGGGATAATTGTCCAGGGTCATGTAAGGAAGGGGTGTTTGTTGTGGACGATGTAAGTAGTGGAAATRTTAACACTGATGGAAGTACYGTCGAAGGKATTATTGATGATTTAGGTGGCGGTAATTCTACGGATCMATTYATRMGACCTGATGGGAGTTTAGACATTGCGTCGTGTGCAGAAGCAGGTGTTTGTACAAACGTTGCTTCGAATGATAGTGGGGTCAATATGGCTACTGATGCTGTGTTTTCTGATGATGTATCTTCTTTTTCAGAAAGTAGTACCCGAAGTTTCTCGGCTGCTCCTGTTAGTGAAAATGACATTTTTACTAAAACTGCCTTTGAATCAACTGCAGTTGATGGGAGAGTTTTTTCCCGAGACATAGGGAGTCCTTTTTCTGGAGATTCGACAGTAACTAACCCTCTTACTCGAATCACCTCACTCGAAACCCCTCAAATCTCCGGAGCCGGTGCAGAATCACTTGCCGTAGAAACAGGTTCAACTGAAGCGACGTATGAAAGTCTACAACCTAGTACAGAAAGTACATCACCAGAACGAAGTTCTGTACAGAACTTCGCATGGGATGCAGGCTTAATAAACAGACTCGCTAACTTTATTACCAAAAGTGTTCAGATACCAATAGCGCCAAGAGCTGTTGCACAAGAGGTGGTAATAATAGAAGAAGCCGTAGTTAGTAGCGAAAGAAAAAGTAGTTTTAATAATATTCAAGTTATCGCCAGTGATATTGCAGCACAAACTCCTGCAGGAGAACTTACCAGGGTAGATCATTTTGCTGCGATACTTAGTAGGGTAGGTGGTCCTAATGAAGTAGATGTTGAGAATAAAGCATATGGACGTATTCAGGATTTAATTGTTGAAGACGAAGCAATACGTGCATTACGTAAGGCTGAAGAGGCAGGCAAGAGAGCAAAAGACAGTATTTTTTGTAGAGTACTTGAAGCAAGTGAAGATTGTCAGTTACGTCGTGAAGCAAAAGCAAAAGAAGTAGAACGCCAAGTATTTTTACAGGAGCTCGAAGATCGAATACTACCAACTAAGGCTATTGAACACTTCTTAGCAGTCTATGATGGTTGGATACGACCAGGTAGGGCACCGTCGACGTTTGCGACATCTACTCTTGGTGTACTTCATGATCAAGATAACCAACTAGCTGATTATGAAAGAGAGACCAACGGAAGCACCTTTGTTCTGTGGATTATTGAAAGTATTAGTGAAGCTACTGCTAAGGCAGTTGATGTGTTGAGCGACCTACTCTTTAATAATGAAGAGAAAGCTTAATCGTTTTTTTGTTGCAAACGTCGAGGTACCTCAAGTCCAAGATGTTCATATGCACGTGCAGTTGCGGTACGTCCTCTAGGTGTTCTCTCAAGTAGTCCAAGTTGAATAAGGTACGGTTCATGTACTTCTTCTATAGTACTCTCTTCTTCTGATGTGGCTGCAGCGAGAGTCTTTAATCCTACAGGTCCTCCTTTAAACTTCTCTATAATAGTAAGTAAGAGTTCTTTGTCGTTACGGTTAAGACCTATCTCATCAATATCAAGTAATTCTAGTGCTTCATTCGCTGTGTTCTTGTCCAAGTCGCTTTTATGTACTTGAGCGAAGTCGCGACACCTTTTTAGAAGGAAGTTAGCTGTTCGTGGTGTGAATCGGCTTCGTTTTGCTATTTCAACAAGAGCTTCGTCTTTTATATCTACTCCCAAAATCTTTGCAGAGCGTTCTAGGATTCCTCGGATCTCTTCTTCGTTGTAATACTCGAGTCGGAAGGTGCCTCCTGAGAAACGACTTCGTAGTGGACTTGAGATACCTGATACCTGTGTGGTTGCAGCAATGAGAGTAAACGCGGGTAGTTCTAGTTGTATGGTACGTGCTGATGGTCCTTTACCGATAATAATATCAAGCACACCCGATTCCATAGCAGGGTAGAGAACTTCTTCAATATTCTTGTTCAGTCGATGGATTTCATCAATAAAAAGTATATCCTTCTCACCTAGGTTGGTAAGGATGGATGCAAGGTCACCCACGCGTTCTATCGCAGGACCTGATGTAATACGAATTTGCGAACCAGACTCATGAGCAATGAGGTGGGCGAGTGTTGTCTTACCTAATCCRGGAGGTCCGTAAAAAAGAATGTGTTCAGGTGGCTGGTCACGTTCTTTTGCAGCAAGCAGGAGAATATTAAGGTTCTTCTTAATGCGTTCCTGTCCAATATACTCATCCCACTTGTTAGGACGCAAGGTTTTATCTAGAAAGACGTCATTAGGACTTTCTTGAGCATCACTATTAGGGGTATCAGATGGGGTTGACATACAATTTTAGTGTGTTAGTATTACTCCACGTTCATTCCCGCACATTAGTAGTTGGAGACAAAACTCTCTAAACGATGAGATTCACGTCAATAAGAGACCTTTCGAGGACGAAGTGGTCTTGAGCTTTATGGACGCGTTTATCTAACGATAAACGTTGGCATAAAGCTCAAGAAACTGACTCTATCCTTAGTTAGGCACTCGGCCTTGTATTCGTACAAGGTATCGTTTAGAGAGTTTTTTCCCCAACAACGATGGGACACCCGCACATTTGTGGGTGTTTTTTCGTCTACCCCCACCATAGCAGTGTGAAGGACATTTGGAAAGTTGACGCGCTGCATGAGGCGTGTCGCGCTCGGTCCAAGTACACAAAAGCGCGACTTGGGCGGTCGCGCTTTTGATCACACACTAACTCCTTTATATATTATCTATATATAGGAGAGCGTTGTACAACGAATATACACATCCGGTGTACAGCACTACAAGTAGTATACGTTATTTTTCTGGTGCTAGCGGACTATCCACAGACATCTCTTTAATTGCAAAGAGGTCTTCATCATCTATATCAATAACACGTGCCAGTTCATCCAAAGAGGTGGTACCTTCTAGTACTTTCACTACACCATCTTCTGCCATGCGACGGATATTTTGTGGACGAGCAGCACGCCATATATCTATTTCACTTGGGTTGTTACGCACTGCTGCCTCTACTGCTTCATTCATTTGGATTGCTTCAAGTATTGCTCTACGTCCTTTGTATCCAGATTGACCACAAGCATCACATCCAACAGCTTCCCACATAATATCTTTGTTCTTAGGTAAGTCTTCAGGGCGGGGGATGTTATGTAGAAGCTTATCTATCTTCTCACGTGCAATACCAGTAATGGGGACACTTTTTTTACATTCAACACAGAGCTGTCGAGCGAGACGTTGTGCCATAGTGAGATTTACTGCACTACCAATAATTTCAGGACGTACACCAATATCTATAAGTCGAGGGAATGTACCTGCAGCGTTGTTAGTGTGAAGGGTAGAGAATACGAGGTGACCAGTAAGGGCGGCGTGTACCGCAGTAGCGGCAACTTCAGGATCACGGATCTCACCCACCATAATGATGTCAGGATCTTGTCGCAGAATACTACGTAGTCCAGAAGCAAAGGTGTAGTTCTTATCTATCTGTGTTTGTACGATACCTTTTAAGTGGTATTCAATAGGGTTTTCAAGGGTGATGATTTTAATACCTACTCTGTTTACTACCTTAAGAAAGGCATAGAGTGTTGTTGTCTTACCTGAACCAGTTGGTCCTGTGTTAAGGATTAAACCGTTAGGCTTTTTAATTTCTTCTAGGAAGAGGTTCATTAAGAAGTCGTCCATACCAAGTTCCTCCAAWGGAAGACTAATAGTTGAAGGRTCGAGTAGTCGCATTACAACTGTCTCACCATAGTTTCCTGGGATAAGGGAAGTACGAATTTCCATGTCACTTCCACCTACTTTTACACTAAAGCGTCCATCTTGAGCTTCTGTTTTTACATTAAGCTTCAACCCAGAGAGTAGTTTTATACGGGGGAGAAGAAGTTTGTATGTTTCGTGATCAAAGGTAAGRAGGTCGGTAAGCATACCGTCAAGACGAAAGCGTACRCGAATACCTTCYTCCTCAGGTTCGATATGTATATCAGAAGCCTTTAGAGCAAGYCCACCACCAATGAGTACTTCGAGAATACGTGAGACGCGATGTGCCTTCTTGYCCGTAATACCTGCGTCAACATTTTTTTGTACGTCCTCGATTGTTTTGAGTTCGTTTTTAATACGTTCAATTTCTTTTGTTGAAATATTTAGTACACCACTTTCACTGGTAGAAGCGTGCGAAATATCACTGTAGTGTTCCCATGCATGAGAGAGGGAATTGGTGGAAACCATGAATAGTCGTGTTTGATAACCACGACGTTCAATTCCTTGAATAGCTTCAAGAGAGTCTTTTCGTCCRGGCGCTCGAATAGCGACGAATATCTTCTTTCCTATTTTACGGAAGGGGGCTATTTCGAGTGCTCGTGCTTGAGGTTCTTCGATGAGGCGTAGTGCATCTGTGTCTATAGAAACACGGGTAAGGTCAACATACTCAACACTGTACTTTTGTGAAAGTGTACGAGCAAGAGACTCTTCCTCTTGTTTGCGAAGTTCCGCGAGTTTTTCTTCTTGATCATGTTCGTCAAATTGCACCATATCTGAAAGTATTTTAGCATGGTTGGTGAGTGTGTGGCAGGAATGTAAAAAGCATGATATATATAGGGGGCCATTGAATGCGGTTATCCATTCCTGCATTCGTATGGCTAAGTCCTAGAGAGATGTGTCCCCAACACAGCTTACTCTCTAGGGCTTCTTTATATGGGAGTAAGGTAAATCACTTGATTTACCTTTGTTATGCTGTTAAATTTTATTTGGATCTTTAACAAAGAGGAGGACTACCATTATGGTAGTAAATTATCTGGAGTTGCTCTGGCGTCTAGTTTTTAGGAAACCGATGGATTTCGAACTCGTCGGGGAAAAAGAAGCTGCTGGAACCGAAGTGGGGGGATTGCTCGTCACTCGGGTTTATCCAGAGATGTCTGAAGCGATATATTTCGAATTGGGTACGGTAACGACCTATGTGCTGGTAAACAATCTAAAAGGGAAGGTTAACGCCTTCTGTATTATTGAATCTTCACCTATCAGTGGTGGTCGTCGTCGAAGTACAGTTCAGCCCTGCTTTATTGAAGGGTGATGAAATAAACGACCCGTTACTTTTTGTAACGGGTCGTTTCTATAGGAGGGGTAATATTCTTTTTCGGCGTACGATATGCAAGACGGACTAAGGGGGTAGTGCGACACCCTTTTACCCAATTTTATGTATGATAACTTACCAACACCAGCTCAAAACAATGGGCTTTGTGCGTGCGATAATGACCGCATGGCTAATGAAAGAAAGACTGAAGAAATTGTAAGAAATCACCTACGTAAGTTCAAAGATGTGTTGGTGGTAGAGGAACAGGCTTCTGATAATCCCAAGATAAAGAAATTACTAAAAACTGCTTCTAAGAGTGGATCAGGATCAGGCTATCCAGAGTTCATAGTACAAATTAAAGATAGCCCAGATTTAGTAATTGTTGTTGAGTGTAAAGCCTCGCCAAGTAAGCACGAAAGCAAGAGTAAGGATCTCCCAAAGGATTTTGCTGTCGATGGTGTTTTGTTGTACTCAAGTTATTTGGCAAAAGAATTTGATGTCATMWNCAATAKYMGYARKKSRKSRGWSAARRAAKRWATKRRWWWKSTMRSRCTTKMNNNAATTGAAGGRSRYRMMKWMAKSGWYRARKMWWHKKWVWKWWSRMWWBWWKHKYVBVRDRKYRTDYAWDKWRRDSYVWWTKAWBRRWCMKKWGWMAYYYAKWMRWRWCTMTRAAAGTCTAATTTTATTTTCTAGGAACCTAAATAAAAAGTTGCACAAACATAAGATTTTGGGAAGCGATAGAAGTTTGTTAATAAGTTGTGTGCTAATTGCACTAGAAAATAAGGCATTTCAAAAATCCTACCGTGCCTATTCTAGGCCAGAAGATTTAGCTAAATATCTAGTAAATACTGTAGAAATGGAGTTCAAGAACTCTGGTATACAGGACACCAAATTGAATATCGTTAAAAGCAGGTTTGAGTTTATTAGAACTGACACATCACTATCTAAAAAGGAGGATGTGCTTATGGAAGTTATTACTGACATTAATGAAAACATTAATAAATTTGTAAAGACACATGAGTATTTTGATGTTTTAAGTCAGCTATACGTTGAATTTCTTAGATACGCTAATAGTGACAAGGGATTAGGTATTGTATTAACTSMTYAYMAYAWSWCRRMWYWYAKSRYWSAWMWWKKWRWMRWRMATAAAAACAGTGTTGTTTATGACAGTTGTACTGGAACTGGTGGATTTTTAGTAAATGCGATGAATGTGATGATCAGAGATGCCAAAGGGGATCTAAGTAAAATAAAAAGCATAAAGCAAAGCCAACTAATTGGAGTTGAGTACCAAGCAAATATATTTGCCTTGGCTTGTTCTAACATGTTTATTCATCAGGACGGTAAAACAAATCTGTTAAATGGATCTTGTTTTGATGATGATATTGTAAAGCAAGTAATGGAAAAGAGACCAACTGTAGGACTGCTTAATCCTCCATATAAAGCTGATAAAGATGATGAGGAAGAATTAGAATTTGTGCTTAACAACCTCTCTGCTCTTGAACAGGGAGGGAGATGTGTAGCAATTGTACCTTTAAACTCAGGACTGGCTTTGTCAGGCATTGTTTATGATTTAAAAAAGAAGTTGCTTGAAAAACACACACTAGAGGCCGTGCTATCTATGCCGAACGAACTGTTTGCCAACTCAAAGGTGGCTGTTGTATCGTGCATAATGGTGTTCACAGCGAAAAGGCCGCATCCGTCAGGAAAGAAGACTTTCCTTGGTTACTTTAAAGACGACGGATTTGTAAAAAGGAAAAATAAAGGAAGGATAGATTTGTTTGGAGATTGGGAATCAATAAAAACTAGGTGGATTAATGCATATATGAATAAGGAGGAAATCCCTTTACTTAGTGTTAACAGAGTTGTAACAGCTGATGACGAATGGTGTGCAGAAGCATTTTTAGAAACAGATTATACTGGTTTATCAGAAGACGATTTTATAGAAGAGGTTAAAAAATATTTAGCATTCAGATTACAAAACTAATGAAAACAGTACCCCTTAATACAATTTTTGATATTGAGTATGGTAATCAGTTTGATTACAATAAAATGGCTCCAGAAAAAGGAGGTATTAACTTTGTATCTAGATCGAGCCAATCTCTTGGTGTCGTGGACTCTGTGAAAGGAGTTTATGGTATTAAACCGTATGAAGCAGGACTAATAACAGTAACTTTGGGTGGAACGTATCTACTCAGTTCTTTTGTGCAGGAAGAGGAATTTTACACTGCTCAAAACGTCAAGGTATTAAAGCCAATAAAAAAAATGGAATTTGTTGAGAAGCTATTTTATTGTTTAGCAATATCTCGAAATAGGTTTAGGTACACATCACATGGAAGAGAAGCAAATATGAGTTTAGACACTCTACTTGTTCCTGAAAAGATGCCAAAAAAATGGGGAGTTATTAAGTATAATGGACATGAAATAGACAAAGCACCAGTCATAAATGAGAAAGTAAAATTGTCTCCTGCAAAGTGGAAGAATTTTCAATTAGAAAAGCTATTCGTTGTATCGTCATCCAAAGACGAGTTAATGGACAAGCTTACTTTAAATGGAGATACACCGTACGTAACGTCTTCCGACAAAAACAATGGTATTACTGATTATGTGGTGGAAAAAGCTACCAATTCTGGGAATACAATAACTGCAAACAGAGGAGGGTCAGTGGGGTATTTTTTCTATCAACCTGATCCCTACAAATCTACGCCTGTAGATGTGAGAATTTTAACACCAAAATTTAGAATGAATCCCTATATAGGATTGTTCTTAAAAACCATATTGCAGTCAGAAAAATTTCGTTTTAATTATAGTAGGAAAATGGGGACTAGAAGACTAAATGAACTTGTAATTAGACTGCCGTATAAAAACACTGAGCCTGACTGGGCTTACATGGAGAACTACATCAAGTCACTTCCGTATTCGGCGTCAATGTAAGTAGATAGGGGAGAGTGTCGCACTAGCAATCTATTGCGAAACAACTTTATGACTTTCTCTTAGATGGTTAAGCGGTGGTATGGAAGAGATTGTGGGAACGTCGTACAATAGACCTTTTKCGACANCCCTTCATTCACACAAAAKATRAAGTGWGKGAGCCCCWCAAGTAGCCTCRCCACCACCCAACGTGTACAATAATCGCGTGGAAGAAAAGAACTACACACTTACTGAATTTCAAGATTTAGCAACAATATTTGCTAAGGGATTAAAGCCTCGTGACAACGCACGTGTTATCGCACTGTTTGGTGATTTAGGCGCTGGAAAAACAACTTTTGTACAATCGCTCGCACGAGCACTCGGTATTACTGGCGAGGTAATAAGTCCTACCTTTGTTATTCAAAAATATTACGCACTTGAAGACCAAGTGTTTAGTAGTCTTATACACATTGATGCGTATCGACTTGAGAATGCACATGAATTAGAAGTACTGGGTTGGGCTGATATCGCACGTGATCCAACAAACCTTATCGTTATTGAATGGCCAGAAAACGTAGATGGTTTACTCACTTCTGACGCACAACAGTTACATTTTAAATATATTGATGAGACAACACGAAGTGTCAGTATAGGGAGTTAGAATACTCATGTGTCCATAGCAGTATCAACGATGTTTAGTGTATTATGTAGCTAATTATGGCTAAAAACACTAATAAAAAGCTCGTACTACTCGACGCTCACGCAATTATCCACCGCGCATATCAYGCTTTRCCGGATTTTACTTCAAGCAAAGGAGAACCAACAGGTGCTCTTTTTGGGCTTTCGACGATGCTCATGAAGATTATTCAAGAGCTTAATCCTGACTATATTGCAGCGTGTTTTGATTTACCGAAACCAACATTCCGTCATGATGTATTTTCAGATTATAAAGGAGGGCGTAAGCCAACAGATGATGAGCTAAAAAAACAACTACAAAGAAGTCGTGATGTTTTTGCAGCATTTGGTATTCCTATTTATGACGCAGAAGGTTTCGAGGCCGATGATGTTCTTGGCACCATTGTAGAGCAATTGAAGAAAGATCCGATAGATATTGTTATCGCCTCGGGAGATATGGATACACTCCAACTAGTAGATGGTACTAAGGTGTCTGTCTATACACTTCGTAAAGGTATTCAAGATACTATTCTGTATGACGAACAGGCAGTGAAGGACCGGTTTATGTTTGGACCTGAATTACTCATTGATTACAAAGGATTACGTGGCGATCCGTCTGWTAATATCCCCGGTATTCGCGGTATAGGGGAGAAGACTGCTACGAGCCTTATCACTGCTTTTGGTAATCTGGAAGAAATATATGCAGCTCTAGAAAAGAGTGAAGAAGACTTTATCGCCGAAGGCTTTAAGGTGCGTACTGCAAAACTCCTTCGAGAAGGAAAAGATGAAGCATTCTTTTCAAAGATGCTTGCAACCATTGTGTTAGATGTACCCATTACCTTTACGTTGCCAGAAAAAGTTTGGCACGACMCTATTGATACCGATGCAGCCTTTGCRCTCTTTGCTGAATTAGAATTCCGAACACTTAGTGAACGACTACGTAAGTTACTAGGRTCACCTGTAGAATATGAAGAAGAAGTGCCGGTACCTCAAGAAGATATTGATGAAGATGAATTAAAGCGAGCAGGTATTGCTCTATGGATTTTGCGTTCCGATATTACTAACCCTACTCGTGAAGACGTACTTCAATTTCTTCCTGGCGCACCTTTTAAAGAAATTAAAGAAACACTTACAAAAACCCTTGAAGAACGTGGTATGACTAAGGTGTTTACTGAAATAGAGGAGCCACTCATTCCTGTAGTAGAGGGTATGAACAAGAATGGTATTGCACTTGATACCGGTTATCTTAAGAAACTCTCAAAGGAGTATCACACTGAACTTACTAAGATTGAAAAAAGAATCTACAAGCACGCTAATGTAGAGTTCAATATTAACTCTCCAAAACAACTAGGAGAAATACTTTTTGATGCACTGGAGCTAAAACCAAAGAATCAAAAGAAGACTTCGACAGGACAGAGAAGTACTAAAGAATCAGAACTGGAAAAACTACGAGGAGAACATCCTATTATCGAAGATGTCTTTGCCTATCGTGAACTACAAAAACTTGTTTCAACATACATTGATCCGTTACCAACCTTGGTAGGGGATGATAAACGATTGCACGCTCAGTTTTTACAGGCAGGTACTACTACAGGGCGCATGGCTTCGCAGGATCCTAACTTACAGAATATTCCAGTTAAAACAGAACACGGAAGACGTATTCGTAATGCCTTTATCGCAGAGAAGGGAAATGTATTTGTGGCACTCGACTATTCTCAGGTTGAATTACGTATCGCAGCGTTTCTTTCTCAGGACGAAAAACTTCTGTCAGTATTTCGTGAAGGGGGAGAC
This sequence comes from Candidatus Kaiserbacteria bacterium, assembly GCA_002401925.1. Taxonomy (GTDB): domain Bacteria; phylum Patescibacteriota; class Minisyncoccia; order Phycocordibacterales; family UBA2100; genus UBA2100. The sequence goes on from NVUN01000005.1 coordinate 30,909, forward strand.
ATTCACACTGCGGTGGCKAGCCAAGTATTTGATGTAGCRCCTGCTGATGTAGATAAAGARATGCGTCGCCAAGCTAAGGTTATTAACTTCGGTATCCTCTATGGTATGGGAGTAAACGCGCTACGCGGTAACTTGGGTGGTGATACTACCCAGAAAGAAGCACGCGCGTTTTACGATACATACTTTGAAAAATATGAAGGGTTGGCGAAATGGATTGACGGCACTAAAGCTGACGCCTCACGACTAGGYTATACAGAAACTCTTTTCGGMCGTCGTCGATACTTCGAGGGTATTACTTCAAAGCTTCCACATATTCGTGCTGGTGCTGAACGTATGGCGATTAACGCTCCTATTCAAGGTACACAGGCTGACTTGGTAAAAATTGCGATGGTACGTGTCCACGACTACTTAACTAAGAAGAAGTTTTTAAAGAGTGCTCGATTAGTACTTCAAGTACACGATGAACTTGTGTATGAAATAGAAGAAGAGAAAGTAGAAGAGATTACAGCGGAGATTAAGAGAATAATGGAAAGTATTTTAACTCCTGAACAAACACATGATGTACCCATCTTGGTTGATGTGGCAAAAGGTACTAATTGGGGCGAAATGGAAGAGTGGAACGTATAAGGTAATAGGGCTTAACCGAAGAAGGGGTAGTTGTAGTCAGGCCATACACCGAGTAGCACTCCAATGTAGTGCACGATGACATACAGGAAGAAGATGTATCCAAAGATTCCAGTGATGAGGAAGAGAAGCGTTTTGTTGATTATTTCTTGGCGACGCTTTTTTGCTTCGTCGATAGTACAGATACCCTTGCTCCGACGGAAATATAATACAAGGCTCCCTAGGAGGAAAACCAATCCCGCTGCACGGAAATACCATTTGTATTCAAGATAAAATATATCGGCAAGCGAACTAGCAAAGCTCACTGTTGCCAAACCAAACACTACGAGAATAAGTGGGCTTAAACAGCACAGTGATGCGAACAGCACGGGGATACCYGTTACTTTAAATATTTCTTTCCATTTCTTATTCATTACGTACTAGTGTACAAAGTGTGTATGTAAAGTCAACTTGACATTGTGTCTAGAGAGAATATGCTTGGTCTATGAAAAAAAGTACACAACCTCATCTTCTCAAAATTTTATTCACTCTAATTATTATCGTCGCTCTAACCTTTGCTGGTATGTGGGTATATTCTTGGTACCTCGGTAAAGTTGCGCCGAGTGTCGCAGATTCTGTTGAGACACAKGTATCGACGGTTGAGGTCTCAGATRCARTAGGGGCGGTACAACAAGAGGATGTTGTAGAAAGTATTCAAGCTGTTGCATATTTTGCAGGTGGATGTTTTTGGTGTACTGAAAGTGATTATGAAAAAGTACCAGGTGTGATCGAGGCGGTTTCAGGATATATGGGAGGTACGATAGACGGTCCAAGTTATAGTCAGGTTGTTCAAGGTAACACCGGACATCGAGAAATTGTGARAGTMGTCTATGATCCACAAACAGTAGRGTACCGCCGTCTGGTGCTTGAGCTATTTCGGGAGACTGATCCGACTGATGCTGGTGGAACATTTTACGATCGTGGATATCAGTACACATCTGCCATCTACTACCAAAACGATACAGAAAAGCAGATAGCTGAAGCTGTTATTCAAGAGCTCGAAAAGAGAAACATTTTTGAAAAACAAATCGTTACCAGTATTGAATCAGTAAGTACTTTTTGGGTAGCAGAAAAATATCATCAAGATTACTACAAGAAGAACCCAGTACAGTACAAGTACTATCGTAAAGGTTCAGGAAGAGATGCATTCATAGAGTCTGTATGGGGTGATGGTAAGAACAACGATCTATTTGAAACTACTCAGATGGAAGAAGAAACTGCTGAAAACAATAGTCCATGGAATATGTTCGTAAAACAAAGTGATGAATATCTTAAAGAAACGCTTACACCATTACAATATAAGGTGACACAACAAGAAGGAACTGAGAAGCCATTTCAGAATGAGTATTGGGATAATCACGAAGAGGGGATTTATGTCGATATTATATCTGGWGAACCTTTGTTTTCATCGACCGATAAATTCGACTCCGGTACTGGGTGGCCAAGTTTCCTTAAGCCAATTTCAAAAGATTTAGTTACGGAGCATCCAGATAATATACTTTGGTATCAGCGCATTGAAATTCGAAGCACTATTGCAGACTCGCATCTTGGACACATTATTTTAGATGGCCCAGTGACAAACGACCTTATACGTTATTGTATGAATTCAGCYGCACTTCTGTTTGTGTCTAAGGATGCACTAGAAGAGGAAGGGTATGGTGCGTATCTGTATTTGTTTTAGGACTAAGTTAAATATTTAAACTTTTGCTATACTCTGGCCATGAAATTAGTTATTACTGAATTTCCCTGGGGTATGGTGGCTTACTTTAAGGATAGTGAAGGAAACGAGCTCGCTCTTGTTAAAGATTTTAAATAAGAAGTAGAGGTAAATGAAGTACACGACTAGTTAGAAATTGTTTGCTAGTATGTAAAAACATTTAAAATGAAAGAAATGATTACTGAAAACATAGTGGATGAGTCTTCTGTCGGAGTTTGCCTTAAGAGATTGCAAAAAGAAGGTGTGAAGGCATGGGGTGAAGTTTTTCCTGAGATAGCTGAACACTTAAATATTGGAATTAACTACGACCAAAGCGAAGAAGATTCTTTTTCAGAAAAAAGAGGACACCTAAATTCGAAGCCAGGTATATTAATTGCCAATCATCCTTCAATTATTGACCCGTGTTTTATCTTACCAGCTATCAAACGGTCGGACGTACTTGTTATGACGCAGGGAAAACGTTTTTCATTTCTCAAAGAGTTACTTGGTGCAAAAAATATTTTGAGAGCACCAACAGGACCAAAAGAATTTAAAGAAGCTTTAGTAAGAATAAGAGAGCACATTACTTCAGGAGGACTTTTCGTACTTTTCCCAAGTGGGGGAAAAGAGATGAAAGATGGCGTACTTTCTTTTCAGTCAGGGTTTGCAGAGATATTGTCTAATATGAATCCTAAAGATATGGTGTATTCATTTTATATYGATCCAGAYRYTGGTAGAGAAATAAATTCTAATTTAGTAGGCCCTCCTCGAGACTCTAAAGACACCACCTTTCTTATTGCACCTGAGTTACATGTTCGTCCTGCAACAGAGCGGGTGAACCTGGTAGTTAAAGAAGCGTACTCAACGGCGCAAGAATGGCAGGAASTGTTTAAAGGCGAAGAAAATACATCAAGAGTCCATCGAAATAGTCTTTTGACTGAACATTATTTAGAAAAATTTTCTAAATCGCGTTAAGGTGGTTTTTTGTGGTGATTTGCTAGAATAGAAGTATGAAAAAATTTCTACCACTTATAACCATAGTACTAATTGCAGGTATTGCTCTTGTGTATAGTTTTGTTTCAGRTACGAATACGACTTCATCAAACGTTGTAGTTCCAGAAAAAACTATTTCTGGAGTAATAGTAGTAGAGTGGCAGAGCTCAGTTATACAGGAAGATGAATTTGGAACACCAACATCTGTGGTGTCTGTAAAAATCGACGGGAACATGAAAGAGATTGCGTCTACTGTTGGCACGTGTTCAGAAAGTGGCCTTGAGTTGTTAGAGAATCAAATTAGCTCGTATCTTTGTTGGTGGGCAGGTGGAGGTACGGAATTTGGTGTTTTTACTGAGAGAGATAAACTGGTAATAAAGAAAGGAATTGTGGAAGAAGGAGGTGCTGATTTTGAAGGGTTCCGTGGAGACTTTGAAGTACTCGAAGTAGAATTGTAGGATTATTAAAAATGTCAGAAAAATTAAACATGAAGAATGAAAAACCAGCGATTTTCTCTTTACGCCAGGCTACTGAAAATGACTTACTTTTTCTTTTCAAAGTATCGACTGATGCAATGAAGCCGGTTGTGGAAGCGCTTAGTCCAGATAAGGAATTTGATAATGAAAGTGAACTTGCTGCATACAAAGATAAGTTCAATCCAGAGAAGGTCGAGGTTGTTCAATTTGAAGGTAAGGACGTCGGTCGTTTACGTGTTGTTAGGTCTTCAGAGTCTATTTATATCGGAGGCGTACAAATTTTACCTGCGTTTCAAGGTAACGGAATTGGAGGTGCTATCTTTAAGAAGTTGATAGAGGAATCAAAGACTACTAATATTCCTATAGCTCTTGAAGTTCATGACGTGAATAAACAAGCGATTAATTTTTATATAAAGTTAGGATTCGTGTCAGGCGAAAAAGTCGGAAATAAAATAGTAATGAGGTATATGCCAAACGCGTAGATTGAAGAAGGTATAAATAACCTTATATCTTAAAATAGTTTTTAATCTAACAAAACATACAAATGTATAAACAAATTGAAATAATTGCAGAGGTGAAAACAATGTCACCATTTGGGTATTCTACTGAAAAAAGCTGGGATGAACTTTTTACTATGGCTATTGAGGTAGGGGATATTATTTCTATTCATACTGACGCTCGATGGGGAGGATCGTTTGAATTGTTGGAAAAGGCGCGTTCACTTACCGACAAGCCTATTTTAGCGAAAGGAATTCACAAAGACGATGCAGATATTGAAAAGGCGCTTGAGTTAGGCGCTGATTGGGTCCTTGTCGTTGGGAGGGTCCCACAAAATCATGCAGATAAGTGTCTGATTGAACCACTTACACTCGCAGAATTGGCAATGATTCCAGAGAATCTGAGAGCCGTATGGAACGTTCGAGACTTGAAAGATGGTAGTTTAAAACAAGAGACATTCACACAGGCAAGAAGTATCTTTCCAGGATGGCTTTGTCAGGCGAGCCATTTAAAAACAATCGATGATATACAAGAAGGAGCTAATGCTGTACTTGTAGGGACTAACTTAGATACGTTCGTGGAATCACTAAAAGATAACTAGTGTATTATGATTCTAAATATGGCTCAAACCACCAATAAAAATATGACCTGGCGTTTAATAAAGGAACAATAGATATGTTGTATCTCTACTATGGGGAAGATCTTGATTCAGCACGTGCAAAAGTGCAGGCAACTATTACTAGCATGCTCGCTAAAAATCCTGACGCACTATATTTTCGTGTTACCAGCGATGTACTAGATGATTATAATTTTGATGAACTTACCGGCAGTCAGGCACTTTTTAAGAGTGAATATGTAGTACTGCTTGATACGTTGTTTTCACAAAAAGAAGGAGAGGAAGCAGTGTTACAGAACATTGAAAAGATTGCAGACTCAGCACACCCATTCTTTTTACTTGAAGGTAAGCTAACTGCAGTGTTGCGCAAAAAACTTGAAAAACATGCGACGAAGGTTTTTACGTTTGATACTACGGTAGAGCGTAAGGCGGCTCCGTTCAATACTTTTTCTCTTACAGACGCTCTTGGAGAACGGAACGTTAAAAAGTTATGGACTCTGTTTCGTGAAGCTAAACATAGTGGAGTTAGTGACGAAGAGATTCACGGTATTTTATTTTGGATGTTCAAATCACTACTCCTTGCACAGGGGAGTAGTACACCTGAAGCAGCAGGGATGAAGGCGTATCCTTTTGATAAGGCAAAACGATTTGTTAAGAAATTTGGTACACGAGAACTCCTCGAAAAAAAGATTATGACCTTTGCACTCTTGCCACAACAGGCACGTCGAAGTGGGACGTCATTAGAAATATTACTTGAGCAATTTATTCTTACCTTATAGTGTGTACAAGTTATATTGCAGCAATACTGCCTGCAACGTATCATGAGTGCATTACAATTCTATGCGAACTATAAATCTACAATTAAAAGCACTCGTTTTGCTACTGGTTTTCATTCTTGGATATACAGTAGTTGAACGTGTAGATACTGTGATCGTAGCCGATTCGGTACAGCGAGCAACAGCAAGTGTGATCAGTGATTTTCTAGGAATYATTACGAATTCCTCAGAAAGTGATACTGAAACAGTTACTGAATCTACTACCGGTGAATTGATAGATGAATTAGGTTCCATTCTGATAAACACACCAGCACCGCTAGCAACAATTGTTACTACTACATCAAGTAGCAATCTTAACGAGCGCACTCCAACTCTTATTTGTTTACCTGAAATTGTAGGAGCAAATGAGACAGTCATTGTTATGTGGGCATGTCGTGATGGCGCATACACTACAACGAGTGACACTATAGATACAGCAGGGGAGACTATTGGATCAGTACGTATGCAACCAAGTGCTAATGCGACATATGATATTACTTGTGTAAATGATATTACTGACGTAGCAGATACTGCAGCAACGTGTTCAATAGATGTKGCACAACCTTCTATCGCAATCATCGCAACACCAGATCGTGTTGATTACAATGAGKCSACTTCACTTAGTTGGCGTACAACTGATGCAACGGCATGTGCGGTGACTTCAGATACTAATTCATCTTTTGAACGACGCGGTGTTGCAGGTGATATTTCTTCACACTCTCTTACTCGTGACACTACCTTCACTCTTACCTGCGAAACAATAACTGGATTACTTGAGAAAAAAGAAATAGAGGTAAGTGTACGCAATTAATTTAATTTTATGAAAAACCACTACAAAAAACTAATCTTTACAGGAGTATCGGTACTATTTTTAGGATTCTTTTCTAGTGTTTCGGTTGCCAATGCACAGTCGTGTGGAGAAGTACCTCAAGGTGCTCTAATTGTGACTCACTTAGTGTGTCAGCCATCGCCAGAGAAAGATGGACGACCTTGTGAAGTATCAGGGATTGTTGATGGACAACAGATTGTTGGTATGTGTACGGCAGGTTGCTGTAAGGTTGTTGCTTACACCCCGTCTCTTGATATTTTTTCAAGTCTCGGTGGTGGTGGGTTTTGGTCACAGCTCGGAACAGGACTTCTTATCTCGGGTGCTCAGTCTCTCTTAGGTCAACTGTTCGGTGATTTAGGAGGTACAACTGGATCAACTGGTGGTATTCAGTACCGCATAGAAGATACTCCTGGTTATCTGAGTAGTATCGATACAGGAAGCGACCTCTATCTAGATGATTTCAATCTTGTATTTGAAGACAATACTGACATCGTTACTACACCGTTAACATATACTAATACAGTAAGCGGTACGACATTGCTTCCTATTCAAGTAGATACAACACCTGTTGTTGTTATTCCAACAAATCCTACGGTCACCGTTGATAGTACAAATGTCACACCATCATATACAGAGGTTGTAACTACGACTCCTGAAGAGTTCTTTGATTTTTCTAGTACTGACTATACTGCTGTAGATAACAGACTATCACTAGCAGATCTTGAGCGAGAAGCAGAGGAGGCTCGTCGTCGAGAAGCACTACTAAACGAACAGAGAGGTATAACTAATCTAGGGGATATAGGTGACTACCGTAGTTCTAATATAAACCGTGGCGGTACTACTGAGGAGGTAACCGAAGAAGAAGAGAAACTTTCATGGTGGCAAGCCTTAGTTCTTCTGATAGGAAACACATTTGGTCTCACTAACTAACCACAGGTAAAAATAGATTTTTTCTGAGAGCGCGGTACTATCAAGTGTATGAGTTTCATTCTCCGTACCTTTATYGTAGCAGCGCTTTTAGTGTTTGCTGCCTCACCACTCACTGTAGATGCACAGGACGTTTCTGATCTTGTGGGTGCACAGGGATGTTCCGTCATTGATCTTAACTGGAAAGAATACGGGGAGAATATACGTGGCGCGAATACGAAAGTATCTGACGTAGTACTTAACGCATGTGCAGCTATAGGAGGGAAGGGGGCATGTACTTTTATTAGTGGGTGTCGATATAACGAAGGTGATGCCAACCAAAGTAATCCTATCTGTACTCTTAACACGGGAGCTGTCGATAGTCAGCATCGGAGGAGTAATGCGATAGACGTTGTCGTTACTCCTGGAAAAGAAAAGGAATTTATAACACTTGCAATATGTGGGTTACGTAGRGTTAATAAGTGTGAAGGGGGAATTGGGTTTTATAAAAGTAAAAGTATCCACATAGATGTACGTACTGGAACAACAGTATGGTCAACGGGGTTTAACCGAAAAGACATTGCATTAAATGTATCTGATCCAGAGGCCAGAGATCTTTTATACGGATTTGGTGATGGTGAATGTGTAACGGGAAGTATCGCCGGAGATGAATCTGAGGTAGATATACATGGTCCTATTGAAGAATATGTACCACCAGATAACTTCCCTCAGGCATGGAAGCCAGTATTACAGCCGAGCAGTGGGTATCAAGACTATAATATCTTAGAGAGCTCCCTGAAGAGCAGTTTGTATACAAGTTTTTTCCAAAGCTTCGGTTCTCAGTCACAAACAATTGGTGATGGTGGTGCTTTTTCACCACTATTACCTATTTCATATACATCACCCGATACAGTTTTTGATGAAGTTATTGATGATGGCGGTGTGTACGATTTTGAAACTACAAATGAAACTGTAGAACAAACAGGTACTGAAACCACACGAGCTACTTGTGAAGGTTCAGGGTTATTTGGTATTAATTTATTTTCAACATGTGGAAGCGATAGCTTAATTAATACTGGCACCACTCAAAATGTGAATATCAGTGCAGATGGGGAACAACAAGATATTACTGCAAACGAACTTATATATATTACAGAAACACAGGACGAGACTCCTTCATTTTTACAGAGTATTTTAAACGCAGTATCTTTTGGTGGTTCTAACGATGTGAGAACAGGGGAGGCAGTAGATGTTTTTTATGATGTACATATACCAACAGATACAGAAACAGGTGTGACATCACAGGGATCTAATTTTGAGAACTACGGACAGTTTGTTGCAGGGGAGGCAGTAGATGTAACTCCGCCTGAAACTCCAGATATTATAGGAGGTTCAGCACGCTTTACAGGACAAAGTATTTTATGGGGATCGTATTTTGGACTGGTACATGGTATTTCTCCACTTATCTTGGGGAGCGCACCTCGCGCGTTTTTCCGGTTTGGGCAGTAGTGTGTATAACCAGTTTTTAATACGGGCTATTTACGGATATTATGTAAGAGATTATTTATGGATACAGTAATAAAAAAAGATTTTAAAAAACTAGCATTCGCACTAGTTTTAGTAGTAGGCCTAGGTATTTCAGGAGGGTTTTCACAAGCACTCAGCGGAGAAGAAAATATAGCCGCTGCAGGAACTAATCCTGATGCTCGTCTCGGGGGAGAGAACGTTCCGTTTTCAGGTGCGACGAGTACTGCTGAGGTAGTGAGCTTAGAAACAGCAATCGCACCAATCGCACCAAAGGTGGTAGGTGGATTGGAGTTGTTGAGTGCTGCACTAGAAACTTGTGATACTGATGGCACAGGAGGGTGTAAAAACCTCTGTTCTACCTCTTATGTGATACCTACTCTATCTGGTGGATATATAACTAAAGATTGTTACGTGTCAGTTAATAAAAATCCGCCAATGGAAGTCGTATATCGGTTGCAGGCTTGTATCGAAAAAGAGACAGGAACAAAAGTACCAGACGATGAGTTCGGTGCTGCTCTAGGAGAGCCTATAAAGCAGGCCTTGTGTATAGGAGATATGCCATCTTTGAGTCTTGGAGCGTGTTCAGGAGCTAGTTGTGATGGAGTGAACCCAATTCTCGACAAGGAGACACGTGAAAAGAAAGATAGGCTTCTAGTACCAAAAGCATGTGAATCTGAACTAGAGGCGGTAATTAAGCTACGTCAGCCTAGTAGTGCGAAGACTAGTGCCACTGCTCAAGAAGGTGCTCTGTGTGTAAGTAAAGGGCCAGTGGTATGTTATCCAAAAGATTTTGCGAGACCGTCGCTAGGCTATACTTGTATATATAAACAGGTAAGTGGTCTTAAAATCCCAGCATCCCTAAGTGGGAGCGTTAGCAGTAGTGCTGGCAAATGTGATCAGGACGGGTTTTTTGCACGTACGCAATGTCAATTAGGAAGTATGTTTAACGGAATTTCTAACAGTGGTGTAGGTGTTGCTATAGGGCAGGCTCTTGGGAAGTATATATTTCAAGGAGAGAATACTAGTAACAGTAATCAGCAGTGTCCCAGTGGATACACACAGACAAGCGAAGGTACTCAAACTATATGTACTAAAAAAAGCACCGCAGCTACAGCGCAGTGCCTGCTTGTGGCGAGTGACTACAGCATTGCCTCAGGAGACAGAGTGACTGTCAGATGGCGTACCGCAAATGCTACAGACATAGATATTGATGGTATTGGAAATAACGTCTCCGCAAATGATGAGRTGGTGTTACAACCAACACAGAGTACTACCTATTCTCTTGTTGCAACTGGTTCAGGAACTGATAATGCTAAGACATGTGAGATAACGGTGACTGTAGACGACAACGCTGTGAACCCGGTTCTTTCATGTTTACCTGATGTAATCTCTCCTGGGGAGTTGAGTACAGTAACGTGGGCATGTCCRGCAACGGCTGACACAAGTGTGGGAATAGGAATTGATACAGAAGGAGCCCTGAGTGGAAATATTGCCGTTTCACCTGATCATAACAGTGAGTATTCAGTTACGTGTTTAAATGGAACTGAAGTAGTGGGTCAAAATTCTTGTTCARTAAGTATMGCKAATCCTRYTTTTGATATTATTGCTCAACCAACAGAGGTAAAGAGAGGGGAAAGRGTGCGTATCTCGTGGGCTAGYCTCTTYATGACAAGTTGTCGCGTGCAAGGACCTCGTGGATTTGATTACACTAACAAGGAAGGAGTAGTTCTGACGGAACCATTCAGCTTAAGCGAAGAAACACTGCCAGATAGTCAGGTGAGAAGTGCTATATATACAATTGAATGTGACCAACAAACTGGTGGTGTTATCACAAAAGAAGTTGTTGTGGAGTTAGACGAAGAGTAGTTTTTGTTTGTCCGCCCGGTAGGACTCGAACCTACGACATTCGGCTTAAAAGGCCGCTGCTCTACCAGCTGAGCTACGGGCGGAATGTTCGAAAATATAACATACTTCCAGCTTTTTGACAGCTAAAGTTATGTATAGCGTAGACTATATTGTATAGTATTGGGCATGAAAGAGACAATACTTATACTCCATAACATCCGTAGTACCCACAATGTGGGCTCTATGTTTCGTACTGCAGATGCAGCAGGTGTCAGTAAGATATACCTCACTGGGTACACATCTTCTCCATTGGATCGTTTTGGGCGTGTTCAGAAAGATATAGCCAAAACAGCACTAGGAGCACAAGACTACATTCCTTGGGAGAAAGGGGATATAACTGTAGTACTTGCTACGTTAAAAAAACAGGGCGTTACTATCGTCTCAGTTGAACAAGATGATCGCTCTGTCTCACTAGAGGATTTTAAGGCACCCGCACAAGTTGCCTATATTCTTGGTAATGAAGTACGAGGTGTGTCTAAGCAGCTCCGTGACAAGAGTGATGTGATCGTGGAGATTCCTATGCTTGGTAAAAAAGAATCACTGAATGTGAGTGTCACCGCAGGTATAGTACTTTTTAATACTAAAAGTTGATGACGTCGATGGTTCGATGTTTATCATCGAGTAGGCGAATGATTTCGTAATTTTTACGCCACAGTGCGTGGTCTTGGTTTAAGAAGATACGCCATTCTTGTGGAGAATAAAAGTTTGTATCGTTACTGTAAGTATCGCTACAGTAGTTATACGTCAGACGTGGTTGGATATAGTCACGACATGTTTGTGAGAGAGTATCGAAATTTCTATTTTGAGTGGTGAGATATGAACATGAGTTAAAGTTTTCTACGAAAGAAATACAAACATCACCAAACTCTTTTATGTTCTCAATAGTAGGGGGGAGAACATTTCGTGGGGGAATACATGCAGTACTAATCTTTGGAGTAAAGCTTTGTGTATCACTGAGAAAGCCTGCACAGCGATTTACTCGAAATGAAACTCCTACAGGAGAGCCTGCTGTAGATATGATAGCGCGCTCACCAGGACGGAGATAAATATCCTGAAGCTCATTTACTTCTCCGGCTATAAATTTTTCTGTGCCCTGTGGAATCCCAATCCACTCATCACTGATCATGCTCTGGATAGACCAGTTACTTATATTCACTGGTTGTACATTGTTTGGACTTGCTAGTATTTCAATATACTCGTTACTCACATCAGAGGATGCAAGATCAATTGCTTTCGTTGTAATAGTAACTAGTCCAACAGCAGGGGAGAATTCTCCTAAGTCTTCAATAGATACCTCTGCAGGACTTTTGTTGGGAGTAACACTGAGTCTGTTAGTCACATCAGTGGGAATAATTGAGAAAAACGTAGTAGTGAAGAGACCTTTTAAACCACCCTTACTTGCTTCCATAACGGTTTNGATAGCGAACCACATACCTAGTAGAACCAAAAGAATAACCAAACCAATTAATATTTTCTTTATCATAACTATATAGTATCAGTACTTTTACGCTCGCCAAGTAGCTTTTGTAGTTCTTCGCGTGCAACACTAGAATCACTCCATGGAATACGCTCGTTGTTTGCACGCATAATGTATGGGTCAGTACCTTTGCCGGTGATCAGTACAGCATCACCCTTATGTGCACTAGCAAGCTCTAGTGCGGTGCGTATAGCTCGGCGTCTGTCCATGATGATATGAGGGGTGCCGGTGAGACCTTTCGCCATCTCCTCGATGATTTTTTTAGGATCTTCATCGTATGGATCTTCATCAGTTAAAATAATACGTTCACAATATTTCTCAGCTATAGCTGCCATCTTAGGACGCTTCCATGTGTCGCGACCACCGCCGGTGTTACCAAGTACACAGATCTTTTTCCTATTAGGGAATGCTTTGTAGAGACTCTCTAAGGATTCGATTGTGTGCGCGTAATCGACGATGACATCAAATTCTTGACCCTCGTCTATCGGTTCAACACGACCAGGAATGAGTCGTGTTGCTTCAAGTCCTTCGCGGATACTTGCTGTATCTATTCCAATCGATTGAGCAAAGCTTGCAGCTGCAATCATGTTAAGGGCAGTGAATTCTCCAGGGATGACGGAATGTATTACCRTATTGTCGAATGTTATAKCTGTRCCTGCTTCAGAGGTGCTCCATGGTTCTGCTGTTGCGAGACCAAAAGGAACGGCGTTGTCSACATCTAACTTAAGGAACTCTGGTCCATATTCATCATCAGCRTTCGCTATTATTGTACGTGGACTCTTTTTTGATTTCACTAGAGATTTACCAATAGAAAGCTTTGCAGCAACATAGTTTTCAAATGATCCATGTGACTCAATATGTTCTGCTGCAATGTTGGTGAAGATAAGAGTGTCAATATCAATACCGAGATGACGAAATTGCTTTGCTCCTTCGGAAGTCATTTCAATAATTATCCAATCACACTCGGCACGCACTGCACGCTGTAAGAAATTTTGCAGAAAGAAGCGTCCTGGCATAGTCATTTTTAACTTATTCGCTTCGGTAACCCCATTGATTTTAAAATGAATAGTACTCACCAGTGCTGTTTTATAGCCTGCCTGTTCAAGTATTGAATATACTAATTCACAGACACTTGATTTACCTTTGGTGCCCGTTACTGCAACCACTTTAATCTTTCTAGATGGGTGCCCGTATCGTATAGCACCAAGCATAGCAAGAGATCGGTGGTAGAAGGGCGCTACGCGTGTGTAGAGTGGTTCCGGAAGATGGTTCCTCAGAGAAAACATATTAAGAGGCSAGAGATTTAAGTGCTTGCTTAAGACGATCACTGGCACCAGTAACGTCTTTGGGTACTTGCTTGAGAGCCTCACGCGCCTCCATGATGGTGTATCCCATAGAAGTCAGAGCATCAATAGTATCAGCGTCTTCACGGAGAGCAGGGTTGCCTGCTACTTTAGAAACCTTGTCGCTTAGTTCAAGGATTATCTTCTGCGCACTTTTTGCTCCAATACCTGACACTTTGGTGAGGTAAGAGGTATCACCTGCAGCTATTGCACTACTAAGGGTAGCTACATCAGTAAGACCAAGGATCGATAGTGCTGATTTCGGCCCTACACCAGAAATACCAATAAGGAGTTCGAAGAAGATTAGTGTTTCTCGATCAAGGAAACCATATATATCAAGGGATGTTTCTCGCACTGAAAGATATGTCCAAAGTGTTGATTCTTTGTTTTCAGGAGTGTGGGCGAGAGTCTCAGGGGTCACAAAAACCTTATATCCTACGCCTTGTACGTCGAGAATGATGTACTCTGGATCCTTTGCTACTACGATACCTCTCAGTTGGATTATCATTAGGCGCATCATACCACGCTAAAAGGTATTGCGTTTAGTGTATAAATGCAGTACTATGCCGCCCAATGGCAACATCAGATTCAGGAAAGAAATCAGTGCGACAAGCAGAAGCCCGACGCGTTTTTAACGTACGTCGTCTTCGCGCTATGAAAGATGCAATCAAGCGTATTGCTGGTTTTGTGCATAACGAAGATAAAAAGGGAGCAGAAGAAATTCTTCCTAAAGCATACAAAGCTATTGATAAGGCAACTAAGAGTGGAATTCTTAAAAAGAACACCGCTGACCGAAGAAAAGCGAAACTCACTCGAGATATCGTAGGAATGAAATAAAACAACCACCCGCAAGGGTGGTTTTTAAATAAAAAGTCCTCAGCAAAACTGAGGACTTTTAACATGGTGCTCCCACTAGGAGTCGAACCTAGATCTCAGGTTCCGCAAACCTGTATTCTATCCATTGAACTATGAGAGCTAAATATTGCTACTAGCCGCACTACTATACAAAATTACGGACGATTTACCAGTCCTAGACACCAAGCTTCTCAAGGATGCGTTGTCCAAAGGGTTCTTTGAGTTCTTTTTCGGGAAGGTGTTCAGAGAGGTATGTGTGCACTTGTTCAGTATTGACGTCGGTAAGTGAGACGATGATGTGAGGAACCATAAAACGTTGCAGGTCGATAATGAGTGTGGGGTCTTCAGAATCACGTCCCTCTACCCAGAAAGCAATCATCATTTGATAGGGGAAGAGAGCATCATCAATCATGATGCCACGAGGAGTAAGGGTAAAAGTAAGTTCACGAGGAGGTTTTTGTGACAGAAGCGCTATGGTAAATGAACCAACGACAATAAGAATTGCGAACAAGAAGTTCTGGAATAGTATGGCAACGACAGCACTTGAGATAGCGACGATGCCGAGTGCCCAAAACCAATCAGAATTTTTTTCTGTATGTGAATGCTCGTATGCTTTCCAGGCGATATCTTTGGGCATATTAAGGGGAGACAGAGTTGTCACAACCCTGTGCGTAGTTAGGGATACTGTCAGTTTCAAGACAGAAGGTAATAGTGTATATACCAATGTTAGTCGACTGGTAGGTGTAGTTGTAGTCTGGTTTTACTGGGTCACCACTTACGGCAGAGATTGCTCCGCTTGCAACAAGGGCGGTTGAGAGTGCGTCAGTTCCATCGACGTCGATAGGAGTTACTGCAGCAGGRAATCGATTGTTATCGATATAGTACATACTTAAAGCTTTTTGGAGCTCCCTAACATCTTCTATGCGACGTGTGTCGCGAGATTTTGTTTGTATGGTTGAGAAGGCTACGAGTATTACTGAGGCGAGCATGGCTATAATCGCCATAACGACCAAGAGTTCAATAATGGTAAATCCTCGTTTCATGACACCATTGTATCGACATACGTGCTTTTATTCAATATGATGAGTGTATATCATATGAGTAGAGCAGAGAAAAAAACTAAAGTAGTAACTATCACCGGAGGTACCGGAGGGTTTGTATTACTCTCTGGGCTTAAGGAGTACCCGATACATATTTCAGCTATTGTGAATATGGCAGATGATGGTGGTTCAACTGGTGTGCTTCGGGATGATCTTGGAGTGTTACCGCCAGGAGATGTGCGACAGTGTTTAGCAGCACTTGCACGGGCAAGTTCTGAGGTACGCGAAKWKTKWWKWTMKWKAYWYMRWYRRRRYRARMTSAKTRSSMAMAAWGMWGSGRMKMWMWTTTTGTCTGCACTTGAAAAAACAACCGGAAGTTTTTCTCGAGCAGTCGCAGTCGCAGGAAAGATTTTAGATGTGTACGGGCGAGTTATCCCTGTCACAGAAAACGATATGCGACTATTGATAGAACTTACCGATGGTACGACTCTTGAAGGGGAGAGTACCCTCGATGATGATTTGCGAGTTCGAGATATTGGTGTACGCGAAGTAACTCTCGCGCACGAGGTTACTGCAAACAAAGCGGCACTAGATGCTATTGATCAAGCTGATGTAATTGTTATTGGTCCGGGGGATATATATGGGAGTATTATTCCTAGTTTACTCGTGAAGGGTATACCTGAAGCCCTGCGTGATACTAGTGCACGCATCATAGTCGTTGCTAATGCAACGAACAAAAGAGGGATATCCGATGGTTTTGATGCACATAAATACGTATCTATTGTTGAGAAATATTTACTGGGGCGAGAGGTTGATATATTGATGTGTAACACTCAGGATCCAAGCACTGCTCTTTCCGAGTTATACGAGCAACAAGAGGGGGAGGGTATGTTTGTAGAGTGTGAAGAAAAGGAAACTCCATACCGTGTTGTGGGGGGAGATTTTTTACAAGAAACAACAGAGGCGCATACTCGTTCCTTTATTCGGCACGACAGCAGCAAATTAGCGAAAGCTATTATAGAATGTATAGATGATTATGAATAAAGGYCAGTACATACTCATCTTTGCTTTTGCCTATCTGTTATCGGCACATGTAGTTTTTGCTGCGAGTAGTGCAGGGTTAGTGAGTGGACTGTGGTTTTCAGAATCACCGGTGAGTAATTTTGCAGCAGTAGAGGTGTACTCGGTGCTGCATAATCAAACTGATGTACAAATGACAGGAATTGCTACGTTAGTAGTAGATGGTGTTGCGATAGGGATTCAAGAAGTTCGTGTAGGGAAAGGTGATATACAGCGAGTGTCCATTGCACATACTTTTACACCTGGGACACATATGGTGAGCATGCGCTTTACTGCAGGCAGTGTAGAGGCAACTCACACTGAATTAGCTGTTAAAAATATATTTGTTATAACTGATACCGATGGCGATGGGATTCGTAACAGTACTGATACAGATGATGACAATGATGGTATTTTAGATATTAACGATAGCGAACCGTTGGTAAAACAAGTGATYTCCAAACAAGTGGTATCTATCGCTGGTGTGGGGAAGACGTTGTTAGAAAAGGTTGTGGGGAGTACTGATGGAGTAGTAGGAAAAATTCTACCTCAARCTGCGACAACAACAGARGAGAGTGAACCCGGAGCGGTTATGAGTACTTTGCARATAATTGAGGAGGCTCGGAAACAAGCATTAKCTGTGGTGCAGGCGTATGAAGATGAGCAACGAGCTGCTCTTGAGGTTATYATTCAAGAAGAAGAGTCTTTACCTACGTTTGAAAAYTTTGAAGAAGAACCTAAGAAGGAAAGTAAGAAACAGGAACATCAAATTGCAGCAGCAGGAGCATCAGTTGCAGGGTTTATGATTGGGAAGTCGTGGATGTTCTATAGTGAGCTTGTGGTACTAATGCTCGGAGCACTACATTTGCTCTGGGGATGGTTTAAAGCAATCTTTTCGAAAGTGGAAGATGAGTATGAGGAGGAATAATTATGATTATTAAAGAAACAACACAGGTTGGTAACCCCATCATTCGCAAGAAAGCAAAAAGGGTGAATGATTCACAATCGAAAGAAGTAAAAATAGTGATTAAAAATTTAGTCGACTCAATGCGACATGATGAATTGGTGGGTATGGCAGCCCCTCAAATAGGGGAAGGTCTTAAGATATTTGTTACAGAAATACGAAATACAAAACTCCGGAAGGTGAGCGAGCTCGATGYMMTGCGTGTATTTATTAATCCACRCATTGTTGTCTTCTCAARCAAARCGATTCTTGGTTGGGAAGGGTGCGGAAGTGTTGCAGCGTCTAATCTTTTTGGAAAAGTGTCACGTTCTGTTTCAATTATCGTGGAAGCGCAGAATAGGGACGGAGATATTTTTCAACYAAAAGCAAAAGGCTTACTTGCTCGAGTTATTCAACATGAAATGGATCATTTACAGGGTGTTGTCTTTACTGATACTGCACAAACCAAAACATATATGAGTAAGAGGGAATATATTCGTATGAAAGGAAAACTTTTTTTGAAATAGTTGGTTCAAACAAGACTTTCTGATACTATATCGCGTGGAGGGTTGCTCCGAATTGGTAAGGAACTTGTCTTGAAAACAAGCGGGTTTACGCCCATGTGGGTTCGAGTCCCATGCCCTCCGCATTATAGTAAAAAACCCAGTACGAAAGTACTGGGTTTTTTACTATCCAAGCAAGTAGATGTGCTACAAAACACAATGATGTTTRCAGTACTCCTAGCATTATGGGCGCTCCCATGGAAAGGGTGGGCACTTTGGCTCGCACTTCTTGTATTAAACACCCTTGCTATTTTAGATATTATTTACATTTTTGTGGTTGCAAAAAGAAGCAGTACCWAAGTATCTGTCTCCGAAGAGGAGGCATAATGAAATACCTTGGTATAGATGATGTTTCTGAAAGTATAGACAAAAACGTATACCTATCTTTTTTAGTTGCTTTCTTGCGATCCTCCTTCTGGCGAGGAAGCGTAGCCTAGAGTAATATTAGCGTAAGATATTGCATCTTTATTACCTGTTTCATTTATAGCTACTAACAACTTAGCTCGATCTTCCTCGTTCTTAAGGTAGATTGTGAAAATATTTGCAATAGCAATCTGTAACTTGCTACTGTCGGATTTTAGTAGTTCAAGAAAGAGTTTTAACCGGCTTTCTTCATCAAGAGTTCCTAACAGATCTGCGAATTCTGTTCTATTGTTTTTATCTATGACAAGCTCGTCCTCGTTACTTACTGGGTAGGTAGGAGGAAGGTGTATTAAATTTGCTAGCTCTCCTGCTCTTTCCAAGACTTTTTCATCAAATAAACCTTTTTCCTTTTTATCTCCTCCAAATATTTTTTCAAACATATATTTTTTTATTTATTATAAATATCTACGTAAGGTACTGTTATCTATAATATAGTAATTAATGTAAAAAGAGAATAGTGTACCTATTAACRAGATTTAATTGAAAGTAGTGCTATTGTAGGGGGGATGAAATATATGGGCGTAGATTATGGAACAAAAAAAGTAGGTCTCGCATATTCTGACGAGAGCGGCTCTTTGGCATTTCCTCATTCAGTTGTACCAAATACAAAAGAATTAAAGGACATAGTTTTAAATATACTTATTGAAGAGGGTATTAAAGAAATAGTCATCGGGCATTCAATTGCACACGACGGTACAGAAAATCCAGTGATGGAGAAGGCACATTCTTTTAAAGAAATTCTTGAAGGGGAAGGGTACATCGTACATTTACAACCTGAATTCCTCACGACATTCCAAGCGAAACGAAATACAGAAGATGCAATGGCGGATGCTGCAGCTGCAGCACTCATCTTGCAAAGTTTTCTCGATAAAGATTAGAGATTTAAGTTTGTTGCGTTATACTGGCCGTATGACCGAACAAATAACTATAGACGATTTTGCGAAAATCGAAATTAAAATTGGTACTATTCTTGAAGCAGAGCGTGTACCTGAGACAGATAAACTTATCAAATGCACGGTAGACTTTGGTGAAGAAGAGTCTCGTATAATTGTTTCAGGAATTGCTGACTTACGTAACGCAGAAGATTTAGTTGGAAAACAATTACCTTACATAACTAATCTTGCACCTCGTACTATTAAAGGTGTTGAAAGTAATGGGATGCTACTCGCAGTAGGAGGAGGGGAGTCATTCGCACTTTTGCATCCTGATGTAGTGGTGCCTGCTGGTACTGGAGGAAAATAAAACTATGGAAGAAGCACTGCGCAGCGCACATAGGTGGCTTACAATAAAGGCAGATACGACGCATGCGCGAGTGTGGCTTGTCGCACTTTCATTTACTGAGAGCTGTGTGTTTTTTATTCCACCTGATCCATTGCTTGCTGCGATGGTCTTTGTGCATGAGGAACGGTGGTGGCGCTACGCACTTCTAACATCTATAGCGTCTATTGTAGGGGCTATTGCTGGATACGCTCTTGGTGCAGTACTTTTTGATACTATAGGAACACGACTYATTGAATTCTATTCACTTGATGTGTACATGCAGCAAGCGGCAGTCCTTATGCAGGAAGGCCTATTCCTTTTCACACTTACTGCTGCATTTACCCCGATTCCTTTTAAAGTAGCAGTGCTTGCTGCGGGGTTCACGAAAGCGAACTTTTTTGTGTTTCTTGTAGCAGTCATACTTGGACGAGGTCTTCGCTATATAACTATTGCGTATGTTGCAAAGATATTTGGTGTACATACAGAAAAAATACTTAAGAGATTTTGGTTGTGGACGAGTGTTGTAGGGGGAGTCGGAATACTGCTATATCTTTTGTATATGTTCATGTAAATAGTCGGGTATAACACGGCACTGCAGTACTCTGCAATGCTATACTTACACACATGCAAGGTCTGCATACAAACAAGATTGCAGCGCTCTTTCCTCCACCGGAGTTTCTTGCGATGCCTGCAGCGGGTATCGATATTTCTGATACATCGATAAAATATCTTGATGCGACATATTCACCACATGGTTTGATACCTCGTACATTTGATTCAGTACGTCTCCCGAAAGGAGTTGTCGTAGATGGCGTAGTAGAAGATATTTCAGGACTCGCAAAGGCACTGAGTGAACTACGCGGAAGACATGAAAGGAGTTTTGTGAATGTCTCACTACCAGAAGAACTGGTGTATCTCTATACACTCGAGGTACCGACAGCACATAAGGATAAAGAAATTTTACAGATAGTAGAGTTCTCACTTAAAGAACATGTACCTATTCCTGCAGGGAATGCAGTTTTTAATTATGACATCATGCGTCGGCGAGGCGATATTACGGATATCAGTGTAACGGTGTTTCCTAAAGATGTTATCGCAGGATATATGAAGGCATTTGAAGAGGGTGGTTTTGAAATCAAAGCATTTGAATTAGAGGCGCAATCAATTGCACGCTCCATCGTACCGTTAGATTTTGAGGGTGTTTCTATGATTATTGATTTTGGTGGAACACGCACAGGTATTACTATCGCCTTAGGACAGGTGCCTATATTTAGTACAACAGTTAAAATTGGTGGTAACACATTGACTGAAGCAGTAATGGATCATTATGGTGTTTCCGCAGAGGAGGCAGACAAAATAAAGCGGCAACAGGGAATAGTAGAAGTTGATGATGAGGATTTGCGCATAAAACTTATGAGTACTACCATAGCCCTGATAGACGAAATTAGACGTCACTATCGATATTGGGACACTCGACGAGATGAAGAGGGTAATCGTATTGCAGGTATCGAGAGAATTTTTCTTTGTGGAGGAGCTGTTGGGTTGAAAGGATTACCTGAGCAGGTTTCCGGAATGTTACAGGTCCCCGTTAGGACCGGAAATGTCTGGGAGAATATGTTTAGTTTAGATGCACATATACCAAAGGTGACGCGCACTATTTCTTTGCAGTCAGCAACGAGTGCAGGGCTTTTATTGCGCGATATAATTTAATTACTATGGCAAACGTTTTACCACAAGATAGGCGAAAGGCATTACATCGGAACTACTGGTTGCGAGTTGCTACTACTACTTCATTTGCTTTAGCTATTGCAATATCTATTGGTGCGGTATCACTTGTACCAGCCTATCTTTTGGCACATGCAGAGTTGAATGAAGTAACRAGGTATCAAGAGTTGCAGGGTGAGACGCGCGAAGCTGCAAAAAGAGATACTGCACTTCAGACAACACGACTCGTGAACGCCCAGATAGATGAGTTATTACATGCAGACAATATCAGTGCGCGTCGCGCTATTGAGGTGGTTATGCGTGATTGGGATGCTCATGCCGAAAATATTATCATAAGTAGTTTTGTATATGATAATGAAGTTGATTCAAAAGAGTTACCGCAGTTGCGCGTGTCAGGTGAGGCCCGCAACAGAAATTCTCTGAACTCATTTGTACAAACACTGCGTGTTGATCCTGTGCTTACTGACGTTTCATTTCCGATATCTGATTTAGCAGGGGGTACATTCATTTCATTTTCGTTAACGGTTTCATTTAAAGATTAATATGGAAAAAACACGTACAAATAAAATTGTAATAACACTGTTGAGCGTCGGGGCGGTCACTCTTGGGATTTCCATGTCTGCGTATTCTTGGGTTTTCTTTGAGATGCAACAGACAGTTACGCAAATAGCGAATATTACAAACGAGACACAAATTTTAGCGACACAAAACGCACATGCTCAAACAGTACGTCGTATTGTAAGAGAYACACAAGATGAGCGCAGTGAACTCGATACATATTTTCTTATTGAAGATGACATCGTGACATTTTTTGCAGACCTAGAGAATCTTGGTACTAGTGCTGGAGTAAATATATCTGTGAGTTCAGTTAAGGTAGGGAAGCCACTTGATAATGATAAGTTTATAACGCCACTGACACTTACCTTGGAGAGTGCAGGTTCTCTCCGGCAAGTGTTCCACACACTCGCTTTGCTTGAGGCATATCCAAAGGCACTACAGATTACACAGACGCGAATTGTGCAGCATCCTTCGGAAGATTCATGGCAAGGAACCTTTGCTATTACTGCGATAAAAATAGATACCAGCGCAAGCGAATAAATTATGAAACAGAAAATGACTACACGAATGTATACATATTTAGATCAGTACACACTGTTCTCACAGTTATTTAGTATGCTACGACATACACCGAAGCACGCAGCACATTGGTATCTTATCGTAACGATTGCTTTCGCAGTTGTAGTTRTAAACGTCAGCATAGCGGGCTTCACTTTTGTGAGTATTTCAACACAAACAAATGACTTATTCCGACAGAGTAGTAACGCAGCGACGATAAGCAGAAGTGATTTGCAAGAGGCACTTGAAACGTTTCAGTCACGAGCAGTGGAGTATGGGCGATTAGAGCAAACAGCTCCGCTTATTGTTGATCCAGGTCGATAGCTGCAAAGCTAGCGTAAAAATGCTATTTTTGCAGGTATCCATTGCCCTTGTAGTTCAATGGATAGAACAACGGGCTTCTATCCCGTCAATGTGGGTTCGAGTCCTACCGGGGGCACTAAGTAAAAATCGAGAGATTTAAAAATTATGTTATAGTATTTTGTATGGAATTATTCTTTTGGGCGGTAGTATTTACAGCAGCAGTTGCTCTTGTTGTAAAAGGTGCTGATTGGTTTCTCGACAGCGCAGAAAAGATTGGACTTGCTGTCGGACTCTCCTCGTTCGTAGTAGGTGTTGTTATTGTTGGGCTCGGTACCTCATTACCAGAGCTGGTTTCAGCATTTGCTGCTATTGCACAAGGTGCTGAAGAACTTGTTGCGGCAAACGTAGTTGGTTCTAATATTGCGAACATATTGTTTATCGTTGGGCTCTCAGCTCTCGTCGGCGGTAAATTAGTAGTGAGTAAAAACCTGATTGATCTTGATATACCTCTTTTGACGATGACTACTGCATTCGGAATAGTGGTTATGAGCGATGGAATGGTAACTCGTATAGAGTCTGTGTTCCTTTTACTTTCTTTCGTTGTCTTTATCGTATATTCAATGCGTAACGGAGGTACTTCTGATGTCGTGACACAGTTGTTTTCTTTTGGGAAGCGCGAGGAACATACAGTAGAAATAACTGACATTGGTGACGATCCAAAAACTGAAGAAAGTGACAAGCTCACACCGAGAGACTTTTTATGGCTCTTTGTAGGTCTTGGAGCACTAGTGCTTGGGGGGCGGTATCTAGTTGAGTCAGTGATAAGCGTGGCAGGTATTCTTGATATTGGTGTGGGACCAATCTCACTTGTAGCAGTTGCTATTGGTACATCATTGCCGGAGCTAGCAGTTTCAATAAAAGCAGCAAGCCAAGGTAAGCACGAAGTGGCACTGGGTAACATCTTCGGATCAAACGTATTTAATATTTTACTTGTATTAGGATTACCAGGGTTGTTTGCAACACTTCCTGTTGATCCCACAACACTTAAAGTTGGTATACCAATGATGGTGGTAGCAACACTCTTCTTTGTGATCTCCGGTATGTCGAAACGTATACACTCGTACGAAGGAGCATTTTACTTACTMRTAWWYGTNTTSTWYAWYGKYWRKCKAKYYNGGATTTTTCTAGAGATAATATAATTGGTAAACAAAATCACCTCATGTTAAACATGAGGTGATTTTTTTGTGAGCAATGTGATATTAACTGGAACTCTATTTATAGTAAATATCCACTAACACTGATTTATATTTATATTGATATTGATAAGGAGATTAGGAGGATCTACTCTACTTCTTCTTCAAAACAATAGTGAACCACTCTTGACCCCGAAGACTCTGTTCACTTGTATATATGCTCTCATAGTTATCACCTGCAAGCTCTTGTATTAACTCTGGTGTATAGAAAAAGTATGTCCTTGTTCCAAACTCATCAGTACGGGTAAATCCATCCTCGGGATACTCATCTTTTTTAAGAGATATATAGAAAATGCCCTCGTCATCAAGAGATCTATGCGCTCTTAGTAAAATATCTGTAACACTTTCCTTATTTGAATGTAGTAAAGAAGCAAAAGAGGTAATAGCGTCAATTCCTTTAGGAAATTGATAGTCCTCTATATCAACCACTTCAAACTTTGCTTCTGGGACATACTCACTAGCGGCTTTTATAAACTCCTCTGAGATATCTACACCTAGATAGTTATTTGTATGCTTAACGATTTCCTTAGCATCTCTACCATTACCGCAACCAATTTCAAAAATAAAAGGGTTTTCTTTATTCAAAAAACCAAATAGTCGTTCAACGTCTTCTACTCTTCCGCCAAGACTATTGAACTTACTAGCCATTGCTTTAGCACTTTTGTTGTATGTATCGATCGTTTGCTGTTTTTTGTCCATAGTTTTTATGTTTGAGTAYTATACCAAGATACCCTATCCATAGGGTATGGATAGGGTATCTATAGACATATAAAATGTGGGCGTTGAGGGACTCGAACCCCCGGCCTACTCGGTGTAAACGAGTTGCTCTAGCCAACTGAGCTAAACGCCCGTAACCTAGAAATATAGTGAATCTAGTTCATCGAAATATTTGCTAGTATCAAGCTTTCACTCGACCCTGGCATTATATAGAGCTTCTAGTATATTTCAATAGGTATGGAAGAAATTCGGTGTGTGATCACTGGCATGGTTCAAGGAGTGACTTTTCGATATTTTGTCGAGCGTATTGCTCGTGCACGTGGATTGCACGGATATGTGAGTAATACAGAGAGTGGAGCAGTAGAAGTAATTGCTCAAGGAACGCATGAAAAACTTACAGAACTGATACGCGAATTAGAGCGCGGTCCGTCATTTGCAAAAGTATCAGGTGTTGATACTGAATGGGGTGGGATAAAAAAGAAGTACACTAGTTTTGATATTGTATACTGATGTACTCATGAAAAATGAAACAGGAAAAAAAATACCACAATGCGTTGGTATTATTATGGATGGAAACCGACGCTGGGCGAAGGAAAAAGGATTACCGTCTCTAGAGGGACACAAGAAAGGTCTTGGAAACTTTGATGAGATTGCAAAGCAGGTACGTGATGCTGGTGTAAAGCACTTGGCGGTATATATGTTATCAACTGAAAATTGGAAACGTAGTGAAGTTGAGGTGTCATATTTAATGAAGCTATTCCAGACCGCAATCGATGATGCATTCAAGAGGTTACAGCAAGAAGGAACACGTTTACATTTTGTTGGTGATCTTTCACGTTTTCCTGAAGCAATACAGAAAAACCTAGAGAGACTGGAAGAGGAAACAAAAGATAACGATGATTTTCATGTATGGGTTTGCGCTTCATACGGTGGACGTCTTGAAATAGTTGAATCGGTAAAGAAGTTGGTGCACCAGGGTAGTGAGATAACAGAAGAGTCGTTAAGAGCGAGTATGTGGAGTGCTGAAATGCCTGACCCTGATGTTGTCATTCGTACCGGAGGTGATCAACGACTTTCAAATTTTCTCATCTGGCAGAGTGCATATACGGAATTGTTTTTTACCGACACATACTGGCCGGCATTTACGGGAGAGGAATTGCGAGGTATCTTAGATGAATACGCAACGCGTGAACGACGATATGGAAAATAACCCTACAATTATATATGAAGACGCAGACATTCTGGTTATCGATAAACCAGCGGGCTTAGTAGTGCATGGTGATGGACGTACCGAGGAAGAGACACTGAGCGATTGGCTTGTTTCAAAGTACCCTGCAATACAGAAGGTGGGGGAGCCATGGATAAATCAAAAAGGGGAAACAATTTTACGACCAGGTATTGTGCATCGTCTCGATCGTGAGACGAGTGGAGTTATGGTTATTGCAAAGACTCAAAAACAGTTCGAATTTCTTAAAGAGCAATTTAAAGAACATGCCGTACAAAAAACATATCGTGCATTTGCATACGATACGTTTAAAGAAGAGAAGGGAGAGATAGAACGACCTATCGGTAAGAGCAAGGGGGATTTTCGTAAATGGTCAGCACAGCCAGGAAGTCGCGGTATATTACGCGACGCACATACTTCTTGGGTAGTACTCGAGAGCCTTACAGTGAGTGGCAAAATATATACCTATCTTGAACTTACTCCGAAAACGGGACGTACACATCAATTGCGAGTACACCTTAAAGCAATTCATCATCCGATTGTATGTGATGGGCTGTATGCACCAAAACGGGGCACTGCGCTTGGTTTCAAGCGTTTAGCACTCCATGCACACACTCTTACCCTTCCACGAAGGAAAGGGGATCCTGTGACGTTTGAGGCGCCATTACCGGAAGATTTTATCCATGCTCTCTCACTGTAAGTAGGTGAAATCTCTGCAAGTATAGACATTACTCGATATTTTGTTATAGTTCCGCCCACTATGAAGAACAACGTTGTAACAAGTCCAGTAAATATGGAAGAACGAGCACAACTCGGCATTAGAGCTGGGGATACTGTTCGTGTATGGTTAAAGATTGAAGAAAAAGGTAAGACACGTCTACAGCTATTTGAAGGTTTGGTGCTTGCACGTAAGCACGGATCCGAAGCCGGAGGTACATTTACAGTACGTAAGGTTGCTAGTGGTGTAGGTGTTGAGAAGATTTTCCCACTTTATTCACCATCAATTGATAAGATTGAAATCGTAAAGCGTGCCAAGGTACGTCGTGCGAAACTTTACTTCATCCGCGACAAGGTTGCTCGCGAATTGAAGCGTCTATTCCGTCGAACTACTCTAGTAGGTATTTCTACCAAGGGAGCACTCGAACTTGAGGCAGAGCGTAAAGTAGTTGAAGCCGAAGAGGCAAAGCGACTTGAAGAAGAAGAGAAGAACGCAGCCGAAGAGGTAACTGAAGAAGAAAAAACAGAAGAAACTCCAACTGAGGAATCAAAAGAGGAAACAGTTGAAGAAGAGAAAAAAGAAGGATAACAAAAAGCCGCTCAAAGAGCGGCTTTTTTAATGTGTGCCCAAATTAATTAGTAGACAGGGTATAATAGAGAAACTTCCACATTTACCACGAAAATTTGCTAAAGCTGAAAAAATCTTTAGAATTGATGAAGCTAACAATAAGAAAAGGTTAGTTAAGCCCAGGTGATGAAATTGGTAAACATGCACGCTTGAGGGGCGTGTGCTTCACGGCTTGCTGGTTCAACTCCAGTCCTGGGCACTCATATAAAACTTCTCTCCGTTAATAGATGTTTTTGCTATACTGTAAGTATGGAACATATTATCCATTATATATGTGTTGGGGGCTGTCGTGGTGAGTCATCAGACGCAAAGGTATGTGGTGCAGAGAGCTGCTCAAAACATGGACAGCCGCTGACTCCGTGCACTTGTGAAGATGGTTTGCATCAAGCAGCCTTCAATATAACAGAGTAGCAATTTTTCTCAGACTACATTTATGTGAAAGTTTGTACCGTAATGGTAGAGACGTGTATACTGCATTCATGGCACTTTATACAGGAAAAGGAGATGGCGGTACAACGCAGTTATTTAATTCAAAAAAAGGTGAGCGTGTTTCGAAGAATGCAGTAATATTTGAAGCGCTTGGAACGGTAGATGAGCTCAATACAGTAGTAGGGTGGTGTCGTACATTAGTAGCGGGTACCGATATTCGTGAGGTGCTACTTGCGGTACAGAATAATCTTTTTACCATTCAGGCAGAATTAGCAGGGGCAGATCAGTCTATTCCATCTGCTGTGGTTAAAGAGATGGAGGTACGTATTGCAGATATTGAAGGACAGATTCCGCCCATTACGAGTTTCTTGATTCCCGGAGGTACTGAAGTGTCATCGCGTCTTGATATTGCACGAGCTGTAGCAAGACGGAGTGAAAGACGACTTATTGCTGCTGTAGAAGATGGGGTGCAGATTTCTGAGTACACCCTGGTATATGCGAATAGGCTTTCTTCTTTGTTGTATGCATTGGTTCGATTGGAAAATCATCATAATGACGTAGAAGAGAAACCACCTGAGTATGTAGGGTAAAAGATTGCCATTTTCTCGTACATCACTATAATGCGAGGGAAGAATTAGGAGTATGGTATACTCCGAGTTCCAAATATGGTGGCGGACGTAGCTCAGCTGGTAGAGCTCTCGATTGTGGTTCGAGCGGTCGTGGGTTCGAGTCCCATCRTTCGCCCTAGATATATAAAACCCCAAAGCGTACTGCTTTGGGGTTTTATAATGATTAAATCTTGACAGAGAAATTWCTTCGTGTTCTTATACTCAAAGAATTTGGAATGACTCCACGTTCTTTGTTAAGAAAGGGAATAGCGAATGTTTTATATATTCATTTTAGTAGCAACAAGCCTCGGTATCGGTATCGGTTTTTTGAGAGAGAGTGTGGTAATTTTATTAGGTTCAGGCGTCAGTCTTGTTCTTGGCACACTCTATTGCATGGTGATGATCATCGAGCCTGGTGAAGTCGGGTTTCTGAAAGCATTTGGGAATCTATCTCACACAAAATACGAAGCCGGTACACATTGGGTGAATCCGTTTGCTACTGAGAATAGCTTCAGCATTCGGCGCCAAGCGCTAGACTTCACAGGGGGTAATACGGCTGATGGACTCACCAAGAACAGGGTGGCTCTCGCAGTTGATATTACTGTCCCGTGGATTCTTAATCCTAGCGCAGCCTCCGTTATCTATGAGCGATACGGTTCGAAGTGGAACCTGATTGCACCAAGTGGTCGCAAGGCCATTCGTGATTGCATTTCTCTCCTCGACTGGGAAGAAAGCGTGAGCGAGACTGGGCGGGCTGCGATGACAACATGTGTACCGACGCGGATGAAAAGTGCTGTTATGGCGGATCTTATAAGTGCTGGTTTGACGAGCAAGCAAGCAGAGGGGGCTTTTACGTTTCCTGATGCTCTTGTCCGTAAAATGATCCCTAAGGATCAGCGGATTTTGTCTGCGATTGCTGAGGAGCAAGCTGCAGTTGTCGATCTTCGTCGCCAAACAACCCTTACGTCTATTGCCAGTGAAGAGGCGAACCGGCGTGCGAATGAAGGTTTGGGAATCCGGATGATGATGGAAAAGTTACCAAGTAACTACACTGTCCTTGAGATGGTTGCTATGATTGAAGCGAATGCACATAAGACAAGTGCAGAAGCTTTCTTGAAGGCAGTTGAAGGTGGCAATCCAAACATCACGGTCATTACTGGTGGTAGTACACCTCCGGTTACTGTTCCTACACATTGATCTTTAAACCCCGATGCATACGTGCATCGGGGTTTTTACATACCTACAGTTTCCCACAGTAGGGTAGGTTAAAAGAAAATACTCCATGCTACACTTAAAGTACATTATTAATTAATACTAAATAGTATGGAAATTTCACTATTACTAGCACAAGTTATTGGACTTTATCTTCTACTTGAAGGTGTGTTAATACTGACACATAAAAAGTTTATTGTGCATATTATTGAGGATCTAAGTAACCACAAAGCACTTATGTTCATAAGTGGAGCAATGGTATTTATTCTCGGACTACTTGTCGTACTTAACCATAAYGTATGGGAAGCTTCATGGCGTGTARTACCTACAANTATAGGTTGGGCRATGRTTATAAAGGGAGTAGGATTATTGTTTGTACCTAAGGTAGTACTTGCGCGAGCGCGTAAGTTTGCAAGGAACCGCAACGCAGCAATCCTAGTTTCTGTAGTGGCCATCCTTGTTGGTGCATACTTGGCAGCAACTGGATTTGGACTACTAGCATAGTTCCATATTTTGGAAGGTAAAAACACGGGATTCTAATTCCGTGTTTTTTGTATGCTACAATTATGAATACATGAGCAAACATTCATATGTTGTACCAATRCAGGATTGGGCRAAYAAGACAGCTTCAGTATTTAAAATTCTTGCTGATCCAACACGATGTAGAATTCTGAAAATACTCATGCAGCATCCGGAAGGCTTGTGTGTAGGGGAAATAGCTGAAGCGGTGGCGATAACTCACTCAGCGGCAAGCCATCAACTTACCGGACTTGAAGCTCGAGGGATCTTGATTTGTGTGAGAGAGGGGCAGACACGCTGTTATACACTAGCCAATACTGACTTAGCAAAGAATATTATTCGTATTTTAGAAATTATTTTTTAAATAATATGAAATTATATATTGGAATTAGTGTCATCGTAGCCGTTACTCTCATAGTTGTATACTTGAGTACTATGCAAMCAAGCRAAAAAAATCTAAATGAAGAGGTGCCGCGAGCTCAAGGAATTCCTGAGAGTGAAATTCTTTCAGGTGGACCAGGAAAAGACGGAATTCCTTCGATAGACGAACCTAAGTTTGTGAGCGTAGCAGAAGCAACTTTTTTAACAGAAAATGATTTTGGAATTGGAATTGTATATGAGGGTGGTACAAGGTTTTATCCGTACCAAATTTTGGTATGGCACGAAATTGTTAATGAYGTACTSCCTTCCAGTGAAGAATTACCAGTKGCYGTCACGTATTGCCCGCTCTGTCGTACAGGRGTRGTGTACGATAGAAATGTTGATGGGGAAGTGATGGAGTTTGGGGTTTCAGGAAAGTTATGGAAGTCTAATTTACTGATGTATAACAGAGGGGGTCTGCAGGATGAGTCACTGTGGTCTCAGGTACTTGGCGAGGCAGTTACRGGGCYGCACACTGGTACTCGTCTTGAAATAGTKTCTTCRAATACYGTACAGTTTGGTGACTGGGCCAAGAAACATCCTAATACACAAGTACTGTCACTCGACACTGGCGCCAATAGATCATACGGRGTTGATCCCTATGGGGACTATTACACTTCGCTTGAAGTTTCATTTGGAGCGACATTCGATGATGAACGAYTACACCCGAAAGAATATGTTCTGGGGATTGAATTTGARGGTAAATTTAAAGCGTATGTTRCCGATGTCTTACCGGTAGGAACCACTCAAGATACTTTTGCAGGGAAGACAGTTACGATACTTAAAAGTGATATTGATGAAGTGAGTATGACTATTGATGGGGAGCACTTACCATACATAGGAGGATTCTGGTTCTCATGGYTGGCTGTACACAGTACTACTGAGTTATATAAATAATMTGATGTTTGTAAAATATAAAAAAATAATATCACTCGCTGTAATACTTTTTCTCGTAGGAGTAAGTATTGTGTGGCTTGAGCGTCCACCTGAAGGWGTAGTGTGTCCYGACCAAGACGGAGGTGTTTATGGTCTTTCGTATTCTGATGGGAAAGGTGTATGTCATTCTCTGTCAGAGTTTACCGCATCAGTGGTTGTGATAAATACGTGGGCGAGTTGGTGTCCATTCTGTGTGGAAGAAATGCCTGATCTCGCCACGRTTGCTGATGAATATCCGCACGTTTCTGTTATTTCAATAAATCGYGGAGAGTCTTCACAAGATGCGAAGGATTTTCTTAAGACACYAAAGTTATCTAAGTCCCTACATCTACTTTTTGATCCAGAAGATTCGTTCTATCGCTACATTAAAGGATTTGGTATGCCAGAAACAATTTTTGTGGATGAATCAGGTACCACCCTATTCCATAAGCGCGGAATAATGTCGCTGGATGAAATGAGAGAGACTATTGAGCTGTTAAGTAATAGAGTACAGCCAAATGGTTCTGTTAAGAACAACTCTCTTTGCTTGGGTAATGGAGAAAGCTGTCGAGTGCAATATCAGTAACAGAAGACAGATAAAGAGAATGTCGATGCTTATCATCTCACCATTTAGTAAGGATAATGAGTATGTCGCTAAGAGGTTCTACGAACAATACTCAAAACATACGTATATTTTGGTTATTTGTAGAATTCTTCTAGTGTCTGTATTCCTCGTTCTATTTCTTTTTGCAACGTTATATCTCCTGTCACTTTTTTGAGTTTTGCGATGGCTTCTTGTACGTCATTCGTATCAACGCTCTCTTTTAAATCAAGCTCTCCTAAAATAGATTCTATTTCAGTGAGTACATTTGCCGCTTCTGTATCCATGGTGTGTACACTATAGCATGAGAGAACTATGCGTATTATACTTAGAATACAATGCCTAAAATAGAGAACCTAAATAAAAAATCAAAGGGTCAAATAGAGAAGAAGTCTGTTACAGAAAAGATTCAAGAATTTCGCTTGAATAGACTCTATGCTAAACATTACGTACTTTTTGATGTCATCCACCGTTTCCCAAAAGAGGAACGCGAGAAACTCCTTACTGAAATATTGCCTGCAAAATTTAGTAATGCCTTCTTTTCAGCGCTTAAACAAGTATCACTCCTTTCAAAAGAACGTGAACGTAAACGTGATGGGAGACGTCAGCTTGCCGAAACGTTACTAGTAAGTCCTAAAGAATATATACCTTCTATTGGAGAACTCTCTGAAATATCCCTATCAGCAAAAGAGCTACGAAATGAAATACGTGTTATTGCGTTAAGGCTTATTTCTTTACTTGATGGGAAAACGGGCAAAAACAGCGCTATTCTTGGAACGCTTATTTCCTTGGAATTAACTTCAGATGATTTGAAAGCTCTTCCAAAATCAGTTCAAAGGGCATTAGTCCCGGAAAAACTTACTGCAAGCGAACCACATCTTGAGCCGGGCTTACGATGGGAATTATGTGCAACCGCCGAGCCACGATTATCACGTGCTCTTGATGACACCGCTTTTCTTATTGTAAATGATAAATTGCTAGTGAAATTTCTAGGTAGAATGAGTGCACTTTGCTTGACTGATTTTCGTGCAAAAGATGGAAGTTTTTTCAAAAAAGGAGTTTGGTACGCAGCCGAAGATTTAGAGACTCGAGAAAAACTCCGGGACGCATTTGATAATGGGCAATCAAAAATTAATTTTGATAAAGGAGTTTGGGTTGTGATTAGAGCACTGGGTGTCGATTTCGACGACGAATACGGGTACAGCCCTAAACAGGCGGAGCAACTTCTAAAAAAAGCCACGGAAGCTGCGGATACATTACCCGCAAAGTTTCCTAAAAAGATAAAAGATAGCATATCTAATATGGTGACTACTCGAGAGGAATACAGAGAATTACATAGCGAAAGATTAAATGAAGTTTTCGAAGAAAATGTGTGATGATGGATCTTAGTATTTTCTTTGCCCACCTCCTAGCAATATGTGTCACAAAAAGATAATTTCCTGTAACGAATGGTCTGGGAGCTCGCTTTTACTTGACTCACACCCTAATACGAGTATTATGGATGACAGACGCCCGAGGGGGCGTTTTAAATTTGCAAAAATTTTATGATAAAGCGATTTATACAATACATTAAGGATACACGCGGCGAGCTTAAGCACGTTYCGTGGCCGACGCAGAAACAAACGGTGACTTTCACTATTTTAGTGATAATTCTCTCGATTGTTATTGCGCTCTATCTTGGTGCGTTTGACTACCTATTTACTGGTGTACTTAACCGAGTAATATAATATGGCTAAACAACAAGGAATAATAGAGCGTCGTTGGTACGTCATTCATACATATTCGGGATACGAAGAAGCAGTAGCACGAAACTTGCGACAACGTATCGATTCGATGGGTATGAAAGACCAGATTTTCGAAGTGGTTGTACCAACCGAAAAGAAGATCAAGGTAAAGGCAGGGAAGCGTATCGAGGAAAAAGAGAAGATTTTTCCAGGATATGTCCTCGTCGACATGCTCGTCAATGATGAGTCATGGTACGTGGTTCGAAACACTCCACGTGTAACAGGGTTCGTAGGTTCAGGCACACAGCCAGTACCTCTCGAGCAAGCAGAAGTAGATGCATTATTTAGTCGCATGTCATCTGATACGGCAAAGCACACAATTGAGCTTAGTATCGATGATGCAGTGGTTATCGCAGACGGACCGTTCAAAGACTTGGAAGGTGTTGTTGGCGAGGTAGACGAAGACCGCGGTAAAGTTAAGGTTATGGTGCCTATGTTTGGTCGCGAGACACCAGTTGAACTAGACTTCTTGCAAGTAAAGCGAATTTAGATAGTATTCTCACACATTCATTATGGCAAAAAAANTAGAAAAACAAATAAAAGTTCAGGTTCCTGCCGGTAAGGCAACTCCTGCTCCACCACTTGGTCCGACACTGGGACAAGCTGGAGTAAACATTGGTGAATTCGTTAACCAATTCAACGAGGCAACTCGTGAACTAGGGAACGATATTATTCCAGTAGTTATTAGCGTCTACGACGATCGTAGCTTTGACTTCATCCTTAAGACACCACCTGCAKCAAGTTTACTCTTGAAGGCAATTGGTCAACAAAAAGGATCAGGTAAAAACCTTACTACGAAAGTAGGAAAGGTAACTCAAAAGCAACTCGAAGAAATCGCAGAACAAAAGATGGTGGACTTGAGCGCAAACGATGTRAAAGCAGGTGCGAAAATTATCGCAGGAACTGCTCGCTCAATGGGTATCGAAACAGAATAAATTGCACTTAGTGCAGAGAAAANCCCGCGTCTATGACGCGGGTTTTTCTATATGGTTGCTGGTGGTATACTCAATGCACTAATATRCGCGTATGACATAAGCTACTGACATATTTCTGAAACATATTACCTAATACAATAACGATATGACTACATCACAAGATTTACCGTTCCTAGAAGATCAAGATAGCGAGATATACAATGCAATACGCGGCGAAGAGAAACGTCAAAATGAAGGTCTAGAACTTATTCCTTCTGAAAACTATGTGTCATGTGCTGTGCGTGAGGCAGCTGGATCAATCCTTACCAATAAGTATTCAGAGGGATATCCAGGYAAGCGATACTATGGAGGRCAGGAGTTTACCGACGTCGTAGAAGATGTTGCGCGCGAAAGAGCAAAGCAACTTTTTGGTTGTAAGTATGCAAACGTACAGCCTCACTCAGGTGCTTCTGCAAACATCGCTACCTACTTCGCACTACTAGAACCMGGAGACACCGTATTAGGGATGGACCTGTCTCATGGTGGACACTTAACACACGGGCATCCTGTTACGTACATTACGAAGATATTCAACTTTGTACGTTACAAAATGAAGGACGTTGAAACTGGTGAAATTGATTATGATGAAATGAGAGAAGTGGCACTACGTGAAAAGCCCAAGATACTTCTTGCTGGATTTTCTGCGTATTCACGCGAACTTGATTACCAAAAGATTGCTGACATTGCAAAGGAAGTAGGGGCTATTTCAATAATGGATGCTGCACATATTGCAGGGCTCATTGTAGGTGGGGCACAYARGAATCCTTTCGATTACGGGTTTGATATTATTACCACTACGACACACAAAACATTACGGGGTCCACGAGGTGGAATGATTTTGATCCGTGACAGCGAAGARATTGCAAAAAAGATAGATAAAAGTGTTTTTCCTGGATTGCAGGGAGGACCTCTAATGCATCAAATTGCAGCACGTGCWGTTGCCTTTGGTGAAGCTCTACATCCAAGCTTTAAAGAGTATGCACATCAGGTTGTTAAAAATGCAGCTGCGATGGCAGATGTATTTGCACGCGAAGAAGTGCGTATGCTAGGTGGTGGTACGAGTAACCACCTCATTCTTGCTGATATTACTAGTTTTGGTATTAATGGACATGAGGCAGAAGTCGCACTTGATGAGGTTGGTATTACTCTCAACAAGAACATGATTGCTGATGATCCAAATCCACCAATGCGACCGTCAGGTATTCGTTTCGGTACACCTGCGATAACAACTCGAGGATTTAAAGAAAAAGAATGCGCACGGATTGCAGAACTTATGATCGAAGTATTACGAAATTATGAAGATGATACTCTCAAGAAGAAAGTACATGAAGAGGTAAAAACTCTTGCTAAAAAGTTCCCTATTCCTGATAGACATTTCTAAACTTAAGTGCGAGTGAAGGTTGTACGTGTGTAGGTGATACCATCAAATACCTCAGGTGCCTCAGAGTGAGTAGGGGTAAATTCGGTGTACTCAGGGAAGAATACATCTGCTTCAGGTTCATCATCAACAAGAGTGAGATCAAGTTCGGTAGTATAGGGAAGTAGTGCAGCGTAAATCATACCACCGCCAATAATGTAGATTTTTTCGCTGCCTGTAGATTTGTTTGCAGCTTCGAGTGCTTTTTCTGGAGTGTTAACTACAATCGCACCTTCGATGACTACATCTTCCAGAGACATGATTATATTAGTTCTATTAGGAAGGAGTCCAGGGAGTGATAGATAGGTTTTATAACCCATTATAATAGGATGACCGGTTGTGAGTGCTTTAAATCTTGGTAAATCACCTGGTATTTTCCAGAGAAGTTCGTTCTTGTTTCCAAGAGCTCGGCGTATTCTTGAGATAGCAGCTATGGATATAACGCGGTTTTTCATACGACAACACTATATCATGCTGGACATTGATTATTTCTTACTCTCTTCGATAAATAAGTCACGCCACTGATGTAATTCACTTTTATCTTTGAACTTCTCTATAAGGCGAACATCGCTAATTCCATTTTTTTTAAGCTTGTCCCAACAATCTTCGCAACACCACCAGTGACCATATAAATAGATAGTCGCGCCATCCAGTTTTTCTGGATCAGTTGATTCGGTAATTGCACGAGCTTCCGCATGGGCGGCTGGGTCACATCCAGGGCAAAGGTTAAATTTCTCGCCACTTACAAGCTTTGGTTTACCAGCGTCTTCAAGTTGCTGGCTAATATAGCGGCGTTTACACCCGCCTTTATGTTCCAGGGTCTCTAAGTTTTTTTCGTGATATCCGTTACCATTTCCTGTGCTAGAGATAATTTCGCCATTTTTTTCGATAACTATGCCGATAGGGAATGTAGGAGTAAGAGAGTGTTTTAAAGCCGCTTCTTTTGCAGCTTGGATCATTGGGTGGGATTCATCTATGTAGGTATATAGATCTGGTTGTTGAAAGAGTTCGATACGTGTCTTCTCATTTTTTTTGGGGTTTTCGTACGACATGTTTTGAGTATAATAGGATATATAATGTCTAATGTAAAACAGAAACTAATGAACGTATCTCAACTGAGGAAGTTTGTTAGTGAAAATAAAAAGGAAAATAACCGTATCGTCCTAACATCCGGATCTTGGGATATTTTACATGTGGGGCACATGAGGTATCTGCAAGCAGCAAARGAAGAGGGRGATATACTGATTGTMGGTGTAGACTCTGATGCAAAAATTCGKAAACGAAAGGGAAAGGATCGACCGATTGTCCAACAAGATGAGCGAACAGAAATGTTGTCACATTTAGAATATGTTGATGCTATTTTTGTTAAAGCACCTAGGCAGAAGTCTAATATGCTTATCGAACTTGTTTCACCAGACGTACTTATTGTATCTAAGACTACTAAGCATAGTAAGGAACAGTGCGATCAAAAACAGATTTTTTGTGGTGAAGTTAAATTACTTAAAGCTCAAGCAGAAACCAGTACTACGGGACGTATTAGACTTCTTCATATTGATGGACAAAAGCGTCTGATCGAAAAGGTGATAACGCAAATGCCTGATTTTCTTAGTAAAATATTGAGTGAAAAATAGAATTATTTGTAACCAAGTTTTACTTTCAATCCTTCAGAATCTTCCTCGTCAGTT
This sequence comes from Candidatus Kaiserbacteria bacterium, assembly GCA_002401925.1. Lineage (GTDB taxonomy): Bacteria > Patescibacteriota > Minisyncoccia > Phycocordibacterales > UBA2100 > UBA2100. The sequence continues at coordinate 69,044 of NVUN01000005.1, forward strand.
TTAGTCCCTGAAATGATTTGGAAGTGGAGATGTTCTATGGAAGAACCTGTTTTATGCATGTTACCAAAGCGCACAAAGAGGGCACCAGCATCAAGGTTTTCTTTTTTAACTATCCATTGAAATAATTCTCCAATTTCAATCCAATGTTTTGGAGCTATATCCGCAATAGTAGATATGTGCTCCTTCGGTATGATAAGTAAGTGAACCCGCGTTCCTTCGTAAGGAAAAACATTTTTAGTTACAAAAAATGCTTCGGTCTCTTTCTCGATAGGTGCTTTGTGTATCTGGATCAAACCTTTACTACAAAAAGGACATAACTTGAGATTCTCAGCTAAATTCATCCGCTCTAATTGGATGTCGCTACGCGCGTTATTTTTATGAAGGTTCATGGGTTTATACTGCAGAAGGAATAATCATCGGAGGGTGCGGATCATATTGTTTTATCTCAAAATCATCACGTCGGAAATCACGTATACCTTCCTTCTTGTTCGATATTTCCAAGGTTGGAAGTGGAAGTGGTTCTCGATCTAAGATCATCTGTGCCTCTTCAAGTTGGTTTTCATAAACATGAGCATCCCCTAATTGAAAGATGATACGGCGTGCAGGGATACCTGTTATTGATTCGAYCATCCGCATTAGTGCTGCATAGGAGATCATGTCATTTGGGAAACCCAGTAAAATATCGGCAGCTCGATGCCAAGAAATCAAATCGATTGAACCATTTATGTATCTAAAATGCACAAAACCATGACAAGGAGAAACCACTGTCTTTTGGTTTTGACCCCAGCCGTTCATAAATGGAATCCAGGGTGTCATATAAATAGTTCTCCGATTTCGTAGTTTTTCATCAGAAAGCATACGTAGGATGTTTGCAATTTGATCGAAGGTACCTCCTTCATTGTCTGGGAAAGCAGCAAAAGCACGACCATAAGATCCATCGCCAAGGCATCGAGGTTCAGCTCCAACTTKTTGTGTTTTTCGCTCAGTTACCCAGGGTCCCCAAAATGGTTCGGGAACTTTGTATTCTTCYCGCATTACGTCAAAGTCTTGTTCTCCGTTTATAAAAGCGCACATYTCGGCAATAGGGCCYTTAATACCCATTTTTCTTTCGGTAATAATYGGATCWCCGTTTKCTAGGTCRTACACRAGTGCTGGYGCTGTRCCAAAGCAGGTCAGAGCGTCAACATCCTGAGGTGTAGGAACCCTCTCTCCATTTTCTAGTACAAATTGTAATAATTTCYTGTATTGGTCGTCAGGTKTTTTAGTATYCATATTAGGCAATATTAACACAATCNAATTTTGAGGGTACAGATATTTTATCTAAATATTAAGGAGAATATAYGGTGTTGTATAATGGYATCTACTAAAGTAATATTGATTATATGGAAATGAATGAATACCAAGAGCGTGCAACAAARACCGCACAGTTTGATGAGTTGGTTATTGATCCCATTGCTGAAACCACTCTAGGTCTCACTGGAGAAGCAGGGGAGGTTGCTGAAAAGATTAAGAAGATGTTTSGYRAWGAWRRWRKAWAKMKMKMWGATSRWRMAMRARARKWTCKTWAWRWAGWWTTGGGAGATGTTTTGTGGTACATCTCACAACTTTCTCGATTACTCGGTATATCWCTTGAAGATGTAGCAGAGACAAATATTAAAAAACTAGCTGATCGATTTGAACGAAAGGTTATAAAGAGCAGTGGGGACAATAGATAGAAAAAAGGAGCGACTAGGTCGCTCTTTTTTGATTAGTTACTCAACAGAAATTACAGGTATTGGTATCAACTTGAGCTCATAGGGGACTGTAGCTGTACATAATATAGATTSKRKMWWMYGGSYYKRKKTTSARKAYMRWGYWGMKMMRRTGMMSKMRWTGRYWRRMWYKRCRGAMRCRRWMCMGSAWMWGKTMCRCRMRGCGCTTGAAAAGWTGGATCTCACTAGTGAAGTAATACTCGAGCACCCATCAGATTTATCTCATGGTGATTTTTCATGCAACATTGCGATGATTCTTGCTAAGGAAGTTGGTAAAAATCCAAAACAACTTGCTGAAGAAATTGTAGAATCACTAGATTCTCACGAGGATATAGAGAGCATTGAAGTTGCTGGTCCTGGGTTTATTAACTTCCGACTATCAGAGAAATTCTTTACTGACACAACTGTCAGTATTCTTGAACAGAAAGAAGAGTGGGGGAGAAATGAAACACTGACAGAGAAAAAGGTGATGGTGGAGTACACTGATCCGAATCCGTTTAAAGAACTACACATAGGCCATTTAGTACCAAATGCATTAGGTGAATCTTTGTCGCGACTGTGTGAGTACTCCGGTGCCGAGGTGCGGCGAGTAACCTTTCAAGGAGATGTAGGTATGCACGTAGCAAAAGCCATCTGGGGGTTACAAAAAAATGGCTTTGAGGCGGGAGATTCAATTTCTGCTGCTGATCTAGGTAAGGCGTATGCAACTGGAGCTACGACATACGAAGAGGATAAAGAAGTAGCAGAGGAAATTAAAARTTTAAATAAGATAATCTACCGACGAGAAAACGATGCGGTAAACGCTTTATATGATTCTGGGAAAGCTGCATCAATCTCATATTTTGAAGAGGTGTACCAAATTTTGGGTAGTAATTTTGATCACTATTTCTTTGAGAGTGTTACCGGTCCTCTTGGACAATCTTTGGTTGAAGAAAATATTGGATCAGTATTTGAAAAAAGTGAAGGAGCAGTAATCTTTAAGGGTGAAGACTATGGTCTACATACTAGAGTATTCATAAACAAAGAGGGTATACCAACGTAYGAGGCAAAAGACATAGGTCTTATTTTAGCTAAGAGAGAATGGTGGCCTTTTGATACRTCTATTACTGTGACAGGAACTGAGCAGACTTCGTACTTCACGGTTGTTATGAAGGCGGCTGAATTACTATTACCAGAGATGACAGGAAAAATTAAATTGGTATCCAATGGGATGCTTAAGCTTACCGAAGGTAAAATGTCATCGCGTACAGGAGACGTTATTTCTGCGGTAGGTTTCATTCAAGATTTAAGTARTCGAGTTGCCGAGCGAACCGAGAACAAGATTAGCGAAAAAATTGTACAACAAGTAGCTGTCGGGGCTATAAAATATGCAATTTTAAGGAATACGTCCGGTAAAGATATTATGTTCGATCCGAACAGTTCGCTTTCTCTTGAAGGSGACACTGGACCGTATCTGCAATATACACACGCACGAGCACATTCAATTTTACATAAAGCGCAGGAACAAGGTCATCAARCTCGTGTATTAGTAGAACGTGAGGGAGTTGTAGTGAGTGACGTTGAGCGATTACTCTACCGCTTTAAGAGTATTGTAGAACGTGCCGCTACTGAATATGAACCACATTATGTTGCTAACTATCTTGCTGAGCTTGCGAGTGCATACAACAGTTGGTATGCCAGTGAGCAAGTACTCGACGGGAGTAATTCACAGGACTACAAAGTAGGACTCACGAGTGCAGTAGCAATTACTATGAAAAATGGACTACATCTACTTGGTATAGAAGCTCCAGAGAGAATGTAATATTCGGGGATAACATGTGTATAAGCATGGGCATAACTCATCTATTAAAGGGGATAACTCTGTTGGTAAGCTGTGGAAATGAGGCGTAAGCTACTGATGGAGTAGCCAGAAATGGTTAACGGAGGATAGAGTTATGAAAGATTGTGTGTACACTGGTCAGTCATTGGCCCGCATGGTACATAAGCACGGTCTTCCAGTCGAAATAGCAGCAGGTGGTTCAGGGCAAACGGCATATATTAGCAATACTTTTGAAGTTGCTTATAAATGTCGTAAGATACTGGGCACCGCGTTAGTTATGGGTATGGGAGTCGTGATACGCGATAGTAAATAACRAAAACCTTTGAAGCCGTCCGATGTTATTGGACGGCTTCCTCTTATATATATATTAGTCTATACTGCCGACAGGTTCTTCAACGAGAGAGGTCACTACAATGACAGAAGACCTACGTCCAATTTTTGGTAAGGGGGGAGTCACTTCTGACCCAGCAGCACTAAAAAGGCGGGTGTTAAGGTGTTTAGACAAGAAAGGTGAGGGGGACATAGTAAGTCTCACTTCCATTCAAGATCTTAACGCTTTCAATTTTGTAGTGGACAAAAAGAATTGTTCAGATCAAATTAAAAAAGCGCTTAAGATGGCGGGTAAAATGGGGGTTATGATTAAGATAACCCCTGGAAAAAGTTACCAGCAGCTTGTATTGCTCTAGAATAAAACCGCCGTTCACATTAATTTGTGGACGGCGTTTTCTATTGGTTGTCTAAAATGCTCCAAATAGCACATGCTGCGTAAGTACGATAGGGGCTCCAGTTCATGGCAAGATTTTCGATCTTTTCTTTTGTAGGGAGTGTTTGGAGACGATATATTTTTTGTATACCTTTTTGGAGGCCAAGGTCACCAGTGGAGAATATGTCTTCATGACCAAGTGCAAACATTAAAAACATTTCACTGGTCCAGGGACCAATACCTTTTACAGCCTGCAGAGCTCCATGTGCCTCGTCTTCATTGAGTGTACTAAGTGTATTCAAACGCAGAGATCGACTGGTAACACGTTCACTAAGATCTCGTACTGCACGTACTTTTGAATAGGCTATACCGCTGGCGCGTAATTCCTCTTCGGTGAGACTAAGAATTGCCTTTGCTGTAGGTTTGTTACGAGGGAATAGGGATTTAAATTTCTTCCAAATAGCAGTAGCTGCTTTACCAGAGAGTTGCTGACCAACGATGGTGCGACACAAGCTTACAAAAAGATCTTTTTGTAATGCTGGTCCACTTCGCAAATCACCATTGAAGTCGATAATCGCTGTGTAGAGTACAATATCAGTTTTTTTAAAATGATTTAATACTTTCTTAGGCATGAGRGTCACTGTAACATGTTGTGCGAATGCACTACATTCTGTTAGGATAACGTGTATGACTGATGTAAAGAAGACTGAAAAAGGCGCAGTAGCACTGCGGGAAGAAGAAATACTGAAATTCTGGAATGAGAATGATATTTTTAAYAAATCAGTAGAAAAAGAAGCTCCACAGGGAGACTATTTTTTCTACGATGGACCACCATTTGCAACAGGTTCACCACATTACGGACATATCCTAACGAGTACCATTAAAGATGTGGTACCACGCTACCAAACTATGCGAGGGTATAGAGTTGAAAGGCAGTGGGGATGGGATTGTCACGGCCTGCCTCTTGAAAACATAGTTGAGAAGAAATTAAATATTTCAGGAAGAGAAGACATCCTAAAAATAGGAGTAAAGAAGTTTAACGACACTTGTCGCGAAGAAATTGCTCAGGTCTCCGGGGAATGGGAGAGACTCATTCCACGCCTTGGCCGTTGGGCTGATATGAAGAATCCATATCGGACCATGGACACCACATTTATGGAAAGTGAATGGTGGGCATTTAAGCAGCTCCATGASAAAGGTTTGATATATGAAGACTAYCGMTCGATGCACATTTGTCCTCGATGTGAGACGACACTCGCTCAAAGTGAAGTGTCTGAAGGATACAAGGATATTAAGGATCTTTCTGTGACCGCTGAGTTTCCTCTCGCAGATGAAGAGGGTACTTCGTTCTTGGCATGGACAACGACTCCTTGGACGCTTCCCGGGAACGCAGCTTTGGCAGTAGGAGTAGATATCGATTATGTAACAGTTGAGAAAGAAGGGAAGCGGTATATTCTCGCTAAAGAAGCACTTGAGCGTTTGTTCACTGAAGGTGAATATGAGGTTATTTCTGAAATTAAGGGAAGTGAATTAGTAGGGAAAAAATATACACCACCATTTGATACATATATTAATAAAGAGTCTCTCGAGAATAGAGAAAATGCGTGGCAGGTGTATGGCGCGGATTTTGTCACTACTGAAGATGGCGCAGGTATAGTACACATCGCACCTGCTTTTGGGGCAGATGACTTAGCTCTTGCTCAAAAACATTCGATACCAATTCTAAAACATGTAGGCATGAATGGAATTGTTGTACCCGAAGTAGTTGAACTTGCGGGGTTATCAGTAAAGCCAATCGATGATCACCAGTCYACTGATGTAGAGGTAGTGAAATTCCTTGCAAAGAAGGGAATATTGTTCGCAAAAGAAAAGTACGAGCATTCATATCCACATTGTTGGCGTTGTGATACACCACTCATTAATTACGCGACGAGTTCATGGTTCGTTGCTGTCGAGAAGGTAAAATCTGATTTGCTGAAATACGCAGAAGATATTAATTGGACACCTAAGCACATAAAGAAGGGTCGCTGGGGGAAGTGGCTAGAAGGAGCGCGGGACTGGTCTGTTTCTCGTCAAAGGTTCTGGGCGAACACTATTCCAGTATGGAGATGTAAGAAATGTTTAGAGGAGGATGTTTTCGGAAGTATAAAAGAATTAGAAGAAAAAAGTGGCACGTTAGTTACTGATTTACATAAAGACGTAGTTGATGAAGTGGTATATGCCTGTGCATGTGGTGGTGACATGTATCGCGTGCCCGACGTACTTGATACATGGTTTAACTCTGGGTCAGTACCGTTTGCCTCGTACCATTATCCTTTTGAGAATAAAGAAAAAGTTGATACTCGAATTCCTGCTAACTTCATTGCAGAAGGTACCGATCAAACTCGTGCGTGGTTCTATTACCARCATGTACTCATTGGGGCTATATTTGGTAAGGCTGCATTCAAGAATGTAATTGTGAATGGTATGGCTCTAGCTGAGGATGGTAAAAAAATGTCCAAAAAGCTTAAGAATTATCCAGATCCTACACTAATGATAGATACCTACGGTGCTGATGCCATGCGTCTATACATGTTGAGTTCACCTGTTGTACGGGCTGAAGATTTCCGATTTTCTGAAAAAGAGATAGCTCCCGTAGCGAGTAAAGTGATGGGGCGGTTAGTAAACGTACACTCTTTCTATTCATTGTATAAAGATGAGATCGCTCACGAACCTCTAAGTGATAGTACGAATGTACTTGATAGATGGATCATTGCACGAACTCTTGAGTTGCATGCTGAAGTCACTAGCGGAATGGATAACTATGAGTTAGATAAGGCGACACGTCCGCTGGCAGATTTCGTAGATGACCTTTCAACCTGGTACCTACGTCGTTCTCGCGATCGTTTGAAGAGTGATGACACAGAAGACGTCAAAGCTGCATTACAAACAATACGGTGGGTTTTACGAAAGTATGCAAAGATATGTGCGCCATTTACTCCCTTTATCGCTGATTGGCTGTGGCAGCAAGTAATGCGTAATGACGATCCAGAGAGTGTTCACTTAGCGAATTGGTGTAGTGTCAAAGAGTCGGACAAAGATGTTCTCTCAAATATGAAAACGGTACGTGAAGTGGTCAGTGCCGCGCTTGAGGCCCGTGCTTCTGTGGGTATTAAAGTACGACAGCCGCTACAGACTCTTACCGTAAGCAGTGATCTACTCAGTGTTGTGGATGATGAACTTATACAACTCATTAAAGATGAAATAAATGTGAAGGAAGTTGTGGTAGCACGCATAGGTAGTGATGTAGCCCTTGATACAGTAATTACTGACGCTTTACGCGAAGAGGGAGAAGTACGAGAAATAATACGATCTGTACAAAGTGCACGAAAAGAAGCAGCACTTGAGCCAGGAGAAGCAGCACATGCAGTGATTTCTGGAAAATCAGATACTTTAGTGTTAGTTACAAAGCATGCAGAAGAAATCGGATTACAGACACACACTACAGTTGCTCAGGGAGACGAACAAGAAGAAACTACAGTGAAGATTGAATCGATAAACTAATATGGCGCACGCGGTACATACAACACCCGCGGTGGTTCTAGGAAGTACTGATGTACAAGATGCAAACAGGTTATTTTGGTTGCTTACAGAAGAGTTAGGATTGGTATTTGCGAGTGCTCGTAGTGTTCGTGAGGAGGTTTCAAAATTACGCTACTCACTTAATGATTTGATGTACACTCGGATATCATTAGTGCGTGGTCGCGGATTGTGGCGTGTGACTGGTGCCGAGATCATCGAGAGCGAAAAATTACATACAAGCGCTGCGGAAGTGTTTGGACGCATAGCGACACTTTGCAGGAGGGTAGTACCAACAGATGAAGAAAACCCTGAGGTGTTCAGAGTAGTGCGTGCAGCCAGAGAGGCACTTGTTTCTGGATTATATGATGAAGAACTTGTTGAGCAGGTGACCGTAGCACGTGTGCTATATCACGTAGGGTATCTTTCGTGTATACCAGCATATGATGGAGTAGTTAATGTACTGTTGGTTAATAAGGATGTATTAACTCAGGCTGTTAGTATTTCTTCAGAATTAGTACTTGATATAAATAAAGGGTTGCTAGAAAGCCAGTTATAAAGAGAACAGTGCACGTACAGCTGGTAGCGAATCTGCTATACTGCATCTCATGAACACTGATGGCGTGCAACATCCAAAGAAAAAGCAGAGTGGAGGAACACCACCAAAAGAGATAGGAAGAATTGGTTCGTTAAAACAGCAGATGTACTCTCGTCTGTCGCAGCCAATGAAGCGTCCGCGCAGGGAGCTTGATCAAATAGAACGTGCTACACAGAAAGATTGGAAGAGTGACGTGCCTACAGAAACTCCACACGAAGGACTTATTACTCCACCAGAGGCAGTTAACCAGGAACCTAAAAGCTATTCGTTTACTACTATTTTTCTGGTGGTAGCTATTATCGTGTTTGTTATCGCAGGCGGTATAGCAACTTCTTTCTTTCTCTCAGGATCAAATGTAGTGACATCACGTAAAATTGATATCTCTATCAATGGTCCACGCACTATCGACGGAGGGGAAGTACTCGAATTACAGGTTACTGTACGTAATAATAATAACGCCGTCCTGGAACTCGCTGACTTAATCGTCACATATCCTGTAGGTGCACGTACTGCATCGAACCTTGGTGTCGCACTTGAAACACAACGTATTCCACTCGGTACGATTGAACCAGGAGGTTCTCGTACCGGAACTATCGCAGGAGTTCTTTTCGGGCGTGCTGGTGATCGGCAGGATGTGGAGATAGCTTTGGAGTATCGCTTAGAAGGCTCAAGTGCCTTGTTTGTAGCTGAGGCGAAGCATACTGTGTTGGTGTCCTCAGGAACATTAGAAATATCTCTGAATGCAAAAGAACAAGCTGTGGCAGGGCAGAGTGTTGATATGACGGCAACTATTACGTCGAAAGCAAAAACAATTGTACGTGATGTGGTTGTTCGGCCATCCTATCCTTTTGGATTTACACAAACGAATACTTCACCAGCAACTGACAAAAACGGCATGTGGATATTAGGAGATTTCGCTCCTGGCGAGTCACGTACTATCAGAATAGTAGGAGTACTTGATGGACAGACAGGTGATACGAGGATTTTCCGACTTGTTGCAGGGACACGAACTACAAAAAAATCCACAATGGTGGATGTTGTGCTTGCTGACTTCGAACAAAAAGTAACAATTACACGTCCGTTCTTAGGTATGACACTAGCTTATGAAGGGATGAGCGCAGATGAGTATGTGGGTTTTACTGGTACAACAATACTAGTGCGTCTTTCGTGGACAAACAACCTAACCGTCGCACTTTCAGATGTGGTGATAGCGGCGACACTCAGTGGTAYRGGRCTTGATCCATTTAAYGTTTCAGCAGAYAGTGGGTTCTATCGTTCGATAGACTCAGTTATTTTATGGGATAAGACAACAACAAAGGGGGAGCTTGAGCACGTGCCAGCAGGAGCTTCGGGTAGGTTTACCATACGTCTTTTGCCTAAAACTGCAGCTGCATTATTGAATAAAGAAAATCCAACTATTAAAATTGAACTGCATGCAGCAGGGCAGAGGTTAAGTGAAGGGCAGGTACCAGAAACTATCCAGGCAGTGGTAAGTGAAGAAATTTCACTGCAGACAGATGTAAAACTTTCTGGAAARGCTCTCTACTTYGAAAACCCRCTGGGAAGTGTYGGTCCTTTRCCRCCAAAGGTTGARTACGAAACGACGTACGGTATCTTATGGGAAATTTCTAATACTACGAATATTGTAAACACTACTAAGGTTACTGCTGTATTACCGCCCTATGTTAGGTGGTTAGGKACAGTGAGYCCGTCAGTAGAGTATGTAACGTTTAATGARAGCGATGGTACGGTCACATGGAATGTTGGGAAGTTACTTCCAAATACAGGAGTAGGTACTACACCATCTCGACGAGTAGTATTTTCAATAGGATTGGTGCCGAGTACCTCTCAGGTAGGGCAGTCACCGGCGTTAATCCAGAACCAGAAACTCGTTGGAGTTGATGAATTTGTAAGTACGTCAATWGAAAGTACAGTTTCTGACTTTACGACTGATCTTGATGAGGTTGAGTTTGCTGATAACTACGGGAATGTGGCACTCTAAATACTTAAGGTTTCTGCCATTTACTGATATAGTAGCCTCATGACAAACGCTGATAGTACTACAATGGAGAAGATCGTAAGTCTCGCAAAGCGCCGAGGGTTTATTTTTCAAGGTTCAGAGATTTATGGAGGATTAGCTGGTGTGTATGATTACGGACCTCAWGGTGTGGAATTGTTGRATAACATTAAGCGATCTTGGTGGCACGACAATGTGTCTGCGAAGGAAAATTTCTATGGCCTTGATTCAGCAATTTTTAAAGATCCGCGTGTATGGGATGCCTCAGGGCACACAAGTGGTTTTTCTGACCCCATGGCGGAATGTAAGACATGTAACACTCGTTTACGTGTAGATAAAGAACTGGAGCGCGTTGGCGTAGCAGCTGATGAGAAGATGTCAGAAAAAGAAATACAAGAATTATTTGATGCACATAAAGATGATATACGTTGTATAAAATGTGGTGGTCACGACTTCACTCCAGTACGTGCTTTTAACTTGCTAGTRAAATCTAACTTAGGAGACTTTACATCCAAAGGGGAAGACCCTGTTTATTTACCTGGGGAGGCAAGTCAGGGTATTTATTTAAGTTATAAAAATATAGTAGATTCCATGCATCCTAAGATACCTTTTGGTATTGCTCAGATTGGTAAAGCATTTCGTAATGAAATTTCTCCACGAAACTTCTTGTTTCGTACTCGTGAATTTGAACAGGCAGATACACAGTTTTTTGTACGTCCCAACGAGAACAAAGAGGCTTTTGATCGCATTAAACAGGAACGATTTGATTGGTATCTTTCACTTGGAATTCGAGAAGATAAGCTACGCTGGAAACAACACGAGAATTTAGTCTTCTATGCATCGGATGCTTGGGATATTGAATACGAATTTCCTACATACGGATTTGATGAAATTGAAGGTATTCATGATCGTACGAATTATGACCTCACGCAACACATGGAACATTCTGGTGTTGATCTGAATTATACGGACCCAAATACAGGAGAAAAATTTATTCCATGGATTCTTGAAACATCTATGGGAGTAGGTAGGGCATTTTTAGCCGTTCTAGCTGACGCATACACTGAAGACGATCTAGGAGATGGACGTGTGTTTCTTAAGTTAAAGCCAGAATTAGCACCAGTAAAAGTAGCAGTATTTCCTTTGATGAAAAATCGTCCTGAATTGGTGTCAAAAGCGCGTGAAGTATATGATGAACTTAAGCAGACAATTCCACAGATTATGTTTGATGATAACGGTAACGTAGGGAAGCGATATCGTCGACAAGATGAGATTGGGACACCATATTGTGTGACTATCGACTTTGATACACTTGAAGACAATACAGTGACACTGCGTGATCGTGATACTGGAGAACAGAAGCGTGTTGCACTCAATGCACTAGTTGAAGCATTGGAGCTGTAGGTCTAGAGGGCTGAGTATTGACATGCTTGTGTTATAAGTGTCTAATATCGGTTGGTTCAACCATTAAGAAAGAAGAGGTATTTCTTGTGAAAGATCTTTCAATACTTAAAGTCGGATTTTTTGTCCTTATAGCGATGTTTTGCGCGATCGGTATCGTCATCGGCGTAACGGTGATGGTAATTCCGTTGATGGCAGGAGCGTTTGGTCTTTTGAATGCAGACCCTCTTGTGATBGTGGCTGCTTTGGCGGGATCGGCGGCAACTTTGTTAGTTGTCTACACAATTCTGCTGAGAAAAGTGATTAATGATCAGCGTGATGACGCTTGGCAAACAGGTTACGGTGTGGGTCGCAAAGATGGAGCGACGAACTATATCCTTCCTCCCGTCAATCCTTCTGCTGAAGAAGACACTTCCGAGGAGTCGGCAACAACTGACTCCGCGTAAGTGAAAGGTCCTCAACGATTAAATTCGTTGAGGGCNTTTTTTATTTCTAAAATACTTATAAGTGACGAATCTGTTATACTAATCTTGATGAAAGACATGACCTTTTCTATTACTACCGGGACCATTGTGAGAGTGATACTACTTCTCGCAGCAGCAGCTCTTCTGTGGTATTTACGTGAGCTCGCACTGATTGTTCTTACTTCAATTGTTATTGCTTCCGCGATCGAGCCCGCAGCTAAAGGCTTAATGAGGTATAAGGTACCTCGTGTTTTCGCGGTTATCGGAGTGTACTTAATGTTCTTCGGAGCATTTTTTGGCGTCGTTTTCTTTCTTTTGCCACCAGTACTTGATGAAACAGCTGCACTACTTGCTTCATTACCAACATATCTTGAAGCCATCGGCGCAACAGAGGCTCTCAGTAACGGTACTATTCTTGAAACGCGTTCACTACTAAATGATTTTTCCTTTGGACAATCTATCAGAGATTTCAATACATTCCTCTCAGGAATGTCAGGGGACTTCCTCTCCGCAATGGCAGTTATCTTTGGTGGGGTAGTGAGCTTTATTCTTATCGTAGTATTTTCTTTCTACTTTGCAGTAAATGAAAGAGGTATTGAAGAATTTTTACGGGTGATGACACCACTCAAACATGAAGATTATGTACTCGGATTATGGCGTCGTGCACAGCATAARATAGGTCTTTGGATGCAGGGWCAGYTTTTGCTCGCGGTMCTCATMGGAGTGCTCACCTTTCTAGGACTTTCTATTCTTGGTATTCAATATGCTTTAGTCCTTGCTGTTATAGCCGGAGTTATGGAGCTCATTCCTGTGTTTGGACCTATTCTTGCTGCTATCCCCGCGGTTGCAATAGCGTTTGTTACAGGAGGCCCAGCAGTTGCTCTTATGGTTGCAGCGTTGTACTTAATTATTCAGCAGTTTGAAAACCATTTAATCTATCCACTTGTAGTTACCAAGGTGGTTGGAGTACCTCCTATTCTGGTCATTCTGTCTCTCTTGATTGGCGCGGAGCTCGCTGGCATACTAGGTATGCTACTTGCCGTGCCCGTAGTTGCTGCAGTGCAGGAACTATTTACAGATATAGAAAAGTCACGACATGGAGTTGAACAGGAAAATGGATAAGAAAGCTCGATACATAACAACAACACTTCCGTACGTAAACGATATACCTCATATCGGACACGCATTTGAATTTATACAGGCCGATGTACTCGCGCGTTTTTGGCGTTTAAGCGGACATGATGTGTTCTTTTCAATTGGTACTGACGAACATGGTCAGAAAGTTGCTCAAAAAGCAGATGAGAACAAAGAGGATAGACAGCAATATGTTGATCGGTTTGCTCTCGAATTTCAAAAGCTTGAAGGTAAACTAGGTCTCTCGTTTGATAATTTCGTACGTACTACACATGATTATCATAAAGAAGCTGCAACAGAAATTTGGAAGCGATGTGTGGCATCAGGGGATATTTACAAGAAATCATACAAGGGATTGTATTGTGTAGGAGACGAAATGTTTCTGCGTGATTCTGATCTAGTAGATGATAAGTGTCCGAGCCATCCAAATATGGTACCGGTGGAAATCGAAGAAGAGAACTGGTTTTTTGCATTAAGTAAATACGAAGAAAAGCTTCTGACGTTACTGAGCGATGAGAAAAGAACACTTCCAGACTGGCGGCGGGAAGAAGCTATTACCTTTATTAAAAATGGTCTCGAAGACTTAAGTATTTCCCGTGTTAAAGAGAGGATGAGTTGGGGTATTCCCGTACCAGGGGATGATACACAGGTTATGTATGTGTGGTTTGAYGCACTTACCAACTATGTTTCCACACTTGGTTGGCCAAACGACTCTAACGGGAATTTTAAAAAATTCTGGGAAGATGGTCATACTATGCAGGTAGCAGGGAAGGATCAAATCCGTTTTCAAACTATTATTTGGCAAGCAATACTGATGTCTGCTGAATTACCTACAACTGACACTATTCTGTACCATGGCTTTATCAATAGCGATGGGCAGAAAATGAGTAAGTCTATTGGTAATACTATCAGTCCATTTGAACTAGTGGAAAAATACGGTACTGATGCGACTCGATATATTTTAATGCGCCATGTGCATCCAGTGAATGATTCAGATGTTACATGGGAAAAGATGGATGAATGGTATACCGCACATCTAGTGAATGGTATTGGTAACCTTACCGCGCGTATAATGAAGTTAGCAGAAACTCATATAGAAGAGTTAGTAGAGCGGTCAGATGAGATAGAGTTTCCTAATGAATATGTAGAAGCATTGGAGCGATTTGAAGCTAATGAAGCACTCGACTATATATGGAAACGCATCGGTGACCTTGATGAGAAAATTTCTGAAACGGAACCTTTTAAAGTTGTTAAAACAGATTTAGAACAGGGGCGGGCACTTATATCAGATTTGGTGACTGAACTATATGCTATTGGCGGTATGCTCAAGCCATTTCTCCCCGAAGCGAATGAGATTATAAGAAGGGCAGTTTTGGAAAACAAAAAACCAGAGAATCTTTTCCCACGTCTATAGAGGGTATTTAATCATTATTGTTATACATATGACAAAATATATAGATTCACATTCACACCTCTATATGCAGCAGTTCGATGAGGATCGATCTGAGGTCTTTGCGAGGATGAAGGAAGAGGATGTCGCAACCATTGCGATAGGTGTTTCTTTGGAAACGAGTAAACAGGCTATTGATCTTGCCAAGAGTGAAGAGATGGTGTTTGGAGCAACTATTGGTGTGCATCCAACAGATACGACTGAAAAATTTGATAGAGAAGCTTATGAGGCTTTGTTGAGTGAACATGTGGTTGGAGTTGGTGAATGTGGGTTCGATTACTTCCGGACACCGCGAGACGATGTATATACGCATCAGAGAGAGATATTTGAAGCACAGGTAGTATTTGCTGCAGATAACGATCTACCACTCATGTTGCATGTACGACCTTCTATAGGGTCCATGGACGCACACAAGGACGCACTTGAGGTTCTTGCACTGCATCAAAAAACCTATGGAGAGACTGTGCGAGGGAACATACACTTTTTTACCGGTACAAAAGAAATAGCACGTGCGTATCTTGARCTTGGGTTTACCATTGCCTTTCCRGGAGTTATWACCTTTGCGTCGGAACTTGAAGAAGTAGTGAGGGATGCTCCACTTGATATGATACTTGTAGAGACTGATGCACCGTATGCGGCACCAGTACCGCATCGAGGTAAGCGAAATGAACCAATATTTGTTATCGATACTATTAGAGCAATAGCTACAATGAGGGGTGAAGAATTTGATGTAGTGGCACACCAGCTACGAGAGAATGCAGAGCGCGTGTTTTTAAGTGCTCCACAGGTGTAAACGAGCCTTGCTTACGTGTTTTTGCTGTGTTATCCTCACACGCACAATGACAGAAGAAAACAATACAGAAACAGAAGTAGATACTGCAGAATTGCAGGTATACGAACTTGGTTATCACATTTTACCAACGGTTGTTATCGATGACCTAGAAGGTGAAGTTGCTAAGCTACGTAGTGCCGTTGAGGCACGAGGAGGATCGTTTATCTCTGAGGCTACGCCTGAGATGATGAATCTTGCGTACCCTATATTCGTAAACAATGGTGGTAAGAAAACACGTTACGAAACTGCATACTTTGGTTGGATGAAATTTGAAATGAATCAATCACAGGCAATTGACCTTCGTGATGCAGATCTTTCAGCAAATGCACAGGTATTACGTCACATTCTAGTTACTACTACACGTGAAGAGACACGTGCACAGATGCAAACTGCACAAAAYAATGTACTTCGTGAAATTCACACGAATGCAACTCTTGAAAAGAAACAAGAAGCTGAAGAGGGAGGAGAGATTTCAGAAAAAGAGATTGAGAAATCAATTGAGGAGATCGTTGAAGAGAAAAAGCCCGAAGCAGAGACAAAAACAACAGAATAATAAAAATGCGCCATCAGGCGCATTTTTTGTTACAATGATACTCAAGTAATCAGAACGCATATATGTATATAAACAAAGCAATGGTATATGGAAACCTTACACGGGATCCTGAATTGAAATCACTTCCAAGTGGAGTGCAGGTAGGTACGTTTAGTCTTGCAACTAATCGTGTGTACAAAGATAAAGAGGGGAATAAGAAGGAGCAAGCAGATTATCACAACATTGTTGTGTTTGGACGCCAAGCAGAGCTTG
Organism: Candidatus Kaiserbacteria bacterium; assembly: GCA_002401925.1. Taxonomy (GTDB): domain Bacteria; phylum Patescibacteriota; class Minisyncoccia; order Phycocordibacterales; family UBA2100; genus UBA2100. The sequence goes on from NVUN01000005.1 coordinate 85,576, forward strand.
TGGCACAGTACCTTACCAAAGGAAGTGCAGCTTTCATTGAGGGTCGTATGCAAACACGTAGTTGGGAACAGGACGGTGTAAAGAAATATCGTACTGAAGTTGTCGCAGATCGYGTGCAATTTGGCCCACGAGGTGGTGGTGCAGCAGCTCCAGCAGCAACAATGACCGCTAAGGGAGACGAAGCAGCAGAGCCAACTTCAGCTGCTCCTGCAGCTAGCGGCATTGAATATCCTGAAGAAGATATTGATCCTGATGACATCCCTTTCTAGTTTTGTGAAATATGCTTGAAAACACTGAATAAAAGTGTATTATGCACCAACTTATGACAGCAGATTATTTTTCACAAAACGGTATTAAGTACATCGACTATAAAGACGTCGACGTATTGAAGCGATTCCTTAACCCACATGGGCGTATTAAGGCTCGTTCACAAACTGGACTTAATGCAAAGCATCAGCGTGATATTACCCGAGCAATCAAACGAGCTCGCGAAATGGCACTTCTTGCTTATATAATGAAATAAAGATATAAAGAAAAAACCCACTCTWAGAGTGGGTTTTTTCTTTATATNNMTATGTTCTACACTCGATCAACGTATTCGCCAGTTTCTGTGTTTACACGAATAGTGTTTCCAGCTTCAACAAAGAGTGGGGTAGTCACCTTAAGACCTGTCTCAAGAACTACTACTTTGTTGCCTCCGGCCGAAGTGTTACCTCGAATGTTTGGTGGGGCCTCRGTCACTTCTAAGGCTACTTTAATAGGGATGCGTAGACCGATAACATCATCTTCGAATACACGAGCTTCTACGAGATCCTTCTCACGTATATAGTTAAGTGCTTCACCGACAGTCTCTGCAGGTAGTGTAAAGCGATCCTTAGGGTTATTTGGGTCACTAAAGGTTACTTCTCCACGATTAGCATATATGAATTGAATTTCACGTGTCTCTATATCAGCCTCAAGTATTTTATCGGCCTGAGTGAACGTTTTCTCGACAGTGGCACCACTACGCAAGTTTTTCATTTTAGCGGTGTTATGRGGCTTCTGGCGCTGTTTTTTGACTACTCCACTGGTAGCGACGACTTCGAAAGGATCGCCATCTAACACTAGGAGAGTACCTGGTTTTACTTCAGCATATGAAAGCATAATGAGCGGATTATACGTAGTTACAGTTAAAAAGCAAAAGCGGTGTTACGCTGACTCTTTCAGCTTTGCACGTATCGCCTTGAGGACAGCACTCGCTATTTGTTTATTTTCTCGCAAGTAGGTTCGTGAGGCATCGTATCCACGTCCAAGAGAAACATCATCGAATCTGTATGAGGCACCTGCTTTTTGGATGATGTCGAATTTTTCTCCCAGAGCAAGTAATTCACCTTCACGAGAAATACCTTCATTAAAGATAAGGTCGAACTCAGCAACACGGAATGGGGAAGCGACCTTGTTCTTTACGATTTTCACACGGTGACGACCACCCATAATGTCGGTACCTTTCTTTATTTGTGCAATACGACGAATATCGATACGTACTGAACTATAAAATTTAAGAGCCTTACCACCAGTAGTTGTTTCAGGGTTACCAAACACCATACCAATCTTCATACGAACTTGGTTAATGAAGATTATGATAGTTTTACTCTTTGCAGCAATAGCGGTGAGTTTACGCATAGCTTGTGACATAAGACGAGCCTGCTTACCCATTTGATGTGCACCCATATCTCCTTCAATTTCATCTTTTGGAGTAAGGGCTGCAACTGAGTCGATAACGATAACATCAAGGTGACCAGAGCGAACAAGGCTTTCGACAATCTCGAGAGCTTGTTCACCAGTATCAGGTTGGGAAATAAGAAGATCTTGCGTTTTTACCCCAAGTTTTTTAGCATACACTGGGTCAAGTGCATGTTCTGCATCAATAAAAGCACATACACCACCTTTCTTTTGTGCTTCAGCAATTACATGGAGGGAAAGGGTAGTTTTTCCAGAAGATTCCGGACCGTAAATTTCTATAATACGTCCACGGGGGAGGCCACCGATACCCAGTGCCCAGTCAACACCGATTGAACCGGTAGGAATAGTATCTACGTCAACACGCGCCTGGTCATCTAGTTTCATGATGGCCTCATCACCGAACTTACTTTTGATGTCAGCAATAGCGGCGTTTATCTTTGCATTGCCTTTAGTCTCCTTTTCTTCCGGAGCTTTCACTGCTGCCTTCTTTTCAGTTGAAGGAGCTTTTTTTTTCGTTACTTTTTTCTTTGCGGCACTCATAATTATGTATTATTTATTATTCTTCTATTGTATCAGTATTGAGACTACGACGCTTACCTTCAGGTATTTGATATACGACGTTGAGTACTTCACTTGTTTTGCGCCCGAATTTGTCTTTTGCTTTAAAAGAGAAGCTGTTGAGTCCATCAGCGAGAAGTAGTTTTTCTACGAAGTTTCCATCAGAGTCTATAAAGATAAGGCGCCCATCCAGGGTGATCTCTACAACGTTTTTTACCGTACCGCGTATTTCGATCAACTCATCAGACACAGTAGTGATCTCACCTGCAGGCAGGTGTATTTGCGGCCCATAGAGCATGTTCCGTGCCTCAAAGTAGGTATAGAGGAGAACGAGAAGTAGGAAGGCGATAAAGAAATACTTTGTTAATTTTGAGCGGTGAGGAAGCATGGTGGTGTATGATTATTAAACTTTTTCTTCCTCCTCTTCATATTCAACATCTGTTTCGTCTTCGTCTGTATCTTCGTCTTCGTCAGATGTATCTACAGAACCAAGTAGAGAACCATCGTCTTCGATTTCTTCTTCCTCTTCAGATACTTCTTCAGTAGTGCCATCGTCTAGTACTTCTCGTGGCTTAGAGCCATCAGGAGGACCGACAACACCTCGTTCTTCAAGCATATCCATAAGGCGTGCTGCTCGTGCATATCCAACCCGTAGTTTTCGTTGAAGGAATGAAGTAGATCCTTTTCCGGCTTCTATAATGACGTTCTTAGCATCTTCATAGAGGTCATCTTCGTCGGCACCGTTACTTCCTACTGTTGCAGAGAAGATACTGTTTTCGTGATTGACCTCAGTGAGGTCGATCTCATCAGGGAGTTCGTCAGAGTGACTGTCGACAAGGTACTTAACAATAGCTTTGACTTCGTCTTCAGACACATAAGGCGCTTGAATACGACGCGGCTTACTCATCTCTCCTGAAAGGTAGAGCATGTCACCAGCACCTATGAGTTTTTCAGCACCACCCATGTCAAGAATCGTACGTGAATCAATTTGAGAGGATACTTTAAGCGCAAGACGGGCAGGGATGTTTGCCTTAATGAGTCCGGTAATAACTTGTACACTCGGTCGTTGTGTTGAAAGTATTAAGTGAATACCAACAGCACGACTCATTTGAGCTAGACGTACGATAGCTGCTTCAAGTTCGCGTGGATATGCCTGCATAAGGTCAGAGAGCTCATCGATAAAGGTAACGATGTATGGCATCGGCTCAGGTGCATTTTTGTCATCCTCATCGTCATTATCCTTCTTTTTGTTTTGAGCAGGGTCGTAGATATTCTTGTGGTATGAGTCGATGTCACGAACTTTCTCAGCTTCTAGGATGTCGTAACGCCTATCCATCTCTTGGGCGAGCCATTTAAGTGCAAGAATAGCTTTCTTGGCATCTGTAATAACTGGGGTAAGAAGGTGGGGGATTTCGTTGTAGAGAGTAAGTTCAACGCGCTTAGGGTCAATCATAACCAATCGTAGTTCACGAGGTCCACGGCGATAAAGAAGACTGACAATGAGATCATGCACAGTTACTGACTTACCAGCACCAGTGGTACCCGCGATAAGAAGGTGAGGCATCTTAGCAATGTTTGTGTAATGTGGCTTACCAGTAATATCACGTCCAAGTGCAACAAGTAGAGGTTTGTCTGAATTTTGGAATTCTTTATCACTGAACAGTGTTGCTAGTCCAAGTGTTGATTTGGTTGTGTTAGGAACTTCAATACCAACGAGTGCTTTTCCAGGGATCGGAGCTTCAATACGAATAGGGGTTGCTGCAAGTGCGAGTTCCAGGTTTGACTGAAGACTCATGATCTTTGCTAGTCGCACACCTTCAGCAGGTTTAATTGCATAACGGGTGACGGTGGGACCAATAGACACTTCATCCATTTCGACATTAATACCGAAGTTTTGTAAGGTGCGCTTAATGGTATTTGCGCTTGCCTTCACATCTCCTACTGATGGCTTGCCGCTATCTTTTTTTAGAAGTGAAAGTGGTGGTGGAGTGTATGCTCCTTCACCTCCTGCAGCGAAATTAAATACAGCAGGCTCGTCATTGTTGTCACTTCCGAAGGTGAAAATACCACCTGCCTTTTTTGGTTCAGGTTTTTCTACCTCCTCTTCAACTTCTTCCTCTTCGTCTGCACGTGCTGTTTCTACTTCAATAGCTGCTTCTTCCTCCTCTTCCAAAATGTGTTCTTCTTCGTCAGACTCTTTGCGGATCATGCGTAGCAGAGTAGGGAAGGCATGTTGTGGGTGAGCATCAAAAGCAATGAGTAGAGAAATTACGATCAAGGACAATAGTGCAACTATGGTAGCGATAGTATCAACGGCGTACACAAGTGGCGCAGAGAATAGTTTGCCGATGAGACCACCTTTTCCAGGGAAGAGAGTTTCAACAAAAGCCAGTCCACTAAAAAAGAAGATACCAGCACCAACTATTTTCATTGTGCCAATCTTCTCACTTTCAAGTGACCGGAAAAGAACAGTGGCTAGGAGCGCAAAAAGAATTGGTACCAAAACATAGCCAGCACCAAATAATGCCGACAACCAAATGAAGAGAGTGGCTCCCATTTTTCCCGCAAAATCAAACCATGCCAGCATGAAAAAGACTGCAGCTGCAGCCGCAAGAATAGCCCAAACTCCACGGAGTGTTTCGGATGCTACAGGGAGATCTAATGAGAACTGATCATCGACGTCCGCCTGTTTTCGTTTGCGTGGTCGTTTCATATCGGACTTGGATTTCTTTACCTGGGTCGTCTTTCGTTTTCGTGCTGCCATTGTGGGATTCGATTAATTATTTATACATTATATATAGAGGTAATAATAACATATGAGAGAGTCTTAGTTCCTGCCGACTATATGAGTATGTAGCTACAAGGGCTTGACTTTAACGGACATAAAACTATGATGGGTAGAGCATAAAGGACATTCTTAAGGACGCAGTTCTTAAGGACAAAAACTAAATTGAAATGTCCTTTATCTAAAGGACAAATACTATGACTGTAAAGGACACAAAAAGCTCAAATATGCTTATAAACCAAGAAGGAATGTCGCAAGATGCGAACATGTCTGTGAGACCGTTTGGACAAAATGCTGCAGCGGAGATTGCTTACAAGAAAGTTGAGCGTCTTGTTCTTGCAACGTACTTAGTGACAAACTTTGTTCCTGAAAATGAAAGTGTCCGTGAGAACATTCGTAACCTCTGTCAGCAGATGCTTCCTATGGTGATGACACTTCGGGAAGGGTTTCAGAGTACTGGAGCTAATGCAGTGGCGAACATTTCCGCACAGGTGCGACAGGTACTATCTCTTCTTGATGTGGTACATGCTTCGGGGTATGTCTCAGATATGAATCTCGAAGTATTGAAATATGCCTATGCTGATTTCGCACACTTTTTGGAGAAGTCTCAAAAGGGGAGTTCATCAGAAACACTTGAATTAACAGAAGGAGATTTTACACCAATACCAAATGAGTCTCACGGACAAAAGAAAGTTGTCACGGACAAAAAACTAAAGGACATTCTCAAGGACACAGAAACTGTTACGGACAATAAAGCTAAAACTAGCTCGGAAATAAAAGAAACAAATCAATCAGTGCGTTCGAAGAGGCGAGTTACAAGTCGACGTATGGCAATACTCGATGTAGTTACCAAGAAGAGTCCTGTGCACATCAAGGACATTGCCAAGGAAGTAAGTGATTGTAGTGAGAAAAGTATACAACGAGAACTGAGTTCTCTGATCGCTGATCAGGTAGTTAAACGAGAGGGTGCGAAGCGATGGACAGTTTAYTCACTGGTTGTTTAAAAAATAGGCAATTTTAGGTTAAAAATGATGCAAAAGGTGCCTTATTTTGTGTTGTTATTTAGTGACATTTTAGGCGTATTTCTGTTGACTTTTACCCCTGAACTAGTATGCTTACCCCACGTTAAGCCAAGAACAAAAGCCGCCCATGTAAAAATGATGCGGCTGCTTCAACGTATATGTGTTTATTCACATATTGATGTTTGTTCGCTATCCACATTACTCGCTAGAGTTTATTGCTCACTTGGCGCAGCAATATATAATGTGGGTATGGAGTATTAATGTTCTTGTAACATTTGCTCTGTGTGTACTTTGATAATTGAATACACTCATTCACTTTCTACGCCTTACTTTGTAAGGGTAGGCGGGTTCGCTCGTCTATATATAGTAGAAAGGTTTTCAGAAAAAAGAAGCTATGTTCCGCATAGCTGTACACGCATGTGTGCAGCTATAACTGCACGTCAGAAATTCAGGCTCAAACACGTTCGCTAACTTGCATACATCACCGTGTCGAAATAATGGTGATGGCAAGATGGCAATTATAAAAAAGTTGACTCTTCGAATCGCGAGTGACTCCATTACATATTTATTAATAGTAATGTTACGAGCGGAGAAAATTAGTCAGCGCCTACTCGAGATGCTTCGGCAAAGCGAGTGGAAGAAAAAGTGTGAAATTAGTTTGGTCGACAAATTAATTTTGCAGCTATGGTTTGTCTCCGGGCTTTCAGAGCCCGGGGGGATACCCCGGGTAGCCGGGACTTACTATAGTCACAAAAAGGTCTATAAGCTGTAGCGGCCATATACATTTAGTATATGGCGCTACAATTAAATAAAATAATTAATATGAGTATTGCATTAACAACACAAAAAGTTGCAGCAGCAGCAATTGGAGTTGCTATGGTTTTCTCGTTCGCTTTTGTCACACCGGCACAAGCACAGAGCGTTGACGATCTTGCAGCACAGATTGCATCATTGCTTTCAACAATTTCATCTCTACAAGCACAGCTTGCAGGAATGACAGGTGGTACAACTACCACAACAACAGGTTCATACAACTTTACTCTTAGTCACGATGTAGGTGATCAAGGTGGAGAAGTTATGAACATCCAGAAGTTCCTAAACGGAAACGGATTTACAGTTTCTACTTCAGGAGCAGGTTCAGCCGGAAATGAAACTTCATACTTCGGTAACCGCACAAAGCAAGCTGTAGTAGCGTTCCAGAACGCAAACGCAGCTAGCATCCTTACACCAGTTGGACTTTCAGCTGGAACAGGATACTGGGGACCAAGTACACGTGCAAAGGCTAACTCAATGGGAGGAAGCACAACCACAACTACTCCAGGTACAACAGTTCCTACAGGAACAGGTGTTACCGTTTCAGCAGCAGCACAACCAGCTAATGGTCTTGCTCCTGAATCAGCAGCACGCGTACCTTTCACTAAGTTCACTGTTACAAACAACAGCGGAGCAGCACAAACAATCAATAACGTTACTGTGCAACGTGGAGGTCTATCAAGTAACCTATCGTTTGACGGAGTTGTTCTTCTTGACCAAAACGGAACACAACTTGGAAACGCAAAGGTTCTTAACTCAAACGACCAAGCTACTATCGGATCAGCAGTTACATTGAATGCAGGGGAAACTCGTACATTCACTGTTGCAGCTAACATGGAAGCAGTTCTTGACGCGCGAGCAGGGGAAGTAGCTACTTTCTCAGTTGTTTCAGTTAACACTTCAGCAACAGTTGCTGGATCACTTCCAATCACAGGAGCAGCTCACACAATCAACGCAACACTTGCGATTGGTGCAGTGACAGGTATCCGTGGTTCAGAAGATCCTAACTCAGACAAGACTGAAGAAGTTGGTACATCAAACTACACATTCACAGCAGTTCGCCTAACAGCGGGATCAGCTGAAAACGTACGTTTGCACTCAATCCGATTTGATATGAGTGGATCAGCTTCACAAACAGACCTTGCAAACGTTATGGCTTACGTAGATGGTGTTGCATACACCCCAACAATCGTTGGTGACGTATACACTGTAATGTTTGGTTCAGGAATTGTTATTAACGAAGGTCTAAACAAAGAGATCGTAGTTAAGGGTGATATCGTAGGTGGTACAAACCGTACTGTAGCCTTCGACATCGAAGAATTCACTGATATTCACGTAACTGGTGAAACATACGGATACGGAATTACTGTTTCTGACGGTGGTGCAGGATTCACTACAACTGAACCTGTATACAACGCTTCAGTTGTAACTATCGCAGCAGGTACATTCAACTCAGTATCTCGTTCAAACGCAGCTCCAGCTGCAAACATCGGAGTACAAAACTCAGATGAACTTCTTGGAGCATTTAGCATGGATCTCAAGGGTGAGTCAATCAATGTTCAGACAATGAACTTTGATCTTACCGTTGATGCCGGATCAACAAGTCGTCAGATCACCAATGTAACATTGGTAGATCAGAACGGTTCAGTTCTTGCTGGACCTGTTGATTCATCAGTTTTGACCACTTCAGGTGGAACAAATACTGACGCACTTACATTCAGTTCAATTGATCTTCCAGTTGGCGTGACTACAATCTTTGTACGCGGACAACTTGATTCAAACTGGGCTAACGATGACACCCTAGCAATCAGCACCATTCCTTCATCAGATTGGTCTGACGCACAAGGTAACTCAACTGGTGATAGCGTAACTTTGCCAACAGCAACAGCTACAGCTAACACTATGACAGTTAAGTCAGCTGCATTGTCAGCAACAACTCTTACACAACCTTCAGCTCGTTCAATCGTGGACGGTGCTAACGACTTTGTGTTCGCAACAGCATCTCTTGATGCAGCGAACTCAGGTGAAGACGTAAAAGTTACTGGACTTGTACTTGAAGATACACTTGGAGATGCAGGTGATGACGCAGGAACAATCGACAACGTAGAAATCTGGGCAAACCTTTCAGGAGGAACAACCAACGATTCAGTTCGTGGAGACGTTTACGAAACTCGTGTAGCAGATGCTGAACAGTTTTCTGACACAGGAGCAAGTGACGAAACTCTAGTAATTACACTTGATACTCAAATTACTATTGCAAAAAACAGTAGTATAGAGATCGCTGTAGTTGCAGATCTTGCAACAGGAGCAACAGCTGGAGATACTCACACTATCTCTATCGACACCGATTCAGGTGACGTAACAGCAGTTGGTCTAACATCAGGAACATCTGTTACTATCACTCCAGCAGGAGCAGGACAGACAATGACTGTTGCAGGAACAGGAACATTGACTACATCAGTTGACTCAAGCTCACCTGATGCAGGACTTATTCTTGACAACACAACAGCAGAGCAAACAATCGGTGTATTCCGACTTGCTTCTGACAACGTTGAAGCTCTTGATCTAGATAGTCTTATTGTTAAGGCAGCAAACTTGCCAGTGGCAAAGTATGTTTTCTACAACGGAGCTACTAAGATTGGTGAAAAGACAAACACAGGTGTTGCAGCAGGTGTTGAAGTATTCTTCAMCGACGGAGCAGTTACTGTTCCAGCTGACGGACACATTCTTATCACTGTTAAGGCTGTTACTAACAACATCGTTACAGGTGGTGTGACAAACGGCAGCAGTGTAATTGCTGTTCTTGACGAGGTACARACTACTGGAGCGGACTCAGGTACTGCTGTTGATTCAGCAACTGACCGTACTGCAACTACACAAACTGTGTACGAAGCATTCCCAGCGTTTGCCTTCGATAACAGTGGTGTAAGTACAGTTCTTGGAGCAAGTGCTAACTACCTTGCAGCTAAGATTGTAATTACAAACTCAGGAGATGAAGACGTTACATTTGACGCTTCAAGCTCAATGCAAATTAACTTCGAAATCGCAGGTACTCTATCGACTTCAACAAACGTACTAACGTTGAAAGATGACGACGGAAACCAGCTTGACCAAGTAAGTTTGGGAGCAACTTCAGGAAGTACATCAGGAGCCATTGTCTTTGCAGACAAGACCCTGACTAYTCCAGCAGGAGGTAGTGAAACTGTAAGTGTTTATGTAAACACAGGTGGACTAACCACTGACGGTAACACACTTCAGGCATGGCTAAGTGACGATTCAACTGGAAACTTGCAGTTTGATATCGACGCTGACGCAGGTGACTACCAAGAGGGAGACGACGTATTCAAGGGTGACATCTTCGGACCAACCCACGTTAACCCTTCGTAATCGAGTTAGCTTGATTACTCTAGATAACCACGTTGGTTAACTAGATGGACGGTTGAAGAGCTTCGGCTCAACAACCAAACGGCACAAAGGCCCTTCCCGGAAACGGGGAGGGCCTTTTGTCGTACCTGAGTATTTAAGGTACTATAGTGAAATGGAACAAGGTATTTTAAACGGAACTTTCTTCAACTTTCTTTTTGGATTTATCTTAATACTCTCAATGAGTCTCGGTGTATTGTTGGCAGTAAACTACTATGACATTACTGCAAGCGGTATTGCTCAGGCCGCAGCGTCACTCTTCCTATTCAGGTAGGTATTAAAAAGAGCGGATACAAAAGTATCCGCTCTTTACATAGGATGTTACTACTCTCTGAGAGTTACATCTACCGCTTTTGCGAGACCTATAATGAAATCGACTTCTTTTTTAGTTTTGAAGTAGACTCCAATAGGCGAGTTAGTGTCGTCGGTGAAGTAGGATACAACTTTCGATTGTAACTCCATACTTCCCGCACGATGATGCAATGCCCAATAGGCAAGCTTGTACTCATTTCCCGTTAGGGAYAWYAACKCRGAACTCATGTAATTTTCCTATGTATGATTCGCTTGGTTAGCCTGCGAATCGAAAAGGCCTGCGCAATAGTGGCATGTCTGTAATTTTGTGTCAAATCTACTTGCAGTAATGTATTCTTTTGGTATAGTTTCGATCAACGGGCTTAAGACAGTGCGCAGAAGTATTAAATGTACTTCATTCAGTCGTGCCGAGGTCGAACTATTCTAAGTATTTAGAAATGGTCCGTTTTTACTGGCCATTTTTTTAATTATGGCAAAAACAAAAGAACAAAAGAAAGCAATATTAGAACGTCTTGAAGATGCAGTGAAAACATCAGCATCAACAGTGTTCGTACACTTTAAGGGTCTTCCCGTAAGTGAAGAAACTGATTTGCGTGGTGGTTTGCGTGAAGAAGGAATATCGTACTTTGTTGCACGTAAGACTCTTATGGGTCGTGCGTTTGCAAGTGCAGGTGTAGAAGGTGARCARCCTGAACTCGAAGGAGAGATCGCTGTAGCGTATGGATCTGATGATCCTACAGCAGCAGCACGTGGTGTTCACGCATTTGTAAAGAAGTATGAAGGTAAACTATCTATTGTAGGAGGTGTCTTTGAAGGACGCTTTATGGATGCAGTAGAGATGAACGAGATAGCAACTATTCCACCAATGGATACACTCCGTGGTATGTTTGCGAACGTCATCAACAGTCCAATTCAAGGATTTGTTGTGGCATTGAACGCAATTGCAGAGAAGAAGGAAGCTTAAGGTTATTACAAACTATTAGTAAATTATTATGACTGAAGAAGAAAAGAAAGACGACGTTGCTACTGAAGAAGTAGCAGAAACAACTACAGAAGCTCCTGCAGAGGAAGCAGCTGTTGAAGAGAAGAAGGAAGAAGCTGCTCCTGTTGAAGAAGAGGAGGAAGTAGAAGTACCAGCAGAATACAAGGATCTTATCGAAAAAATCGAGAAGATGACTGTTCTTGAACTTCACGGACTTGTAAAGGTTCTTGAGAAGAAGTTCGGTGTTTCAGCTGCTGCAGTAGCAGTAGCAGGAGGTGCTGACGCAGGTGCTGGAGCTGAAGAGAAGAGCGACTACGACGTACACCTTGTATCAATCGGAGATTCAAAGATTGGTGTTATCAAGGCTGTAAAGGCCGTTCTAGGACTTGGTCTTAAAGAAGCTAAGGATCTCGTAGAGAGCGCCCCTGTGGACGTTAAGACTGGCGTAAAGGCAGAAGAAGCAGAAGAAATGAAGACTGCTTTGACTGAAGCTGGAGCTACAGTAGAGTTGAAATAATTCTAAATTATTTCGTTTTATACGAAAAGCCGCGCCTCTTGGGTGCGGCTTTTTGTATGCTACAATCACTGCAATGAATGACGTACTCGGAGCACTATTTGGCAGTTCAGCGCGTGTAAAAATACTGCGACTCTTCTTATCAAACCAAGATACAGATTACACCTCAGATGAAATTGCMAAGCGRGCAAAAGTACACCCYCAGACAGTTCGTAAAGAACTCAATTTATTTGCAAAAATGGGGCTTGTAAAAAAACAGCAAAGTGCACGTCTTGTCACAAGTGGGAGCGGAAAGAACAAAAAAGAAACAAAAAAGAAAGTTACTGTATTTGGTATAGATCGAGACTTTGCGGATCTTTCAGCACTCCGTAGCTTTGTACTTAATATTGCACCTACAGACGATAAAGGAATTCTTAAAAAAGTTAGTGGTGTTGGTAAAATTAAACTCGTTATAGTCTCCGGAGAATTTCTTAGAGAATCTGACAGTCGTGTAGATATTCTTGTGGTAGGGGACTCTGTGAAGGACTCGAAACTTAAAGCTGCTATTCGGGATCTCGAAGCTCATATGGGACGGGAACTACGCTACGCTGCGTTTTCTACTGAAGATTTCATGTATCGACTGGGGGTATATGATCGCCTCATTCGTGATGTATTGGATTATCCACATCAGATTATAGTTGATCGCCTTGGTCCAGCTTGGAAGGATGTGCATATGCGCAAAACTAGAAAACCAGAATAAATTGAATACTCCACAGGAGGACAGTTACGTGTCTGTGTACAGTGGTATTATGATAGTAGGTCGTGTGACTATTATTAGATTTCAAATATAACGCCTAGGCAAAAATTATCGTTATGTTTATTCAATCATGGACAGCTGCTATTCAGCAGTCGTTTCAAGAAGTTTGGTTAAACTTTGTAGTGTTCGTACCGAACATTGTGGTAGCAATTGTTATCTTTGTTATCGGTTGGATCGTTGGAGCTATCTTAGGTCGCGTCGTGGCGCAAGTCGTCGAAGCACTTAAGATCGACAACGCACTCCGTAGTGCCGGTTTTGAAGAGGCAGTAAATCGAGGTGGATTTCAAATGAGCGCAGGAGGATTACTTGGTGGACTAGTAAAATGGTTCATAATCATTGTATTCCTTATGGCTGCTGTTGAAGTTCTCGGATTACAACAAGTGGGCGTCTTCCTTCAGGCAGTCGTTCTCTCGTATCTTCCACAGGTTATTGTTGCTGTATTGATTCTTTTGATCGCAGCAGTACTTGCTGAGTTCATCAAGAACGTAGTAACAGGTGCGGCTCGTGCCGCAGAAATGCCCAGTGCACACTTTCTTGGCAGTCTTGCTAAGTGGTCAATCTGGATATTTGCGTTTCTCGCAGCACTTGTACAGCTAAACGTCGCAACTGCATTCTTGCAAACATTGTTTGCTGGAGTTGTGGTAGCACTTTCACTAGCGTTCGGACTTGCGTTCGGACTTGGTGGACAAGACGCCGCTGCAAAGTATCTCGAAAAACTTCGTTCAGAAATGAACCACAAATAGTAGAATCTACTTTTGTTGCAAAACACCCGTCGTATTGGCGGGTGTTTTGTTATGTGGTATAAGGGAGGTCGGTTCACAAGATAAAGGAAGGGTATTTTGCAATGGCAAATGCTATTCAAGAACGGGAGCTTCTTAATAAAGATAGGGTGGGGATAATCTCATCAGATCCGTCGTGTCCATTCGGAGATATCAGTCTCTACTTAGCAGAGAAGGGTGTCACTATAGAGGAGGATGTGGACGTCGAATTCTATCAGAACCCTGATGGAACGATGACTATGGAGCTGAGTACTGTTTGTGAAGAGGGCACCGACACTCCACTTTCTCACACCTTTGCCGTAGGTAAGTGGGGTCTTATTGGCTAGGACTCCACATAGTTAAAGCCCCCAATTTGCATTTGCAAATTGGGGGCTTCTTTTATACATCAGAAGATAGTAAGAAATATCTCTTTTTATTGACTTTTGCTCCTGCATCTATATAATAGCCTTCACGTATTTATGAGAAATTTAAGCAAGCAAACAGCGATCCGTTAGGGGTGATTTTTCATTTTGAAAGCACAACTACGGTCGCCGCAGCGGCTTTTTTTCTTGGGTGAATATGTGTGTACTTTGACAATTACATAGCATTGAAATCGACATGCAGAATAGTGTCGTCCTATTTGATTTTGTGATCTAGCCGATCACGGGTCTTTCCGTATAGGATGGCACATTGCATTTTGTCTTGTACTCACTTTGCAGGGGGTACAAGACTAAAACCGAAACTACACTAACAGCGGCCTCACCGGGCTTGCTGGTAGTTTCAAAACACGTCAACAAACATAAAGTGGTTTATGTTGTGTTGACACAAGACACAAACAAAGCAGTTAGTGGAACTCCTTACAGGAAGTTCCATTAAGGGCGCATGGTGGATGCCTTGACTGAATGGAGCGATGAAAGACGTGGTCTGGCTGCGATAAGTTTCGGGGAGGTGCCAAACAACCTTCGATCCGAAAATTTCTGAATGGGGGAACCCCATCGAGTAACACTCGATGACTCTGTACTTGATACAGGGGGCATACCCGGGGAATTGAAACATCTTAGTACCCGGAGGAATAGAAACCAATAGGTATTTCCTGAGTAGCGGCGAGCGAAACGGAAGAAGCCCAAACCTCTGCGCTTGCGTAGGGGGGTTGTAAGATACTAGTGCTGCATTTATGTAGGAAGAGTTACAAAATATGTTGTTAAAAGAACAACCTGGGAAGGTTGACCCTAGAGGGTAATAGTCCCGTATTTGAAAACAATCATATCTCTTTAGCTAGTACTCTTGAGTAGCTCGGGACACGAATAGCCCGAGTGAATCTGCCGGAACTAACCGGTAAGGCTAAATATACATTCAGATCGATAGTGAACAAGTACCGTGAGGGAAAGGTGAAAAGAACCCCGTTTAGGGGAGTGAAATAGAACTGAAACCATGTGTCTACAAGGAGTCGAAGAGGTCTTGAACCTCGACGGCGTGCCTATTGAAGAATGAGCCAACGAGTTTATATATATGGCTGACTAAGCCCTTGTCGGGTGGAGTCCCAGCGAAAGCGAGTGTGAATAGCGCGAATTATAGTCGTATGTATAAGACCCGAAATCAGGTGAGCTTACCATGAGCAGGGTGAAGGAGGTCGAAAGACTTCTGGAGGCCCGAACCGCTGCGTCGCACAACGCGCTCGGATGACTTGTGGTAAGGAGTGAAAAGCTAATCGAACCGGTAATAGCTGGTTCTCTCCGAAACAGCTTTAGGGTTGGCGTCGTGTGTTCCCTCTGGGGGTAGAGCACTGGCAGGTGTGAACAGGATGAAAATCCGTCACTCCTATCAAACTCCGAATACCAGAGATCAAAAACACGGCAGTTAGAGTCAGGGGGCGAAGCTCCTGTGCTCGAAAGGGAAACAGCCCAGATCGCAGTTTAAGGTCCCAAAATTGATACTAAGTACAAACGAGGAGGTGAGGTTTCTTCGACAGTGAGGAGGTTGGCTTAGAAGCAGCCACCCTTTAAAGATAGCGTAACAGCTCACTCACTCAGAGACCTTGCGCCGAAGATGATCGGGGTTAAGTATCATACCGAAAACGCGGGCTTGTGAATTTCATTGGAGAAACAACTTCGGTTGTTTTTCCAGTGAAGTTCATGAGCGGTAGGAGAGCGTTCCATTCGCGATGAAGCCAAAGGGGTGACCCATGGTGGAGCATATGGAAGTGAGAATGTTGGCACGAGTAACCGCATTGTGGGTGAGATTCCCACACGCCGAAATACCGAGGTTTCCTGGGCTATGAAGATCAGCTCAGGGTTAGTCGGGCCTAAGCCGATCCCGAACGGGGGAGGCGATGGACATACGGTTAATATTCCGTAACCTGCGCATAATGCGATGGAGTGACGGGGGAAATAAGTACAAGCATCTTATTGGATTGATGTTTTTTACTCCAAGGGAGGATACATAGGAAAATCCGTGTATCACATACTTCCGAGAGTCGAATAAATTTCTAGGTTCGCCTAGAGAGATTTGTGCGAAGAGCCCTCCGAGAAAAGCTTCTAAGCTTAATTATGCGTGGACCGTACCGCAAACCAACACAGGTGGTAGAGTCGAGAAGACTAAGGCGAACGGGTGAAAGTTCCTCAAGGAACTCGGCAAAACAGCGACCGTAACTTAGGGATAAGGTCTGCCCTCATACCTTCGGGTATCAGAGGGCCGCAGCGAAAGA